>JAJDVW010000002.1 GCA_022825925.1 Pseudomonadales bacterium | reverse complement strand
AGCGGAACCGCGTTCGTTACCGCTGGCCAGGACGGACGAGTCCTTGTCTGGGGTGTCGCCGAAGGTCAGGTAAAGCAGGCTATCGACGTCGGCAGCGGTTGGGTGGAGAACGTGGCGTGGTCGCCGGACGGCCAATGGCTGGCGGCCTCCTGCTCCCGGCAGGTTCGTGCGTATGGGGCGGACGGCGGAGAAGTCTGGCGATCCGATGATCATCCCAGCACCGTCAGCGCGATCGCCTGGTCCAACGCAGGGGAGCTGGCGACGGCCTGTTACGGTCGAGTGACGTTCTTCGACGCGTCCACTTGGGAGCTTCGCCAGAAACTGGAGTGGAAGGGCTCCCTGGTGTCGATGGTACTGAGCCCGGACGGGGAAATCGTTGCCTGCGGCAGCCAGGACAACTCTGTGCACTTCTGGCGTCGCTCCACGGAGCAGGACGCCATGATGTCCGGATATCCCGGCAAACCGTCAGCTCTGGCCTTCAATGACTCGGGCACGCTCCTGGCCACCGGCGGAGGCGACGCCGTGACGGTCTGGAGCTTCCAGGGCGGTGGTCCCGAAGGCACGCGGCCCGGCGAACTGGAGCATCACGTTCAACCTGTCACAACGCTCGCCTTCGCTCGCCGCGGGATGCGCCTGGCCTCGGCAGCGCGGGATGGCATCGTAGTGGTGTGGTCGCTTCAGACGGATGGAAACGGCCGTCCAATCGGGGCCGCGGTTCTGGCGGGCATAGGGGAGGAGCTGTACTGGCGTCCGGACGGGCGCGCGCTTGCCGCGCTCGACGCCCGAGGCGGCGTGACGGTTTGGCGGATAGGATGAGCCAAGGGCGGAACGGAAACGATTCTCTCGACGGCAGATATGCTCTAGAGAAAGACCGTGCCGCCGTCCACCATCAGGGTCTGGCCGGTGACGAGCCCGCTGGCGTCGGAGGCAAGGTAAAGCACGGTGCCCACCAGGTCATCGGTGGTGAGGTTCTTCTGCAGGCTCTGCCCGGCGGCGACGGCCTGCAGCAGCCTCTCCTTCTTGGACCCGAAGAAGTCGTCGGTGCCTTCGGTCAGCACCGCGCTGGGCGCAATGGCGTTGACTCTGATCCAGTCGCGGCCGAGTTCGCGGGCAAGCGCGCGGGTCAAGCCGATGACCGCGGCCTTCGACGTCGCGTAGTGCAGGCCGAAGGGCATGCCGTAGACCGCGGCCAGCGAGGCGATGTTGATGATCGAGCCGCCGCCCGCCTCGCGCATGGCCGGAACGCATGCCTTGCAGCACTGCCAGACGCCGCGCACGTTGACGGCCATGGTGCGGTCCCACTCGTCCAGATCGAACCTGTCGAAGCGCCCGCCCTGGATGTCGCCGTAGAGCGCGGCGTTGTTGACGAGTACGTCGATGCGGCCGAACTCGTCGATCGCGTGCCGGGCCATGGCTTCACAGCTCGCCATGTCGGCGGCATCCAAAGCCGTGCCGGTGATGCGCCCGTTGGCGGCGGCGACGGCAGCCACCGTCTCGGTGGTGTCGCGGATGTCGGCGGCGACCACGGCAGCGCCTTCGCGCGCCAGCGCCTCGCAATAGGCGCGGCCCAAGCCCCGCCCGCCACCGGTGACGACGGCGACCTTACCCTCAAGCTGTGACATTGGCCCTCCCGCTTCTCTCGCCTGCATCTGTCCGCCGGGCGTTGGTACGCCCTCCGAGCGATTGCAGGATAACCGATGGACGGAGGGTCGACTCCGTTCGAGTTACTTCTTGTCCCGAAGGCTCGCTGCAGCCGCCGTTGCGGGCGCGATCATTGCCGCCGCCACCTCCCACGCAGATGCCGGCTGCCCAGGGGGAGGCAGCCGCTTGATCCGCGGCGGGCCGGTGCAGTAGCTTGCTCGCGGGAACGGCAGAGGGGGAGAGAGCCATGCCGGGATTTTCAAGGAACCACCGGCCGGCGGCGGGCGCGCTCGCCCGCATCGCCGCCGCCTGCATCGCCGCCGCCCTCCCGATCCTGCCGCTCGCCCCGGCCCTCGGGTCGGAGCCCGGAACCATCATCCGGGACTGCGACGAATGCCCCGAGCTGGTCGTGGTGCCGGCCGGCACGTTCCGGATGGGCGACCTCTCCGGGGGCGGCGACGCCGACGAAGGTCCGGTGCGAACCGTCGAGCTCGCGCGCCGCTTCGCCCTCGCCCGCTACGAGACCACCTTCGCCGAGTGGGACACGTGCGTCGCGGCCGGCGCCTGCCGCCGCGGGGTGAGCGACATCGGACTTGGCCGCGACCGGCGGCCGGTGATGCTCGTGACCTGGCGGGATGCGCAGGACTTCGTGCGATGGCTGTCAGGTCTGACCGGCAAGGCGTACCGCCTGCCGAGCGAGGCGGAGTGGGAGTACGCGGCGCGGGCGGGGAGCGCGACGCGGTTCCCGTGGGGGGACGAGATCGGCCGCGGCCACGCGAACTGCGAGGAGTGCGGGATGCCCTGGGAGGACCCGAGAACCGCCCCCGTCGGTTCGTTCCCGGCGAACGCGTTCGGCATCCACGACATGGTGGGCAACGTCTACGAGTGGGTCGCCGACTGCGGTCGCGAAAGCTACGACGGAGCCCCCTCCGATGGATCGGTCCAGGAGCCCGGCGATGGCGAATGCGCGTGGCGCATGATGCGGGGCGGCTCCTGGTGCAGCCTCCCGCGGGCGAGCCGGCCGGCCAACCGGGTGAGAGTCCCGGACGCCTTCCACGACATCCACGTCGGCTTCCGGGTCGCGAGAAGCCTCGACTGAGGCCGCCCCGGAGCACCCCGGCCCGGCGGCACGAGGGCAACCGCAGCGGGAACGCGTACGCCAATGGTGCGGGGATCGGAGACGCGGGGTTTCGCTCCCATGCGGGCGGGGACGCGACTCTCACCCGATAAAATCACCGAGTTCCCGGGTCAGGATTGCTCCCGAAACGCACGTCAGTCGGCGACCCGGTAGTCGCGGATGACGTCGGGATCGGGCTCGGCTCCGAGGCCGGGGCCGGTCGGCACCCGGAACCGGCCGCCTTCCACCGGGGAGACGAAGTCGGGGTAGAGCGTCGCCTCGAGCCGGGTGTAGAAGCGCTCCGTCCAGCTCCCTCCGGGGCGACCGGTGAGG
>JAJDVW010000181.1 GCA_022825925.1 Pseudomonadales bacterium | reverse complement strand
GTTCGCGCTGGAGGCGGAGTCCGACGCGCGCCGCTTCTCGCCGCGCCGGCTGGCCCGCTACTGCCTGGACCTCGCCGACATGTTCGACACCGACCGGGTGGTGCCGGTGGTGGTGTTCCTGCGCTCCGGCGCGGCCCCGGGGCCGCTGACGCCCGGCACCGGGCGGCGCGCCTACCTGCCGTTCGACTACCTCGCGTGCGCGTTGGGCGACCTGCCGGCGGAGCGCTGGATGGACAGCGACAACCTGGTGGCGCGGGTCAACCTGCCGAACATGCGGTACCCGGCGGAGCACAGGGTCGACGTGTACGCCAGCGCCATGCGCGGGTTGCTGGAGCTGGAGGCGGACCCGGACCGGCGCGCGAAGTACGTCGACTTCATCGACATCTACGCCGCCCTTACGGACAATGAGCGTCGGCGCTACCGGGAGCGATATCCCGAGGAGAGCAACGTCATGAGAGGAGTCGTCCAGCGAGCCCGCGACGAGGGCATCGAGCAGGGACGCATCGAGATGAAAGGCGTCGTCCAGCAGGCCCGCGACGAGGGCATCGAGCAGGGCATGCGGCAGGGCCGGGTGGAGGGCGAGCGGACTGTCCTGGAGCGGCTCCTACGGCGGCGCTTCGGTCCGCTTTCCGCCGCTGCCGCGGAAAGGCTGCGCGAGGCATCGGCGGCGGACCTGGAGGCTTGGGCCGAGCGCCTGCTCCACGCGCGGACGCCGGACGACGTGTTCGCTCCGAGCCCCTGACGAAACCGCGCGCGAGGAGCGCCGTTCCCCGGAACGCTCCACGCGCCAACGCGAAACGGTCGCCACCAGACCAGCCCCTAGCGCCGTAGGACGGCGCAGGCGCGTAGGTCGGTGGGGCTGGGCCGCGAGTGGAGCCGCAGGCGACGGTTGCGGGGCGCTACCCCACGACCGTCGCCGCGTCCTCCTCCGCGATGGTGTGCTCGATGTGGCCGATGCGGTCGATCTCGATGCGCACCACGTCGCCGACCTTGAGCCATGCCGGCGGCTTCATCGCCACGGCGACGCCCGCCGAGGTACCGGTGTAGATGACGTCGCCCGGCTCGAGGACGAACGCCTGCGTCAGGTGCGCGATCTGGTCGAAGCAGTCGAAGACCAGGTACTCGGTGTTGGAGTCCTGGCGCGTGTCGCCGTTCACGAGCGTGCGCAGGCCCAGGGTGTGCGGATCGCCGATCTCGTCCGGCGTCACGATCCACGGCCCGAACGGTGCGTGCGTGTCGAAGGACTTGCCGATCTGCATGGTCGGCGCCGCCCGCTGCCAGTCGCGGACGCTGACGTCGTTGCCGCAGCAGTAGCCGGCGATGATCTCGTGCGCGCGTTCCCTCGGGACGTGCTTGCCGCGCTTGCCGACCACGAAAACCAGCTCGCCCTCGTAGTCGAGATAGCTCGAGACCGACGGCATCGCGATGGTGCCGTACGGCGCGTTCGTCGCCGTGGTCTGCTTGTTGAACCAGATCTGGGTCTTCGGGGGCTGCGCGCCGGTCTCCTCGATGTGATCCCGGTAGTTCAGGCCGATCGCGAGGATCTTGCCCGGGCGCGGCACGGGGGCCAGCAGTTCCACGTCGTTGAGGGCGAGGGCGTGGTCCGCGTCCGTCTGCGCGGCGCGCGCGGCGTCCATCGCGGCATCGCCCGCCTCGAGGAACCCGACCATGTCCGTCGGCAGGTCCGGCGCCGCCGCGGACAGGTCCACCACGAGCTCTCCGACCACCGCGCCGATCCGCGTGCGCCCACCATGCGTGAAAGTGACCAGTTTCATGTCTTCGAACGCTCCCCCTGGACGAAAGCACGCATTATGCAGGTTAGGAGCTTGCGCCGTAGGAGTTTCGCACCAGCGAACTCCCACCCGTCCTGCGGACGGGCCGCGACCGTTAGGTCGCGCTAGGTCCGCCGAGTACGAAAGACGCCCGCGATTTCGTCGATCCAGCCTTCCCGCCGCGCCTTGAGCGCCGTGGCGAGACACAGGTTGCCGCCGCCGGACTCCCCGGAGACCACCATGTGCGAGATGCCGAGCGCCTCCCGGTTCCGGTACGTCCAGCGCGCGCCGCTCGCGCAGTCGTTGAGTCCCGCCGGGAACGGGTGGCAGCCTAGCAGGCCCGCCGAGTTGCGGAGCTCGACCCCCACCACGACCTGGCCGGTCCCGGCCAGCTCGTCGCGCCAGCGCCGGTAGGGCGCATCCTCCGCCGTCAGGAAGGCCATGCCGCCGCCGTGCGTGTGCACGATGCCCGGCAGCGCCCCCGAGCGCTCGGCGGGCTCGACGATGTGCAGCGTGATTCCTTTGCCGTCGGCCCCCTCGATGGCCTCCGAACGCCGCGCGATCCCGTCCACCGGGGGCAGACCGACGTAGTCCGCCTCCATGGCGGTTGCCTCCGCGTCGAAGGCCGCGAGGAAGTCCAGGATGTCCGCGAGCGGGGCGTCCGCGCCGATGGGCGGCGCCGCCGCGATCTCGCCCAGGCCGCCCGCAAGCGTCGCGCGCACCCGCGGATCGAGCCGCGGGTCCGTGGCGATGGTGAGGTCCGGGTTGCCCAGACGGCCGGGCAGGGGGGGTCAGGCTGGGGCATGGCGAGTCTCTCCGCGCAAGGGCGACTTCCCATGCTAGCAGGCACGGGAACTCCTGCTACCGTCTCCCGCGCTCGAGCACGAACTCCCGCGCGTAGCCCGCCATCTCCGTGAACACGTCCTCGGGGTGGGTCCGCTTGCGCTTCAGGACCCTGTAGCCATGGTCCGCGGTGTCGAGCCACCGTAGCGTCCCCCCGAGGCGGCCGACCACCCGCGCGAGCAGTCCCGGGTCCGCCAGCCCGTCCCGCGTCCCGGACAGGAACAGCATCGGGGCGTCGATCGCGTCCATGTGGTCCGCCCGCCCGGTGGACGGCCTGCCCGCGGGGTGCAGGGGAAACGACCCGAAGATCATGCCGGCGACATCGAGGCCCCGATCCACCACCGCGTGCGTCGCCATGCGGCCCCCGAAGCTGTGTCCGCCGAGGTAGTACGGTCCCTCGCAGGCGTCCTTCGCAACCGCCAGGGCGGCGGCGACCGTGGCTACCGAGGTGTCCTTCGAGTCCACCCGCGACTTGCCGAGTTCCTTGAACGGAAAGTTGAAGCGCAGGGTCGAGATCCCCGCGGCCGCGAACGCCTGTGCAATCCCTTCCATGCTGGCGTGGTGCATGTCCGCGCCGGCGCCGTGGCCGAACACGAGGGCGGCGACCGGCTCCCGCGCGCGGACAAGGAGCGCGCCGACGTCCGGCGCCGGGCCGATGTCGACATCGATGCGGAGCGGGTGGGCCACGCGCCCCGTCCCGGCGTCGACGGTCAGGCGGGGAGTTCCGCCACCGACTGGATGATGCGTCCGACCAGCCCGTACTCCACGGACTCCTCCGCGCTCATCCAGTAGTCGCGGTCGGTGTCCTGCTGCACCCTGTCGAGGGGCTGGCCGGTCTGTTCGGCGATGATCTGGTTGATCCGCTCCCGCGTCTTCACGATCTCGCGGGCGTGGATCTCGATGTCCGACGCGTCGCCGCCGAACCCGCCCGCGGGCTGGTGAATGAGAAACCGCGTGTTCGGCAGCGCGAAGCGGTTGTCCCGGTCCGCGGCCAGGTAGATGTGCGTCGCGATGCTGCCGACCCAGCCCGTGCCGACCGTGCGCACGGTGGGGTTGATATAGCGGATCATGTCGAAGACCGTGTCGCCCGACTCGACGTGCCCGCCCGGCGAGCCAATGAAAAGAGTGATCGGCGCGTCGCTCTCGAACGACAGCGCCAAAAGCCGCTCGGCGCTGCGCTGCGCGACGCTCTGGGTGATCTCGCCGAAGATCGTCAGCGTGCGGTTCTTGAGGAGCGTGTTCTCGAGGAAGGCGAACTGCCTTGCGACCTCCGCCGCTTCCTCCGCGCCGTCCAGTCGGGACATGGTCTGCCTCATCCGGAAAAGGCGGCGATGGTACCATCGCGCACGCTTTCCGGGACGCGCGCGTACTGAGAAAACGCGCGTGGGAACCGCTGCGTTCCTCTCCCGGCGCCGGACCACCCGATACGGAGACCCCCATGCCCCTGCACCCAGAGTTCCAGGCCATGCTCGACACCCTCGCCGAAGCCGGCGGACCGAACCTGATCGACATGCCCCCGCCCGCCGCCCGCGAGATGATGCGGGCCATGCAGCCGCCCCTCGACCTCCCGGTGGGCAAGGTCGAGAACGTCTCGGTCGCGGGTCCCGAGGGATCGATTCCGCTACGCATCTACACTCCGGAAGGGGACGGTCCCTTCCCGATCACCATGATGTTTCACGGTGGCGGCTGGGTGATCGGCGACCTCGACACCGCCGACAGCCAGAGTCGTGAACTGTGCCAGGGGACGGACAGCATCGTGGTCTCCGTGGACTACCGGCTGGCGCCCGAGCACCGCTTTCCCGCCGCCGCCGACGACTGCTACGCGGCGACCTGCTGGGCGAAGGAGAACGCGGCATCGCTCGGCGGCGACCCGGGCCGGTTCGCCGTCGCCGGGGACAGCGCGGGGGGCAACCTCGCCGCCGTCGTCTCGCTTATGGCCCGCGACAGGGGCGGCCCGGCGATCAACTTCCAGCTCCTCGTCTACCCGGTGACCGACGGCGCCAGCTTCGACACCGACTCCTACCGCGACAACGCCGAGGGCTATCTCCTGACCACCGAGGCCATGCACTGGTTCTGGGACCACTACGCGGACCCGGCCGACCGGACGAACCCCTACGCGTCGCCGGCGCAGGCTTCCGACCTGTCCGGGCTCCCGCCGGCGCTGGTCATGACGGCGGAGTTCGACCCCCTGCGCGACGAGGGCGAGACGTACGCGCGGATGCTCGAGGACGCCGGCAACACCGTCGAGTGCGTCCGGTTCGACGGGCTGATCCACGGCTTCTTCTCGCAGGGGCCCGTCATCCCGGCGGCACGCCCCGGCATGGAGAAGGCCTGTTCCGCACTGCGCGCGGCGTTCGGCAACTGAGGGGGCGGACATGACGGACACGGCGACCGTTGGGCTTGTCCCGCCCCTGGGCGCGACCTGACGGTCGCGTTGGCAGCCGCCGTCACGTCACGTTGGGATACAGGTCCAGGAAGTTCCGCGCGTGGAACCGGTCGAGGGTCGTCTCGTCCATGCCTTCCAGCGTGCGCCCGAAACGCCCCAGCGGATCGCGGCCGCCTTCCGCGTGCGGGTAGTCCGTCGAGAAGAGGTACAGCTCCGCCGCCGACTCCTCGATCAGCCGGCCGACGTTCTCGAACGCGTAGGGCGTGAACCGGAGTTGTTCGCGGGCCTGCTCCGACGGCCTGCGGTCCATCTCGCCCAGATGCGGTTCCGAGCGCGCCCAGATGTCGACCGCGTGGTCGAGCCGCCGCAGCGTGTCGGGGACCCAGCCGGCCCCCAGTTCGATGACGCCGCCGCGCAGGTTCGGGAACTGCTCCAGGACACCGTCGAGGACCAGCACCGAGATGAAGCGCTGCGCCGAGTGAAACACGACCGACAGGTCCTTCGAGCCGATCACCTCGGCCCGTCCCCGGGCGCTCTGGCGCTCGGAGTGGCCGTCGTTCATCCACTCGTCGTCGATATTGAGCGGGCTCGATCCGACGTGCAGGAGGAACGGGACGCGACGTTCCTCGAGGGTCGCCCAGATCGCCTCGTGGTCCGGGTGTCCCGGCGACCTGCCTCCCGGCGCGTCGGAGGCGATCCAGATGGCCTGCAGGCCGAGGTCCAGCGCCGCCTCGATCTCGGCCAGGGCGCGCACCGGATCGGTCAGCGGCACCATGGCGACGCCCATCAGCCGGGGCTCGCCGTCGCAGAACTCCGCCATGGCGCGGTTGTGGGCGCCGGTCGCGGCGTAGGCGAGGTCCAGGTCCGGCTCGCCGAAGATGCGCCGCCCGCAGAAGGAGGAGAACACGACCTGCCGCTCGAACCCGAGCAGCGTCAGCGCGGTCGACCGTTCCGACGTGTTGAACGCGCCGAGGGCGTCGTGCCACTTGGGGCCCCGGGTCAGGCCGGCGCCGAGCGCCGTCAGATCCTCGACCACCTCCGGCGGATGACCGAGGCGTCCGCGCAGTTCCCGCATGCGGATGCCCTCCGTCGCGATGCCGACTTCGGCGATGGTCGGGATGCGGTCCCGCATACCGGCCGGGGCATGGCGCGTGAGGAAATCCGGCAGCTCCATCAGGTGGCTGTCCGCGTCCAGGATGCGGCGGCCGCCCGCGTACGTCGCGGCGGCCGCAGGCCGATTGTTCATGCACACCTCCACGGCTTGCCCCGGCTCGCGCCGGAGCGACGAGCGAACCCGCCGGATTGTAGCAACGGAGGTCAGCCGAGGGTTTCGGCGCCCTCGAAGGCGTTGACGTCGGGCCGCGTGGCGAACCGCAGCCGCGGCAGCGTGCCGTTAGCCCTCCCTCCGAAGGCGACCACCGGGTAGTTGGGCGCGAGACGGGGCTGTCCCCACCCCTCGGCGTCGAACGCCTCGAGCACCGGCGCGTAGCGTTCCGCGCGGGTCAGTTCCCAGGTCGGGTCGAACTGCACGAGCCGCAGTCCCGCGGGCGTACGCGCCGCGTGCATGGCGGCGAAGAGCTGGATGTCGTTCGGCTGCAGCGGGTCGGGATCGTCACCGCGCACGGCAAGGATCGTATCGCCGTCCAGCGCCACCTCGACCCGCGCCGCGTCGTAGTAGCGCTCCACCGCCACCCGGCCGACCCGTGCGCGCAGGCCCCAGTGTTCCGCGAGGGCCCCGCCGGCGGCCGCATTGTCGATGACCGCGCCGACGAGGAAGCCGCGCGGGCGGGCGCCGCTGCGGCAGGACAGGCGCACCTGCGCGAGATCGAAGGCGCCCCACGGGGAGTCCGGCGCCGACCAGGCGACGATCATCGCCATCGGGGGCAGCGTCGGGTGGAGCGCCGGCGGATAGAGTTCCGTCACCTCGCCGGCGGCCACCTCGAAGCTCCACTGCAGGAGCTCCACGTCGGGCAGCGCGACCGGCTCGATATCGAACGCCCGGATCTCCGGTGCGTCCGGTACGAGGGTCTCGAGCGGGGTCGATCCGGACAGCATCAGGCGGCCTCCCGGCGGAACTGGGGCATCACCTCGGCCGCGAAGAGACGCAGGCTCGCCAGCACCTTGTCCTGCGGGATCATCTCCATGGCGTTCAGCAGGAAGTTCACCTGGTCCACGCCCAGGGACTCCCACTCCTTCATGACCCCCACGAGATGGTGCGGGTCGCCGATCGCCATCCCCTCCGGGATACCGGCCCGCGCCCCGGGGTTGTCCTCCTTCGCCCGCCGGCCGCGGCGTCCCGGGGCGAGGTTCGCCAGGAGGCCGTACGCGCGCGTGGGATACGCCTCCCGCGTAAAGAGCAGGTGCGCGTTCGCGACGTTGAAGGCGCCGAGCATCGGCACGCCGAGCCGGGCCGCCTCGTCGATGTCCTGGTCGCAGTAGAGGAAGTTGAGGGTCGCCACCTGGTCGTTGACCGCGCCGCCCACCGGGTCGCAACCGCGGATGCGGCGGCGGTACTCGGTGAGCCGCCGTTCCTGCTCCTCGAAGCTCGCCGTCGCGACGCCCAGGGAGCCGAGCCCCCGTTCCGCGGCATCCAGTTCCGTGCCCGGGGACGTGACGGTGACCCACATCGGCGGATGCGGGGCCTGCACCGGCTTCGGCAGCACCGCCCGCTCCGGCATCGAGAAACACACGCCGTCGTGGGAGAAACGTTCCTCCATCCACATCCCGGGGATGGTGCGCACGAACTCGTCCCAGGTCTTCTTCGTGGTGTCCGGGTCCGCCTCGAACCCGGCGAGCTCCGTCCAGGTCGACGAGCGGGCCGTGCCGAACTCCAGGCGCCCGCCGGAGAGGATGTCGAGCACCGCCGCGCGTTCCGCCACGCGTATCGGGTGGTTCATCTCGGGCACGCACACCACCGCGCCATGGCCCACCCGGATGCGGGACGTGCACATCGCCGCCGCGGTCAGGAAGAGTTCCGGGGCCGAACAGTGCGAGTACTCCTCCAGGAAGTGGTGCTCCACCGCCCAGACCGTGTCGAAACCGACCTCGTCCGCCACCCGGATCTGCTCGAGGGCGTTGTCGTACACCGTCTTCTCGATACCGCCGCCGAACGGCCGCGGCACGGAGAGTTCATAGAAGATTCCGAATTTCACGCCGTCGACCTCCCTTGCTCCGCTCTCCTCCGCTCCGAACCGGCACCACCGACCGCCGCGCCGGCGCGCGGCTCGTCCCCGCCATGGCCTTGGTCGATGCGCCGCAGTTCGGGGAACAGGGCGCCGAGCACCGCCATGCTGACCCCGAGCAGCACCGCGCTGCCCAGGATCGCGACCTCGATCCCGACGTACTCCGCCGCCGCGCTGATCGGAATCAGCCCCAGGGGCGAAAGGCCGTGACTCATCATCATGATGGCCATCACCCGGCCGCGGATCTCGGGACCCACCGCGAGCTGGACGACGCTCATGTTAAGCGAACCCATGAGGGAGCCGGCGAGCCCCACGCAGGCGCCGACCAGCATGGCCGTCGCGAGCGACTCCGACAGCGCGAAGGCCAGCAGGAACACCGCCCAGACGTAGGTCGCCACGAACATCCCCCGGCCCTTGCCGCGCATGTCCCCGAGCCGCGCGAGCAGCAGCGACCCGGACAGCGCGCCCACCCCCATGGCCGCCATGAGCAGCCCGAGGTCGTCCGGACCCCCGCCGATCACGTCCGCATTGAACGCGGGCATCAGGAAGGTGGGCACGAAACCGAAGGTCATCGGCACGAGCCCCACCAGCAGCAGTCCGAGCACCACGCGCTCCTTCCCGATGAAGCGGAACCCCTCGCGCACGTCCGCGCCGACCGTCGTCACGGCGGTGCGGGTCGGGTCCCCGCGGTAGTGCAGCATTCCCGTGCAGATGACCGAGACGCAGGACAGCCCGGCGATCACGTAGAACACCAGGCCCACCCCGGCCATCGAGGTGGTGTCCCCCGCCGCGAACAGGGCGATGAGGCCGCCGGCCACCGCCGGCCCGAGGATCCGGGACAGGTTGAAGGTCGAACTCTGCAGCGCCATCGCGTTGACGACGCGCTCGCGCCCGACGATCTCCGGCGCCACCGAGAAGCGCGCCGGCATGCTGATGGAGAGGACCGTGCCGTTGAAGAGCCCGAACCAGATGAAGTGCCAGAACGTCACCTCGCCGGCGTGGACGATGGTCGCTAGCACGGCCGTGGCCGCGGTGTTGAGCAACTGCGAGACCACCATGATCGACTTCTTGCGCATCCGGTCGGCGATCACGCCCCCGGCCAGCGAGAAGAGGAAGGACGGCAGCATGAACGACAGCATGACCCAGGTGAGGGCGAGGGGCGAACTGGTCATGTCGTAGATCAGCCAGCCCCGGGCCACCATCTGCATCTGCATGGCGAACGACGCCGCCAGGCTCGACAGCCACAGGAAGCGGAAATCCCGGATCGCGAGGGACGAGAACATGCCGCGGCGCGGCAGGCTGGGCCTCGCCAGGGGACCGGCCCTCGTGGGGAGGGGTCCCGGATGACTGTCGGCGCCTCGGGGCATCGCCGGAGAGGGAGGGCAAACGCGGCACTATAGCAGGTGCGGCTTGCCCGTCCGCCAGACGCCCGTCGCCGGCCAGGTCGGCTACCGAGGGCGCGGCCGCCGGTCGGGGTTCAGGCCACGTTCAGCGCCGCAACGTCCGGCTGGCTCAGGTAGCGCTCCGGCACCGGAAACCGGAACACCCGGGCGGCGTTCAGGCCGAGTATCCTCGCCCGCTCGCCGTCGGTGAGCTGTCCCATGGTGCGCTCGATCGCCTCGGCCGAATGCGGCCACGTGCCCTCGTGGTGCGGGTAATCGTTCGCCCACATGAAGTTGTCGACGAGGCGATGCTCCCGCGCGACGTCGAGGCCCGCCTTGTCCTCCTGGAACGTTGCGAACCCGTGCGCCCGGAAGTAGTCGCTCGGGAGCATGTCGAGCTTGGGGCGCACGAACATGTGGTGCTTCAGATACGCCTCGTCCATGGCCTGGATGGCCCAGGCGACCCAACCGATGCCCGCCTCCACGCTACCGAAGCGGAGCTTGGGGAACTTCGCGAGCACGCCCGACGCGCAGAGATTCGCGAGCGGCTCCATGGTCGGGGCCAGCGAATGCACCGCGTAGTTGATGACCGCCCCGCCGTTGCCGCGCGACGTGCGCGGATCCCGCCCCGTGGACACGTGGAAGGTGATCGGCAGGTCCACTGCCTGGATCGCGGACCAGAGCGGGTCGAACTCCGGGAGGTTGTAGTTCAGCGCGGCATGGTCCGGCGCGCCCCACACCGGCTTGCACGGTAGCGACAGCCCCCGGAACCCCAACGCGGCGCAGCGTTCGATTTCCGCGATCGCCGCGTCCATGTCCGCCGGCGCCACGCACGCCATCGGCGCCAGACGGTCGTTGTAGTCGCCGAAGATCTCCCAGGCCCACTCGTTGTAGACACGGCACATCGCCTGGCTGAACACCGCGTCCGGCGTCGCCCAGATGGTGAGGCCCTTGTTCGGGAAGAGGACTTCCGCGTCCACGCCGTCGAGCGCGAGGTCCGCGATGCGCTCTTCCGGGGTCTGCCCCGCGGCGTTGCGCACGCCGTCCTCCCCCTTGAACTCGATGTTCCTGAGGCGCACCGGCCGGAAGCCCTCGGTCTTCTGGTACCGCTTGCCGTCCGCGCCGGTGGTCATCGCGGGCAGCCGGTCGCGGAACCTGCGGTCCATGCGCGTCGCCCACAGGTCCGCCGGCTCCTGGACATGGCCGTCCGTCGAGACCATGAAGTACTTGTTCGGGTCGTCGGCGTGGGCCGTGCGGGGCCACCCTTCCGACCCCGGAGTGTCGAGCCGCCAGACGTTGTTCTCGTCTGGAGCCGGAACTGTCCTCGTCATGTCGTCTCGCCTGCCAATGCCATGTCCGGCGCATGTTATGGCAACGGGGCACCGGGCACACCCCGGAGCCCGGGGTTGCGCTTCTCCAACTGGGCGACGCGTATCACGAGCGTACCGATGAAGTCGGATATCAGCCCGGACAGGAGCGAGCTACAATTGCAGCCTACGGCAACATCGATGCTGCGGACGAGGCCGCGTACATGGGGCGGCGCAAGCCAAGAGGCCCCGACATCGAGGGCATGCGGCAGTTCGATGAGCGGGGGGACCGGGAGAGCCCGGACGTGTTCGTTGGCCGCGCCGACATCATCGCGAAGCTGACGCGGCTGCTCCGGAGCACGGAGCGCTCGGGGGGAATCCGCGGGGTCAGCCGGGTGATCCAGGGCGCCCCCGGCGCGGGAAAGACGTCGCTGCTTTGCGAGCTGCAGCGGCGCTGGTCACTGGACAAGAGTCCGTTCGCGCGCTGGCGCGCTCCCTGGCGACATGGTCCCGCCGACGCCGGGACCGAGCAGGCGCCGCTCGTGCTGAACCCCCAACCGGACTCCTTCTCGGACCGCGTGAGCCTGGTCACCGAGGTCTTTCGCGCGATGGGCGGCACACGGTTGACGCTGCCACATGGATCTGAGTCCGAAGACCATCGGTTGGGCGTCCGCGGACTCGGAGTTCAGGCCACCCGGGCGAAAGACTCGACGCGACAGGTCATGGGGGACCGGATAACGTTCCGCACGCTTCGGGAGCACTTTCCGAAGTGGAAGCCCGTCATCGTTCTCCTCGTCGACGAGGCGCAGCAGATACGTCCCGACGACGAGTGGGAGGACGAAGACGGCCGGCGACATCTCATCAACCGGTCCGTCGCCGAACTGCATCGTGGAGACCGTGGGCTGCCAATCATCCCCATCTACTTCGGTCTCTCGAACACGCGCGCGCACATCGCCGCGCTGGGCGCTTCACGCATGGGCGACGCCACGACGTCGGGGCTGCCTCCCCTCTCCATGAACGAGTGCGCAAGGGGCGCACGGGAGACCTTGCGGGGCTACCGACCGATCGGGACGGCTGTCGAGTTGGACCGTTGGGCGCAAGCATGTGCGGAAGCGTCGGACGGATGGCCGCAGCACCTCCACAACAACATCCGCGCCTGTTGCGAGACGTTGGCGGACGCCGGCGGGGCCCTGCGCGACGCGCCTCTGGAGGACGCTGTGCGAAAGGGGGCGGAGAAGCGTCGGCGTTACTACGACGAGCGCGTGGAAGCGATCGGCGAGCACGCTCGCACCGCGCTTGCGGCCGTTTCGCAGGTGACGGTCAACAGCCCCCTGGAACGCCACACCATCGTGGAGTTGCTGAGGAAGGACCTGCTGGAAGAAGACGCGGTTCCCAGCGGCCATGCGAAATCAGCCGCCGGAGAACTCTTCGACCGGATGGTCAACGTCGGCGTGCTGGAAGGGGTCGGGGGAAGTCCACCCGGGTATGCATGCCCGATCCCCTCTTTCGCCACGTATCTGGCATCCGGCCGCGTCCCGACCCCGGCGGTGGATCCGGATGGCACGCTCGGCCTCGGGAGTCGAAGAGAGAGTCGAGGACGGAGCCAGTGACGGCCCCGCTCATCGACCGGGGTCCGTGCCGGATCGATCCAGATCAACGGTAGAACTCGTTCGCGAACTGCGGCGTACCCGCTGGCGCGGCAGCCCCAGGAGCCGAGGCGGAAGTGGCGCGGCGCGGGCTGCTGGCCGTGCGAGCCCGCGCTCCGTCACAGCAGCTTGACGAGAGCGACGACCAAGCCGCCCTGGGCGATCAGGGCGCCGATCATCCACTTGAGCAGATCGGCCTTGACCGTGGCGATGTCGGCCTTGAGCTCGGCCTGGACCTTGGCGATGTCGCCCTTGAACTCGGCTCTGACCTTGGCGACGTCGCCCTTGAGCTCGGCTCTGAGCTTGGCGATGTCGGCCTTGAGCTCGGCTCTGAGCTTGGCGATGTCGGCCTTGACCGCGGCGATGTCGGCCTTGGTGGCGAGGTTGGCGTTGAGCAGGGCGACCTGTTCGTCGGCCAAGGTCTCGGCCTGCCGTTCCGTGAACCCGCTCTCGGTCAGCCGCTTGACGAAACGGTGCGTGTCGAACGCGATGGGCTCGGTCGCCATGCGACGAATCATAGTCCATCGCGGCAAGACGCTCATTGACGGTCTGAATTGTGTGAGTTGCGGTCTGCAACGGACGACGCCGCGCATCGTGCTCCGCCAATGCCAGCGACGGCAGCTTGGCGGGGCGTGTCCCCGGCGCATGGCCAAACGCGGCGTTCGGCCCCGCCGCGACGGTCCGTGCCCTCGAGGAGGCCGGGCTTGAACGGAAACAGGCCGAGGCGGTCGCGACGGCCTGCCGCCGCGGGCGGAGGTTGCCGAACCGGTCGCCCAACACGGTCTCGAGGCCGCGCTGGCGCAACTCGAGACCAAGCTCGATCCGAAGACCGTCGAACGCCGCGCGAAGGCGCTGGACCGCGACATCGCGGCCGACGAGCGCGACGTCGTCGAACCCAAGCCCTGTGCGAGTTCGCCGCACCACGGTTCCCGTGGCGAGCGATCCGCGAAGCGGAGATGGTGCCCGCGTTCGCGCTGAAACTGGCGCGGCAGCCCGAGGAGCCGTTGTGGGTGGCGCGGGCTGGCCGTGCGAGCCCGCGCTCTCCGTCACAGCAGCTTGACCAGGGCCACGACCAGACCGCCCTGGGCGATCAGGGCGCCGACCATCCACTTGAGCAGATCGGCCTTGACCGTGGCGATGTCGGCCTTGATCTCGGCCCGGACCTTGGCGATGTCGCCCTTGACCGCGGCGATGTCGGCCTTGGTGGCGAGGTTGGCGTTGAGCAGGGCGACCTGTTCGTCGGCCAGGGTCTCGGCCTGCCGTTCCGTGAACCCGCTCTCGGTCAGCCGCTTGACGAAACGGTGCGTGTCGAACGCGATGGGCTCGGTCGCCATGCGACGAATCATAGTCCATCGCGGCAAGACGCTCATTGACGGTCTGAATTGTGCAACGGACACCGCCGCGGGTCGTGCTCGGCGAGGCCGCACATGGCTCGTTCAGCATCGGCAGCGGATGCCCGTTCCATTCGGCGTCCCTCTTGTCGTGTTCTGCCCGACCTCGATGCGACCCCTATCGCGTATCGTGCCCGCATGGTGAACTCAGAACGTCACGTAACGCTCGATGAAAGGGGTGTCCGATTTACCGATGTCTCTCCGGAAAGTCGCCCGGCCGCCGGTATGCGGGTGGCGCCCGAGCTGATCGCCGGACTCGATGTATCCGACGAGGAAACCTACCGGCTCGTCGCACGGTGGCTCGAGACGAACAATCTCGACATCGAGCGGTTCCGCCATTCGGCGAGTACTCGTGAGTCCCAGGGCCTTCCGGCAACGACTTGCTCGGCAAGCTCATCGGCGCGCTAGTAGATGCCGAAGACCTGCGGAAGATCGCGATGCCCATGGACGTGGTCGCGAAACTCCGGCGGCATATGTCGTGACGCCCATGCTCGTGGCCATCGCCGGACTACCTGCCAAGATCGCCAATCCGTTCGCCCAACGGTTGAC
>JAJDVW010000053.1 GCA_022825925.1 Pseudomonadales bacterium | reverse complement strand
GTTCGCGCTGGAGGCGGAGTCCGACGCGCGCCGCTTCTCGCCGCGCCGGCTGGCCCGCTACTGCCTGGACCTCGCCGACATGTTCGACACCGACCGGGTGGTGCCGGTGGTGGTGTTCCTGCGCTCCGGCGCGGCCCCGGGACCGCTGACGCTCGGCACCGGGCGGCGCGCCTACCTGCCGTTCGACTACCTCGCGTGCGCGTTGGGCGACCTGCCGGCGGAGCGCTGGATGGACAGCGACAACGTGGTGGCGCGGGTCAACCTGCCGAACATGCGGTACCCGGCGGAGCGCAGGGTGGACGTGTACGCCCCGCCATGCGCGGGTTGCTGGAGCTGGAGGCGGACCCTGAGCGGCGCGCGAAGTACGTCGACTTCATCGACATCTACGCGGGCCTCACGGACAATGAGCGCGCGCGCTACCGGGAGCGATATCCCGAGGAGAGCAACGTCATGCAAGGAGTCGTCCAGCGAGCCCGCGATGAGGGCATCGAGCAGGGACGCATCGAAATGCGAGGCGTCGTCCAGAGGGCCCGCGACGAGGGCATCCGCGAAGGCCGTGTCGAAGGCGAGCGAACGGTCCTGGAGCGGCAGCTACGGCGGCGCTTCGGCCCGCTCTCCGCCGCTGCTGCGGAAAGGCTGCGCGAAGCGTCGGCGGCCGACCTGGAGGCCTGGGCGGAGCGCCTGCTCGACGCGCGAACGCCAGAGGAGGTGTTCACTCCCGACCCCTGACGAGCCGAGGGTTGCTCGAGCTTGTCACCCGAATGACGCGCATTGTAGGGTGCGCGGTCCATGCCACAGGCTGGGGGCGCAGCACGCATGAGCGGTTTCGAGAGCATCGTCTACGAGGTCGAGGGCGGCCGGGCGCGCATTACGCTCAACCGCCCGGAGAAGCTGAACGCGCTCACGGTCAAGCTGATGACGGAGCTCCACGAAGCGCTCTGGGAGGCGGACAACGACACGAGCGTGCACTGCGTGATCCTGCGTGGCGCGGGCCGCGCGTTCTCGGCGGGCTACGACCTCACCGGCGCGGACAGCGACTACCCGCCGAGCCGCGTCCACTCCGAGGAGAAGCGCTACCGGGGAGCCACCAGCGTCGACGACGACGCCTGGCGGCTCGAGCGCTCGCAGCGGCTGCGCATGGCCCTCTTCGACATGCACAAGCCCTCGATCGCCCAGATCCAGGGCTACTGCCTGGCGGGGGGCACCGACGTCGCGCTGTTGTGCGACATGCTCGTGGCGGCCGACGACGCGCTGATCGGGTTCCCGCCGACCCGCGACCTCGGCTCGCCGCCGAACCACATGTGGGTCTACCACGTCGGCCCGCAGTGGGCGAAGCGGCTGCTCCTCTCCGGGGACATGATCACCGGCGCCGAGGCGCAGCAGATCGGGCTCGTGATGAAGGCGGTCCCGAGGGAGCACCTGGAAGCGGAAGTGGAGCAACTGGCCGATCGCCTCGCGATGATCGACCCGGACCTTCTGAGCGCGAACAAGCGGGTCGTCAACCTGGCCCTGGAGCTGATGGGCACGCGCACGATGCAGCGCCTCGCCGCGGAGAACGACGTCAAGGGTCACAACTCCGCCGCCGCCCTCGGCTGGGCGGAGCGCGTCCGGGAAGGGGGCCTGCGCGGGGCGCTGCAGGGTCGGGACGGGAAGTTCGGCGACGGGCGCGTCCGCGTGAACGGCCCGGAGGCGCGCGACGCCAACGGCCGGCTCGTGGACGAATAGGGCGCCCGCTCCGGAACCGCCTTGAACCGCTGAGCGAACACCGGTGGAAGTCCTGCAACTGCTGGTCAGCGGCCTGTCGCAGGGCTGCGTTTACGGGCTGATCGCCCTCGGTCTCGTCCTCATCTACAAGGCGACCGAGATGGTCAACTTCGCCCAGGGCGAGGTGATGATGCTCGGCGCCTACATCGCCTTCACGTTCATCAACGTGCTGGAGTGGGGCTTCGTGCCGGGTTTCCTGGCCACGGTCCTCGTGATGGCGTGCGTCGGCATGCTGCTCGAACGGGTGCTGCTGCGGCCGATGATCGGCGAGCCGCCGTTCGCCGTGCTGATGTTGACCATCGGTCTCGGGTTCGTGCTGCGCGGCGTTGCGGGGGCCGCCTGGGGCAGCCAGCCGAAGGACCTCGACGTGCCCTTCGCCGGGGACGTCGTGCGCGCCGGCGAACTCATGGTCGGCACCGAGAACCTGGCGATCATCGTCGGCACGGTCGTGCTCTGCGTCGCGCTCTACCTCTTCTTCCGTTTCGCCCGGGTCGGCATCGCCATGCAGGCCGCGTCGCAGAACCAGCTCGCCGCGTTCTACTCGGGCATCCCCGTGAAGCGCATCTTCGCCCTGGTGTGGGCCCTGTCCGCCGTCATCGCGACGATCGCCGGCGTGCTCGTGGCGCCGGTGTCGCTGATCGACCCGCTCATGGGATTCGTCGCGATCAAGGCCTTCGCCGCGGCCATCGTGGGCGGTTTCGGCAGCCTGCCAGGGGCCATCGTCGGCGGGCTCCTGGTCGGCGTGGTGGAGCAGTTCGCCGGGCGCTACCTGCCGCCCGGGTCGGGCGACCTCTCCGCCTACGTGATCCTCCTCGTGATGCTGATCATCCGCCCGGAGGGCATCTTCGCGACGCTGCAGAGGAAGAAGGTATGAGATTCGTCCTCAAGACGCGCTATCACCAGGACATCGACCTCTTCCAGCACAACGGTCAGCGTTTCTGGTACGCGTTGCTGGCGGTCGCGCTGCTGCTCGTGCCCCTCGGTTTCGACAGCTTTTACGTCGGCGAGATGTCGCTCGTGTTCATCTACGCGATCGCGGGCGTGGGCCTCATGCTGCTGGTCGGGTACACCGGGCAGGTGAGCCTCGGCCACGCGGCGTTCCTCGCGATCGGGGCGTACGCGCACGCCTGGTTCCTCACCCAGGGCCTACCGTGGCCGGTGGCGCTGGCGTTCGCGAGCGTGCTGACCGCCATCGTCGGTGGCGTCGTCGCCATTCCCGCGCTCCGCATGACCGGCATCTATCTCGCGGTGGCGACCCTCGCCTTCTCGAAGATCGTCGAGCACGTGCTGACCCACTGGGAGTCGGTGACCGGCGGCTACCGGGGCATGGCCGTGCCGCGGGCGGAAGTGTTCTCCGTGTCCCTGATGGACGCATCCACCTTCTACTACGTGTGTCTCGCGTTCCTCGGGGCCTCGTTCGTCGCCGCCCTCAACCTGCTGCGGAGCCCGACCGGCCGCGCGATGATCGCGGTGCGCGACTCGGAGGTCTCGGCGCAGGCGATGGGGATCGACCTCGCGCGCACGAAGACCCTGGCGTTCTTCCTGTCCGCGGGATTCACCGGGCTTGCCGGTGGGCTCTTCGCGCACAAGATCGGCTATCTCGCCCCGGACGCGTTCACGATCGTCACGTCGATCCAGTTGCTGCTGATGGTGGTGGTCGGCGGCCTCGGCTCGATGTACGGCGTCGTGTTCGGGGCGATCTTCATCGGGCTCCTGCCGCAGGCGGTGGCGTTCCTGCGCGACGCATCGCCCCCGGCGGTCGCGGAGATCCCGGGGCTCGAGCCCGCGATCTTCGGGCTCATCCTGATCCTGTTCCTGGTCTACGAGCCGCTCGGCATCTACGGACGGTGGGTCAAGATCCGCCTGTACTTCCAGGAGTTCCCCCTCTACCGCAAGGCCACCTACAAGCGCCAGAAGAGCTACCTGCGCACGGAGCGGGTCCGGTGAGCCTGTTCGAGGCACGGGACCTGACGGTCAGCTTCGGCGGCATCCATGCCGTGCGCGACCTGTCCTTCGACGTCAGGGAGGGCGAGATCTTCAGCATCATCGGCCCGAACGGCGCGGGCAAGACCACCGTCTTCAACCTCATCAGCCGCTTCTACGACGTCGACGCGGGCACGATGACGTTCGCCGGCGAAGACATCACCGCGCTGCCCGTGCACCGCGTCGCCGAACGGGGCATCGCCCGGACCTTCCAGAACACGGAACTCTTCGAGCACGAGACGGTACTCAAGAACCTCCTCATCGGCCGCCACGTGCACCGCCGGACCTGGCTCGCCGAAGACCTCTTCTTCCTGCCCCGCGTGCGCCGCCAGGACCTCGCCTTCCGCGAGAAGGTGGAGGACGTGATCGACCTGCTGGACCTGCAGAGCTACCGCGAACAGACCATCAACGGACTGCCCTACGGCGTGCGAAAGATGGTGGAGGTGGCGCGGGCGCTCTGCATCGAGCCGCGGATGCTGCTGCTCGACGAGCCGTCCTCGGGCCTCAACCCGGAGGAGACCGAGGACCTGTCGTTCTGGATCGAGGACGTCAACGAGGACCTCGGCGTGACCATCATCATGGTGGAGCACGACATGAACCTCGTGACGCGGATGTCCCACCGGGTGCTCGCGATGGCGGACGGCGTGGAACTGGCGGTCGGCGAGCCGCGGGAGATCCAGGAACACCCGGCGGTGCTGCGGGCCTACCTCGGAGACTGACCCGATGAACGCGGCAGAACCCGTCCCCGTCCTCGAACTGCGGAACATCGAGACCTACTACGGTCCGGTCATGGCGATCCGGGGCGTGAGCCTCAAGGTGTTCGACCAGCAGATCGTCGCCGTGCTCGGGGCGAACGGGGCGGGCAAGACGACGGTACTGAAGACGATCTGCGGCGCCATGGATCCGCGCAAGGGGACGGTGACGTTCCGGGGCGAGGACATCACCAACCGGGACCCGGACCGGGTCGCCCGTCTCGGGGTCGGGCACGTCCCCGAGGGCCGCGAGGTGTTCCCGTTCCTGAACGTCGAGGAGAACCTCCGCATGGGGGCGTTCAGCCGCCGGGACGGTGCCATCGCCCGTGATCTGGAGCTCGTCTACAGCTACTTCCCGCCCCTCGCGGAACGGCGCAGGCTCGAGGCGGGATTCCTCTCCGGCGGTCAGCAGCAGATGCTCGCGATCGGCCGCGCCCTGATGCTGCGCCCGGCCGTGATGCTGCTCGACGAGCCGTCCCTCGGACTCTCGCCGCGCCTCGTGCACGACATCGCGGAGATCGTCCGCCGCCTCAACGAGGAGCAGGGCGTGACCATGCTCCTGGTCGAGCAGAACGCGAAGATGGCGCTCGACATCGCGGACTACGGCTACGTGATGGAAGTGGGCCGCGTCGTCATGGAAGATACGGCGGAACGGCTCAGCAACGCGACGGACATCAAGGAGTTCTACCTCGGCATGAAGGACGAAGGCGTGCGCGGCCGGCGCCGCTGGAAGGTGCGCAAGACATGGCGTTGACGACACATCCGCAGGGCGGCCCCGCGGTCGAGGTGGCGGGCTGCGTCACGATCCCGGAACTCTTCTGGAAGCGCGCGACGGAACGCCCGGACAAGGTTGCGATCCGGGAGAAGGACTTCGGTATCTGGAACGAGTACACGTGGGCCGACTACGGGGACCGCGCGCGCCTCGCGGGGCTCGGCCTCAAGGCGCTCGGGCTCGAGCGTGGCGACGTCGTTTCCATCGCCTCCGAGGTCAACAAGGAGTGGATGTTCGCGGACCTCGGCGTCATCTGCGCGGGCGGCGTCACCAACGGCGTCTACCCGACGGACGCCCCCAACCAGGTCGAGTATCTCATCAACGACAGCGGCACCCGATACTACTTTGCGGAGGACGAGGAGCAGCTCGACAAGGTGCTCGAGGTGCGCGAGCGCACGCCAAGCCTCGAGAAGGTCGTCATCTTCGACATGGAGGGCCTGCGCCACCTCGACGACGGGATGTGCATGAGCTTCGAGGCGCTGCTCGACCTCGGACGCGAGTACGGGGAACGGCACCCCGAAGCCTGGACCGACGAGATCGCGAAGGCCGGGCCCGAGGACCTCATGGTCCTGACCTACACCTCGGGCACCACGGGCCCGCCGAAGGGCGCCATGATCAGCCAGCGCAACATGCTCTACATGATGAACACGCTGCAGGGCTGCTACGGCGTTTACGAGACCGACGAGCAGCTCGGCTTCCTGCCCCTCGCCCACGTCGCGGGCCGCATGTTCTACACCTTCGCCGTGCTGGAGTCGTGCTCGGTCGTGAACCTGGTGGAGGAGCTCGAGACCGCCGTCACGGACCAGCAGGAGGTGGCGCCCACGATCCACTTCGCGGTTCCGCGGGTGTGGGAGAAGCAGTTCTCCACCGTCACGATCAAGCTCAAGGAGGCGACCGCCCTCGGCCGGCTGGCCTACCGGCTGGCGCTGGCCGTCGGCGAACGGCGCGCCGCGTCCCTGAAGGCCGGGCAACGGGTGCCCCTGCCGGTCGCGGCGGCGTTCTTCTTCGCTGACCTCCTCGTCTTCAAGAACATCCGGCGCATGCTCGGCATCGACGACTGCCGCTGGCTGTCCACGGCCGCGGCCCCCATCGCCCCGGACCTCATCGACTGGTACTGGGCGATCGGCAAGCCGATGTACGAGGTGTACGGCCAGACCGAGTGCAGCGGCCTCGCCACGGCGAACCTGGTCGGCGACTTCCGCATCGGCAGCGTCGGCAAGGCGGTGGACGGTGCCGAGGTGACGCTCTCCGAGGAGAACGAGATCCTGATCCGCTCGCCGGGCGTCATCGCCGGGTACTGGAACAAGCCGGAGAAGACCGCCGACACCATCCGCCAGGGGTGGCTGCACACCGGCGACGTGGGCCGCATCGACGACGACGGGTTCGTCTACATCGTCGACCGCATGAAGGACATCATCATCACCGCCGGCGGCAAGAACATCACGCCGAGCGAGATCGAGAACCAGCTCAAGTTCTCGCCCTACATCACCGACGCGGTCGTGGTGGGCGACCGCCGGCCCTACCTCACCTGCCTCGTGATGATCGACCATGAGAACGTCACCAAGTACGCCCAGGACAACGACGTGCCCTTCACCAACTACACGAGCCTGTGCCACACCCAGGAGGTGCAGGACCTCGTCTGGGGCGAGATCGAGTCCGTGAACGCGAAGTTCGCCCGCGTCGAGACCGTGAAGAAGTTCCGCCTCATCGACCAGCTCCTCGACGCCGAGGACGAGGAACTCACGCCGACCCAGAAGCTCAAGCGCAAGGTCGTGCACGAGAAGTACGCGGAGCTGATCACGGAGATGTACCGGTCGTAGCGGCGTAGCGTCTGGCGCAGTGGTCGTTGACGAGTAGCTTTGAGCGATCCGATGTTGATCTCGACCGGGAGGAGCACTTGGCGGTTGTCGTCATACCCCGCAGGCAGATCGCGCCTCCAGTTGACCTTCGCCTTTACATCGGCGCTTGGCCCACCCTGTAGGAACACCATTGTGCGGTCACGATGCTGCTGACACGATTGACACGCCGAATCCTTCTCCGCCCTCGTAACCTTCCCCGCCGGACAAGGTGACCATGCCGGACGCGGTGTTTCCAGTGTTCCCCTGATTGCCCGCGAGCGGAAAATGGTGGGGTGTTCCCTGTGCCCGCGCGGTCTCGACAAACACAATCCCCCGTTTCAGCCTCGTCTGGAGTACTTGCCCGTCCAGTGTTTCCAGGACTCGGCCCACCTGTTCTGCGTTCGCCCGACAGTGCCTCGCTGACCCCTTCGGCTCGGCAGCGGCGCCTTCGAGGTACTGCCGGAGCGCAGTCTCGAACTCGCCCAGCATCACTTTGCAGTTGCCCATGGCGAGGGCGGTGTCACTTCCTCGCCTTTCCGCCGCCGCCGCTTCGAAGTCCTCGTGTGCCTCCGCGAACAGTTCCAGGGCGAACTTGGAGTTCCCTCGGTTCTTCAGCACGTCCCGATTGAGGTGATCGCCGCGCTGCAATGCGACATCGAAGTCCAGGATGGCACCACGATGGTCGCCGGTCGCCGCGCGTACGTTGCCTCGGTTGTAGTACAGTGCGTGAGACATCATGAGTTCGACGACTTCCCGATTCAGGGTAACCTGTTTGCCAAGATCCATGGGTCGCTCAAGATTCTCGATCGCTTGGGTGTAAGCGAGATTCGCATCTTCGAATCGTCGAAGCGCGCCGAGCGCGTCGCCCTTGAGACAGTAGGGTTCAGCCACATCTGACAGAACCGTCGCATAGGCCTCGTATGCAGCGAGGGCGTCGTCGTACCGCCCCGCCTGATAGGCTTGATTTCCCCGGTCCCGAAACTGCTCCGGCGTGAAAGGCTCTGGGCGTTGTAGTGGTGTGCGCCTCGTGTTCGCCGCCGCCAAACCTGGAACGTCCCGAAACAGCGACGTTTGCGATAGGCCCAACCGTTTCAGATAGTCCTGCAACGGCCCCTTCGAACTTCGAGGTACGACCACCGATTTCAGGTGCTGAGCCGGCAATACGGGATTGCAGATGACGAACACGCTCTGCTGTGCAACGACTCGGGGCCCAAGTGAACGGTCGGGTTCGTAGTACACGACAAGCTGTCCGGTCGTATCAAACGGATCCTCCATTGTTCGGCCGTTTCGGGCGACCTGAGGATCGCCGATGTCGAGGAGGAAGATCTTGGCATTCTCTTCGGGTTCCTCCGCGCATGCGAACCAGAGGGCGACGAGGGGGCTCTCCGTGAAATCGAGGAGCCCCGTGGCCGCCCCTTGATGCTGGAGAACGGATAGCCTTTGCAGATCGGACGAGTCGAATCCGTCCATCACCTGCATTGGCAGGATGAGTCTCTCCCTGTGGTATTCGGTTACGAGGGTGCGGAGTTCACGCTCGTCGAGCGGAGAGTCCTCGCCACAAGCACTGCGCAAGCGGTGGACGGCGCCGGATTCGGGTGCCCAATCCTCATGCGCCTGGCCCCGATACACGGGCCGGGTCATGTTTCGGGACTGTCCCGAAATGGCCTGCACGATCTCTTCAGGAGTCATTTCCCATCCATCCACGAGTCGGCAAGACTCGGTTACAAGCTACGGTGGGGTGGCCGCGGAAACGACCATCGGGTCCTCATGTAGGAGTGCCGAGCCGACGCTCATGCTACGCGCGTTGGGTCGTCACGGCTGCCGTACCTGACCAAGCCTGGATGAGCGGCTGCGAGGAGTACGTACGCAGCCATTGGACCCAATAAGGCCCCATGGAACCAGTCTTATGGGGTCCATTGTTCCGGCCCGGGCTTCCACCGGGCGGAACACCGTGGCCGGTAGCGGTGGCCAATCCAAGCTCTCTCAGCCGAGCAAGCGCCCTCTTGACTTGACGGAGGCTCGTCGAGGCCGGCAAACGTGCCCGGATTTCACGAAGAGCCAACGGCTGGTCCGAACGTCGCAACAAATCGAGAACATCCCGCTGTTGGGCATTCAAGGACAGTGTAACCGGTGAGCCACCCGAGAAAGCGAATCTTGCAGGCTCTGGCTGGCCAACGACGGCGTGCCGGAATCGTACGGTCACACATCCGCCATCGTCTTCGATCTCGGGTCTTGGCAAGCGCGCGGCGACCGCGAGCTCGGCCATCTTCAACGTTCCACGGCCCCAGCGCTCGATGACGCCGCGGCGGTAGAAGGCGTCGGCGATCAGCGGATTCCAGGGGATGGACTCGTGCGGCGCGAACAGCTTCTCCGGGGTCAACCCGAAATGCAGACAGCCCGTAGACGTGACCTCCAGGCGGTCGTCGTAGATCGCCACGCCGACCGAGCCGCCGCCGATCGAGTAGTCGCGATGGCAGAGCGCGTTCGCCAGTGCCTCACGCGTTGCGAGGGGCGGGAAGAGCGGTTCGTCGATTCGCTCGAGGCGATCCTCCTCGATGCGTCCGGCAATGGGCAGGCTGTCTCGCAGGAAGCGTTCGGCGGCCCTGAGCAGGGAGAAGGCGTTGCCGTGAAACTGGCGGTTGTCGAGAAACTCCGTGCGGTCGGTGTCCTTGAAGCGCGCGACGCGGAGCAGGCACTGCGGCATGTCGAACCGGATGCGGTCCTCGTTGCCGAACAGTGCGACCGCCGCCCGCCACAGCACTCCGTCCCGGAACAATCCGAGCCCGCGGAGCAGATCTCGAGGGTCTCGGGTTCCCGGATCCTCCAGTCGTCCCCGGCGCACCGCTTCCTCCACGGTGGTCCGGATTTCGTTGGCGTCCAGATCGTCGACCGACCACCCGTCGGCCGGCTGATTCTCCCAGCGCCGTTCGGCGTGCATGCGCTCGAAGAGCATTCGGTGGTATTCGTCCGCTCGCATCTCGACCGTGTTGTTGCCTACTCGCCGGTACGCGCGGCCGCGGTACATGTACGGTCCCGCTTGCCCGTGGCCCACGGAGACGGCGATGATCTCGCGGCCTTCGTCCGCCGGTATCCGTTCGATCGACGGAAAGGCGGGCGGATCGATTCTCGCGAGCTCGGCGCCGACTTCCTCGATGGTGCGCTCGCTCACCTGCTGGCCGACAACTTGGCTCTGCGGGGTCACGCCGAACAGCACCCGTCCGCCGCGCTGGTTGAGCATGGCGCACGAAGGGCTCATGGGCGCCGTCATCGCCGATGCGGCCGCGGAACGCCTCCTCGATGTGGATGGCGGCGATGTAGTAGGCGAGCAGAACGAGCTCGTTGGCGTGCAGTTCCTCCCGGTACTTCCGCTTCAGATTGGCGTCATCGATCAGCGCCGACTGCAGGAGCCGGACCAGGAAGATGCCGGTGCCGGTGAAGGGGTCGAGGACATGGACGCCTTCGCTGCCGAGCGAGCGGCCGAACTCCCGGCGCAGCACCGCGTCCGCGCTCGTCAGGATGAAGTCGACGATCTCGACCGGCGTGTAGACGATGCCGAGCCGCTCCGCATCCTTCTTCATTGCGGTGGCGAAGAACTTCTCGTAGAGCTCCATCAGCACGCGCTGGCGGGCCTCCGGATTGTCGAGCCCCCGCGCACGTAGCCGCACGCTCTCGTAGAATCCTTCGAGGTCGCGGGTCTCGTTCTCCAGCCCGAACTCTCCGAAGTCCCGTCGCAGTGCGTCCAGCGCCCGGGCCACCGGGTTGCCGCCGGCAAAGTCGTAATGCTCGAACAGCGCCTCGAAGACAGGCCGGGTCAGCAGGTGCTGGGCCATCATGTCGATGGCGCTCTGCGTGGTGATCGCGTCGTTGATCGATACGCGCAATTCCTCGTGGAAGGCCTCGAACCACTCGTTCAGCGCCACGTTGTCGGGGTGCGCGAGCAACCCTTCGATCCGTGTCACCAGGCGCTTGAAGATGTCGGCGACGTCCTTGGCCCAGCTCTCCCAGTACCTCCGGTCTCCGCACTTCTCGACGATCTTCGCGTAGATGGCGCCGGGCGGAAGGTCGAGCGGCGGGAAGGGCAGCGCCGGCGCATCGGGCAACGCGTCGCCGTCGATCCCGTCCCGGTTGAAGACGATGCGGTCCGTGGGGTTGTCGTTGAGGTCGATCTTGTTGATCTCGGCATCCAGGCGGTCGTCATGTGAACGCAGGGCGCGCAGCACGCTCCACACGATGTCGAACTCCTTGCCGGAGTCCAGGACCAGCGCGGGGTCCCGACCCGCCGGCACCGCCACCGGCAGCACGATGTAGCCGTGCGTCTTGCCTTCGGCCTTGCGCATCGCGCGGCCCACCGCCTGGACGACATCGACGACGCTCCGGCGCTCGGTCATGAAGATGACCGCGTCGAGGGCCGGCACGTCGATGCCCTCCGACAGGCATCGCGCGTTGGAGAGAATACGGCAGGCGCCGTCGGTCGAGCCCTTCAACCACTCGATGCGGGCCTTGCGCTCGAGCGCATGGTTCTGGCCGTCCACGTGGCGGGTCTCGCACCGGAATGCCGTCCTTCGCTCCGCTTCCGGCAGCAGCGCCGTCGTCTGCTCGACGACACCGCTCCAGTGCTCGGCCAGGAGCTTCGAGGATGCGATGGTCTTCGTGAACGTGATCGCCCGGCCGAGCGGCTGAATCGGCCCCTCGCCCGGTGGCCGGTTTTCGGGGTTCCGCAGCGCCTGCCAGCACCCGATCATCCTCGCCGCATCGCTCAGGTTGATGGTGCCGCCGCTCGACGCCAGATGCGCCTGCAACGCCTGGTCCGCATGGGCCTCGGAGAGGGCAAGCACGACGACCTTGTAGTCCGACAGCAGATCCTGCTCGACTGCCCGCGAGAAGGGCAGGCGGTGGAACTCCGGCCCGAAGGTTGCCCCATCGTCCATCGAGAACACTTCGACGCGGTGACTCGCCGCCCTGGTCTTCGCCCCCTCGGTATAGAGGCGTGGCGTCGCGGTCATGTAGAGGCGCCTATGAGCCCGGATGCGGGTTGCGTCGTGCACGAGCACGAAGGGCGATGTCTTGTCGCCGGGGCGTTCCACGCCGGTCGTCCGGTGCGCCTCGTCGCAGAGCACGAGGTCGAAGGGCGGCGCGCCCTCGTCCTGCGCCCGTTCGACCAGGCCGAGAGAGTGGTAGGTGCAGAACACGACCGTCATCGCGCCGGACGGCGCAAACCGCAGCGCTTGGCCGACGGTGCGCCGATCGGTCGTCACGGGGATTTCCAGCTCCAGGAACGAGGCATCCTCGTCGCTGCGCCCCGCCCGCGCGTCGGAACAGATGCCGATGTAGCGATGCGGCAGTGCGCGTTGTTCCGCCCACTCCCGCATGGACTGCTGGAACAGCGAGATCGACGGCACCAGATAGAGCACCCGCCCGCTCTCGCCCGCGACCCTCTCGGCGATGCGAAGCGCCGTGAAGGTCTTGCCGGTGCCGCAGGCCATGATCAGCTTGCCGCGATCATGCGCCGCGAGCCCTCTCAGGACATCGTCGAAAGCCTGCTGCTGATGCGGGCGCAGACGAAACGGATCACGACGCAGCGACAGCGCCTCGGGCGCTTCACGGACCAGATCCGGCCAGTCGAAGGGACGACTCGCCAGATCGCCGAAGCGCAGCACGTGGCACTCCGGCTCCAGGCCGGTCGGAGTCCTGATCGCGTTGGGACCCCAGCCATCGCCGGTATCGACGACAATCCGGGCCGTGAACGGCACCCGCGCGGAAGCGGAGATGAAGGAATCGAGGGCCTTCTTGTCGATCCGCGTGCCCGGCGCGTGACACTTGCACTGGATCGCGCAGTAACCGCCGCCGCGTTCTTCGGCGACGAGGTCGATGCCGATGTCGGGGCCGGACTCCGGCCGTCGCGGCCGCCACTCGGACCACAGCCACACGTCGGAGAAGCGGTTGCCGTAAAGTGGATCCTGGTGGAAGTACGTCTTCATCAGCCGCTCGAACAGGCGACCCTTCTCGGCCTCCGTGCCGGCGATGGCCCGGATGTGGTCCAGAACGCGTTGGAAGCCGTTGCTCATTGGTACGGTTTCCTTCGGCCAGGTCGTGCCCGAGGCGGGAAGACGGGGCATGCTTCGGGTTGGGTCGTCCATCGCCCTTCAACTGCCGAATCGGGTGTCGGCGCATGGTCACTCACACGGCCGTCCCCTGCCAACTTCGACATCTGGTGTCTGAGTCCGTCATCGGGTTGGTCGCCACCCACGTCGGGCGCAGCATACAAGCCTTGCGGTCGTGGCAAGCCTCACGGCGCAAGAGCCAGCCCGACTTTCGTCGGCACCCCCGCTGGCGATCATACAGGGGCCGAGGCTTGGGAGGCGAACGCTGCCGGGCCCGGTAGCTTGGTTTCAAGCGCGGTGTGGGGCCCACTCTTGGGGGTCGAGAACTGCGATGACGAGGATCCGATGGGGCTCCCGTGCAGATCATGCGGAGCTTCGCCCGGCGGCTTGCACAGGTACTAATCGGCCATTCGGCGGTGCGTCCTTGCCTGCGGGGGAATCCGGGAGGAAACCCGGGGACGACACGGGTTTGAGGGCGTTGACTGCGATACCGTATTCCGTATCGTCGTCAACCGCGCGCGCGACGAAACTGGTCGATGCCATGCGGGCCAATCCGCAGGCCGATTGGACGCTTGGGAACGACGGGCGATTGCCCGAGCAAATGGAATGACGTTACGTCAACGAGGAACGAGCCACGCGAGCCACGCGGTCCTCACCAACGCACTCGGTCATCACCTGACGATCCCCATGCCCAAGCGGATAAAGCCGGTCTACATCCGTCGATTGGTCCAACTCGTGGAGGAGACCCGATGAACTTCGAAGACTATGCGATCAACGTAAGCCCTCTTCCCGCCTCGGAGGGAGGCGGCTTCATGGCGAGTATCCCGGACCTGCCTGGCTGCATCGCCGACGGCGCGACGATTGACGAGGCGATCACGGAAGCGTGCGATGCATTCGACGCGTGGGCGATGGCGGAACGCGAAGACAAGGGCGTCTTGCCGCAGCCCAAGAGCTACAGTGGGCAGTTCCTGCAACGGATTCCGAAGACGCTCCACATGCGGCTGGCCCGCGGGGCGTCAGTTTGAACCAGCTTGCGGCCACCTACCTTGCCGAAGGGCTGGCGAACCGGTGACGGGTCAAGCCGATCGCCCTGTTTCTCGGTGAGCTGGCAGTGGGGGAGCGTCCGCCGGTGACGTCGACGCGTTCTTCGCCAGATGTGACGCCCTGGAGGGACCCGACGTCGAACCGGGGTGGGAGGACCACCTCGCTGCTATCCGGAGTCGCGTGGTCATGGTCGCCCAAGTATCTGATCTGCGGTGCTCACGTCCTGATTTGAGTAAACTCGCCCGTCTTCGGGGAGCGCATCGTTCGTGGAGGACAAGGCAATGAAAAAACTCGCCATCCTGGTGCCGCTTGCGCTCCTGGCGGCCTGCGGCGCACCGGAGGATTCCGAGTCCGGGGGCGACTCGACCATGACCGTGGACGGCGTCACCGACACCGAGGTGATCTTCGGCACCCACACCGACCTTTCCGGCCCCATCGCCATCTGGGGCGTGGGCGTGGTGAACGGCATGCGCATGCGGTTCGAGGACGCCAACGCCGCCGGGGGCGTGCACGGCCGCCAGCTCCGGCTCATCGTCGAGGACACGCAGTACCAGGTGCCCCGCGCGATCCAGGCCGCCAACAAGCTGATCAACCGCGACAGGATCTTCGCCATGCTGACCGCCGTCGGCACGCCGACGAACAACGCGGTCATGGCGCAGCAGTTCGAACAGGGCGTGCCGAACCTGTTCCCCGGCACGGGCGCCCGGTCCATGGTCGAGCCCTTCGAGAAGCTGATGTTCGCCCAGCACGGCATCTACTACGACGAGATGCGTGCGGCGGTGAAGTACTTCGTGGAGGAGCGGGGCAAGGAGACGGTCTGCGTCATGTACCAGGACACGGACTACGGCATCGAGATCCTGGAAGGGGTCCAGGACCAGACGGCGGTGATGGGCATCGAGATTGCCGAGACCTCCGCGCACAAGCCCGACGCGACGGAGTTCACGGCGGCGATCCTGCGGCTGCGCAACGCCGACTGCGACCTCGTGCTGATGGGCACGGTCCACCGTGACACGATCCTGGTGCTCGATTCCGCGCGCAAGATGGGTTGGGAAGACGTCGCCTGGGTCGGCAACAACGCCGCCTACGGGCAGGTGATCGCCGAGCACGAGGCCGGCGAGGGCTACTACGCCTTCGTGCACATGGCCCGGGTCTATCCCGACGACGACATGTCGCCCGAAGTGCGCGCGTGGTTCGAGGGCTACGTCGAGCGCTTCGGCGAGGAGCCGGGACTGCCGGCGATGGAGGGCTGGCGCGGCGCGGACCTGGTGGTGCAGGCCCTCGAGATCGCCGGCCGGGACCTGACCCGCGAGAAGCTCATCGCGGCGCTCGAGAGCATGCACGACATCACGGACATGTTCGGCTACCACCTGTCCTTCGGCCCGGACGACCACAAGGGCGCCAGCGAGTCGGTCCTGAGCGTGGTCCGGGACGGCCGCTGGGTGACCCTCGCGCAACGCATCAGCTACTGATCGTTCGACCGTGAATCGCCGTCGGGCGCTGGCCGGCCTCTCCGGTGCAGCAGGGCTGATCGCCGCGGTGCCCGCGCTGGGCCAGAAGCCGCGCCGCATGCGCCCGCAGGAGGGAGATGTGCTGGTGCACGCGTTCGGCGAGCGGGCCGGCGAGGCGCTCGCGGCCGGCCACGTTGGCCCGCGCCCGGTGGCGGCGTACGCCATGGACACGGCCAGCGGCGTCGTGCGGGACGGCTCCCTCAACAACCAGCTCCTGGTGGTCCGGGTCGCGGCGGAGTCCCTGTCGCCGAAGGCCGCGCGCTACGCCGTCCCCGATGCGCGCGGTTCCGACACGCTGCTGGTCTACTCGGCGTCGTGCACGCACACCGGCTGCGAGGTGAACGGCTGGGACGACGAGACGCGCCGGCTGGCGTGCCCGTGCCACGGTTCCGAGTTCGACGTGGCGGACGCCGCGCGGGTCATGAACGGCCCGGCGCCGCGCCCGCTCGCCATGCTCCGGGTGGCGCTCTCGGACGGCGCCTTGCGCGTCACGGGCGGGTTCTCGCGGCGCGTCGGGCCGGAGCCGCCCTGATCCCGGGCGATCCGTGGCAACATCGGCTTCCGTTGCGTGGCGGACGCCGCGCCTGAAGAGGCAACCGGGGAGGACGGCGATGCGTTGGACGAGTGTGCTCGGATTGGGGTGGTGGGCGTTCGCGGGGGCAGCGTGGGCGGTGGAGTACTCACCGGTCACCGACGCCCGGCTGGCCGAGCCGGAACCGGGCAACTGGCTCATGTACCGGCGCACCTACGATTCGCACGGCTACAGTCCCCTCGACCAGATCGACGTGGACAACGTTCACGGGCTCAAGCCGCTCTGGACCTTCTCCACGGGACTGCGGGAAGGGCACCAGGCGCCGCCGGTGGTGAACGACGGGGTGATGTTCGTCACCACGCCCTACAACAACGTGCTGGCCCTGGACGCGGCCTCCGGAGACCTGCTCTGGCGCTACCGGCGCGACCTGCCCGAAGACCTCTCGCAGATGCACCCCACCAACCGGGGCGTCGGACTGCACGGCGATCTGGTGTTCATGGCGACGGCGGACTGCTTCCTGGTCGCGCTCGACGCGAAGACGGGCGAAGTCGTCTGGGAGGCGGAAGTCGAGGACTACGGCACGGGCTATTACATGACCCTGGCGCCCCTGGTCGCCGAGGGCAGGGTGATGGTCGGCGTGTCCGGAGGCGAGTTCGGCATCCGCGGCTTCGTGGCCGCCTTCGACGCCGCGACCGGCGCGCCGGCCTGGAAGACGTACACGATCCCGGCGCCCGGGGAGCCCGGCAGCGAGTCCTGGGGCGGGGACTCCTGGAAGACCGGCGGCGTGCCCGTCTGGCTCACCGGGAGCTACGATCCGGCCACCGGCATCTCCTACTGGGGCACCGGGAACGGGGGCCCCTGGACCGGAGACGTCCGTCCGGGGGACAACCTCTACGCCACCTCGGTCCTGGCGCTCGATGTCGAGACCGGTGCCCTCACCGGCTATCACCAGTACCACTGGAACGACTCCTGGGACTGGGACGAGGTGTCCGCACCGCTGCTGATCGACTTCACGCGCGGGGACCGCACGATCCCGGGCCTCGTGCACGCGGGCCGCAACGGCTACCTGTGGTTCCTCGAGCGCGAACCCGACGGCATCGGGTTCGTGGACGCGAAGCCGTACGTACGCCAGGACGTGTTCACCGGGCTCGACCCGGAGACGGGCCGGCCATCGTACGAGGAGTCGAAGATACCGGCCGTCGGCCGCGGCGCGACGTTCTGCCCGTCGCTCTGGGGCGGCAAGGACTGGCCGCCGGCCGCGTTCTCGCCACGCACGCGCCTCCTCTACATCCCCGCGAACGACAACATGTGCGGCCACATGGTGGGCGAGGCGCAGGAGTACCGGCCGGGCCGCACCTTCATGGGCAACGATGCGGACGAGGCCCGCATCATCATCGACGATGACGTCACCTCCCTCGGCGAACTGCAGGCCTGGAACGTCGACACCTTCGAGGAGGTCTGGAGCGTGCCCTTCGAGAACAGCCACAACTGGGGCCCGGTCCTCGCCACGGCCGGCGACCTGGTGTTCCTCGGCGGCACCAACGACCGCTACTTCCGCGCGTTCGACGCCAGGAGCGGCGAGCTCCTGTGGCAGCAGCGCACGAACTCTGGCATCACGGGCGTCCCCGTCTCGTACGAGGTGGACGGGCGCCAGTACGTCGCCGTCGTCTCCGGATGGGGCGTGGACGCGGAGCGCCTGCAGGACTGGCTCCGCCGCCTCGGCCGCTCCGACACGGTGGTGCCGCAGGGCGGCGTACTCTGGGTCTTCGGCCTGTAACCGATCGGGGAGGGGCCATGCGATCACGAAGGCTCGTGGCCGCGGCCGGGATCGCCGGTGCCTTCTTCCTGTCCGCATCCTGCAGCCGAGCACGTGGTGGTGGGACCCTTCCGCCGCACGGACCTCGGCGGCCTCGCCGGAGTCTGGGCCGAGGCCAACACGCGCGAGGCGATCTTTCGACGCGCTCGAGCGGCGCCCAGCGGCTCGCGCATGCGCATCCGGTTCTTCGCGGGCGACCTGCCGGCGGATATGGGCACCGGCGAGGAACAGTTGGCGGCGGCCTACGCCGGCGGCGTGCCGATGGGGGGCGAACTGCGGGCGAACTCGTCGCGGGCGCGGCCCGTCCTTCTGGGCCTGGGCGGTCCACGACCCGGAGGGGCCCGTCCTCGACCGTATCCAGGTGATCAAGGGCTGGGTGGAGGATCCGGCCGTGGGCGAGCCCATGCACCGCGTCTGGGACGTGGCCTGCTCGGACGGCCGCGAGGCGGGGGCTGACGGACGCTGTCCGCCCACCGAGGCGACGGTGGACCTCGAGACCTGCGAAGCGGCCGGGGATTTCGGCGCAGCGAACTCTCGGCGCGCTTCACCGACCCGGACTACCGCCCGGACGTGCACGCCTTCTACTACGTGCGCGCGCTTGAGAACCCGACCTGCCGGTGGACCACCCGGCCCGGAGGACATTCCGGCTACCCAGCAGGAGCGCGGCTGGTCCTCGCCGATCTGGGTGCGGCCGGAGTGATGGCGCAGCCCTGGCGCCACTGGTGCCGGGGCCGCGAGCGCGTTATCGTCCCGGGTGTCCACGGCCACGGACGCAAGTTCATGGAACTCAACCACACCATCGTGCCGACGCGGGACAAGGAGGCGTCGGCGCGCTTCTTCGCAAAGATCATGGGTCTCGAGTACCGGGGAGCGGCGGGACACTTCGCGCCGGTCCAGGTCAACGAGGCGCTGACCATGGATTTCGACAACGCGACGGATTTCCAGAGCCACCACTACGCGTTCAAGGTGAGCGATGCCGAGTTCGACGGCATCTTCTCGCGCATCGGGGCGGACGGCGTCGTGTACGGCTCGGGTCCGTTCTCCTGGAACGACGGGAAGATCAACACCCGCCACGGTGGGCGCGGGTTCTACTGGCGCGACATCGACGGGCACCTGATGGAGGTGTTGACGCGAGGGTAGGAGGCCCCGCGTCGGTGCCCGTCTCGGGCTCGCGAGGAGCTGGACGCACTCAGCGCTTCGACTCCGTCACGGCCTGGTAGACCGCGGTTTTCAGGGCCGGACCCCAGACGAAACCGCCCATCACCTGGATCATCCCGAGCCCCACGATTTCCTCCACCGGGTCGACCCAGAAGACCGTGCCGGCGGCGCCGTCGTGGTAGAACTCTCCCGCGTTGCCGCTGACGCCTCTGGCGACGGGGTCCGTGAGTACGCCCACGCCGAGTCCGAAACTCTGCCCGGCGACCGCGCGATGGGGCGCCCCGGCCGACATGATCTCGGGCGGGACGTGGGCCGACGCCATGAAGTCGATGGTGGTGGGGCTCAGGATTCGCACGCCCCCGAGCGCGCCTCCATTGCGCAGCATCTCGCCGAATCGCAGGTAGTCCCGTGCGGTGGAGACCAGTCCCGCGCCGCCGGAAAAGAGCGTGACGCTGCGGTAGTCACACCCCGACCCGCACCCGTACGCGAAAAGGCCGCCGGGGAACTCGACCGCTTCGCGCGTCGGGTCGATCGCCCGCGTGGCAGCCGTCCCCTGTCCGAGCAGATGGTTCGGAAGGAAGCGGTCCCGTTTGCCGTCGGGGACCACGAAGCCCGTATCCCGCATGTCCAGCGGCTCGAACAGGTGCTCCTGCAGGTAGCGGTCGAAACGCTGCCCGGCAAGACGCTGTACGACCAGGCCAGCAAGGTCCATGCCGACCGAGTAGCGCCATTCGGTGCCCGGGTGGGACCTGAGCGGCAGTCGCCCGACCTTCGCCGCGAGGGTGTCGAGATCCTCCGACACCCATAGCCGGGCTTCCAGGTACGCGCGATCGACCGGGTCGTTGGCGTCGATCCCGTAGGACAGGCCCGACGTATGGGTCAGCAACTCGTGCATCGTGATCTGCGTTCGGGCTGGCTCGATCTCGCCGTCCGGCCGCAGCACTTCGAGCGACGCGAGTTCCGGCAGCACGTTCGCAACCGGATCGGACAGCTGGAACCTGCCCTGTTCGTACTGCTGCATGACGGCGACGGCGGTGACCATCTTGGTCGAGGAGTACATGCGGAACAGGGCGTCCAGCGGCAAGGGTCGCTCGTCTTCCGTGCCTCGACGACCGAACGCGGAGAGGTGAACGACCTTTCCGTTCCTGGCGACAGCGGCGATGGCGCCCGGAAAAGTGCCGGACTCGATGTAGCGCCCAGCGAGAGCGTCGACCCGCGAAAGTCTCTCCGACGACAGGCCCTCGGCCTCCGGGGGAGACGAAGGGAGCTCCGCCGTGGCGGTCGCCGCGCAGGCGATCCAGGACGCGAAGAGGAGTGCGCTTTTTCTCATGCCACGGTCATCCTGTTGTCATGCCTGGTTGGGTCAGCCTGGCCGGTGCGGGCGCGTGCCCGGGGCACGTGGCTCGTTCACCTCGCCCGTCGGTACGCGAGCGTCAGGAAGACCTCCCGGCCCTTCGATGGGAAGGCCGTGACGTCGGGTAGCGTGGCCGCCGCCGTGCCGGTCCCTCCGCCGGTGAAGACGGCTCCCGATGTCGAATCGTAGGTGATCTTGTCCGACAGGTTCCTTCCCACGATCGAGACCTCCCACCGTTCATCGATAGCCGACAGTCGCACTGCCGCGTTCGTCTTGACGTAGGAGTCGAGCTCGTCCCAGGGGGCTCTGCGGAGATTCCCGTAGTAGCTGCCGGAGTAGGAGGCGCCCACGAAGAGGTCCAGCATCATGCCGTCCGACACCTGTCGTTCGTACCCGACGCTCAGCGAGCCGCTCCACTCCGGGGCGCTGTGCTTCCTCTTGTCCCCCAGGTCCTGCTTGAAGTACACGCCGCCCACGAGGCCCGCGTTGCAGCCCGCGGCTGGTGACTGGCCGGGATAGCAGTCGGAGAGGAACTCCGCGAACCTCGCGTCGTTGTAGGCCAGCGCACCCCGCACGGTCACGCCGTCGACGCCCGGCAGCCACACGAAGTCCCCTTCGGCGCCCCTCACCTCCGCCTTGGCCGCGTTCTTGATGATGAACCGGATCGTCAGAAGGGATTCGCCCGAGGCGCCGCCCACCTGGAGGTCCTCGTAGTCGTAGGCGTAGACGGCGAAGTTCACGTTGAGCGTGTCATCGAGAAAGTACCCCTTGCCCCCGGCTTCGAAGCCGGTGACCACCTCTTCATCGAAGCCGTTCTCATAGGGAGGCGCCAGAATGCCCCCGTTGGTGAACCCGGGGTCGAGGCCGCCGGACTTGAAGCCCTCCTTGTAGGAGGCGAAGAGCAGCAAGCTCTCGTGGAACCGATAGGAGAGTGTGAGTTCCAGGGACACGTTCCGCCAACTGTCGGCGTCCCTGACCAGATTGCCCGTCACGTCCACGTTGTCGAACGTGTACTCGACCTCCTTCTTCTCGTAGGAGTATCTGAGACCACCCGATATCTCCAGGCGATCGTCAATCTCCCACTGCAGTTGCGCGAACAGGGAGTATGCCTGCTGGTCTTCCACTACCCTCTCCCTTGGAAAACGCAGGCCGAAGGGCACGATGATCGCATCGGTTCCGGTGTCGGATTCCTTTCGCTCGGCAAACGCACCCAGCATGAAGTTGACGCTCCCCTCGTACTCCGAGGCCAGCCTGAACTCCTGCGTGTACTGGCTGATGTCGAAGAGGATGCCCGGGATCCAGACAGTGACCGCGGGCCCCGCGGAGGGGTTCTGCGAGTTGTCCTCGTCGAGACTCCAGTAGCCGCTGACGGAGGTCAGCAGGAGCGTATCCGACAGGTCGTAGTCGATCTCGAGCGTGCCGAGATGCTGGATGTTGTCTCGCAACCCGATGCCCCTGTTGGTGAGGGAGTCAGGGCTCAGATCGACGACGAACTGGGGTACTCCGCCGAGGTAGATGTCGTTGGTCCCTTCCTCGCACGGAAAGGGGGGCTGAAACTGAGGGACGCCGGCGGGGCAGATGATCCGTTGCAGCGGGGTCGCCGAGCCCCCGTCGATGGCGGCCTTGTTGTATGTCCACTTCCCGTTTATGTCCAGCCTGCCGCTGGGGCGCAGGGTCAGCGTGCCGCGCAGGAAGGTCTCCTCCCCGTGAGGCCAGGAATCGATGTGCGCCGGCGTCACGAACGGATTGCCGGGCGCATCGACGGTCTTGACGTCGAAATAGCCGTCGAGGTCCGTGAAGCGGCCGACGAGCCTCGCTCCGACATTCTCCGACAGCGGACCGGAAACAAGCGCCTGGACGTACCTGTCCCCCGAGGCGGTTTCGTAGCCGGTCCGCGCCTCGAAGAACAGCGTGTCGGTGGGGTCGGCCGTCTTGATCGACAGGACGCCGCCGGGACTGTTCTTGCCGAAGAAGAGCGCCTGCGGCCCGCGCAGCACCTCGATCTGCGCCACGTCGATCTGGGAGACCTTGCGAATGTTGGCGGAGCCTACCTGCATGCCGTCGATGTTGATCGCAACGGACGGTTCGGAGATGAAGGCGGCTTCGTCCTGCCCGACTCCGCGCAGGTAGATCGAACCACCGCCGGAGGAGGTCCTTTCGCTGGTCATCAAGCCGGGAGTGAACATGGCGAGCTCGTCGATGCTCGTGATGCGATAACGCTCGATCTGGTCGTGATCGAAAGCGTTGATCAGAACGGGCGTGTCCTTCAGCAGCTCGTCGCGCTTCCTTGCGGTCACGACGATCTCCTCGAGCACCCGATCCGTGGCCGCTCCGGCTTCGCCCGAAGCCTCCGCCGCCATGCCCTGCGGGCTGAATACGGAGAGCGCCACCGCCGCGAGAGCGGCAAGTACGCTTCGGCCCGTGCCGCGCCCTGTCTGGGTTGCCTCCGGCTTCCGAATCACTGGCGTCACGCTCACCAGCCGCGATACGACCACGCCGTCCTCCTCGAGCCGATAGCCGAGCGCCGTGTCGCCGAGCAGAAGATCCAGGCCGTCGATGATCGTGTAGGTGCCGATCAGCTCGTTCGTGACGATGTCGCGGGCGTCGTGCTTGATGACCACCGACAGCTTGGCCTGTTCGCCGAAGCGAATCAGCGCGTCCGACACCCTCGTCCGCTCGATGTGGAACGAAAACTCCGGCTCGCCGCGCTCGTCCCGCGCCCGTCCCCTGTCGTCGATCGCCATGCGTTCCCCCTCGTCGTCCGAACCGCTCGCCCCGTACGTGGGGGCGAACAGGAACACCACCGCCACTACGAGGAACGACAGTTTGGCGGGGGATCGTCCTAGTGGTTCGGGCGCCACGAGGGTGTCAACGGACACTGGGGCTAGGGGTTCCCGTGCAGTATCGTGAGCTCCGCCGAAGCCTTGACGGGGGTGACGGGGACCGCGTTGGAGAGGAACCGGAGCATCGCTTCCGCGCTGCGAATCTGCAGTAGCGCCGTCACGCGGTGATCGGGCACGTCGTCCGCCACGACGATATCCCCGGGGGTGTAGCGGGAGAGCTCCCGGGCGACTTGCCGCAGGGGTACGGCGTCGAAGAACAGCTTGCCTTCGCGCCACGCGGTCACGTTGTTGGCGTTTACTTGCTCGATGGAGCCGATGACGCCCTCGGGCGCCACCGTCGTCTGTTGATCCGCGTCGAGCAGCAGGGTATCCGGGTCGAGCGGCGCGGGCGGGCTTTCGAGGCGCCCGCCCCCATGCTCGGCCATGGGCCGTTCGGCGGACGTGACCGCCACCTTCCCTTCCAGCACGGTGACGATGACGTTGCCGCCGTCGAGATGGACCCGGAACTGCGTGCCCACCGCTACCACCCGGGTGTCACCGGCCCTGACCACGAACGGCCGGTCGTCCTGGTTGACATCGAACATGCCCTCGCCGAGCCGCAGGATCACTTCACGCAGGGTGGGCGTGTAGCGCACGGACACGGCAGTTGCCGTGTTCAGATGGATGCGCGAGCCGTCGTCCAGGGCGACCTCGCGCTGTTCGGCCCTGGCGGTCTCATAACGCGTCTCGGTGTCGGCCGCGGGCCAGAAGACGACGGCGAGGAGGAGGGCCGCGGCGCTGCCGACGCCCGCGATCCAGATGCGGGCGTGGTGGCGGTGCCGCACCATCGCACGCGAGTTCAGGTCCCCGAGTTCGGCACGCATCCAGTCGTCCAGGCCGTCCAGTGCCCCTATCGACGCCTCGATGTCCCGGTAGGCCGCGGCGTTGCGAGGGTCCGCGGCGAGCCATGCGGCATGGGCTCGCCTTTCGCTCCTGGAAGCGTCGTCGGACTGCAGGCGCACGAACCAGTCCACCGCCGCCGCCTTGCGCCTATCGGCCATCGCGGTCTCCCGGTGTGGCGTCGTCGTCATTGGCCCGCAATGGTGTCACCCCTCCGGTCACCGCCGCGACCGCGCGCCTCATGTGGTACTCGACCCCTTTCCTGGAAATGCCGAGTTGCCGCGCGATTTCGCGGTAGGAGTGGCCGTCGACACGCTGCAGGAGGAACACGTGCCGGGTCCTCGGCGGCAGCCCGGCAAGCGCATCCTGCGCCCGTTGCAGCGCCTCGCCCGCCTCGATGGCCCGTTCGGGGTCCGGCTCCGCCTGATTCGCGATGCCGTCGGCCGCCCCCACGTAGCGCTGTTCCACGTTGCGGTGCTCCAGCGCGTTGGTGGCCATGTTGCTCGCCATGGTGAAGAGATAGCGCCGGAGATCGCGGATGCGCGCGTCGTCCGGCATCGTCATGAGCTTCTCGAAAGCGTCGTGCATGATCTCCTCGGCCTCGGCCCGGTTGCCCAGCTTCCGTTGCAGCACGCGCCGCAACGCGGGCGACGCGTCGTCGTAGAGCCGGACGATTTCTGCCTTGTCTGGCGGGGCCTGGGGCACGGTGAACCGAGATCTGCCTGTGTCGAGAACGCTACTACGACGTTGCACGACAGGTGAAGGGGAAGATCACCCCAGCGCGCCGCCGGATGCCCGCGGTCGCCGGCCGTTCCGAGGGCGCCGGCCTCAGGGGCCGCGCCACCGGGGATCGCGTTTCTCGTTGAACGCGGTGACGCCCTCCTCGAAGTCGGCGTCCCGCATCATCTCCTCGACCAGGGACTCCGATTCCTCCACCGCCGCCGCGACGTCGCGGTGCAGGTCCGCGTAGATCTGCCGGCGAGTCGCCTTCAGGGAGGCTGGCGAGACCGTCCGGACGAGGTTGCCGACGTAATCGTACGCGTGCGCGAGGAGGTCCTCGCGGGGGACTACGGCGTTCACGAGGCCCATCTCCAACGCCTCGTCCGTCGTGAACTTCCGGCTCGAGAGCAGCAGCTCGTTGGCGCACGTCAGCCCGATCAGGCGGGGCAGGAGCCAGGACAGGCCGTACTCGGCCGGCAGGTTCAGCTTGCCGTGGGCCGTGCTCAGGTTGACGCCGGAGGCGGCGAAGCGGAGGTCCGCGTAGCAGGCGAGTACGAGGCCGACGCCCGCCGCTGGACCGTTGATCGCGGCGATGACCGGCTTGTCGAGGCCGAAGTGGTAGGCGAACGTTGCGTCGAACTCGGGTCGCACGCCGTACCCGGGCCGGGCGATCGTGTCGTCCGTGCCCGAGTCGTAGCCGCCGCGGGCGACGTGTCCCGTCAGCGCCTGCGCGTCGGCGCCGACGCAGAACGCGCGGCCCTCCCCGGTGACCACGATCGCGCGCACGGCGTCGTCGGCGTTCGCCCGCGCGAGGCTGTGCCGGTACTCCGTGTGCATCCGCCCGGTCCACGCGTTCATGCGGTGGGGCCGGGCGAGGGTGATCGTCGCGATGCCGTCCGCGATCGCGTAGCGGGTGGCCTTGAGATCCATGCGGGAGCGCGCGGGGCGGCGCCTTCAGCCCGGGAGGAACCCGCTGAGCCGGTCCATCCGCCGGCGCGTGGCGTCCGGCTCGTCGGGCGGTACCGCGAAGATGATGCGCTCCACGCCGGCTTCCGTGAAGCGGGCAACGAGGTCCGGGTCGGGAGGCAGCCCGAACACGGACACGCCGATGCTGTCCGGGTCCCGGCCGGCCTCTTCGGCGAGGCGGCGCAGGGTCGGGATGCCCTCGAGGACCTGTTCGGGGTCCCTGGCGCGGGGCAGCCAGCCGTCGCCGTGCGCGACGATGCGGCGCAACGTGTGGATGGTCTCGCCACCCAGCAGGAGCGGCGGATGCGGCTGCTGCACGGGTTTCGGCCAGGAGTAGATGGGGTCGAAGTCCACGTGTTCGCCGTGGAACTCGGCCTTGACCTCGGTCCAGATCGCCTTCATGGCCTGCATCTGCTCGGCCAGGCGCTTGAAGCGCGTGTCCCACTCGGTGCCGTGGTGTTCGGCTTCCTCGCGGTTCCAGCCCCCGCCCAGGCCGAACAGGAAGCGTCCCCCGGAGAGATGGTCGACGCTCGCCGCGGCCTTCGCCGCCGTGATGGTGTCACGCTCGATGATCAGGACGATGCCCGTGCCGAGCTTGATGGTGGACGTTACCGCCGCAGCCGCGCCCAGGGCCGTGAAGGGGTCGAACGTGTGGGCGTATTCCCGCGGCAGGTCTCCGCCGCCGGGCCAGGGCGTGCGGCGCGACGTGGGAATGTGCGTGTGTTCGGGAATCCAGAACGACTCGAACCCGCGCGCCTCGGCTTCGCGGGCGAGGTCCGGGACGGGCATGGAATAGTCGGTGGCGAAGTTGAAGAGTCCGATGTTCATGGGGCCGTAGAGTAACATCGCGGCGCGCCGGGACCGGATAACGGGGGAGACCATGACGCAGATCAATTCCGTGCTGGGGCCGATTTCCGCGGACGACCTCGGCTTCACGCTGATGCACGAACACGTCATGGTCGCTGGCCCGGCCCTTTATCGATGGCACCCCGAGTTGCTCGGTCCGGAGCCCGAGGAGACGGCCATCGCGGCGCTGAAACGCGCGAAGGCGCAGGGCATCGACACGATGGTCGACGCCACGACCTTCGACCTCGGCCGGGAGCCGGAGTTGCTGGCGCGCGTGTCCCGCGCCTCCGGGGTCAACATCATCAACGTGACGGGTTGGTGGCTCGACGTGCCGCGCTGGCTGCTCGGCGTTTCGCCCAACCAGATGGCGCGGGAGTTCGTCCGGGAGATCGAGGAAGGGTTCCACGGCACGGACGTGAAGGCGGGGCTCCTGAAGTGCGCGGCCGACTCGGAAGGGGTCACGCAGCGCCTCGAGGTCATGGCGCGTGCCGTGGCCCGTGCGCACAACGAGACGGGCGTGCCGATCATGGTCCACTCGTTCCCCACCGGGCAGGTCGCCCGTCGCCAGATCGAGATCTTCCGTGAGGAGGGCGTGGACCTCACCAGGGTAAAGATCGACCACTCGAACGACACGACGGACACCGAGTATCTGCAGTGGATCCTCGACCAGGGCTGCTACCTGGGCCTCGACCGCTACCCGGGGTTCCTGGTCAGCCCCCACATGCGCACGGTCACGCTGAAGTCGCTCATCGACATGGGGTACACGGAACAGCTCTGCCCGTCGCATGACTGCGTCTGCCTGCACATCTTCAAGGAGAACCCGGACGGCTCGATGCCGGACGAGCACCAGTTCAAGCGGTTGAACGTCGACGAGTTCCAGTACATCCACCACCACGTGATTCCCGATCTCCTGGAGATGGGCGTGGACGCGGCGACCGTGGAGACGCTTTTCGTCGACAATCCGCGGCGGTTCTTCGGGGGCAGTTGAGGGGGCGCGGTCCCGCGGTCAAATAGGCCCCGGCCCGACCCGTCCCTCCAGGATCCACCGGATCATGGGCAGGTGCGCCCGTCCGAAGAAGACCTCTTCGTCCACCAGGTACGCCGGTGCGTCGAACAGCCCGGCTGCTGCGAGACTCTCCTGCAGGGCCGCGAAAGTGCCGGAAGCTACCGGCGCGTCCGGCACGCCGATCTCGCGCAGGGCCGCGGCGACCGCGTCCGGGTCCTCGATGTCGAGTGCCACGTTCCAGTAGCGCTCGAAGGCGAGATCGAGGAACGCGTGCAGGGCGCGCCCGGAGTGCGCCTTGGCAGCCAGCATCGCCGCGCCGACCAGGGACGAGTCGGGGCCCCGCTCCGGGTCGCGGAGGGTGAGGCCCGCGGCCTTGGCGTAGCGGGCCAGGTCGCGCTGCCGGTAAGCGACGCGGTGGCGCTTGTGCCGCGCGCTGCGGCCGTCTCCCTCGGGCGCGGGCCGGCGCGGTGGGGTGACGATGGGCAGCCAGTCGATGTCGATGTCGAGGTCGCGTGCCAGGGCCCGGGTGGGGGAGAGCGCCAGGTAGCACTCGGGACTCTTGATGTCGACGGCGACCGTGAGAGACGCCGTCGGCGCGTATGCGTCAGGCATCGGCGTCCCCGAACCGGCGGTATGCGATGTCGGGCGCGGGACCTTGGCGGCCGGTCAGCATCCAGCGTACGGTCGGCAGGTGCTCGCGCCCCCAGAAGTACTCTCCATCGACGACGTAGCCCGGTACGCCGAAGACGCCGGCGTCGAACATCGCCGCCTGCATGGCGTCGTGTTCCGCGCGCCCGGGGCCGGTGTGGAAGTCGTCGAACCCCCCGACGTCGGCGCCTGCCTCCGCCAGTACGGCGGTCACGACACGCGGGTCTTCCGCGTCGAGTTCGCGGCGCCAGAAGCGCTCGTAGGTGATGTCGGTGTAGCGGCGCAGGATGTCGCGTCCCTGGCGCTTGGCCCACAGCATCCCGATGTGCACGAGGGACGTGTCCCAGATCTTCACCGTGCCGCGCAGCATGTAGCCGGCGATGCGCGCATAGCGCCGCGCGTCGCGGTAGGCGTAGCGCACCCCCTGCCACTGCTCCGCCGTGCGGTTCTGCTCGACCACCTTGTCCTTCGCGTCGAGGCGCGCGGAACCGAGGAAGCTCGGGATGTCGAGGGTCAGCGGGCGCCAGTCGATCTCGATGCCCAGTTCGTCCCCGATCGCGTACGTCGGGTCCTTGGCGATGAATGCGTAGGGGCTCTTGTAGTCGATGTAGACGATCAGCGGCGCGTCGGACGCCAGGGGGTCGAAGTCGGAAGGGGTCGCGGTCATCGTTCGTTCATCGCAGGGACGCCTCGAAGCCCAGGTCGAGGCCGGCAAGTATGGCCCGTTTCGTCTCGCGGTAGGCGTCGGCGTCGAGCTCGGCGAGCGCGGCCAGGAACGGCCGGCTCGCCTCGAGCAGGTCGCTGCCCGCCGGGTACACCTTGTGCACCAGGCCGTACTTGAAGGCGCGCTCGCCGTCCATGCGTTCGCCCAGGTAGGCGATCGGCGTGACCGCGGACTGGTCGACCTGCCGGACGAGCTTGTAGGACCAGCCCTCGGCGGCCCACATCGCCCGGTGGATGCGCGGGTCGCCGTAGTTCACGTCCGCCGTCGCCAGGCGGAAGTCGCAGGACAGGCTGTAGTCGTACCCGGAGCCGAGGGCGGCGCCGTGCATCAGCGCCACCGTGGGCTTGCCGACGTGGCGCACCCAGCCGGCGGTCTCGAGGAGCAGCGCGGGGCCAAGCCCGAGATCGAGGTCCACCAGCCTGCTCTGCATGCGCTCCGGCCAGGACCTGGAGTCCGCCCCGAGGTCGTCGCCGGCACAGAACGCGCGGCCCACGCCGGAGAAAGCGATCGCGCGCACGTCGGGATCGGCGTCGGCCGCGAGGAAGGCCCGGCCGATCCGTTCGTGCTGCAGGGGATCGACGGCGTTCAGTTTCTCGGGGCGGTTGAGGCGGATGTGCCGTACCGCGCCGTCGTCCTCGACGATCAGGAGGGGGCTGTCCGTCATCGACCGGTAAAGCGGGGCTCGCGCCGCTCGCGCCACGCCTGCACGCCCTCGATGCGGTCCTCGATGACGTGCGTCTGGCGGATGCCGAGGCTGTGGACCATCGCGGCGTCGAAGTCGAGATCGAGTTGTCCGAGGACCTGCATCTTGTGCACTTCCCAGGCCCGCGTCGGCATGGCGGCGATGTTGGCGATAACGGCGTCGGCGGCTTCGCGGTCCGCGACGACCTGGTGCACGAGCCGGATGCGCAGGGCCTCCGCCGCGTCGAGGGTCTCCCCGAGCAGCAGGATGCGCATCGCCTGGGACTGGCCGATCAGGCGTGGCAGGACATAGGCGATGCCGGTGGAAGCGGCGGTGCCGGTGGCGACGCGCGGATCGCCGATGCGGGCGTCCGGCAGCGCCAGCCGCAGGTCGCAGACGCACGCGAGGTCGAGCGCCAGCCCGGAGACGGCGCCCTCGAGCACCGCGACGGTGGGCTTCATCAGGGACCGCAGGGTACGCAGGGCGTCCTGCTCGGGGAGTGGGGCCGGACCGTGCGAGCCCCCGGGTCTGCGGTGGCCGAAACGCTCCGGCCAGGAGCCCATGTCCCGTGCCGCGCCGGTGGAGAAGGTGCCGCGCGCCCCGGTCAGGGCCAGGACGCGGACCTCGGGATCGTCGGCCGCCCTGCGGCACACCGACCTCAGCGCCTCCAGCGCCGCGTAGTCGATGCGGTTCTCGTCGCCGTCGTCGAAGCTGACCGTGAGGCGCCCGCCGCTCAACTGAGTGGTCAGGCGATCCGTCGATGAGTCGTACATGCGCCCGGTTGCGTGGTGCGTGAGCCGCGTGGGATCCGGTGCCTTCGCTGCCCTTTGCTTCCGCTCCTTCCGCTGCTTCCGCTGTTGCCGCCGTCTCGGTGGGGTGCCGGCGTTTCGGGTGTGTTGCGCGTCCGGACGCCTAGGCCCGACGCGGCTTCAGGACGAGTTGTTTCCGTCCGCTGCTCGACGGGCCCTGTCCGCTCACCCCCATGGGGATTTGCTTGATCTTCTTGCCCGACTTGAGGAATGCGTCCACATCTGCCGCGAGTTGCTCCCTGGTGCGGGCGATGGCCGCATCCGTACGTGGTTTGTTTGCCATTGGTTCCTCCCCTGCAACCTCCTACTGTAACGTCCGGCCTGTGCAGTTGGAACATTGACATCGATCTCCGAGTTGGGTACGCGCGCGACGTGCCCCCGGCGCGGGTGCGAATCGCTGCCTTCGCTGTCGCGGCCGCGCCGCGACGGGCTATGATTGACCCGCGGTCTGGCGCACGAAGACAGGTCGCGCCCCGGGGAACCGCGAAGGCCCAGGCGGTTCCCCACGCCGGCTGGCGGGACGTGGCGGGACGGCGTCCTCCCGACGGACCCGAGTGACTGACCGGAGCCGCTTGACGCATGCAGTACGATCTTCCGACCCTGCGCGGCGACCTGTTCGGGGGCGTCACGGCCGCGGTGGTCGCGCTGCCGGTCGCCCTCGGCTTCGGCATCGCCTCGGGGATGGGCGCCGCCGCGGGTCTGTACGGCGCCATCGCGGTGGGGTTCTTCGCCTCGGTGTTCGGCGGCACCCGTTCGCAGGTGTCCGGCCCGACGGCCCCGATGACGGTAGCCATGGCCGTCATCGTGACCACGCACGCCGGCACGCTCCCCGAGGCCCTGACGATCGTGGTGCTGGGAGGGCTGTTGCAGGTGCTCCTCGGCATCTCGCGCATCGGACGCTACGTGGCCTATACGCCGCACGTGGTCGTCTCCGGGTTCATGTCCGGCATCGGCATCATCATCATCATGATGCAGCTCCTGCCCCTGCTCGGCCTGCCGGTCGCGCCGGGAGGAGCGGTCGGCGCCGTCAAGGCTCTGCCGGAGGCTGTCGCCGGGACGAATCCGAGCGCGCTCGGCATCGGCGCCGCCACGCTGGGCATCTGGGCGCTGTGGCCGAGGCGATTCGACCGGCTCGTGCCCGGGGCGCTCGTGGCCTTGCTCGTCGGCACGCTGCTGGGGGTGGCCTGGCTGAACGACGCCCCGACGATCGGGCACGTCCCGACCGGACTGCCGGCGTTCCAGTGGACGGCCCCCGCGCCGGAGTTCCTCGCACGGGCCCTCGAGCCGGCGCTCATCCTTGCGCTGCTGGGCTCGGTCGACAGCCTGCTGATCTCGCTCGTGGCCGACTCGCTCACCGGCACGCGGCACCGGCCGAACCGGGAACTCGTGGGACAGGGCGTCGGCAACGTCGTCGCGGGACTCTTCGGCGGGCTGCCGGGCGCGGGGTCGCCGGTGCTCACCGTCACGAACATCCGCTCGGGCGGCCGGACGCGGATGTCGAGCGTCGTGTACGCGTTGCTGCTGCTCGGAGTGCTGCTGGGACTCAGCCGGTTCGCGGAGCCGATTCCGCAGGCGGTGCTGGCCGCCATGCTGATCCGGATCGGCTGGGGCATCGTCGACTGGCGGCTGCTCGGTCGTATCCATCGCATCCAGCGCGAGCACCTGATCGTCCTGCTGGCGACGCTCGGGCTCACGGTGTTCGTGGACCTGATCACGGCCGTCGCCGTCGGTTTGATCGCCGCCGGCATGGCCCATGCCCGGCAGCTCGAGGGGCTCGAACTCGACAGTGCCGTGTCCGTGCCGCTCCTCGACCAGACGTTCTTCCCGGACCGCGAGGTCCCGGAGACGGATCCCTACTCGGCGCGAGTGGGCCTGGTGGCGTTGCGCGGGCGGTTCACGGTGGCGTCGTCGCGGAAGCTGATGGAGGTGATCGGCGCCGACATCAAGGAGCACGACGTCGTGATCTTCGACTTCTCGGGTGCGACCTACCTCGACTACAGCGCCGCCATGGTGCTCGAAGGACTGCTCGACGAAGCGGCCCGCGCGCGTACGGAGTCCGTCGTGATGGGGCTCGACGGTCCCGTCGCGGATACCCTCGCCAGACTCGACGTCCTGCGCCGGGTCCCCGCGGATCGGATGGTTGACGACCTGGACCAGGCGCGGGACGCGGCGGCGCGGTTGCTGTACGGTTGAACGCGACCGACCCGCGTATCGAAAAGGAGACAAACATGTCCGCTGATCTCGTGCTTTACACCAATCCCATGTCGCGCGGCCGCATCGCGCGCTGGATGCTGGAGGAGACGGGCGTCGACTACGGCGTGGAAGTGCTGGAGTACGAGGCGATGAAGTCGCCCGAGTACCTGAAGGTCAATCCGATGGGCAAGGTCCCGGCCATCCGGCACGGCGATGTCGTCGTCACGGAAGCGGCGGCGATTTGCGCGTACCTTGCGGACGCGTTCCCGGAAGCGGGCCTGGCGCCGCCGGCGGACTCCCGGGGGGCGTACTACCGCTGGCTGTTCTTTGCGGCCGGACCGCTCGAGTCGGCCACGCTGGACACCATGCTCGGCTTCAAGGTCCCGAGCGAGCTGGAGCGGTCGGCCGGCTACGGCACCTTTCAGGCGGTCGTCGACGCGCTGGAGGGCGCCCTCGCCGCGGGGCCGTACGTGGCCGGCGAGTCCTTCTCGGCCGCGGACGTGTATGTGGGAGCGCAGATCGGGTTCGGCATGCACATGCTGAAGACCCTGGAACCGCGGCCGGTGTTCGAGGACTACTGGGCGCGCGTCAGCGAGCGTCCCGCGCGCGTCCGTGCGGAGGCGAAAGACGACGCCCTCGTGGCGGCGGCGCCATCGGATGCCTGACGGCGCCGACCGCGCCGCCGGGGAGGACGCCCGGCCGTTCGCCGACGTGCGCGTCGTGGAGTTCGGCCAGTTCGTCTCCGTCCCCTTCTGCGGCCAGATGCTCGCGGAAGGCGGTGCGACCGTCATCAAGGTGGAGGCCCTGACCGGGGACCCGACGCGCCTCCTGCGCCAGATCGCACCGCTCGAGACGCGTATCTTCCTGTCGCGCAACCGCGGCAAGCGGTCGCTGCCGCTGGCGCTGCGGGAGCGCGCCGCGAAACCCGTCATCGACCGTCTGCTGGGTTGGGCGGACGTGGCCCTGATGAACTTCCGGCCGGGTCTCGACCGGGAACTCGGCCTCGACCCGGACACCCTGCGGCGACGTTTCCCACGGCTGGTGACCGGCTCCGTGACGGCCTTCGGAAAGCAGGGGCCCGAAGCGAACCTCGCGGGGATGGACATCGTCGTGCAGGCCCGGACCGGGCTGATGGCGGCGAACGGGCGCGTCGTCGACGGCCGTCCGGCCCCCGGAGACCCGGTGAGCGCGGACTACATGTGCGCGATGAGCCTCGCGTTCGGCATCGCTTCGGCGCTGCTGCGGCGGGAACGGACCGGCGTGGGGGGCGCGGTCGACGTGTCGCTCATGCAGGCCGCCATGACGCTGGCCAACAACCAGCTCGTACGCTCCGAACGGGAGGATGCGGCCGTCCACGAAGAGGTGCTCGCGCGTCTCGAGCGCCAGCGGCGGGACGGCGCGGGCTTCGTCGAGCAGGGTCGGGGGATGAGCTCGGCGCGGGCCATGCCGCTGCTCAAGGTGTACTTCCGCACGTATGACACGGCCGATGTCCCCGTCGCCGTCGCCTGTGGCAGCCGCGCGCTGCGGGTGCGGTTCCTGGAGGTGGTGGGCGCCGTGGACGAGGAACTGGACGCCCCGGGCAACGAGCACAGCCACGGGTACTACGACCGGCTCCGCGCCGAGATAGAGGACACGATGCGCGCCGAGCCCGGCGCCCACTGGATCTCCCGTCTGCGCGCGGCGGGCGTCCCGGTCTCCGCGGTCAAGTTTCCCGTGGAGCTGTTCGACGACGAGCACGTGCGCGCCAACGGGATGCTCTACACGTTCCCGCACCCGGAGGCGGGGGACGTCACGGCGCCCGCGCCCCCGGTCAGGCTGGATGGAGACGGTTTCCGGCCCCGGGAACCGACGGCGGCCTTCGCCTCGGAGACACGCGACCTCCTCGCGGAACTGGGTTTCTCCGCGGCGGAGACGGAAGCGCTGATCGAGGACGGGGTGACCCGCGAGCGGGGCGAGCCGCACAGACGCTGACCTGACCGAGCCACACGCCGAGGAGTCAGCGATGTACGCGGATGAAGCATCCCGGGCGAGCGGCGTCCCCCTGGGGTGCACGTGGCATTCGGTTTCGGCGTGCATCGTTGCCTCGGCAACCGGTTGGTCGAACCGCGCGTGCCGTGGGATAGAGATCCAGAAGCGGTTTACGGGGTTGAAGTGGTCGGTGATGTCGAGCGGCTGTCCAACAACTTCATCCGAGGGATCAAGGACGTCCCGGTACGCACTCACCCGGTACGGCCACGATCCGTTCGGAGAGGTTTGGCCGCCACCAGCGCGGCGATCATCCTGCGGCGTGCCGACGGGCTCGGCCAGACGGCGAGGCGCGGGAGGTCGGCGTCAGCCGGCCCGTGGCGATCAAGTGGGAGCGGCGCTTCCGTGCGTCGGCGGGGCTCAAGGACGCCACGGGGCGGGGCCGCAAGCCGAGCATCGCCCTGGAGGTGCGCGAGCGGATCATCCGCGGGTGAGATCGGCGTGCTCGACGCATTGACTTGATCGACCGTGCGCTAACAGACTGTCGCCGCGGTGCGGTCGGGTCCTGACCCCTCGCGAGCGTAAAGGAGGAGGGAATCCATGCGAGAGAACACGCCCCTGAAGACTTGGCGCGAGGGAGGCCAGACGGTGGGAGGCTGGCTATCCGTCGGGAACGCGTACACCGCCGAGGTGATGGCGAACATCGGCTTCGACTGGCTGTGCATCGACCTGCAGCACGGCATGCTGAGCTACGACGACCTGACGTACATGCTGCCCGCCATCTCGACGAGCGACACGATCCCGTTCGTGCGGGTGCCGTGGAACGAGCCCTACGAGATCATGAAGGCGCTCGACGCTGGGGCGTACGGCGTGATCGTGCCCATGGTCAACAACCGCGAGGAGGCCGCGACCGCCGTGGCCGCCTGCCGCTATCCACCCGACGGCAACCGCTCCTTCGGTCCCATCCGCGCGGCCATGTACGGCGGACGCGGCTATGCGCGCGAGGCCAACGGCGAGGTCGCGTGCATCGCCATGGTCGAGACGGCCGAAGGCATCGAGAAGCTCGACGAGATCGCGAGCACGCCGGGGCTCGACGCCATCTACATCGGGCCGTCGGACCTCGGCTACGCGCTGGGTCTCGGACCGGGCGCCTTCACGGATCCGAAGCACGTCGAGACCGTGCAGCGCATCCAGGATGCCTGCCGCACCCACGGCATCGCCGCCGGCATCCACGGTGGCAGCCTGCCGTTCGCGCAGCGCTGGCTGCGGCAGGGCTTCAACCTCGTGACGCTCGGTTCCGACAGCGGCTTCATGGGCGGCGCCGCGCGGGAGCAGCTCGCGCAGGCGAAGGAGACCGCGACGGCGGAGCGGGAGAGCACGGGGTACTGACCGCGGCGCGGCCCGCAGCGCGGCGCGCTCGCGCGGGTCGCGCGTCAGGCGTCCTGACCGATCAGCGCGCGGTAGTGGTCGCGTCCCCGGGCGGCGGTTTCGCCTAGGGTGGCGTCGAGCTTCGCGATCGCCTCGCGGGCCGGCGGCGCGGGCTCGATGCCGTCCAGCCCCTGCAGGAAGCGGAACGCGCAGACGTTCAGGCCGTGGTCGAGTTCGTAGCTGACCTCGACGATCACGTTGTCGAGCCCGGCGTCGGTGGTGGGCACGTCGCACTGGATGTCGACGCGTTGCTGGCGGTATCTCGAGTACACGGACTGCGGGTCCACGACGCCGAACAGCCGCTCGAGACGTTCGGGACGCGCCCGCATGCCGTCTTCCGTCAGCTGCCCGACGTACCGGTAACCGACACGCGTGCGGTCGGGAGAGTCGCGCAGGGTCGGTGTCTTCTCCCCCTCGAACAGGGCTTCGAACAGGGGGTCCAGCACGGCCTCGTGGCGCTTGACGAAACCGTCCACCGCGGCCTTGACCTCGGCGACCCCGTCGCGCCGCCCGCGCCCGACGCGGAACTTGCACGTCAGCGAGGACAGGCCGTCGTCGTCCTTGCCCATCATCCGCACGAAGTAATGAAAGTCGCTGAGGGTGATGCGCATCAGGGGTCTCGCTGTGGGGTCGCTGCTACGTGTATGCCCGACGGGTTGCCGGTTCAGGTCCGCTGCGGCGCGGCGAACGCCTCTCGCTGGGACGGCTCGAAGGCCCGCAACATCACGCCTTCGAGCCGTCCCAGCGAGTGGCGTACGTCGGAGAGCTGGTCGGCGAGCCCGTCGACGCGCTGACCGAGGGCATCCAGCCGGTCGGAGAGCCGCCGGCGCTCTTCACGCGCGACGGCCGTCTGCTCCCGGATGTCTTCGTGGACGGCTTCGAACCGGCGGTCCATGGCTTCGAACCGCCGGTCAATGGCTTCGAACCTCGCGTCGACGGCCTCGAATCGCTTGTCGATGGCGCCGAATCGCCGGTCAATCGCATCGAACCGCCGGTCGATCACGTCGAACCGCCGGTCGATCGCGTCGAACCGCCGGTCGAGCCGTCGTACGAACCACGCGGCGAGCCCCCCGAACGCAGCGACGAGGCTGACGGTCATACCGACTGCGGCGGCGAATACCTGGATGGCGGGGTCCATGTCGACGTGCTTGATTCAGGTTTGCCGCGGCGCGGCAAGCGCGTCGGGCTCCAGGGTGCGCAGCAGGATGCCTTCGACGCGTCCGAGGGAGTGACGAGCGTCCGCGATCTGGTCGGTGAGCGCGTCCTGGCGCTCGCCGAAGGCATCGAGCCTCCTCGAGATCTGCGCGCGTTCGTCCCGGGCCGCGCCGAACTGTCGTTGCATGTCGCCTCTCAGCTCGTCGAAACGCCGGTCCAGCCGGCGCACGAACCAGCCGGCGAGCCCGCCGAACACGAGCGCCAGGCTCGTGGTGCTGGCGACCAGCGCGGTTGCGAGTTGCAGGGCGGGGTCCATCGGCTGCGTGGTTCGGCGGACGGGTTCGCGTTGGATTCGGAGGGAATTGTAGCGGGTGTCGGCGACCGCGGAAGGGCCGTTTGCCCCGGCGTCCTGTCCGCCATCGGCTGTGATTCGCGTGCGAGATTGCCGATACTTGGCGGCTTTCCAGCGACGGACGGGCACACATGTCGGACGGGAACTACGAGCAGATCCGGTTTCGCACGGAGGGCAGCGTCGCGGTTCTGACGCTCGATCGGCCGGAACGCCTGAACGCGTGGACACGCGTGATGAACCGGGAACTCGTGCACGCCATCGAGCGCTGCAACGGCGACGCGGACATCGGGGCGATCGTGGTCACGGGCGCCGGACGCGGGTTCTGCGCCGGGGCGGACATCCGGGACAACTTCAAGGCCCGCATGGACGGGGCGGAGGAGGAGCCGGTGGGCGACTGGATCGGGCTCGTCCGGAGTTCGAAGCCGATGGTGGCCGCGGTGAACGGGCCGAGCGTGGGCGTCGGCGCCACCATGATCCTGCCCATGGACGTCATCGTCGCCTCCGAGGACGCGAAGTTCGCGATGGCGTTCGTCAAGATGGGCCTGACGCCGGAACTCGCAAGCTCGCACTTCCTCGTCCAGCGCATGGGCTTCGGACGGGCGAGCGAGATGTGTCTCTCCGGTCGGCTCTACTCCGGGCGCGAGGCGTTCGAAGCGGGTCTGGCGGACCGGTTGACGGCGCCGGACGCGCTGATGGAGACGGCATTGGAAGTCGCGTCCGCGATGGCGGGCAACCCCGGGCCGCAGCTTCGCTGGATCAAGCAACTCCTGACCGAGAACGGGGCTGAGACCGACATCGCGGCGGTGCAGCGGCGCGAGATCGAGGCCCTGCACCGCGCCTACGCGAGCCCCGAGCACAAGGAAGCCGTGAGCGCGTTCCTCGAGAAGCGGTCACCGAAGTTCGGTTGACTCCGGGCCCGGGCCGCCCTTGGGCGCCGCCTCGGGCGCGTCCTCGGCCGGCGCCTCCTCGCGTCCGACGAACGGCGGAGTTTCCGCGATCGCGTATGGGCGCAGCAGCGTGCGGTTCACGTACTGCCGGTGCTGCGTGACGGGCTCGATCGCCTCCCGCCGCAACTGTTCCACGCCCGGGTAAAGGGCGACGCTGTCGATGGGCCGGAAGATCTCGGCCACCGGCCTGAGCCCGCTGAACGCGCAGCGCGTCTCCCAGGTGCCGCGATGGAAGGCCTCGACGTCGATGTCCTCGATCTCCGCCCACCAGCGGAACTCCTCCGGCTCGCCGGACGCGAACAGGACGACCAGGGTCTCGTCGCGCGAGCGGGCCTGGGCCAGCAGCTCCTCCGCGAGGTACCAGGGGTGCGCGTCCTTGTACGCGCCGGCGCCGCCGTTGGCGCGAACATTCTCGATGGCCTTCTCCGTGACCGGGGCGCAGAGACAGTAGGGAGCGGGTCGCATGACCCCATAGATACTCCATAGCGCACGCGCGCGCCAGCGACTGCCCACCGACGTACCTTTGTCGCTGTATGCATATACAGACAGCGGCTATAATCCCGTGCCGTTATCTCGCGCATCCCGTCGCCGTGCCGCTGCTCGTCGCCACCGAACCGCCGCCGGACCATTACTACGCCGAGAACCTGCTGCGGCTTGTCGAGACCGTGCGGGCGCAGTACGACGATGTGCTCACGGCGCCGGAGCGGGCGTTCGGCGCGTCGGTGGCGGCGCTGTCCATCCCCGCGCAGCGCCTGTTCGCCAGGCTGATCGGGCGCAAGGGCCCGCTGGTGCGGGTGGACACGCTCGCGTACCGGGAGGTCGAGGGGGTCGCGGACGCGCTCGCCGAACTCGAGACGGCCGGGCTCGTCCTGCCGTGCCCGGCGGCGCCGCCGGACGTCCTGCTCGGGCTCGCCAGGCGGGCGGAGCTCGGGCGCTGGTTTCCGACCGGCGAGCCCGTCGGCCGCAAAGGCGCTCACGTCGAGCGCGTCGTTGCGCGCTACCCCGAGCCGGTACTCCACGCCCGCATGGCCTGGCAGTGCCCCTGGGTGGCGCTCGCCGATCCAGCCTTCCTGGAGCTGTACAGACTGCTCTTCTTCGGCGACAGACGTTCGGATCTCGCGGCCTTCGTGGTGCGAGATCTCGGCATCGTCCGGTACGAGGACTATGAACTCAGCCGCGAGCGCCGGCTCTTCCCCGACCGCGCCGCGCTCGACGCCTACCTGGCCCTCGCGCGCATCGGCGACTACGCGGGAGACCTCGGCCCGGCGCCGCCCACGGAACTGGCCGCGGTGGTGCTCGACGCGCTCTGGCAGCCCTACCGCGCGCGGCTGCTGGAACGTCGCCGCAGCCGCATCCTGAACGGACTCGGGCGGCGTCTCGAACGGACCGGCGCCTTCGACGCGGCGCTCGCCTGCTACGCGCGTTCGGGCGCCCCGCCGGCGCGCGAGCGCAGCGCGCGAATCCTCGCGCGGCTCGGCGACGGCGCAGCGGTGGAGGGGCTGCGCGGCGCCATCCGCGAGGCGCCGCGGTCCGCCCTCGAGCAGGACTTCGCGGAGCGGTTCGCGCTGCCGCGACGCGCCCGGGACTGCCCGGTCGACGACTTGGCGTGGGACCCCGCGTACACGGCCCGCGTCGAGGCCGCCGCGGCGGACGCGCTGGCCGGACGGGGCGGGGCGGCGTGGCACCTGGAGAACGCGCTGCCCCTCGGTCTCTTCGGGCTGGCGTACTGGGAGTGGGTGTTCGCGCCGGTCGAGGGCATGTTCGTGAACGCGTTCCAGGCCGCGCCGCTCGACCTGTTCTGGCCGGACTTCTTCGAGACCCGCCGCGCGCTCTGCGCCGATCCGCTCGGGCTCGACGACGCGGCGCTGCGGGCGGCGATGCTCGACACCGCCGCGTCCCGCCGCGGCATCGCCAACCGCCTGGTCGACTGGCGCGCGCTGGATGCCGAAACCCTCGAGCGCGTGCTGACCGGCATCCCCATGGCCGATGTCCGCAAGCTCCTGTCGATCGTGGCGGAGGACGTCGACCGCGCGCGGACCGGCTTCCCGGACCTGACGGCCGTCTACGAAGACGGCACGTACGAGTTCGCGGAGGTCAAGGGCCCCAACGACCAGTTGCGGCACCATCAGCGCCTCTGGATCGACAGGCTGCGCGCCGCGGGCCTGCCGGTGCGGGTGCTGCGCTTCCGGTGAACGCATCGGCGACGACCGCGCCGGAGCCCGTCGCGGCGACGGTCGGCGTGCGCGAACTCGCCGCCTTCGTGCACCGCCGCGGCGACCTCCACTACCGCTACGACCGCGCCACCACCGCCGTCGAGGGCATCGGCGCACAGCGCCGCGCGCAACGCGGTCGGCCCGACAGCTATCGCCGCGAGGCGCCGGTGGAGGTCACCCTCGCGCGCCACGGCGTCGTGTTGACCGTCCGCGGGCGCATCGACGGGTTCGACCCCGAAGCCGGGCTCATCGAGGAGTTCAAGACGACGCGCTCGGACATCGAACGCCTGCACGCGCACCTCGGGCACCTGCACATGGCGCAGCTCAGGCTGTACGCCGGGCTCGTCGGCGGAGACCGGGCGTCCTGGCGGCTCAGGCTCGCCTACCTGCGTCCCGACGACGGGTCGTCCTGGCACGTGGAGGAAACGGTGACGCGGGAGGACGCCGCGGACTACCTGGCCCGGACCGCCGAGGCCTACGCGGCCTGGCTGGCGCGGAGGCTCGCGCACACGACCCGCCGCGACGCGGTGCTCGAGGACCTCGCGTTCCCCTTCGACGAGTTCCGGGACCACCAGCGCCGCATGGCGCGCGGGGCGTTCCGGGCGTTCCGGGACGCCGGGCAACTGCTGGTCGAGGCGCCGACCGGGAGCGGCAAGACGGTGTCGATGCTGTACTCCGCGTTCCGGGCGATGGGGGCCGGGCGCGTCGACCGCGCGGTCTTCCTGACCGCCCGCGGCACGGGGCAGCGCGCCGCGGAGGACGCGCTCGTGCGCTGCGGCGCGGGCGAGCGGGTCTCGGCGGTGACGGTGACCGCCAAGGACCGCATCTGCTTCCAGCCCGGCACGCCGTGCGACCCGGCGCACTGCGAGTACGCCCGCGGCTACTACGACCGCATGCCGCCGGCGCGCGAGGCGTTGCTTGCCCAGGGGCTCGTGGCGCGGGAACGCGTGGAGGCCGTGGCGCGCGAACACGCGGTATGTCCGTTCGAGCTGTCCCTGGACGCGGCGGCGTGGACCGACGTGGTGATCTGCGACTACAACTACGTGTTCGACCCGGTCGTGCGGCTGCGGCGGCTGGTCACCCACGCGTCCGGACGCGCCGGGCTGCTCGTGGACGAGGCGCACCAGCTCGCCGCCCGGACGAGCGAGATGCTGAGCGTCTCCGTGGAGCGCCGGGCGTGCCGGAGCGCGCTCGAGGACGCGCCCGCCGGGCTCCAGGCCCGCATCCGCTCGGTGGACCGCGCCCTGCTGAAGCTGCGGCGCACGGAGGAGGACGGCCCCATCGCCCGGCCCGCCGCGCTGCTGCGCGCATTCGAACGGTTGCTGGCGACGGCCGCCGAAGTGGACCTCGCCGCGGCGCCGATGGCGCGAACGTTCCTCGGCGACGGCTACCGGTTCGTCGCGGGCGCCGGCTGGTTCGACGAGACCGACTACCGGTACCTGCTCGCGACGGAAGGGCGGGACATTACCGTGTGCATGACGTGCCTCTCGCCGGCCGCCCACATCGCCGAGGTCCTCGACGGCTTCCACGGCGCCGTGCGCTTTTCGGGGACGCTGTCGCCGCCGGCGCTCTTCCAGGCCCTGCACGGGCAGTCGGCCGCGCGGAGCGGCCGCGTCGACGCGGGGTTTCCGGAGGAAGCGCTCGGGGTCTTCGTCGTGCCGGATGTCTCCACCTACTACCGGGACCGCGCCCGCACGCTGGACGCGCTGGTCGGCGTGGTGCGCGCCGTGACGGAGGCGGCGCCGGGCAACTACCTCGTCGCGTTGCCGTCCTTTGCGTACCTGGACCTGCTCGCTCCCGCCCTGGCGGCCGTGTCGCCGTTCCGCGTCGCTGCGCAGCGCCCGGGCATGCCGGACGCGGAGCGCGCGCGGTTCCTCGCGGAGCTGTCCGGGCGGGACACGCCGTGCATCGGGGTCGTCGTCATGGGGGGCGTGTTCGCCGAGTCGGTGGACTTCGACGGCGGCGCCTTGCGCGGGGTGATCGTGGTGGGTCCGGGCCTCCCGCCACCGTCCACCGAGCGGGAACTCGTGGCCGAACGGTTCGGCGACGACGGCTTCACCGTGGCCTACCTGCAGCCGGCCATGGCGAAGGTCGTGCAGGCGGCGGGACGCGCGGTCCGGGGTCCCGCCGACCGGGGCGTTGTTGTGCTCGTCGACCCGCGCTTCGCCGAGTCGCGCTGCCAGGCGTTCTTCCCGTGCCACTGGCGCCCCGAGCGGGTGCGCGCGGTCGCGGTCGGGGGGGCGGTGGCGGCGTTCTGGGGCGACAAGGAGCCCGGCACGCCCGAGGGTCCGCCAACGACGACCGGTGACGGTGCGGTGTTACCCTGACGGGATGGACCGCCGCACCAAGATCGTCTGCACGGTCGGGCCCGCCACGGCGGACTTCGAGACGCTGTCGCGCCTGTACGAGGCGGGCATGGACGTGGTCCGGGTCAACATGTCGCATTCGGACCACGAGACGGCGCTGCGCACCATCAACTGGATCAAGACGCTCAACCGGAAGATCAAGTTCCCGGTGCCCGTGCTGCTCGACACCCAGGGTCCGGAGATCCGCACCGGGGACACGGACACCGCCGTCACGCTGGCGCAGGGGGACGAGATCTCGCTGCGGGTCGCGGGCCAGGTCGTGGACGGCGAGATCCACGTCAACTACCCGGACCTGCCGGCGGCGGTGGAGGCCGGCAGCGCCCTCACGCTGGACAACGGGCTCATCAACCTCGAGGTCATCGGGAAGAGCGCCGCGTGCGTGCGCTGCCGCGTCGTGGACGGCGGGCTCCTGGGGAGCCGCAAGCACGTCAACGTCCCGGGCGTGCACATCAACATGCCGTCGATCAGCGCCAAGGACCGCGAGGACATCCTGTTCGGCATGGCGCACGACGTCGACTACGTCGCGCTGTCGTTCGTGCGCGCCGCGGGCGACGTCATGGAGCTGCGCCACCTGCTCGGACGCAAGAACGCCTCGCTCAAGGTGATCGCCAAGATCGAGAACCGGGAGGGCCTCGAGAACGCGGAGGAGATCGCGCGGGCGGCGGACGGCATCATGGTGGCCCGCGGCGACCTGGGCATCGAGATCGACATCGCCGCGATGCCCAACGTGCAGCGGGAACTCGTGCGGACCTGCGCCCGGCTCGGCAAGCGCTGCATCGTGGCCACGCACCTCCTCGAATCGATGATCGAGAACCCGATCCCGACCCGGGCGGAGGTGACCGACGTCGCCAACGCGGTCTACGAAGGGGTCGACGCGGTCATGCTGTCCGGAGAGACGAGCGTGGGCCGCTATCCCGTGCGCTCGGTGGAACAGCTCTCGAAGATCGCCGTGGCGAGCGAGCGCTTTCCGGGGCTCGGCTTCGCCCGGGAACTCGAGGCCGACACCGACAAGCACCATCTCGCGGTGGCCGCCGCGGGGCTCGCGGAGTCGATCGCCGCCGCCGGGATCGTCGTCATCACGCGACGCGGCCTCATGGCGGACCTCGTCACGAGCTGTCAGCCTCCGCACGTGCCGATCTACGTGTTCACCAACAACAGCCAGGCCCGGCGCCGGCTGATGCTGAACCGCGGCGTCTACGCCTATCGGACCGCGTTCTCCACGCAGCCCGAAAAGACCATCCAGACCGCCCTCGGCGCGCTGCGCGACCGCGAGGGCATCGCCCCGGACGCGCGGGTCGTCGTGCTGTCGGACGTACTCGCGGAGGCGCGGGTGGATGCCATCCAGATCCGGTCGGTGAGCGGGGCGTAGGGGAAGGGCTCCGCGCTGTTGCGGCGGCGGGGACCCGAGCCCATACTCCGCGTCCGCTACGGGTAGCGACCTAGCCTTGGGAGAGGTGCAAGTCGTGCGGAATGGCATACCGCGGAGGCCGAAAGTGGTCGTCCGGGAGGATAACCGGATCCGGTTCACCGGGCGCGTGAACCCCTTTGCCCATCGCCAGTTCATGCGATGCCTGCATGACTGCCTCCAGCGTGGCTATCAGGATGTCATCCTGGACTTCTCGGAGTGCGAGGCGGCGTTTCCTAACGGGATGATCCCGTTGCTTCCCAGCGCGGACGCGTTGCGACGGCAAGACATTGATTTGTCGGTTCGACTGCCGCAGGCCAGCGAGTTGGCGAGGTTGTTCAGGAACGCCAATTGGGCGCACTTTCTGGATCCCGATGCGTACGAGAAAAGTGACACGATCCATGACCGGCACTTGGCTGCCCAACGGTTCACGAACTGGGTCGAGCAACAGCGACTCGTCAATGACTTCATGGATGTCGTCATGCGTAACATGACCTTGGAACGAGACGTGATCGCGGGCTTGGAGTGGGCGATCAACGAGATCACCGACAACGTACTCAATCACGCGGAGTGTGCCGAGGGAGGCTTCGTGCAAGTCAGCACCTTCCGAGATGCCCGAAAGGTCGCCTTTGGAGTCGCAGACTCGGGCAAAGGGATACTTGAGTCGTTGCGGGAGGGCCATCCCGACCTTCGGACGGATGCGCAAGCCATCGGTGAGGCCATGAAGGCAGGAGTTACCCGAAGTGCGGACGTGGGACAGGGCAACGGAATCGCAGGTGCGCTGAGGATTTCCACGATGTCGAAGGGATCCTTCCAGATTACGTCTGGACTGGCACAGGTTGTTGCCCGGACCGATCGGAAGCCCGAAGACGGCGACTTTGGATCTGATGTCCAGGTCTACGAGAGGAGGGAGTCCCAACGCTTTACTGGAACGGTCGTGTACGCGGAGATCGGCGTCGACTCGCGATTCCACCTGTCCGAAGCCCTCGGCTTCCAGGGTGAGCCCCACCAGCCAACGGATATCATCGAACTGCAATACCAGACGGAAGAAGGGGACGCGGTGGTGTTGAGGCTAAGCGAAGAGTCGACCGGCTTCGGGTCGAGGCCGGCCGGCCGGCAGCTTCGTACCAAGTGCATGAATCTGCTGCAGGCTGAACCGAAGAAGCCGTTGCTTCTTGACTGGACCGCCGTTCCCCTGGTGTCGAGCAGTTTCGCGGATGAGCTGGTTGGCAAGTTGTTCGCCTCGCTTGGACCGCTAGCGTTCTCCGCAAGAGTCAAGAACGTGGGCATGGAGGCCATGGTCCGCGGACTGGTGGACAAGGCGATCATGCAGCGGGTCGCCCAGGTTGCGGATGGATCGATGGGGGGCAAGGACTACTAGATCGGGCGGATGTCGGGTCGCCGGTCGGGCCTTGCTAAAATGCGGCGACGGTGTTCGAAAGGTACGTCGATGCTGGTCTCGGCGGCGTTGCGGCGAGTGATTTGGCTCGCGGCACCGATCTTGGCGATGGGTGTGGCCGTCACCGCCGACGCCGCCACCCGCCGCATCGAACTGCCCAACGGCGATGTCTACGAGGGTGAGGTGGTGGACGGCGTCCTGACCGGGCAGGGCACCTACGTCAGCAGCCTGCACCGCTACGTCGGCGCGTTCCTCAACGGCAAGATGCACGGCGAGGGGACGATCTACTGGCGGGACGGCCGGGTGTTCGCGGGCCGGTTCGTGAACGACCGGCGGCAGGGCCGCGGCCGCCTGGAATGGCCGGACGGCCGCGTGTTCGAGGGCGACTTCGTCAACGACCGCCGCGAGGGGACCGGGCGGCTCAGCTGGGGCAACGGCGACGTCTACTCGGGGGATTTCCGCGCCAACCAGATCACCGGCAACGGGCGCCTCGCGTCGGCCAACGAGGACGTCTACGAGGGGGAGTTCCTGGCGGGCGAGCGCTCCGGCTGGGGCACCCAGGCCTGGCAGAACGGCAACCGCTACGTCGGGGAGTGGCGGGCGAACGGGCGCGAGGGCATCGGCGCGTACCACTGGCGGGACGGCACCGTGTACCGCGGCGAGTTCATGGCCAACAAGATGCACGGTTACGGCGTGAAGAGCGTCCCCGACGGCGATCCGTACTTCCAGCAGTGGGCGGACGGCCAGCTCGTGCACGAAACGGTGATCGCGGAGGACGCACGGTGCCGTGTGACCCTCGACGGCGAGCCGTGGATGTTCACCAGCGACGAGTGCGTGAACGGCCGGGCGCACGGCTGGGGGACCGCGGTCCGGCTCGATGGCGAGGCGTACGTCGTTGGCGGACGGTTCGTGCTCGGCCACATGGTGCAGGGCGAGATCGGCTGGCTGAACGTGGCGGAACTGCCGTGATCGCGATCCCCGGCTACCGGATTCACCGGGAACTCGGGCGGCCGGGCGAGGGCGGGGGAGGAGAGCCGCGGTCGCCTGGCGCTCCGGGTGACGCGCGCGTCTACGTCGCCAGCGACCGGCAGTCGAATCGGCCGGTGGCGCTCAAGGTGATCGAGTTGGGCGGCGAGGCGGACCTCCACGCACGGGACCGGGCGTGGCGGCGCGCGCGCCGCGCCGCGCGACTCGACCATCCGAACACGGTGACGGTGTACGACGTGGACGTCGCCGGTTCCGCGGTCTACGTGGCGATGGAGTACCTGCAGGGTGGGGATCTCCAGGCGCGGCTGCGCGAGGGCGTGTCCTACGCGGACATCCTGCGCATCACCGAACAGCTCGCGAACGCCCTCGATCACGCGCACGCGAAGGGATGCCTGCACGGCGACATCACGCCGGCGAACATCCTGTTCCGGGACGTTACGACCGCGGTCCTCGTCGATTTCGTCGGCGGGGCGCTGGCCGACTTCGAACCGGGAACCGTGCCCGGCCGGGTGCGCATGGTGGGAACGCCCGGCTACATGAGCCCGGAACAGGCCGCGGGCCGCGAGGTCGACGCGCGCTCCGACCTGTACGGTCTCGGCGTCGTCTTCTTCCAGATGCTGACCGGCGACACGCCGTATCCGCTCGATCACGACGGGGCGACGGTGGTCCGCCACCCCGCCGCCGCCGCGCCGCGGCTGCCGGAACGGTTCGCCGCCCTCCAGGACCTGGTGGACGGCCTGCTCGCCCCGCTGCCCGAACGCCGCTTCCAGAGCGGCGCCGAGATCGTGCGGGCCCTCGACGCCGTGCGGTTCGAGGACGTGACGCCGCGGCCGGCCGTGGTGCGCGCACTGGTGGCGACCGCGGAAATCGAGGTGCTGGCGGCATCCGTGCAACCGCGCCACGACGCGGCGCGGACGCGGCTCGAAGAGGGCGCGCGTGCGCGCGTGCGCGTGGCGCCCGTGGCGGTCGGCGCGGCGCTCGTGCTCGCCGTGGTCATGGGCGGTTATTTCGGGATGACGCAGCCGGACGCCGCGACGGCGCTGCTTGCCCGGACCGGGCTCGCCGAACACCCGGAGGTGGAGCAGGCGTGGACCGCGGCCGAGGCCCTGCGCCGCGACCCCAACCAGAGCCTGGCGGCCATCGTCGCCGCGTACCGTCGGGTCCTCGACAGGGCACCGGGGCACGAGGGCGCCGGACTTGCGCTGTCGACCGTGGCCGCCACCTGGAAGAACGACATCGCGCAGGCGATCGAGTCGGAGGACTTCGCCATCGCCGAGGCAAAGCTCTCGGAGTCGCTCAGCATCTTTCCGGAGGACTCGGAACTCACGGTGCTGTTCGAGCGGGTCTCCGATCGGCGCCGGGCGGAATCGATCCTGCGGGGGGCGCGGGTGTTGCTGGCGACGCAGAGCATGTCCCACGAGCCCTCCGCGGCCGCCGCGATCCAGGCCCTGCAGGAAGTGCTGCGCCGCTATCCGGGCAACGAGGAGGCGCGCGCCCGCCTGGACGAACTGGCCGGGCACTACACGGCCCTGGCCGAGACGGCCGTGACGGAGGGCGACGTCACGGAGGCGATCAACAAGCTGGGCCGCGCCTCGAGCGCGACCCCCGACTATCCGGAACTCGCCCGCGTGCGGGAGCTCATCCGGCAGGCGGAGACCCTCGCCCAGGAGATCGGGGAGATGCTGCAGCGGGCCGGCGATCTTCGCGTCGCGGCGGCGCTCGTCGACCCGGCGGGGGCGAACGCGGCGGAGATCTACTTCCGCGTGCTGGCTACGGACCCGGACAACGCCATCGCCCAGCAGGGCCTCGCCGAGGTGGCCGAGCAGGTGCTGGCGCAGTTCAGCGGGCTGCTTGCCGAACGCGACCTCGCGCGCGCGCAGCATCTCCTCGACCGGGCCGTCGCCGTGGGTCTCGGGGAGACGACCGTCAACGAGATGCACCTGCGGCTGGACGCGGAGGAGCAGCGGCTCGCGACGGTGGCGAGCCTGCTGCGGGAGGCGGAGGCGCTGTTCCGGGACGGCTACTTCACCGAGCCGGCGGACGCCAACGTGGTGGCGAAGCTCCGGGAGGTGATCCGGCTGGACCCCGGCAACGCGCGGGCGTCCGCGTTGCTGACCCGAACCGCGGAGCGCCTCGCGACGGTGGCGCGGGAAGCCTTCGACGTCGGCCTCGCTCCCGATGCGCGCTACTACCTCGACCTCGCCCTGACCGTCACGCCGGACATCGACGCGTGGCGCGCGCTGCGGGACGCCTGGAGCGCGGAGCCGGAGCGGGCCGGCGGCGCGTGACGGCCGGCGGGCTGTTCGCTGAGCGCGGCGGGCCAACTCTGATAGGCTTCGCGCTCCGATCGGACGGGTGGCGGCGAAGATGGGCGTACGGATTCCCTTCAGACGGGACCTGGACTTCGAGTACGGCGTGTCCGCGGCGGTGTCGCCGAACATCCGGCGGGTCGTCGCCAACAACCCCAGTCCCTTCACGCTGTACGGGACGGGGACCTACATCCTCGGTCACGGCAACGTCGCCGTGGTCGACCCCGGGCCCGCCGACCCCGCGCACATCGAGGCCGTACTGGCGGCCACCCGCGGCGAGACGATCACGCACCTCCTGGTCACGCATACCCACGCCGACCATTCGCCGGGCTGCGCGCTCCTGCGGGAGTCGTGCGACGCGCCCGCGTACGGGTACGGGCCGCACGGCGCCGGCAAGTTGGAGGAGGGTGTCGTCGTGGAGGAAGGCGGGGACATGGACTTCGAACCGGACGTGCAGGTGCGGCACGGGCAGGTGATCGAGGGCGACGGCTGGTCCGTCGAGTGCGTGTACACGCCCGGGCACACCTCGAACCATGTTTGCTACCAGTTGCGCGAGGAGCGGGCGCTCTTCTCCGGCGACCACGTGATGGGCTGGTCGACGAGCATCGTCTCGCCCCCCGACGGCGACATGGAGAACTACATGGCGAGCCTGGACCTGCTGCTCCGGCGGGACGACGCGCTCTACTGGCCGACGCACGGCCCCGCCATCACGGCGCCGAAGCCGCACGTCGAGGCGTTCATCGCCCACCGCGTCGAGCGCGAGGAGCAGATCAAGGCGTGCCTGGCGGACGGCGTGCCGCGCATCCGCGAGATGGTGCCGACGATGTACGCGGACCTTCCCGAGTTCATCTATTCGGCGGCCGCGCGCAGCGTGTTCGCCGCCATGGTCTACCTCGTCCAGCGCGGCGAGGTGACCTGTCGCGGGGAGATCGGCGTGGACGCGGAGTACGGGCTGCCGGGGTAACGGCCGGCGTCGCTGCCACCCCCGCCTTTTGCGGGCGGTGGTCGGAGCCGATCAGGGCCGGCGTAGCAGCGAGACGACGCGCTCCTTGAGTTCGGCGCTCTCCTTCGCATCCAGGATCGACTCGCCTACCGCGGCCAGTTGCTCCCAGTCGGTGACCTCCTCGAGCAGCAGGCCGACCTCTTCGGCGCTTCTCGGGCCGAATCGCCGCGCCATCAAACGCTTCAGCATGGCGCGTTGGTGAGCGATACCCTCCGCATGGCCCTCCGCGTGGCCGCTGGCCTTCGCCTCACGCCACCACCCCTCGATCGTCTCGTCCAGCCTGGACGTCAGTACCGTTACGTCCTGCATCGCCAGCAGCTCCTCCATGCCCGGCAGGTTCAGATTGTAGCGTTCGCTCAGCCGTCTCAGCCATCGCGCGACCGTGTCCCCCAGATCGTCGTCGCCCAGGTTCCGGGCCGTGTCCCACAGCGGCGCGACGAAGTCCGCACCCTCCCGCGCGTACTCGATCCCGATGATCATCGACATCACGTTGCCGGGCATGTGCGGCCGGCCGCGGTGCGTGACGAAGTCGAGCGCCCAGTAGCCCCAGGGATAGAACGCTCCGAGTTCCGCCGGGGCCGCAGGCGGCGCACCCAGCGTGGGCGGCAGGTTCACCAGCGATGCCGCCGAGGTCGGGGCGGTCCACGGGGAGCGCCCGTTGTGCAGCACGACGCACAGCACCGGGCACGCCTCGCCGTCGGCGACGGCCCCTTGCGACCTTAGCTCGCGTACCAGCTCGCCGCCCTGTTCCAGGAAGCGCAGCGCCATCTGCCCGTCGCGCCGAGACTGGAACTCCAGGTTCACCAGGAGAAACGCCGGGTACCCGCGCGAATGCCCGGCCTCGGTGAATGCGACCTGCCAGACCTGATCGCCCCGCCGCAGCCGAAAGTCCCGCGTCACCCACTCCATCGACACCTTGCGCAAGGTGTCGAGGTCCAGGGCGGCGATGAGTTCGCGCGGGAGCGGACCGTGCGGCTCCGCCAGGTATCCCTGCAACATGTCGCGGAGCGTGCGCCGGTGACAGCACAGCGCCTTGTAGACGGGGTCGAATGGGAACCGCGGTGTGGCGTCTTCCATGGGCGCCACCGTACGTGGGTCGGCGGTCGCGGTCGTTGGCCGAACTCTGGTTTACGTGTAGGACATTGCCGTCGGGGCAGGTAGGGGGAGTCGCCTACGCGTGCGGTGCCAGCCGGTCCTGTTCGTCGGCGCGGATGGGCGCGGGAGTTTCCGCCGCCAGCGGCAGTTCCACCATGATGGCGACGCCGGACCCGTCGACGAGGTTGAGGGCCCGCACGGTGCCGCCGTGGTGTTCGGCGATCGCCCGCACCACGTAGAGCCCGAGCCCGAAGTGCATGCGGCTGTGCGATCCGCGGTGGCTGACCATGGACTCGAACAGGGACGCCTCCCCCGTGTCCGGCAGGGTCGGGCCGCGGTTCGCGACCGTGATGCGCAGGAAGTCCCGTTCGGCGTCGAGCTGCACCTTGATGGGGCTGTTGGCGTGGTGGAAGTCGATCGCGTTGTCGACGATCTTGTCGAGCAGCTGCTCGATCCGGTAGTCGGCGACCCGGGCGTACACTGGGTGCGGGACGCCGCGGAAGACGACGGGGTGGCGCTGCTGCGACAGCCGGAAGTTGGCGACGTAGTCGCCGAGGAGCTTGCCGATGTCCACGACCTCGAAGTCGTCGGCCACGAGCGACTCCTCGAGGTTGGCCGCGTCGGCCAGGTTCTGCACGATCGAGCCGATGCGCAGCACGCCCCGTTTCGCGCTCTTGAGGTACTTCTCGTCCCCCTCCTCGACGCGGTCGGCGAGGCTCTCGAGGGACGTGCTCAGCACGTTGAGCGGATTGTTGATCTCGTGGCGGAGCGTGCGCGGCATCTTCTCGAGGAAGGTGTTGTGCTGGTGCAGGCGCGTCAGCATGGTCGAGATGCTGCGCGACAGGTCGCCGATCTCGTCGCCGGCGCTGCGCTCGGACCGCAGCGACTGCTTGCGCAGACGCCCGTAGCGGTCGATGGCCCGGGCCGCCTCGCGGCGCAGGGTGCGGATGCGCCACGCGAGCCGGCCCGAGAACGCCGCCATGGCGAGGAACACGGCGAGCAAACACGACACGGCGACCACCATCACTTCCTCCAGGGCCTCGCGCTGGAAGGCGAGGATGTGGTCGATGTCCTGCTCGACGACGACGGCGCCGAGCACGGTGGTGTCCTTCGAGACGATGGGGTGCGCCGCCACGATGATCTCCACGTCGTCCTCCGCGTCGTCCACCAACAGGCGGCGCGCCGTGATCGGCTCGCCGGCGAGCGCGGCGGCGATGGCCTCTTCCGCCAGCGCTTCGGACCGGGCCGGGTCGGTGGAGGGGTCCTCCGACGTTCCGGCGAGGCCCTCGATCCAGAGACGGATATCGTGGAACCACTCGCGGACCTGGAGCGTCCAGTCGGTCGGCGCGTCGGGCGCGGCTTCCGCCCGGTAGCTGCCGGTGTCGGCCCGCACGCGGTGCTGTGCGTCGATGACCTGGATGCGCGCGCCCGAATAGCCGAGCCCCTCGATGAGTTGCAGCACCTCGGGCGAGCGGTAGACGACGAGGTTGAACCCTTCCTTGCCCGCGGTTGGCAGGGTCTGCGTGATGGCGCGGATCTCCCGGCTCTCCGGATCGTCGACGTCGACGAAGGAGAGGCCGAGATAGCGGCGCGAGCCGAGCAACGCGAGCGGCACGCGGAATTCGAGCTGGTAGCCTCCGTCCGCCGCGTCCCCGGACGCGGTGACGTAGCCCTTGATCTGCGTCTCCGGGGCGCCGGTCTCGGCAAAGCGCCAGTCGGGCTGCATCCAGTAGGTGGTCGTGACCCCGGGTTCCTGGAGCGTGATGGCGGCGCGGCCTTCCTCGCCGTTGGGACGGATGAAGCTCAGGCGCACGTGGTCCGCGTTGTCGAGGCTGAGATACCGGGGATCGCGGAACACCGCGCGGTCGTCGCGGATGCGCATGTGCACGTACAGGTCGCCGGCCCGCTCGCCGAGCACCAGGTCGAACCCGCCGTCGGCCAGCGCGGCGTCCTCGCCGCCGAAGCGCTGCACGCGCGTCTCCACCTCGCCCCACTCGGCAAGCGTCCCGTCGAGCCGCACCGGGCTCTCGATCGGGTGCGCGCGCAGCGACTCGTAGTCCTTCGGGTTGACGGGCAGGTCCCGGAACAGGTCCTCGCGGCCGTTGAACAGGGTGGAGATGCCCTCGGCGGTCAGGAGCTGCGCGTGGGACTGGCCCTGGACCAGCAGGCGCTCCATCTCCACGAGCTGCAGGTAGGAGAAGTAGGGCAGGACGAGCAGGGCAAGCCCCAGCAGCGTCAGCTTCGTGCCGAGCCGGGGCCCGCGTATCTTCGAGCCGATCTTCACTCGGCGGCCCAGCGATAGCCGAACCCGTACTCGCTGCGGATGCAGGCGAACCCCGGATCGACCTTCTCGAACTTCTTGCGGATGTTGCGCATGTGCGTGTTGATGGTGTTGTTCGTCACCAGGCTCTGCATGGTGGCGTTCATGAGCGTGTCGTAGCTGACCGCGTGGCCGGGCTGCCGGACCAGCTTCGCGAGCATGCGGAACTCGGTGCCGGAAAGGTCGATGCGCGTGCCCTGCCAGGAGACCAGCAGGGCGCTCTCCTCGATCGTCAGGTCCCCGAGGCGCCGCGCGCTCGGCCCGGAATCGTCCGAACCGCTCGAACGGACCTCGTCTATGCGCAGCAGCGAGGAAATGCGCTCGACCAGATACTCCAGCGAGATGGGCTTCGGCAGGTAGTCCCACGCACCGAGGCGCAGCCCGGAGATCTTGTCGATCTCGTCGATGCGCTCGGTGAGGAAGATCACGGGAAGGGTCGGCGCCCGCGCGAGCAGGTCCCGGCAGAGCTGGAACCCGGCGTCGAACTCCTCGCCGAGCACTATGTCGAGGATGGCCAGGTCGGGCAGGTTGCGCTCGAACCCCTCCAGCGCGCCGCTGCGGCTCGCGTACTCCGCCACGTCGTAGCCCTTCTTCGTGATGGCGTCCGCGTAGTTGGCGCGTTGGTCCGCGTCGTCTTCGACGATCGCTATGGTCTTGGCCATTCGGGGGTCTGCCCGGCTGGGCTCGCGGCGGGGAGGGCGATTTTACCGGAACGGTGGGGCGTGGACATGGCGACGATCCGCGCCGACACACGTTGGCGCGTCTCTTCGATCCGGCGTCTCGCGCCGCGCTCTGGTGGTCTGGTGCCCATTTTGGGCGCACGCCGATCGTCGTGTGCGCCACGCCCGTGGCGATGACCGGGGAACTTCCCTGGGGACAACGTCTTGCCGCCCGCGTCCTGCTCGCGGAACCGTTCTCGGCGCCGGCGATCAACGCGGAACGCGTGTCGGCCGCGCTCGGGCTGACACCGGCGCAGGGCCGGGTGGCCGCGGGGGGCACGGTGGCTTCGATCGCGGCGGCGACGCACCGGCCGGAAGCGGCCATACGGTGGCACATCCGCGAGGCGCTGAGCCGGCTGGGTCTTGCCCGGCAGGTGGATCTGGTGAGGGTGGTGCTGTTCAGCCGGGCGTCTTCGACGACGGAGAATGAGGCCGCTGCGTCAAGGCTACGGCTTACACTTGCATGGAAGTACGCGTCCGCCGAAGAGGGGAACGCCAACACTTCCTTACGCGTCAGCGGCCGAGGGAGCTTCCCCGGCTGAAGGCTCCTCGGTTTCGACGGACGGCGCGAATGCCGTGAGGCGCATCATCTCCATCGTCGGCCCCGAGTGCACGGGCAAGACCGCGCTCGCCCGGGCGCTGGGCGAGCACTTCGCCGTCGGGTACGTGGCCGAGGTCGCGCGGGACTACCTGGCCGGGCGAACTGCCTACGGACCCGCCGACGTGAAGGCTATCGCCCGCGGACAGATGGCCCTCGAGGCCCGCGCTCTCGCGACGCAGGAGTCGCCCGTGATCCTCGACACGGACCTTCTCGTCATCCGGGTCTGGTGGCAGGAGAAAGTACGGCGCGCTCCCGGACTGGCTCGCGCGGGCGTTCGCCAACCAGGCGCCGCGCCACTACCTGCTGACGGCCCCCGACCTGCCGTGGGAACCGGACCCCCTGCGCGAGTCGCCGTTCGACCGGGAACGGCTGTTCGATGTGTACCGCGCGACGCTCGTGGCGGAGCGCCTGCGCTTCGACGTCGTACGCGGAACGGGCGCCGCGCGCCTAAGGTGCGCGCTCGCGGCGCTCGAGCAGGATCCCTAGCTCCCTTTCCGCCCTGCCGGCTTGGGCGCGTATCTCGGCGCGGTCGTTGCCGAGGGCGATCTGGCGGACGGCCCACGCGTGCTCGCGCAGCTCGAACAGGATGCGCGTGTCGAGAATGCGGGACACGGGGACGGAGGACGTGCCGTGGTACGCCGCCACGAGCCGTTCGAGGCGCGCGTCGTCGTAGCCGAGCCCGCGTCCGAGACCGACCACGTCGAACAGCGGGTCGTTGTCGCCGGCGAACTCCCAGTCGAGGGTGCGCCAGCCCCGCTCGGTGCGCAGGACGTTCCACGGGTTCAGGTCGTTGTGGCAGCCCCGCGGGTCCGTCGGGGTCCGCTCGAGTCGGTCAAGGGCCGTGAGAGCGACGGCTGCGGGCGCGTCGGCGGCGGCGAGGCCGTGGCGGATAACCTCGCGGGGATCGTAGCGGCGCACGCCGCGCGGGATCTCCGCGTGCAGCGCCTTGAGGTATGTGGCGGCCGTCTCCGGCGGGACCGGGGAGTCGGCAAGCAGCGTCCCGTCGATCCAGCGCGTGAGCAGGTGTCCGCGCGTCGTGTCGAACGTGACCACGTCCGGCGCCGAGGCGAGCTCGAGGAAACGCGCCTCGGCCCGCCGGTCCGCGCCGGGATGCCGCGCGATGCGCAACGCGTAGGCCGCGCCCCGGTACTCGAACCGGTAGTTGTCGTTGGCGTAGCCGCCGGGGAGGTACGCGATGGCGTCGATGCCGTCCGGGCGCCAGTCCGGCATGAGGGCGCGGACGACGGAGAGGACCGCTTGTCGCTGCGGGGCCGGCATCGGCCGGACGATATACTACGCCGCCTCATGGACGTCACTTTCTCGCGGTTCGTGCAGGCGCTGCGGAACGCGGACGTGCGCGTCTCGCCGGCCGAGACCCTCGACGCCTTCGACGTGGTCTCGCAGGTCGGCATCGAGGACAAGCGCCTGCTGCGGGATGCGCTGGGCCTCGCGCTCGCCAAGACCCGGGAAGAGAAGGAACGGTTCGAGGACGCCTTCGACCGCTTCTTCCTGCAGCTCGCGTTCCGCGAGCCGGCCAAGCCCACGTTCGTGCGCGGCGTCGACCGCGAGGCGCTCGTCGAGGAGCTGGGCCGGCACCTGTCGGGCGGCCTCGTGCGGACCATCGACAGCGTGCTTGCGGACGAGCGCGACTACCTCGCCTTCCTCGTGCAGCAGGCCGCCGAGGACGCCGGCATCAGCGCGATGCGCACGCTCCGGGAGAAGCGCGTGTACGCGGGGAAGATCGCGCAGGCCCTCGCGCTCGACGAACTCGAGGCGTACCTTGCCAGCGGGAAGGCAGGCGGGGGCACCGGCAACGGCGCCGACCCGCTCCTGCGGTACCTGCGCCAGTACTTTCACGGCGAGATTCGCGACTACGTCGATGCGCAGTACAAGCTGCACGTGGACGCGACGGGGCGGCGCGCGCTCCTCGAGGCGGCGCTCAGGTCCCAGCTCGACCGCATCCCCCGCGAGTATCACGTGGAAGTCCGGCGCGTGGTGGAGAAGCTCGCGCGCAAGCTCGCCCGGGAACACCGCCGTCGCCGGCGGCGCTCGGCCCGGGGCATGCTGGACCTCAAGAAGACGCTGCGGCGCAACCTGTCCTACGACGGCGCCATCTTCGAGCCACACTGGCGGCGCGTGAAGCGCGAGAAGGCGACGGTGTTCGTGCTGTGCGACGTGAGCGGTTCCGTGGCGCAGGTGTCGCGCTTCCTGCTGCTGTTCCTGTACGAACTGACCGACGTGCTGCCGAACGTGCGGGCGTTCGCGTTCTCGAGCGCCCTCGGCGAGGTCACGGAGACGTTCTCGCGCAAGGCGCCGGAGGAGGCCGTGGAGCAGGCGCTGTTCGACTGGGGCAAGGGCACCACGGACTACGCGCGCGCGTTCCGGGACTTCCGGGAACGTTGCGGGAGGGACCTCGACGGCCGCTCGACCGTGGTGGTGCTCGGCGACGGCCGCAACAACTACTTCGACCCGCAGGCGCACCTGCTGAAGGAGATCTCGCAGCGGGTCAAGCAGGTCTTCTGGCTCAACCCGGAGACGCGCGACCGCTGGTCCGACGGGGACTCCGAGATGCGCCGCTACGCCCCGTACTGCCTGGATGTCGGGATCTGCAACCGGATCGAACACATCGAAGCGTTCGCGAACCAGTTGCTGACGGCGGCACGGTAAGGGCGTCAGTTGACCCCGACGACGTACGACAGCGCCGGCCCGATCTCCCCGTGCACGACCAGATCGGCGATGCCGTCGAGGGGGGTGGCTTCCCGGTTCAGGATGACGAGCTTCGCCCCGAGGCGCTTGGCGTGCTCCGGGAAGCCCGCGGCGGGATAGACGATCAGGGTCGAACCGGTCGTCAGCATCAGGTCGCAGGACTCGGTGAACCGCTGGGCGCGCAGCATGGCGTCCTCCGGCATGGCCTGGCCGAAGGAGATGGTGGCGCTCTTGACGATGCCGCCGCAGCGGCTGCAGGGGGCGACGCGGCCGAGGTCGTTGAACTGCGCCTCGAGGTCGGCCAGCTCGTAGCGCGTCCCGCAGGACAGGCACTTCGCGTAGCTCGCGTTGCCGTGCAGCTCGACGACCTGCTCGTCCGGGATGCCGGCGTCCTGGAACAGGTTGTCGACGTTCTGGGTGATGACCGCCGTCACCTTGCCCTCGGCGACGAGCTTCGCGACGGCCTTGTGGCCGTTGTTGGGCTTCGCGCCTTCCATGCTGCGGTCGCCGGTGAAGCGGCGGCGCCAGGACTCCTGGCGAACGTCTTCCGAGGCCATGAAGTCCTGGAACTCGATCGGTTTGACCTTGTTCCAGAGACCCGTGCCGGGGCTGCGGAAGTCCGGGATGCCGGATTCGGTGCTGATCCCCGCGCCGGTGAAGACGACCACGCGCTGCGCCTCGTCGAGCAGGGCGCGCATCTCGTCGAGCAGGGCGGTGTCGTTCATGGGCGGGGGCCGTGTCGGGGACTGCCGGCATGATATAAGCTCCCGGCTCCATGCACACACTAGAGTTCTTCTTCGACTGCTCGAGCCCCTGGACCTACCTGGCGTTCGAGCAGGTCCAGCGGTCCATGGCGCCCCGCCCGGTGGCGATCGAGTGGCGCCCCTTCCTGGTCGGCGGCGTCTTCAACACGGTCAACCCGAGCGTGTACGAAGGCCGGGCCAAGCCGGTGCCGCTAAAGGCGAAGTACTACGGCAAGGACCTCGCCGACTGGGCCCGCTACGTCGGCGTCGAGATCGGCCAGCCGCCGGTGTTCCCGGTGAACAGCGTCAAGGCGATGCGCGGGGCGTTCGTGGCGATCGAGGAGGACCGCCTGGTGCCTTATGCGCGGCGGGTGTTCCAGCGCTATTGGGGGGATCTCGAGGACATCTCGCAGGACGGGATCCTGCGGCCGATCGTCGAGGAGAGCGGTCTCGACGTCGCGTCGTTCTTCGAGAATATCGCCTCGCAGGACTACAAGGACCGCCTGCGCGCCAACACCGACGAACTCGTCGAACGCGGCGGCTTCGGCTCGCCCACGATGTTCCTCGACGGCGACGACATGTACTTCGGCAACGACCGGATTCCGCTGGTGGTGGCGAAAGTGGACGGCGGCTGACGCAACGCTGCCGCCGAGGGTGGCAGTCAGTCTTCCTCGTCCCGCCGCAGGGCGCGTTCCAGCTCGGCGAGCCGGGCACGAGCGTTGCGCAGATCGGCTTCGGTGTTGCGCAGGTCGGCCCGGGCTTCGGCATAGGTGGGCAAGTGCCGTCCGGTCCCCGGATCGCGCAGGCGCAGGTCTTCGCCGTCGAGGCTCAGGTCCAGTCCGAGGACATCGCTGTGCAACGTCATGCCCTCGGACGTGTCGATGGCAGAGAGCGGCATGTAGACGCCGCCGGAGAGGCGAAAGCCCACAAGCGCCGGCTGCAGGTGTCGTCCGTGCGGGTCGTGCAGCCAGTACTCGCGAACGCCGAGCGACGCGTACCTCTCGCGCTTGGCCCCGACGTCCACGCGCCAGGTGGTTGGCGAGACGACTTCGAGCACGAAGTCCGGCACTCCGCCCGGCTCCTCCCAGAGTCGGTAGGTCTCGCGTGGGTGATTGCCCGCGCCGAACACGACGAACGCGTCCGGCGCGATGCAGTTGCGCGGATTCCCTTCCTCGAGATAGACGAACAGGTCGCCCGACACGTACACGTCGGGGCGATCCCGGAACCACACCCTCAGGGCTTCGACGATGTAGCGATAGGCGTCGCCCTGGTAGTCAGCGTCTGGCATCGGCTGCCCGTCGGTCTCGGGGTACAGAAGGGGACGGGAGGGCAGGGATTCGGCCATCGGTAGGCTCTCCGTCGGCGGGAGGCGTGCGGGGACGCGGTTGAAGTGACGGTAGCACAGTGGGGTCCGGGTCCACATCCGGCTTGGCGGCCGGCTTGGCGGCCATCCTGCAGGGCGCACTCGGGACGGAGGAAGGAGACTTGGCGGACGCGGTGGGGCGAGAAAGCTGCAATCGGCGTAGGCCATCCGCCATGCGCCGCCCGCCACCGCGTCTACGCTGTGGTACGTTGGCGCTTTTCCCGTTCCGGGAGGCGGTCCATGGTGGACATTCACGGCTCGTGCGACGCCCGCTTCGCCCGCGTGCGCGACGCGTTCGAGCGCAACTTCACCGAACTGGGCGATGTCGGCGCGTCCTTCGCGATGACGGTCGAGGGGGAGTTCGTCGTCGACATCTGGGGCGGGCACCGCGACGCGGCGGCGACGGAGCCGTGGGTCGAGGACATGATCGTCAACGTCTACTCGAGCACGAAGACGATGACGGCGCTCAGCGCGCTGCTGCTCGCGGACCGCGGCGAACTCGACCTGCACGCGCCGGTGGCGAAGTACTGGCCCGAGTTCGCGCAGAACGGCAAGGAGGGCATCGAGGTACGGTACCTCCTGAGCCACAGCGCGGGCCTCTCCGGGCTCGACGGCCCCTACCCGGCCCAGGTCTGGTACGACTGGGACGACGTGGCCGCGCGGCTCGCGGCGCAGGCCCCCTGGTGGGAGCCGGGGACGGCCAGCGGCTACCACGCCATCACGCAGGGGAACCTGGTCGGCGAGGTGATTAGGCGCATCTCCGGCAGATCGCCCGGCACCTTCCTGCGCGAGGAACTGGCGGAGCCGCTCGGCGCGGACTTTCACCTCGGGGTCGATCCGGAACACTTCCCCCGCATCGGCGAACTCATCCCGCCGCCGGTCACGCCGGAGGAGATGATCGAGATGGAGCCGGGGTCGATCGCGGAGCGCACGATCGGCAACACGGTGGTTGAGCCGGCGGACACGAAGACGGCGGCGTGGCGGCAGGCCGAGATGCCGGCGGCGAACGGCCACGGCAACGCCCGCGGCATCGTGCGCATCCAGACGCTGCTCGCCAACCACGGCACGGCCTGGGGCCGGAACCTGATGTCGCCGGAAGGCTGCCTGGCGGTTCTGGAGGAGCAGACGAACGGCGTGGACCTCGTGATCGGCCTGCCCCTGCGGTTCGGGCTCGGCTACGGGCTCCCCGGCGAGGAGATGCCGGCGGTGCCGAACGACAAGGTCTGCTACTGGGGAGGCTACGGGGGTTCCGTGGTCGTCTGCGATCTCGAAAACCGGGTGGCATTCTCCTACGTCATGAACCGGATGGAGGCGGGCATCGTCGGCGACGCACGCGGCTTCGGCCTCTGGCGGGCGGTCTACGAATCACTGGAGGAATAGGATGGGAGACGCACCCGTACGCCCGGAGAAATTCGCCCACGTGGTCATCCGGACCAACCGGTTCCGGGAGACCGTCGAGTGGTATCGGAAGGTGCTGCACGCTTGGCCGGCGTTCGAGAACGACTTCGTCGCCTTCATCACCTACGACGACGAACACCATCGCCTCGCGTTCGTGAACACGCCGGATGCGCCCGACCCCGGGCCCGAGTCGGCGGGCGTCGACCACTTCGCGTACACGTACGCCACCCTCGGCGACCTCGTGCACACCTACGAGCGGCTGAAGGCCGAGGGGATCACGCCGGCGTGGACCATCAACCACGGTCCGACGACCTCGCTCTACTACGAGGACCCGAACGGGATCCGCGTGGAACTGCAGATCGACAACTTCGAGAGCCTGGAGGACCTGCACGCGTGGTTCCGCACGCCGGCCTTCGCGCGGAACCCGATCGGCGTCGAGTTCGACGCCGACGTGCTGGTCGCCCGCTACCGGGAAGGCCTGACGCGGGAGGACCTGCGGGACCGCGACGTGCTGGCCGCGTAGGCGCCGCGACCGTTCCGGGCGGAGCGGTGGAAGTGGCCCGGCGTTGCATGGACAATAGCCGCCCGGCCGCGCCGGGACAGGGGGCGCCGTCAGGGCCGGGAACCACTTTTTGCCGACACTTTGGACAGGGGATTCGAATCGTGAGCAATCGACAGAAGTTCTACATCGACGGGGAGTGGGTGGAGCCGTCCACCGGCGACCTCCTCGAGGTCATCAACCCCGCCACCGAGGAAGCCATCGACACCATCGCCCTCGGCGGGCAGGCGGACGTGGACGCGGCCGTTGCGGCGGCCACGGCAGCCTTCGACTCGTGGTCGCAGACGACGCGCGAGGAGCGCGTGGCGGTCCTGGAGCGCATCATCGAGGTCTTCAAGGGCCGCATGGGCGAACTGGCGGCGACCATCAGTTCCGAGATGGGCGCGCCGATGCCGCTGGCCAACGCGGCGCAGGCGCCCGCGGGCCTCGGGCATTTCATGACCACGCTCAACATCCTGCGCACCTACGAGTTCGAGGAGGACATCGGCACGTCGCACATCGTCAAGGAACCGGCCGGCGTGTGCGGTTTCATCACGCCGTGGAACTGGCCCATCAACCAGATCGCATGCAAGGTGGCCCCGGCGCTCGCCGCGGGCTGCACGATGGTGCTGAAGCCCTCCGAGGTGGCGCCGTTCAACGCCATCATCTTCGCCGAGATCCTCGACGAGGCGGGCGTGCCCGCCGGCGTGTTCAACCTCGTCAACGGCGACGGCCCGACGGTGGGCGCGGCGCTCGCGTCGCATCCCGACATCGACATGATGTCCTTCACGGGCTCGACGCGCGCCGGCATCGACGTGGCGCGCAACGCCGCGGCGACCGTGAAGCGGGTCGCCCAGGAGCTGGGCGGCAAGTCCGCGAACATCATCCTCGACGACGCCGACTTCGGCGCCTCCATCTCCCGCGACGTGTTCGGCATGTGCACGAACTCCGGCCAGTCCTGCAACGCGCCCACGCGCATGCTCGTGCCGCAGGCGCGCATGGACGAGGCGGCCGCGATCGCGAAGGCCGCGGCGGAACAGGTCAAGGTGGGTGATCCCGGCGCGGAAGGCACCACGATCGGTCCGGTGGTCTCCGAGCGGCAGTTCGACAAGATCCAGGGCCTCATCGAGAAAGGCATCGAGGAGGGCGCGAAGCTCGAGACGGGCGGCCCGGGGCGGCCGGACGGGCTCAACCAGGGCTACTACGTCAGGCCGACGGTGTTCTCCCACGTCACCAACGACATGACGATCGCGCAGGAAGAGATCTTCGGTCCCGTGCTGTCGCTGATCGGCTACGAGGACGACGAGGACGCGGTGCGCATCGCGAACGACACGGTCTACGGACTGTCCGGCTACATTTCCTCCGGCGACCCGGAGCGGGCCAGGACCATCGCGCGGCGCATCCGCACGGGCAACGTGCACCTGAACGGCGCTCCGCCGGACCAGCAGGCGCCCTTCGGCGGCTACAAGCAGTCCGGCAACGGCCGCGAGTGGGGCGAGCACGGCCTCGACGAGTTCCTCGAGGTCAAGGCCATCCTGGGGTACAACGCGGCGGGGTAACGACCACGCTGCGGTGCTTGGGGGCGGGGGTCCTCCCGCCCCCGTATCGCCGGCCTGCACGACTCTTGCACGGGCAGGTGGGGGAGGGGCTGAGACGTTCGCCGGCGCGCCTCGCGCGGTGGACGCGCCGGCGGGACGGCGTCAGTCGAACTGCCCCCGCGGCACTTCCCCGAACTTGGTCCAGTCCGGTCCATCCGCGTGGTAGTTGTACGGCTGCCGCTGGCCGACCAGGTGCAGGAAACGCGCGTCGTTCGCGTGGCGGTCGAGCATCTCCTGCGGCACCGTCCGGCCGAACTCCTCCTGGGTCACGATGTACTGGCGCACGAAGTACGTCGCCAGGTTCATGCGGATGCCGGGGATATCGCGCCGGAACGAGCCGTGCCAGGTGTTGCCGTGCCAGACGACGCAGTCGCCGGGATCGAGGTCCATGGAGACCGCGTCGGGATTGCACTCGTCGCCGGCCAGATGGACCTCGTCCGGGCGCGGGTGCCGGCACAGGCGGTGGCTGCCGGGCACCATCGCCAGGGCGCCGGCCTCCCTGCTGTACGGCGTCAGCGCGTAGTTGACGTTCGCGACCTGGGAGGTCATGGAGAACGGGGCGGGGATGCCGTTGCCGTTGTCCGAGTGCAGCATCAGGGGGTCGCTGCCCCGGCCCTTGAAGTGGCACGTCATGCTGGAGAGCTGGCAACTGCGGCCGAGCAGGTAGCTGATGAGCGCGAGGGGCTTCGACGCCGTCACGATCTCTTCGAAGACCTCGTCCTCGTAGAGCAGGTAGTGTGCGAGCGATACGCCGTTCCAGGGTTCCGCCGTCTCGGCTTCGATGTCGACGGACATGCCGGACTTGAGCTCCATGACGCGCACGATCGCATCCCGGGCGCGGGCCACCTGGTCGGCGTCGATGGCGCCCTTGACCGTCGTGTAGCCGATCGCGTCGAGTTCGGCGACGTTCGACTCGAGCCCGAGGGCGTGGATCTCTCCGAGCGTCTTCGCACGCGCTTCCTTGTCGGGATTGTTGACCGTGAACCGCTTGCGGGTCGCGTTGCTGCGCTCGCGCGCTGCCCGGTTTGCGTTCCAGTCGTCGGTCGCGGCTTCGGCCATCGGGTTTCCTCCTCGTTCGCTTGCGTGAGCTACGGCTGGCGGATCGCGACGGTCGGTGAAGCCCGCTATCCGCATGTGCCGAAACGCGTACCATGCCCGCTTCGGCCGGATTTCGCCAGCGGTTTCTCCGGTTTCTCCGGTGCTGTCCCTGGTAAGGGGCGCGTGACGGACGGGATTACGAGCGCGCCTCGTCCATCGCTTCCCGGCAGGCCCGTTCCGCCACCACATCGAAACACACGAAGCGCACCAGCGTGATCGGACTTTGCCGGCAGTGCGCCGTCATGGTGGCGACCGCCACCCTGGCTGCCGCATCCACCGGATACCCGTAGACCCCCGTGCTGATGGCCGGGAACGCGACGGACGTTGGTGCGTGCGCTTCGGCCACCTCGAGGCTGCGGCGCTCGAGGCTGCGGCGGTAGCAGGACGCCAGCAGCTCCCGCTCACCCCGGTCGCCGCCGTGCCACACGGGCCCGACGGTGTGGATCACGTGTCGTGCGGGAAGTCCGTAGGCGGCGGTGATCATCGCGTCGCCGGTCTCGCAGCCCCCGAGGGTGCGGCACTCGGCCAGGAGCCCCGGCCCGGCCGCGCGGTGGATCGCCCCGTCGACGCCGCCGCCGAGGAGGCTGTTTGTTGGCGGCGTTCACGATCGCGTCGACCCGTTCCGCCGTGATGTCGCCCCGGGCGACCTCGAGTGCTGTCACCGTGGTGTCACTCCGACTGCCTAGTATTCGCGGAACCGCCTGTTGGGGCCACGACGAGAAGCATGGGGTACGACGAACCGCCGCACGAACCGCCGAAGACGCACTATCGGACCATCTTCCTCTCCGACATCCACCTCGGCACCCGCGGCTGCCAGGCGGAACGCCTCGTCCACTTCCTCAAGCACCATCACTGCGAGACCCTCTACCTCGTCGGCGACATTATCGACGGCTGGCGCCTGCGGGCGAACTTCTACTGGCCCCAGTCCCACAACAACGTCCTGCGGCGGTTCTTCACGCTGATGAAGCGCGGCACCCGCATCGTGTTCGTCACCGGCAACCACGACGAGTTCCTGCGCAAGTACTCCGACCTGGAGGTGGGGAATCTCCGCCTGGTGGACCAGGCGGTGCACGAGACCGCGGACGGCAGCCGCCTGCTGGTCGTCCACGGGGACCAGTTCGACGTCATCACCCGCTACCACCGTTGGGTCGCCTTCCTCGGCGACCTCGGCTACCACCTGCTCCTGCGGCTGAACCGGGCCCTGAACGCGGCCCGCGCACGGTTCGGATACGGCTACTGGTCACTGTCCGCGTGGATCAAGCGGCGCGTGAAGCAGGCCGTCAACTTCGTGAGCGACTTCGAGGACGCGGTGTCCTACCAGTGCCGGCGCCGCGGCTTCGACGGGGTCGTGTGCGGGCACATCCACCACGCCGAGATCAGCGACTGCGGGGGCGTCACCTACATGAACTGCGGTGACTGGGTGGAGTCCTGCACCGCGCTCGTGGAGGACCAGGCGGGCCGCTTCCGGATCGTCGACTGGTCCACGGCGGCGCTCGACGAGACGGCGGGGCCGCGCCCGTATCCGAGCCGGGCCGCGGCATGAAGCTGCTGCTCGTCACCGACGCCTGGGAGCCGCAGACCAACGGCGTGGTCCGCACGCTCAGGAACGTGATCGGCGGTCTCCGCGCGCGCGGCGTGGAGGTGACGGTGATCGAGCCGGGGGCGTTCCGGACGGCACCCTGTCCGGGCTATCCGGAGATCCGCCTGGTCGGCGACCCGTGGCGCATCGGCGACATCGTCGACCGCTCGCGGCCGGACACGATCCACATCGCCACGGAGGGTCCTTTGGGCTTGGCGGCCAGGACATGCCTGGTGCGCCGGGGGCTGGCCTTCACCACGTCGCTGCACACCAAGTTCCCGGAATACGTCTCCGAGCGGCTGCCCGTCCCGCTCAACTGGGGATATGCGTACCTGCGCTGGTTTCACCGGCCGTCCGCCTGCACGCTGGTGACCACCGAGAGCCACCGCCGCGAACTGGCGGCGCGGGGGATCGAGGGCATGGTCGTCTGGGGCCGCGGCGTGGACACGGGCCTGTTTCGTCCGATGCCGCGAGCGCCGCGCACCAGGCCGCGCCTGCTGTACGTAGGCCGGGTCTCCGTCGAGAAGAACCTCGAGGCGTTTCTCGAACTCGACGTGGAGGGCGAGAAGATCATCGTCGGGGACGGCCCGCAGCGCGCGGAACTCGAGCGCCGGTATCCCCAGGCCCGCTGGCTGGGCTATCGGCGGGGCGCGGCCCTCGCCCGTTGCTACGCGGACGCGGACGTCTTCGTGTTCCCGTCGCGCACGGACACGTTCGGCCTGGTGATGCTGGAGGCGATGGCCTGCGGCACGCCCGTCGCGGCGTACCCGGTCACGGGACCCATCGACGTGGTGACGCCGCAGACGGGCGCGCTGGACGAGGACCTGAGCGTGGCCGTAACCGGGGCCCTGGACGTGGACCGGGACGCCTGCCGCGCTCATGCGCGGCGCTGCGGCTGGCGGGGCATCGCGGACATCCTGTACGAGAACCTGGTGCCGGCCGGCGCGCCGGGACGGGCTGGCCCGCGGGTCCGGTGGACGGGCGACGCTGCCTGAAGCAACCCTGACCTGACGCGGCAGCCGGTCCGCGAGGACTGCTATGCTGCCGCGCCCATGGCGCTCATCCCCGTCGGCTGGCGCCCGCGTCCGGCGACACTCGTGTTCGTGGAGCGGGGCTTGCATGGAAGTACGCCTCCGCGGACGTGGGAAACGCGGGCGCTTCCTTACGCGTCAGCGGTTGGGGAAGCTCCCCCGGCTGAGGGCTCCGAGGTACTCCTCATCCGCAAGAAGCGCGGTCACGGCGCCGGCAAGGTCAACGCGCCGGGGGGCCGGGTCGAGCCGGGGGAGACTGCGGAAGCGTGCGCCCGCCGCGAGCTTTTCGAGGAGGTCCGGATCCGCTGCGGGGAGTTGCGTCCCGCCGCCCATCTGCGGTTCCATGACCGCACGAACGGCAATGATGTCCGCGGCTTCGTCTTCCGCACGTGCGACTTCCGGGGCGAAGCCGGCGAAACGCCCGAGGCGGAGCCGTTCTGGTGCCCCTGGGACGCGATTCCGTACGCCCGGATGTGGGCCGCCGACCGCTACTGGGTTCCGTGGGTGCGGACCGGCAACGCCGTGCGGGGGGACTTCGTCTTCGAGGGAGAGCGCCTGGTGTGCAGTGCGGTGTCTCCCGTCGGAGCCGGCGGCATGGGACGCTTCCGCGCGGAATTCGAGGGTGCGGGATGAGAATCGGTATCTCAATGGCGAGCGCATACGGGGTGGACGATGTCCGCGCCGGCGCACGCTACATGATCGAACGGGCGCGGGCGGCCCACGCGGCGGAGCTGGACTCGCTGTTCGTCGGCGACCACCACGCGACGCCGGCGCCGTACTACCAGAACTCGCCGATCCTCGGCCGCGTGCTGGCGGAGTGGGGCACGCGGGAGGCCGGGGCGCTGTACCTCCTGCCGCTGTGGAACCCGGTGCTGGTCGCCGAGCAGACGGCGACGCTCGCGAGCATCGCGCAGGGGCCGTTCGTCCTGCAGTGCGCGATCGGCGGAGGCAGGGGACAGTTCGCCGCGATGGGCGTTGGGTACGGGGGCAAGCCGTCGAAGTTCGAGGAGGCGCTGTCCATCATCCGGGCACTGTGGGCCGGGGAGACCGTGGACGGTCCGGACGGGCACTGGCCCGTGGCGCGGACACGGATCGCGCCGCTGCCCCCGGAGCCGATCGAGGTCTGGATCGGGGCGTCCGCGCAGCCGGCCATCGACCGCGCCGCGCGCCTGGGAGACGCCTGGCTCGGGAGCCCGGGGACGACGCTCGCGGAGACCCGCCGGCAACTCGACTGGTACCGGGAAGCGTGCGCGGCGCACGGCCGCGACCCCGAGCGCATCGCGCTGCGGCGGGACGTGTACGTCGGCGGGAGCGCCGCGGAAGCGCGGGCGACCATGCGCCCCTACGTGGACCGGGGTTACCGGGGAATCGACCCGGAAGCGCTGGTGATCGGGGATGTCTCCGCGGCCGCGGACCAGCTTGCCGCCTACGCCGAACTCGGCTTCACCGACGTGCTCATCCGCAACATCACGGCCGACCAGGGTCAGGCCCTGGCGACCATCGAGCGGCTGGCACGCGTGCGGGAACGACTGGCGTGACGCCCCTGAACCGGGTTCCCGGGCCATGGTGAGGCCCGTCATCGAGACCCTGGAGCAGAACGGCATCACCCGTGTCGCGTTCCAGCGGCTGAACGATCCCGCGGTCATTCCCCTGTGGTTCGGCGAGGGCGACATGGTCACTCCGGCGTTCATTCGCGAAGCCGCCAAGCAGGCCCTGGACGACGGGCAGACGTTCTACGCCCACACCCGCGGCCTGCCGGCCCTGCGCGACGCCATCAAGCGGTATCTCGACGGACTGTACGGGCTCGACATCGACCCGGACCGCATCAGCGTGCCCGGCTCCGCGATGATGGGGGTGACCATCGCGGCGCAGATGGCGGTCACGAGCGGCGACCGGGCGCTGATCGTTAGTCCGCACTGGCCGAACATCGAGATCACGTACCGGGTTACCGGTGCGGACGTGGATGTGGTCCGGCAGCGCGAGACGGAGGCAGGCTGGGAGCTCACGGTCCCGGAGATCGTCGCCGCGGTCCGTCCCGGAACGCGGTCGATCTTCGTCAACTCGCCCTGCAACCCGACGGGCTGGGTCATGCGCCGCGACGCGCAGGAGGAGCTGCTGGCGTTCTGCCGCGAGCGCGACATCCTGCTGATCGCGGACGAGGTGTACCACCGGACGGTGTTTGACGGGGAGCACGCCCCCTCTTTCCTGGAGGTCGCTCGGGACGACGACCCGCTCGTCGTCGTAAACGGCTTCTCGAAGGCCTGGGCGATGACGGGCTGGCGCGTCGGATGGGTGGTGGCATCGCCGCGGCTGTGCACGGCGTGGACGGCCCTCTCGGAGTGTTTCAACACGGGGGCAACGGTGTTCGCGCAGACCGGCGGGATCGCGGCGCTGGAGCACGGCGAGGAGACCGTACGGACGCTCCGCGAGCAGTATCGCGGCGGGCGCGCCATCGTCGAGCGCTGTCTCGCGGGACTTCCGCTCATCGATCTTCGGATGCCCGAGGGCGCCTTCTACGCATTCCCGCGGGTGCCGGGGCTCCGGGACAGCTTTGCGCTCGTGCAGGGCATCCTGGCCGAAGAGGACGTCGGGCTCGCGCCGGGCTATGCCTTCGGCCCCGGCAACGAGTCCCATTTCCGGCTCTGTTTCGCGCAGTCGCACGAGCGCCTCGAGGAGGGACTGCGGCGGGTGGTCGGATACCTGGAGCGGCACGCGAACAGGCTCGACCGGATCACGGAGATGACGTAGCCGCGGCGCCCGCATCGGCTGGGTGGCACTGGGATTGTCGAGAGCGCCGCCGTTCACCCGCGTCGGCTCCCATCCAGTACCGTGCGAATGTCGGCGCTGCCGCTCTTCATGGCTTGCTATGTCCGCCAGAAGCCGTGCCCGCGCCGAGGGCGGCGTACGATGGCGCAACCCGTGGCCACCGCCACCCACCCGGGGGTTGTGCGACTACAGCATCAAGGAGCTTCCACCGACAACGTGTACGAGCCTTCCGCCAATTCTCTCGTCACGCCGACTCCGGCCGAGCCGTGACGGTGGGTCCAGCCGCCCGCGCCGACTGCGATGTAGTAGGTGCCGCTGGTCGCAGGCTCGAACGTCACCCGACTGTTCAGGTGCGCCCCCCGTTGTCGTCCGTGGTACCGCTGATGAGGTTTCCCGCCGCATCATGGATGCCATGCAAATGCGGATCGATCAGCCATCCGTCGCCCGTCTGGTGGCCCTTCAGCTCGACGGTGTAGACCGTTCCCGCCACCAGCTCCACCACGAACCAATCCTGGTCGCGCTCACGATCGATCACGCCCATGACCGAGCCGCCCACACTCACCGTGCCAGTCGTGCCGGAGATCGTCCGGTTCGTTGCATCTTCCGTCGAAGCTCAAGCGAACGACTGGATGCTCCTCCGTCCAGTCCCAGCGGTGGCCATCCGCAGCGCGCGGTTCAACGTGGATCCGATGGATGAAAGGCTCTCGACCGTCAGCGTCCCAGCCTGCGCGATGTGGATGCGGAAACGATCATTGGTCACCGTGGGTGAGATGCCCGGGAGTGGTGGACGGTAGCTCGACGGGCGGCGCGGTGACGGATTCACTGCGGCGGACAACACGGGTGACGCGCCTCCCGCCATCTCCGGGGGCACCGGTGCCAGTTTGGGCGTTCGTCCCTAGTCCCCGCACTATGACCGTGAGGTCCACGACATCGGTGGTGTCCGCGTTCACCACTGGTCGCGTCCAGGTCGGAGCGGCCAAAGTCGGGTCGTTGAGGGTACCGGCGCTCACCTCCCACGTGAACTCAGGCGTGCCGTCGTAGGCGCCGCCCGCCAAGTCTGCACCGAGCACCACCGTCGTTTCCTCACCACCTTCCGCGACCGGATCGACGCCCACTAGCGGAGCGACAGCCGGAGGGACGCCACCCTGCGCGCTCCCCGATACCGACAGGCTGTAATCGCCTCCGGGGGCTCCGACGTAGTCCGAGCCCACCAGCAAGTAATAGGTGCCGGGGGTGAGGGACCCCGTGATGAGGAAGTTGTCCTGATCGCCGCTGTTGTAGTCGCGCTGCAGTTCATTGTGGTCGGGGTCGATGAGAATCCCGGCGGTGTTGGTGTTCCCGGTGGTGGACAGCGTTAGCGTCCCCGCCTGCGCGACATAGATGCGGAAGTAGTCCTTGTCGTTGTGATCCTCGAGATTTCCATCCGTGGTGGACGGTATCGCTACCGGTGTCGCCAAGATGGGCCAGCGTCCGTGGTCGCCGCCCACATTGCGCACGAGTGCCGCCAGGCTCGCATTGAAGGTGGTGGTGGCGCCGTCATCGGCACTCGCGCCCGAAACCCGGAGGCTCACCGTGTGGTGGCGATCCTGTACCACCTCCGGGCGGGTCCAAGTTGGGGTGGCGGAGTTGGGGTCGTCAAGCGTTCCGCCGGTCACGCGCCAAGTGTACTCGGGCGCGCCGTTGAAGATCCCACCCGTCAGGGTCGCGCCCAGTGGCACTGTGGTGTTTTCGTCGCCGCCCGGGATTGCATTTATCGGGGCGGGGTGGGGTCGAACCAATGCGGCGCGGCTGGCGGTCGCGATGTCGCTGCTTCCGCTGGTGGCGTACGTACCTGCGCCGCGCGCCGTAACCGCGAGGCTGACGGTGAATGTGGTATCTGAAGCCACGAGCGGACGCGTCCACAGCGGGGTTGCGGAGGTCGCGTCGTCGAGGGTTCCGCCATCGACCTGCCAGGCATGTTCGAGCGCACCGTCGTAGGGACCGCCGGTCAGCGTTGCGCCAAGCTTCACCCTCGTGCTTCCGTCTCCCGTCGCGATGGCGTCAATCGACACCGTCGGCGCATCCGCGTCCGCAAGCGGACGGCGTGCCTCGATGCACTCCAGCACCTCGCGCACCGGTGTCCAGTCGGGCCACGCGCTCTCGCTCGCGGTCGCTTCGGCGACGGTGTAGGGGGCGGTCGGACGCATCGCCCATCCAATCCGTCGCCATCTACGTACTATCGGGGGCGGGCCCTTCCACTCCGGGAGCCAACCCGTCAACTCAAAATGGTAGGCGATCAGCACGCGATACCAGTTCGCCCCGTAGTTAGGGGCCTTGGTCGCGTTCGCACGGCAATAGCCTGCGACGGCGCTCCACTGGTCCTCGCTCACGCAGCCCCCCTCCGGGGAGTCCCTCAGCGCCAGCGTGTAAGGGCCCTTGCCGGTCACGTACCCTCGAACACGCACGAGGTATTCGCCAGCCGGCAGATTGCGAGTTATTTTGAAGTCCCCTTGGCCGCTGCCGTAGTCGTTGGCGATGACCTCGTAGCCCTGACGCTTGATCAATTGCCCGTGGGTCCAGATGTTGCTGCTCGTGAAAACCGCTATGCGCCGCTCCTCCGGGAGGCTGAACCAGAAGTATTGGGGGTCCCCGCCTACGCGGCTGATGTTGCCGGCGACGCTGTCCGGAATGGATACCGGGGTGGCGGAGTCCGGGTTGTCGGAGTGGTCCCGGTTCGTGTCGCGCACCCAAGCCTTCAGGGTGACGGAGCGAACAGCATTGTTCACGGTGACGTCGAGAGTGACGGTGAAGCGGGTGTGGTCGGACACTAATGGGCGCGTCCAGGTCGGCGTGGCGGAGGCCGGGTCGTCGAGCGTGCCGCCGTCCACGCTCCAGGCGTACGTCGGCGTGCCGGTGAGACCTGTCTGGGTCGCGCCAAGCTGCACGTCGGTGTTCTCGTCCCCCGCGGGTATGTAGTCAATGGACACGGACGGGCGCACAAGGGTGTCCAGACTCGTGGTGGCCGTGTCGCTGCTGCCGTTCAGGGCGACCGTGCCTGTGCCGTGTACGGTAATGGTCAAGCCCACCGTGTAGTCGCGGCCCACGCTCACCGTCGGGCGGGTCCACTCCGGCGCCGCCAGCGTCGCGTCGTCGAGCGCTCCACCCGTCACGCTCCAGGCGTATACGACCGCGCCGTCGTAGGTGCCGCCCGTCAGCGTCGCGCTCAAGCCGACCGCCGTGCCCTCGTCGCCCGCCGCGACGGCGTCGATCGCCACCGTCGGCGCGACCGCCGCGGGCAGCGTCGGGAACGTCTTCTCGAGGCACTCCAGCGCCTTCCGAACCGGCGTCCAGCCGGACCACACGCTCTCGCCCCCGGTCGCCTCCGCGGCCGTGTAGCGCGCGGTCGGCTGCGCCGTGGAGCCCGCCCACGTCGGGAGCGCCCTCTCCGGGTCCTCCAGCCGGTAGGCGATCAGCACCCGATACCAGTTCGCGCCGTAGTTCGGAGACCGCGTCGCGTTGTGGTCGTAATAGTCCGCCACGGTCTTCCACTTCGCGTCGTCCACGCACGACGACGCCGGCGGCGGGGCGACGTCGAGCACCTGCGCGGCAAGGCTCGCGTTCGCGGTGGCGCTGGTGCCGCTCCGGACGTTCGTGCCGGCGCCGCGCACCGTGACCGTCAGGCTGACCGTGTGGCCGGTGTCGGAGGTCACCGCCGGGCGCGTCCATGTCGGCGCGGCCAAGGTGCCGTTGTCCAGCGCGCCGCCGCTCACGTCCCAGTCGTACTCCGGCGTGCCGTCGTAGGCGCCGCCGACCAGCGTCGCGCCGAGGGTCGCCGTCGTGCCCTCGTCGCCGTCCGCAACGGCGTTGATGGAGACCGCGGGCGCGTCGGCCGCCGGCAGCTGCGCCGGGACGTCGCGCACCTCGGCCTCCAGGCTCGCGTCCGCCGTGGCGCTGCTGCCGTTCAGGGCGTTCGCGCCCGCGCCGTGCACGGTGACCGTCAAGCCCACCGTGTAGTCGCCGTCCGCGTTCACCGTCGGGCGGGTCCACTCCGGCGTGGCGGAGGTTGAGTCGTCGAGCGCCCCGCCCGTCACGCTCCAGGCGTACTCGGCCGCACCGTCGTAGGTGCCGCCCGCCAGCGTCGCGCTCAAGCTGGCCTTCGCGCCCTCGTTCCCGGCCGCGACGGCGTCGATCGTCACCGTCGGCGCGACCGCCGCGGGCAGCGTCGGGAACGCCTTCTCGAGGCACTCCAGCACCTCCCGAACCGGCGTCCAGCCGGACCACACCGTCTCGCCCGTGGTCGCCTCGGCAACGGTGTAGCGCGTGGTCGGCCGGGCCGTGGAGCCTTGCCACGTGGGAAGCGTCCTCTCGGGGTCCTCCAGCCGGTAGGCGATCAGCACCCGGTACCAGTTCGCCCCGTAGTTCGGGGACCGCGTCGCGTTGTGGTCGTAGTAGTCCGCCACGGTCTTCCACTTCGCGTCGTCCACGCACGACGACGCCGGCGAGGCGATGTCGAGCACCAGCGCGGCGCGGGTCGCGTTCGCCGTCGCGCTTGTGCCGGCCTGGGCGCTGGTTCCCGCCCCGTTCACCGTGACCGTCAGGCTGACCGTGAAGTTCGCGTTCGAGGTCACCGACGGGCGCGTCCACTCCGGCGTCGCCGACGTGTCGTCGTCCAGCGCGCCGCCGCTCACGTCCCAGTCGTA
>JAJDVW010000034.1 GCA_022825925.1 Pseudomonadales bacterium | reverse complement strand
CTGCACGTGCCAGCCAATCGCCCGCAGCGAACAAATCACGTTGCACGCCTTGTCCGTTAGCGTACATCACGCCAAGGTTGTTCTGCGCGAGGGCATCTTCCTGTTTAGCCGCCAGCTGGAACCACCGTACCGCTTCTGCCGCGTTGCGCGAAACGCTCTGTCCATTGGCGTACAGCACGCCCAGATTGTTCTGCGCGAGGGCGTCGCCCTGTTCGGCCGCTCGGCGGAACCAACTCACGGCTTCCGCGGCGTCTTGCTCCACCCCTTCACCGCCGGTGTACATTAGGCCGAGGTTGTTCTGGGCCCGGGCGTCGCCCTGCTCGGCCGCTCGGCGGAACCAACTCACGGCTTCCGCGGCGTCCTCCGGGACGCCTTGTCCAGTGGCGTACAAAACGCCGAGGTTGTTCTGGGCACGGGCGTCGCCCTGCTCGGCCGCTCGGCGGAACCACCTCGCGGCTTCTGCGGCGTCCTCCGGGACGCCTTGTCCAGTGGCGTACAAAACGCCGAGCTCGGTCTGACCGCCAGGGTCCGGCTGCGTTGCCGAAAAGAGAACGTCGGTATAGTACCAGTTCTCGAGGAAGAAGGGCCTTTCGACGACTCGCCGCCCTGACGGGCCGAGTCCGGCAAGCTCAGGCATCGACCAGCTGGCGAGCGCACTCGCGGACGGAAACGGCAGGCTGCCGATGGTCGGGTGACCCGTCCTCAAGTGCTGGTCGTCACGGTTCCGAAGCTCACGGAGTTGGTTCCGAATGTCCCCCAGGCTCGAGTTGATCCCGATGGCAGCTGTGAGGATGAAGCCGATCACCCACTGGGCGTCGCTGCTGGGCATGAACCGGGCCTCGCGCTTGGGCACGAGCTGCATGCTACCACAGCGCAGGAAGCGGGCCGGGGCGTCCCAAACTGCCCAACGGGGTGAGGCCGCCACCGCAAGGCCATAGCATCAATAAGGACGGCTAGCCCGAAGTTTCGGAGCGGATCGCGTAGAAGTCACTGTTTGTCAGTCGGTTACGCGATTTTGGGTGGTTTCGGTACTGGCTACAGGTTGGGCTGGACCCCCAAGAGCTCGAAACAACGCTGCTGGAACGGCGTCGGTGCCGTGTGCAAGGTGAAGGTGCTGCGGTCTCCGGCGACCTGCATGGTGTTGACGGCCAGCGTTCCCAGGTCGGTGAGCAGGGTCCGGAAGCTGTGCACCGGCAGGTCGTCGTCTGTGCGTTTGCGGCGGGCCTTGGCCAGGGCCGCGGGCGAGCGGCGCGCGGGGGCGACAATGGAGGTGCGCTGCTGCTCGGCGGCGTCCGGGTCGTGGTCGTCGAACAGCAGCGGCGCCAGGGCCCGGCGCATGTGCCACTCGACGTAGTGGGCCAGCATGCACAGCAGGACGTGGGCGCGCACGCGGTCCGCTCGGCGGTGGTGGAGCGGCCGCACCTTCAGGTCGACCGACTTGAGGCTGCGAAAGGCCCGCTCCACCTTCGAGAGGTCCTTGTAGGCGCGGACCGTCTGCGCCGCATCGAACTGCTCGGGCTCGACGTTGGAGCGGACGATGTAGATGCCGTCGAGCCGCTCCTCGGCTGCGATCTGCTCCTCGTCCCGGCGGAACGTGAAGCTCTCGTCGGTGATGTCGGTCCGGAAGTGCTTGGCCATCTTGTAGCGGTTGATCACCTTCCCGACGCGGACGCCGATGTCCGCCTTGCCGCGTAGGGGTTTGTTCTCGCGCCGGGTGGCGGCGGCGATGGGCTCGAGGTCCTTCTCGGTGGCCGCGAGCAGCTCGTGGCGCTTGCGCTGTCGTTCGGCGGCCAGCAGGGGATTGCGGCACACGATGAGCCGCTCGCCCGGGAACTCGTCGCTGGTGATCTCGGCCAGGTCTCGCTCGTCGAAGAACGAGGGCGTCACGGCGCCGGCGTCGACGAGCTTGCGGATGGTCGGTGCGCGCAGCGTGGTGATCCAGCGGAGTCCCTCGACGTCGGCCAGGTCCTCGCGGATGCGCGCCGCGGTCAGCATGCCGCGGTCGCCCACCAACACCACGTGCTGGAGGCCGAACCGTTCCCGGATCTTCGTCACCTGGCTGGCCACGGTCTTCGGGTCAGCCGTCGAGCCCTCGAAGACCTCGACGGCGACCGGGCAGCCCTCGGCCGTGCAGAGCAGGCCGAAGACGATCTGCAGGGTGCCCTTCTTGCGGTCGCGGCTGTGGCCGCGCCGGGCGAGCGGGCAGTGGGTCCCCTCGACGTAGCTGGAGGTGAGGTCGTAGAGCACCAGGGTGTGCTCCTGCAGGTGGCGCTTGGCGAGGCGCTGCTCGATGGCGGCTTGCCGGGGCACGAGCCAGTCCATGGCGTCGTAGAGCTCATGCGGGTCGATGTCTCCGAGGTCAAGCGTCTGTCCGAGGGTGGAGACGGAACTCTCGGGGGCCAGGGCGCGGGCCGTGGCCAGCTTGGACTGGGCGTCGATGACGCGGTCGACGATGAGGGCGAGGACGAGGTCGCGGACGCGGCTGGCGTTGCGGTCGATGAGGGTGTGCAGTCCGAGCTGCCTGAGGGTGCCGAGGACGGCGGCGACGTGTCCGTGGGGCAGACTTCGGACGCAGGTGAAGGCTTCCCGGGGATTGACGAGCGTCTCGCCGCGGAGGACGCGGCGGAGGGTCTCGATGGCGGCGGCGGGGAGCTTGGAGAGGTTGGCAAGGGTGCGCTTCTTGACGCGGCCGTCTTGGCGGAAGGACTCGCGGAGGAGGATGGCGGGCGGGGAGGAGCGATTGGGCACGCTCTCGATATACATGGTTACACACTATACCACGCTGCCCCTGAGCATATGGACGTCTTCTGAACGACTCCGACATATTACATGGCTACAAATCGAGCGCCAAACCACACCGAAACCGAGATAAGCCCTTTAGGAACAGCCAGTTGCGGAGAATCGGCCGCTGAAACTTCCGGCTAGAGTCCCGTCCGCCCGCAGATACTCAACCGTGCAGCCCGTCACCGGAGGGCAAACTCAACTTCGAGACGGGCCAGGGACGCGTTCAGGCCCTGCGCGCTGCCAGCGGCGTGCTTTGACGGAACGGGAGGGGGACGCCGACGGCAAGGACGGAATCGCTCCAAGCCGCGGCAGGGTCCGTGCCAGGGGCGTCGTCAGATCACGATGCGTTCGATCTCGTCGAGCGAGATCGCGTCCGACGTCCGGTCGTACAGCTTCGTCGTCTTCGGCGACGCGTGGCCCGCGATCCGCTGCGCGTGCTCCAGCGTCCCCCCGTTCGACAGGTACGCCGTGATCCCCGTCGCCCGAAACGTGTGGCAGCACGTCGTCGCCGGCAGCGCCGCGGCCGACGCCCGACGCTTGATCATCGCCAGCACCGCCCGCCGGACGAGCGGCCGACCGCTCAGCCGCCCCGCCCGAGCAACGCTCTGAAACAGCGGTGCCTTCGCGTCCTCGAGGCCGGCGGCCGCGATGTACGCCTCGAGCGCCTCCTCGGCCCGGTGGTGCGCCGGCACGTCGTGCCGCTTCCCGCCCTTCTCGTGCAGCCGCAGCCAGCCCCGGGTGCCCTGCCGAAAGTAGTCCTGACGCCGCATCCCCACCGCTGCGCTTACCCGCGCGAAGCTGTACACCAGCACGCTCAGCAGCGCCCGGTCCCGCAGACCCACCAGCGTCCCCGTGTCGATCCGGTCGAGGAGCGACCGCGTCTCCGCCGGCGACAGCACCGGCGTCGCGCCCTTCGTCATCACGTGCTTCGGCCCCCGTACCGACGCGGCCGGGTTCGCGGGCAGGACCTGGTGAACGACGAGCCAGTCGCAGAGCGACCGGATCGCCGCCAGGTGCTGCTTCACCGTCGGCACCGCCCCCGGGTGCGTCCGGATGTAGGCCGCCACGTGGAGCGGCGCGATCGCCCGCAGCTCGATCCCCTGCGCACCGCACCACGCCAGAAACTGCCCCGCCGCCCGCGCGTAGGCGGCGCGCGTCCGCTCGTTCGCGATCGCGGCCGCGAAGAACTCTAGGAACTGCTCGACGGCCGTTGGCCCCGCGTCCACGATCACCTCGGGCAACGCCACGGCCGCGCCGCCCCGCGCGACCTCCGGCCGACCGTCCGCGGCCGCCGGCACCAGCGCCTCGCTCATCCCGACTGCTCCCCCTTCCCGACGAGCTGCTCGAAGCGCTCGTAGTCGTTCCCCAGGGCCTGCGCCAGCGCAAAGAGCTTCCCCACGGCCTCCTTCGCGCTCCCGAACCGCACCTCGATCCGGTCCGGGCGGACGGTCACGCCCTCCGGGAGACCCGCCAGGCGCGCCTCGACCGCCTCGACCGGCACCGCCACCCGGATCCCCGACACGCGCGCCGTCCGGAGCTCGGCGACCACGCGCGACCGCCGCTGCTCCTCGATCCGGAACACCGCCCGCCGCCGCTGCCTCCGGAGCTGCCGCAGGAGGTCGGTCCGCCGCAGCACCCGGGAGTAGCCGGCGAGCTCGGCCCCGAACGTCCGCATCAGCTGCGCCGCCCGCGCCCGCGAGACCCCGAACAGCCGCTCCAGGTCCCGCCGCGTCAGGAGGTCCCGGTCGAGCCCTTCGAGCTGCCGGATCGCGTCCGGGATCGCGAGCAGCCACCGCGGCTTCGGCGGCATCCGTGCTCCTCAGTCCCTCACCAGCCGACGAACAGCCCCGCGCCGCGCCGGAGCGTGAACGCCCGCGCGCGGTCCCCCTCGGCCAGGACGCCCACGCGCCGTCCGACGCGCAGCCCGGCCCCCTCGGCCGGCTGGACGTCCGGCTCGACGGCCGGCCCGGCGACCGCGGTGCTCGTGCCCGCGTGCAGGGAGACGCGCACGGCCTCCCGGCGGACGACCGGCACCGCGGCGCCGGCCTGGACGTCCCGGACGCCGACGTCGTGACTGAGGCAGCCGTACGGCTCGACGCGCCGGACGTCGACCGCCAGGCCGCCGAACCCTCCGGTGAAGGCGACGTCCGCGGCGTCGAAGCGCATCCCGCCGCCGAGGGCGACCTGCGCGGCCGCAGGCGACGTCGGCGCGGCGATCAGGAGGGCCACGAACGCGGCGATTCCCGGTCCGGGCCGAGACCCCTGGCCGGCGACGGCCGCGGGCGTCAAGTTCCGGCGGGTGTTATTGTTGGGAGGATCTACGGCGCTCCCCATCCGCTCCACGTTAGTAGACAGTCAGCCAGAATGCAAGATCCGGGGCCGGGGACGGCGCGGCCGCGTGCGAGAACTCATAAAGGGGATTATGGGCCTGTCTGTAGGTACCTCCAGCGGCACGTCAATTCAAGCCGAGGGGATCATCGAGGGCACTGCGGCATCCATTACACCATGTCACCATAGCCACACTGCTACATTGTGACATTGCCGCGCTTCGGCGTCGCCGGCGCGATCTCTGGCTTGCCCTCCCGCGCGAAGAGCATATTGAACGCCTCCCCGCAGATCGCGTGGAGCGTAGTTCCTCGGTCGAGCGCCAGCCGCTTCAGCTCGTCGCGGACGATCGCCGGCACGTGGACCGTGAGCGACACTGTGCCGACCCGACTGGGCGGCACCACCGACGGGGATCCGGTCAACGTCGTCCGGGACGGCGTCGCCGAAGCCGCCGGCACCGGTCGACTGCCCGCGGCATTCCGAAGGGATGTGCTCAGGTCTGGCCGTTTCGGCATCCTGTCTCCTTCATGAGAACGGAGTCTGTAGCTCCCGCCTCCCGCATGATCCAGTCCGCCACGTCTCGCGCCTCCGCCGCGGCGCGGCTCGACGGCATGAACTCCGCTGCGACGAGGCCCATCGCGACGGCATCCCCGACCGCGGCCCGCTGCCCGAGGGTGTGCGGACAGACCACGATCCCGAACTCCTGGAGTGCCGCCCGCGTCTCGGCGGCGCGTCGACCGCGGGGCGGTGTCGCGTTCAACACTGCGACGACAGGTGGACCGCCCGCCAGCGTCACCACCTGTTGGCTCGTCGGCACCGTTTCCAGGTCGAAGATCAGCGGCCGGCAAGGCATGACCACAAGCGAAGAGAAACGCGCGGCTTCCAGAGCGGCGGACTCCAGACGCGCCGGCGTGTCGATCACCACCAAGTCGACCCCACCCGCCGCGGCCGTCTCCAGCGCGCGCCCTAGCCTCGCCGGCTGCGCATCCAGCACCACCGGCGTCCCGGCCTCCCGCCGGTCTCCCCACTTGCACGCCGTGGCCTGCGGGTCGATATCCAGGATGACCGCCGTTTGGCCAGCTTGTTCCGCGGCCACTGCCAGCGTCACTGCCAGCGTCGTTTTCCCTGTTCCGCCCTTTTGTGCGACGAGCGCAATCGTGATCACCAGCGCCGCTCCCGACCCCGGTTCAGCCGCGTGAGTGTCCCCACCGACGGAAGGCGGATACGCTCCGGCTCGCCAGCGGCCCAGCGGTGGAAGTCGACGACATCGAGATCTGCGCCGTCGCCCCCCGACGATTGCGGGACAGGACCGAACCAGTCCTCGACGCTACGGGCAACTCCACTCGTTTCTACGTGATCGATCATCAGCCACATGGTGATTATGCCACATGGCACCATGTGTGCAAAGGATCTGATCAGGGCCACCTGTTGACCGAGGCGTACGACGAGGCGATGGAGCGGATGACCGGCCGGCGGCCGGTCATCCGCCGCGGCTCTCTTTCGAGGATCTGACCGACGACTTCACCGATGTGCAGTGGATGGAGCTCGGACGTTCGGCCGCGATCGCCAGGGGACTACGCTCATCGGTCCGCCTGCTGCACGGGAGCCGGATCGTTTAGCGCGGCCGCGATCAACCCGTCGAACTCTTCCAGGCGGTCAGGCGCGAACCGCGACACCTCCAACCGCCAGCGAG
>JAJDVW010000145.1 GCA_022825925.1 Pseudomonadales bacterium | reverse complement strand
CTCCCCGGCTGAGGGCTCCGCGGAACTGTCGCCGGGACGCCGGCACTTCGCGAAGTCCAGCAAGCTCGCGGACGTCTACTACGACATCCGCGGCCCCGTGCCGGCCGAGGCCCAGCGCCTGGAGGACGACGGGCACCACGTGGTGAAGCTGCACATCGGCAACCCCGCGCCCTTCGGCTTCGACGCGCCCGAGGAGATCCTGCGCGACGTCATGCGGAACCTCCCCGCCAGCCAGGGATACTGCGACTCGCGGGGCCTGTACTCCGCGCGCAAGGCGGTCATGCAGTACTGCCAGCAGATCGACATCCCGGATGTCGACGTCGACGACGTCTATATCGGCAACGGGGCGAGCGAACTCATCGTGATGTCCATGCAGGGCCTCCTCGACGACGGCGACGAGGTGCTGCTGCCGAGCCCCGACTACCCGCTCTGGACGGCCGCCGTGCGCCTGGCCGGCGGCGTGCCGGTGCACTACCGGTGCGACGAGCGGTCCGACTGGATGCCGGACCTCGCCGACGTGCGGCGGCTCACCACGCGCCGGACCAAGGGCCTCGTCATCATCAACCCGAACAACCCCACCGGCGCCGTCTACAGTCGCGACTGCATCACGGAACTCGTGCGCTGGGCCGAATCGCGGGACCTGATCGTGTTCGCCGACGAGATCTACGCCAAGGTCATCTACGACGACGCGGAGTACGTGCCGGCGGGCTCGATCCCGGCGGACGTCCTGACGGTGACCTTCAACGGGCTCTCCAAGGCCTACCGCGCCGCCGGCTTCCGCACCGGCTGGATGGTGCTGAGCGGCGCCCGTCACCGCGCCCTCGACTACATCGAGGGGCTCGACATCCTCGCCTCGATGCGCCTCTGCGCAAACGTGCCGACCCAGCATGCCGTGCAGACCGCCCTCGGCGGGACCCAGAGCATCGAGGCTCTCGTGGCGCCCGGCGGTCGTCTGCACGAGCAGCGCGACCAGGCCCACGCGCTGCTGGACGCGATCGAGGGGGTGAGCTGCGTCAGGCCAAGGGGGGCGCTGTACCTGTTCCCGAAACTCGACACCGAGCGGTTCGGCATCGTCGACGACGAGCGGTTCGCCCTCGACCTGCTGCGGAAGGAGAAGCTGCTCGTCGTGCAGGGCACTGGGTTTCACTGGCCCGAACCGGACCACTTCCGGATCGTGTTCCTGCCCCACCCGGACGAACTGACCGACGCGATGCAACGGTTGGAACGCTTCCTCGCCGGCTATCGGCAATGATCCCGTGCTTCGCCGGCTGCCTCCTCGTCGTCGGCGGCGTCGACTGGCCCGCCGCGCTGCGCGGCGCGGTGGTGCCCTGGCTGCCGAGCGGCGTGCTGGGCAGCGACCTCTTCATCGCCTCACGACCGCGGCCATCGGCGTCGCCGCCTGATCGTCTGCGTCTTCGCCGGCACCCTGTACGGCAGCGGGGACCTGCCGCGCACGGCGGCGGAACTGTCCCGGGCGCTGGTGCCGCCGCTCGGCGAGACGGCGGCCGAGTAAGCCAGTAAGCGTTCATGCTCGGGTCGACAAGATGGAACTCTGGTCGAGACCGGTCTCACCATCCTCGAGGTCCTGCGCGCGGCCACGCTCGCCGGCCTACGCCGCGCTCTCCCCGACCTGGAGTTCGACGAAACGCCGGTAGGCGCCGGTCCGATGCCGCATCAGTTCCGCGTGCGTCCCGGTCTCGACGATGCGTCCCGCTTCGATGAACACGATCCGGTCCGCCGAGCGGATCGTGCTGAGCCGGTGCGCGATGACGATGAGCAGGCGCCGCGCGCGCTCCGCCTGCAGCGCGCCCACGAGGGCGTTCTCCGTCTCCGGATCCAATGCGGCGGTCGGCTCGTCCAGAACCAGTACGGGCGCCCGGCTGACGAGACCGCGCGCGATGGCCAGCCGCTGTTTCTGGCCGACCGACAGCGTCGCCCCGCCCTGCCCCAGCCGCGTCCCGAAACCGTCCGGCAGCGCCTCGACGAACTCCAGGGCCCCGGCCGCGCGCGCCGCGGCCGCCACTTCCTCCGCCGTCCCGCCGGGGTTGCCCATGCGGATGTTGTTCGTCACGGTGTCGTCGAACACGACCGGCTCCTGGAAGACGAACGCCACGTTCTCGCGCACGCAGTCGACGTCGAGCGCGGTCAGGTCGACGCCGTCGAGCAGGACCCGCCCGGACGTGGGCCGGATGAACCCGGGTAGCGTGTAGGCGAGGGTCGACTTGCCGGCCCCCGTGGCGCCGACCAGCGCGATCATCTCGCCCACGCGGCCCTCGAGGCGCACGCCGTCGAGGGCGAGGGTGCCGTCCGGGTACCGGAAGGAGACGTCCTCGAGCGCCACGCGTCGTGCGGGCTCGGGCAACCGCCGCACGCCGTGGTGGTCGGCGTCGACGGCCATGTCCAGGACGTCGAACACCCGCTTCATGCCCGCCACGCTGTTCTGCAGATTGAACCACAGCGCGCCGAGGGCACCGGCGGTGATGGCGATCTGCAGGAAGAACCCGTACAGCACGGCATAGTCGCCGGCGGACATGCGGCCGTCGATGATGGCGTTGGCGACATCGTAGAAGACGTAGAACGTCAGCCCGATGATGACCGTCCCCTGCAACGCCCCGAGCAGCAGGTTCATGAGTTCGTAGCCGCGGAAGCGCCGGAACGACCGCGCGCTGTCGGCCTCGAACGACTCGCGCTGCCTGGCGCTCGCTCCAAGGCTCTGCACCGCGACGATGTTGCTCATCCCTTCCTCGACCGTCGCCGTGGTCGCCGCTCCGGCCTGCCGGCTCGCCATTGAGCGGCGGCGCGTGATGCCCGTCATCAGGAGCGTGGTGACGAGCACCATGGGCGCCGCGAGCCAGGCCATCGCGATCACCGAGGGCAGCACGGAGAAGCTGTACTGGGTCGTCCAGATCACGACGGCCATCGCGTAGACGCTCACGAGGGGCGTGACCAGGATGTCGTAGCACACGCGCGAGATCGACGGCGTGTCGTACATGACGCGGTACATCGCGTCGCCGATGCTCGAGTCGGCGAACCGCGTCACCGGCAGCGCCATCAGGCGGCGGTAGAGCATCGAGCGCAGGTCGTGGTTGATCCGGTGCGTCGCCCGCAACTGATAGCGGTACTCATACAGCCCGAGCAGGCCGCTCACGCGGCTGTCGGAGACGTTCGCCAGGTTCTCGCTCTTCGTGGCCGTGTCGAGGCCCTCCGCGAGTTCGCCCTCTGCGCGGTCGCTGGCGGCCCCCTGGCCGAACGCCCCGATGAGCACGATGCCGACCAGGCTGATGCCGACGATGGCCCAGACGATCTGGAACGGCGTGAGTCCCACCATGAGATCGAGCAACGGCTGCGCGTAGGGCGGGTACGGCGTCGGCGCCGTGCCGACCGGCATGCCCATGACGACGTGGTCGACCAGGATCTTCAGCGGCCAGGGCAGGATCAGGATCACCGAGACGCCCACGAAGCTCAGGCCCAGCTTGACCGCGATCAGCCTCCGGTACGGCCACACGAAGGCCAGCGAGCGCACGACGAGCCACAGGGTCTCGCGCGTGCCGAACTCGCGGCTGTCGTGCGGGGCGCTCATGCCGCCCTCCCCGTCTCGGCTTCGACGAAGTCGCGGTAGACGCGCGCGGAGGCGATGAGGTCGTCGTGCGTCCCCCGCGCGAGCACCCGGCCGCCGCGCAGGTAGACGACCTGGTCGGCCTGGCGAATGGTCGACAGCCGGTGCGTGATGAGGAAGATGCAGCGGTCCTCGCCCCAGCGTTTCAGGCTGGCGAGCACGCGCAGTTCGGTCTCCGCGTCGAGCGCCGCGGTCGGCTCGTCGAGAATCAGGATCGGCGCATACTTCACCACCGCCCGGGCGATGACGATACGCTGCCGCTGGCCGCTCGAGAGCTTCGTGGCGCGCTCGCCGAGCGGCGTCTGGTACCCTCGCGACAACTGCTCGATGAAGCCGTCGGCGCAGGCGACCCGCGCCGCGTCGGCGACCGTCTCCGGCGAGGCTCCGGGGACCGCGTAGCGGATGTTCTCCATCACCGTGTCGGAGAACAGGATGTTCTCCTGGGTGGCGATCGCGACGCGGCCGCGCAGGGAGTCGACCGTGACCCCGCGGATGTCCATGCCGTCGATCGTGATGCGCCCGCGATCCGGGTCCGCAAGGCGCAGCAGCAGGGACACCAGCGTGGACTTCCCGGTCCCCGTCGGTCCGACGATGGCGGTCACCGTGCCGCGGGGCGCCGTGAAGTCGACATCGATGAGCACCGGCCGGTCGGCGACGTAGCCGAAGGTCACGCCCTCGAAGTGCACCGCCCGCTGGAACGGCGGCAGCGCGACGGCGTCGGCGGCGTCCTCGATGTCCGGCTCGAGGTCGAGCATCTCGAACACGCGCCCGAGGCCGATGGCCATGTCCTGCGCGCGCCCCCAGAGGGCGATGAGGGCACGGACCGCGCCCAGGCCGTCGTTCGCGCGGGAGTTGACCGCGGAGAACGTGCCGAAGTTCCAGACGGCGAAGCCGAAACCCAGCAGGATGCCCTCGGCGAACGTCGCGGCGGACGCATGCGACCACAGCGCCGCCAGGGACTCGACGGCGAGGATCGCGAGGCCGATCGCCCCGAACGCGAGGATGCCGAGCAGCGCCAGGGACACGCGCGACCGGAAGGCGGCGTCGAGCGCTTTCCGCGAGCGTTCGTGAAAGCCCCCCAGACGCTGCGGCTCGGTCCCCGTAGCCTTGATGACGCGCACGCCGAGCACGCTCTCCTGGATCCACGACGTCAGCGCGCTGTTGCGCTCGCGCGCGCGCCGGAAGCGCGTGCGCAGACGCGACGAGAACAGGTAGCCGAGATAGAGGACCGGCAGCACCGTGAAGGCGAGCACGGCCGCGAGGACCGGCTGGAAGGCCGCGACGATGGCCACACCGACGAGGTAGCGCCCGAGGAACATCAGCGGCTCCAGGAAGACGAACCGGATGATCGCGGTCACCATCGCGCTGTCCTGGTACACCCGGTAGATCGCGTCGCCGGTCTCGGCCCTGGCATGGAACGTCAGCGACTGCGCCTGCAGGCGGTCGATGAGTTGCACCCGCATGCGCTGGTTGATCTGCTGGAAGATCCACATGGCGTAGTAGCTGAGGACAAGCCCGCCGGGGATGGCGACCGCCGCCAGGACGATGGCGGTCAGCAAGGTGGGCCACAGCAGGGCGCGGCGCGCCTCGGCCGTCAGCGCGTCGACCTCGACGAACACCGCCGGGTCGAGGCTGAAGAGCCAGGCCGCGATGCCACCGATGGGCTTTCCGGCCAGCACTCCGGAGGTCGCGATGCCGATCAGGATGATCGAGAGCAGGGCGGTGACCAGCGCCAGCACTCCGGACGCCGCGAGATACGCGACGAGGTGCCTGCCCGACGGCCGGATGAACGGCCATGTCCGGAGGAAGACGCCGGCCACCCAACGCGCGCTGAGTTGATCGCGCCCCGCGTGCGGGAGAACGGCTGCGCGCATGGGCTAGTGTTCCGTCAACGCCAAATCTGCGCGTCAGCGCGTCGCTGGCCGTCCAGGCGCGAGGCGTCCGACTCGAAGGCGTATCGGGCCATACGTCGAGAGGCGGCAACAAAGCGAATGGGCGGCCAGCGGCGTGCCCTCCGGGTGGCAGCCGGAAGGCCCCCCGCCGTATTGCGTCCGCTTGACGTAGGCCCCGCTACGCCGACGCTCGCGGGGAACCTTCCGGCTGCCACTGACGCGTAGATTTGGCGTTGACGGAACACTAGGTCGCCAGGATGCCGGTGCGTTCCTCAGCGGGCCGCGTCGACACCGGCGTCCCCGCCTCCGAAGTCCACCGTGTCGAAACGGAGCTGGCTGGGCACGTGCGGTGCGTACCGGCCCGAGCGCTTCGCGGCGGCCAGGTGGCGCTCGGCCTCGGGGTCGGGTCCCTCGGGAAGCATCGCGCGCTGGAAGCAACGTTCCCTGCCCCCCGGCGGAGGCGCCGCCGATCAGCGTGCCCGCCCGGCCCTGGGCCACGTGCCAGGCGCTGCGCACGTGCGCGAGCAGTTCGCCGAGGAGGAGGGTCTCCCAGTCGTTGCCGCCGCCCTTCCAGTCGATCCAGTACGAGTAGCCGGTGATCGGCGCGACCACGACGAGGGGTTCGATCGTTCCCGCCTCCCACGCGCGCTCGAGGGGGGCGCGCAGACGGCGCTCAAGCTGGCTCTCGCCACTGGTGCCGCCATGCAGCCAGAGGAGCAGCGGGTACGGCTCCGGCCGATCCGGCTCGTAGGCCGGCGGCAGGAGCATGTCGAAGCGCGCGTCGCCGGGCACCAGCCCGGTAGCCAGGGTGTGGTGCGTGAGCACGGACTCCTGCGCGCCGCTTGCGGCGACGGCGGCCAGCCACGCGAAAGCCGCGACTCGGGGGACACATCGCATGGCCTGGTCTCCTCTCTCGCCGGGCGCGCCATGTTAGGCCATCCGTCCTCCGCTCCCGACGAGCCCCCTTGGGCCCGAGCGGAACCGTGCGGCGGCGCGTCACTTACCGAGCCGGTCGAGGCGCCGTCTGAGTTCCGCGTTCTCGGCCTGGGCGGCTCGCAGCGCTTCCTCCGACCCTCGCAGCGCTTCCTCCGACCCTCGCAGCGCTTCCTCCGACCCTCGCAGCGCTTCCTCCGTCCCTCGCAGCGCTTCCTCCGTCCCTCGCAGCGCTTCCTCCTTCTCCCGAGTGGTGCGCAGGTACTCGCCGCGCCGCGGGTCGAAGTAGCGCAGCCGTTCCCCCTCCAGCCGCAGCTCCAGCCCGAGCAGGCTTCCATGGCACAGGGCTCCGTTCCGTTTCCGCAGGGTCAGCCTCCGGTACTGCCCGTCCGAACCGAGACGGCGGCCCTTCAGCATCGGCTCCAGGTAGTCTCCCTCCGGGTCGAACTGCCAGTACTCCCGAATCCCCAGTTCCGCGTACAGCGCCGTCTTCGTTACCTCGTCCACGCGGCGCGTGCCGAGCGAAGTGATCTCCAGCACGAAATCCGCCAGCTTCCCCTCCACCCAGGTCCGCCACACCCGCCGCTCCGGCAGCTTCGGTACTCCGAACGCCACGAACACGTCCGGCGACACGCACGCCCGAATGTCGCCCTCGCGGTAGTACATCATCATGTCGCTACCCACGTAGACGTCCGCGCGATCGCGATAGAACTCCTGCAGGGGTTGCGCGGCGTCGACCGTGGCATGCCAGTGAATGGGCGTCTCCGCCATCGGCTTACCGTCGGACTCGGGGTAGGCGGACAACGGCAGCCGCTCGGGCGCGTCGGGCGCCCTGGCGAACGTCGCAGCGTCGTCGGTGGGAACGGTCTCGGTTTCCCGCATGGCGGACTCCCCGGTCGGGCCACGCATCGATGCCCGGAACGCTACCACAGGCCCATCGGCGCGATAAGAGGCTCTCGCGAAGGCAGGCGGCAGGGAAGGCTCCGGGCATGCGTCGGCGCGGTGGGATGGCAAAGCACGGGTTTTGCCACAGGCGCGGCGGAATTCATGCAGGACGTTCGCCCGTTGTGTTGTGAGATGTTGACCTCGATTCCCGCAGGATGAAGACGCTCGGCGGGCGGCAACTCCCTTTGGCCCTGGCGGAGGCAAGAGCTCAGAACCGCGTCTCGGCGTGTACTCCGAACTCGCTCGCGTCGTTGCTCAATATCCGCAGCACGTAGTCTCCCGTGTTCAGCCGCGCGTTGTCGTAGCGCTCGTCGGCGACGTTCCTGCCGTAGACCGCCACCGTCCAGGCACCGCCACGCGACTCGTACGCAACATGGAAGTTGACCAGCCCCCGGCTGCCGATCCCGGTGAGCCGGCCCCGGTCCGAGCTCGGTTCGCCCCACATCCGGCCCCGGTACGACCAGTCGACCCGCGCCGTCACTTCCGCGCCGTCCCCCACCGGCCACCGGTAACGGGAACTGGCGGACCAGGTCCACTCCGGGGTGAGCGGCGCCACCGGACGCACGCCACCCCGGCGCTCCACGTCGACCCGGGTCCAGCCCAGGGACGCGTTCAGCTCGAGTCGCTCGGTCACGTACCAGCGGCTTTCCCACTCGAACCCCGTGGTGCGTTGTTCAACGATCAGGTTCACCGTGGCGAAGCCCACCCCCGACGTCGTGCTCACCTGGTACGGCAGGTCGCCGTAGCGCGTGTGGAACACCGCGGCGCTCAGTTCGAGGCGGTCCAGGGGCTGGCCCTTTGCGCCGACCTCGTGGTTCACGGCCGTGATGTTGTCTCCCGCGGCGAAACAGTCCGGATCGGCGAACAGGCAATACGGACGCGCCGGAAACTGGCCCGACTGGTAGCCGCTCTGCACGGCCGCGTACGCCGCCAGGCGCTCCCCGATGCGATAGTGCGCCGACAGGTCCCAACTGGTTTCCCGCCACTCACGCCGCGCGGAGACCGGCCCGGTCCCCACATCGGTGGTCGCCCGCTTCCGGTCGCGGGTGGCGCGCAGGCCCCCGGCGAGACGCCAGCGCCGCGCCATCTCGATCCCGAGACTGCCGAACACGGCCGTGCTGTCGAGTTCCTGTCCGAGGTGGAACGCGCCGGGGAACCCCAGGAAGACCGTCGGTTCCTGGACGTTGCTCCCGTCCTCGGCGAAACGGTAGACGCCGGCCACGAAGTCCATGCCGCCGAACTCGCCCTGCAGCCGCGCCTCGACGGACGTCTGGTTGGCCTCCCCCGTCTCCGGGAAGCTGAGGAAATCGTCCAGGAATCCATCGTCGTCCAGGCCCGCCTCGTACTCCGAGTGCCGGACGCTGGCGAGGGCCTCCGCGCTCAGGTGCGGGGTGAACGCCCAGTCCGCGGTGAGCGCGACCCCCCGCGCCGCGTTGGCGACGCGTGCCTGGTCCCGCTGACCCGTGTTGCTGTCGTACGGGTCGGCCGAGACCTGCGCATTGCGATAGCCGGCGGCGTACACCGCCCCGTGCGGCACCTCGTCGATCAGAGTCGTGTAGGGGTTCAGGCCGTTCTCGCCGTCGTTGGCGTCCGCCGCCAGCGTCAGCGAGAGCGCCGCCGACGGCCGCCAGCCGAGCGCCACGCGACCGAACAGCTCCCGCGTCTCGCCCACCTCCACTCCGGCATGCGGCAGGTTCACGAAATCGCCGACGCCGCCGCGCTGGTTGACCCCGGCGGAGAAGGTCGCGGCGAACGCATCGCTCAGTTCGGTGTCCGCGTGGAAGTGCGTATCGACGCGCCCGCGCGAGCCGATCCGGACACGCGCCAGCGCGCCCGGACGAACGCCCGGGGCCGCGGTGACGATGTTGATGGCGCCGCCGATGGAGTTGCGCCCGTACAACGTGCCCTGGGGCCCGCGCAGCACCTCCACCCGCTCCACGTTCGACAGGTTCCAGTGCTGGCCCACCTGGCGCCCCAGGTAGACGCCGTCAACGTAGACGCCCACGCCGGGGTCCGTGGTGATGAGGTGGTCCTGCGTGCCGATCCCCCGGATGAAGGGGTTCGCCGAGGACGTGTGGCCGGCCGAGAACGTCGTGACGTTCAGGTTCGGCACGAACTTGCCGATGTCCACGAGGTCCGCGATGCCGCGCGCGGCGAGCCCCCCGCCATCGAAGACGCTGAGCGCCGCGGGCACGTCGTAGGCGCCCCGCTCCCGCTTCGTCGCGGTCACGACGACTTCCTCGATCAGGGGCTCGGCCTCCCCCGCGGGCGCTCCGGCGGCCGGCGGGATCGTCCATGCGAACGCCGACAACAGGGTCGCCAAGCGGTGTCGGTCCATGCGGGGTCCAGGCCGTGGTGCGCTGCTGCGCCTCAGGCCCGTTCGACCCAGGCCCTGATCAGGTGATGGGCGATGGCCATCGGGCCTGGCACGTTCAGCGTCGGATGCTCGCCGGCGAGCGCGCGGCGCGCTTCGTCCCGCGCGAACCACCGCACGTCGGCCATCTCCACCGGATCGATGCGGATGTCCGTCGTCAGCGCCTCGCCGTGGCAGCCGATCATCAACGACGACGGAAACGGCCACGGCTGCGACGAGTGATAACGCACGGCGCCGACCTCGACGCCAGCTTCCTCCCGCACCTCGCGCCGCACGGCCTCCTCGATGGACTCGCCCTGATCGATGAATCCGGCCAGCGCCGAGTACATGCGCATGCGCGCGAGGCGGCCGGCGGCCTGGCCGAGCAGGCAGCGGTCGCCGTCGGAGATCAACATGATGGCCACCGGGTCCGTGCGCGGGAAGTGCTGCGCGCCGCAGTTCGGACATACGCGCACGTGGCCGCCGCGCGCCGGCGTGGAAGGCGTGCCGCAGACGCTGCAATACCCGTGCCGCTCGTGCCAGGCGAGCTGCGAGCGGGACTGCGCGAGGATGCCCGCGTCACGGACGGGCAGCACCATCCCAGCCGCGCGCGAGTCCTCGAACCGGAACCGCGGCGGCAGGTCGAGGTCACGGGCCGGTTCCTCCACCACGGACACGTTTTGGGCGAACCGGGGCCCGTCGCGGTCGAGACCCAGGAACACCGGCGGCTCGGAGAGGCCCAGTCCGGCGATCCGCTCCGGCGGCAGCCACCCGAGCCGGTGAGTGTCCCCATCCTCGATCAGCACGTTCAGGCGCCACATGGGGAGATAGCGGCTCGCGGAATCCCGCTCGGCGGCACTCAGCCAGTCCGCGTCGCGACGCAGCGCATCCCCCCGGTCGAGGGGATTGCCGGCAAAGGTGTGAACGATGTCCGTCATGGGTCCTCGGGTACGTCGGGTCACGGGTGGCAACCATGCGGGGTCGCGGGAAGCGTGTCAAAGTGCTGACGGGGCGGCGCCGTTCAAGTACGTATGTCGGACCGGCCGTTGCACTCCCCTCGCCCATCACGTCTCCCGCGCCGCGAGGTTCAAGGCGGAGGAAGCGGCTGCAACAACCGGTTGTCGATCAACCCCTGGAAGTGGCTGACTACGCTCGCCGCCAGCGTCCGATCCGGGAGAAGCACGCCGAGTTCGATGTTGCTCGTCCGGGCCGCCTCCGTGAGGTTGGCGGAAGTGACGACCCCACAGCGAACGGTCGGCTACGGCGACGACTTCCTCGAACACCCTCTTGGTGTCCCGGGCCGGCACACCGGACACCGGCGGACCAGACCAGACCAGGTCCGCACGCGACGCACTGATGCTCGCCCGTTCCACGGTGCGCAACCACGCCGCCGCGGCACGCCCGGAGACACCCATCCGGGCCAGTTCGTCGAGTTCGGCCAGTACGTCCTCACCGCCGTTCCGCAGCCCCAAGGTCGTCCGCGATGTTGCGGCGGAGGACGTGGCCGTCAGGATCCCGGCATCAAGGGCAGCCGCGAGTCGACTGCGAGAGTGACGCGGCAGCGCCATGAGGCCATCGCCTACCGACATCGCTCCGCGCGCCTCCGGTGCCGCGAAGCTCGGTAAAGCCGGGAAGCGCGCCGCGATGATCGTCTGACGACGGTCACTCAGGGACCGGAAAGAACGCGGCGTCCGCAACCCCCAGGGTGGGCACGACCAAGGCTCGGTCGAGGTGATCGTTGCGCATCTCGCACGACGTCTCAGCGATGAGTGCACATGCGTGGCAGGCCGCGCCGTGCAGCCAACGTTGTTCCATGCTCGAGCCCGGCTCGTGCTGTGCACACACCGGATCGTTGGAGCACAAGGCGCCCGTACGCAACGCGTCCGCCAGATGGTCCTCTATGTGCCGAGCCTGCTGAACAAGACCGCCCAGCGTGCCTTCGGCGTCCGGGCTGCCCGTGTACAACAGGATGGCGAACCGGTCGTCCTCGGCGTAGATGCGTTCCCGAATGGAGCTCGCCGGATAGCCGCAGCGCAACGCCAGGGACTGAATCAGGAGGTGCGCGAGCGTGTGTAGCAGGATGTAGGGGCCACCGGGAAACTCATGTGCCGCCTTCCTTTCCTTCGCCCAGGTCCGATAGCCCTCCGCCAGCGCATCGATGCGCGCGCGCACCGGTTTGCGCCTCAACCATGCCCGCACCGCGTCCGTCCGTAGCTGCAACAGGACACCCTCGCCCCGATTCTCCACGGCGGGAAACCACTGCGGTTCGATGGCGATGTCCGCACGCTCGACATCCGTGTCGTACTCTCCGTGGGCGTCCCGCATCACCGCTTCCAGTCGGGTGAAGCCGATCAGCGCCAGCACCTCCCGCATGCGGTGGAGCTGGATCACGCACTCGACATCCCCGCTGACCGTGGAGTCGTCGCGCCGCCAGACATGCTCGGGCAGCCGCCGGGCGTGGAAGTCGGGATCGATCGGAACGTCGTCGCCAAACCCCTCCTGGACACCGAGCAAGGCGTCGAGTTCCACCGCCTTCAGGTTGCGACCGCCGCTGGAACCACTCTTGAGCTTGGCGATGGCGGCGAGCACTTCCTCGTCTTCGTAGCCAGCGAGCTTCTCCGCGATCTGGGGCAGTCGCTTGAAGACCAGCAGGCTCTCCAATGAGTCCACCGCCTGTAGCAGATCCCATGCATCCGCCACCGCACGCTCGACGGCCGTGCCCCGATCCGGCAGGGACAACACGCTCACCACCTGCGGAAAGTACGCATTGGACGCGGTGCGGATGAGCAGGCGGCTCGGCTGGTTGCACTCTTCGGCGGTGTGGTCCCCAAGCCACGGTCGGCCACCGGTGCATGTCCCGAGCGGATTGCCCGAGCGTTCGGTGGCCTCGAAGAGGGACCGTTGCTTCCCGCAGTCGCAGCGCACGACGAGGTCCGACAAGTCCCCGGTGGTGCCGCGTTCGACCAGCCAGAGGTCCCGTCGGCAACGTTCATCCCCATGGACGAAGCCGTACCAGTCCACATCGTCCACGTGCCCTCTCGGGCAGGCGCGCACGAACCGCGTCGGCACCACGGGCTTCCCGTCGTAGCGGCCCCGTTCCAGCGCCTTGCGATGCACCAGGCGCCGCCGCTGCCCGCGGCCCTCGCCGATGGCCTGCTGCACGACAAACCACTCCGGGAAGCGCCAGGCACCGATGTCCCGCGCTTTCTCCCAAGGTTCCCGCGGCTCCGGCGGCGGTGCGTACAGCCTCGGAGACGGTACGTCCGTCATCCTCTGGAGCCAGTTCGACAGGCGCGGTTCCAGGATCTCCTCCAGCCCATTGGGCCAGGTCTCCAACCCGCCGACAATGGCCGAGTGCCTCGGCAGGTCGATCAACGCACCCGGCCCGTATGTGGTGATCACCTGGCTCTGACGCAGCTTGCCCTGGCTCATGGCTCGTCCACTTCACCGCCGCCGAGGTTCCGCAACCACAGGCCGACCTCCGGCTCCACGTCGCGCAACGAGCGGTTGGCGCGGAACTTCCTGTGGTGCTCGGACTCGAAGTCCTTGTCGAGCATCTCCCGCAGGAGCGGCTTGTGGGGCCTTGCGGACTCGCCCCGCTGATAGCCGACGGGAACGTTGTCGGCCCGGTAGTCCCGCAGCACGGCGCTCCACGAGTCCAGCAGGTCCACCACGCGGTGGTGCACGCTCGTGCGCCGCTCGTCGCGTTCGTCCTCGTCCGGGAGCGGCTGCTCGTCCACCCGGGCCTGGAAGGACTCCAGCAACATCGGCTCCAGGACGGCGCGCACTTCGTCGAGCCTGTCCACGCCCATCGCCGGCGTCAACGTCGCCTCTCCATGCCGCGCGAGGCCTACCAGCGCACCCGCGAGACCTCGGTCCAGGGCTCGAGCGGAGAAAGGCGTGACGCTCGACACCTCCACGGAGCGATAGAACGTCTCGTGATAGTGCCGGAAGCGCTCGTAGTGCGAACGGTCCCGGGGCTTGTGCATGTTGAGCAGGGTGACGACCAGACCCGGCCGCGTATCGTCACGCCCCACGCGGCTCGTCGCCTGGATGTACTCGGCGTGGGTCTTGGGCTGGCCCAGCACGACCATCAGCCCGAGCCGCTGGATGTCCAGTCCCACCGAAATCATGTTGGTCGCGATGGCGCTGTCCACCCGCCGTTTCCTGTCGTGAAAGCCCGCCTCGAGACGCCGACGCGCGTCCGCCACCTTGTCCGTCGGCACCCGGGAAGTGAGCTCCAGCACGTCCCATGACGCCTGGCGGCTCTCGAACAACCCCGTCTCCTCACCGATGCGCTTGCGGTCCCGATAGCGCCGGATGGTGCCCTGCACTTCCTCCTCAAGGATGCGGCGGGCGTCGCCCAGCTCGCGCAAGGAGTTGAAGTAGCCGAGGACCGTCATGTAGGGATCGGCCGGGTTGTTCGGGTTCCTGTCGCCCCCCGCCTCCACGTACGCGCGTTGCGCCGTGCCCATGAGGGCAAGCCAGGTGCGGCGCATCAGGACCTTCGGATTGCGCCCGGGAGAGACGATGCCGAGGTAGAGGCGGCCGGGCACGTCGTCCACGGACCGCGTGCGGGCGAAGAACGAGTCCCGGCGGTCCGGCCCCGGCGGCGGAAATACCTGCGTGAGCGGGCGCGCAAAGAGGGCCTGGATCTGATCGTCCGCCTGGCGCGCGGTGGCGGTGGAGGCGACGATCTTCGGGCCGACCGCGTCCGCCGGCAAGTGCCGTTTGGAGAGCGCTTCGATGGCGGACTCGTACAGGCCGACCATCGTGCCGAGCGGCCCGGCGATCAAGTGCAGTTCGTCCTGGATCACGAGGTCGGGTGGCGGTAGCGGCCCACCCAGGGGTTGGCCCATGCGCGGCGCGGTCGGGCCGTAGAACCCCCGTTCGTCGAACCGCTCGGCCCCGCCGAGCAGCATGCCAGTCTGCCCCACCCACGGCAGGGAGGCGAACTTGTCCACGGTAGCGATCAGGAACGCCGGCAGACGCCGGTAGAGCGGCTCGTCCACCGCGACGATCGGCAGCGGGCGGTCCCCACTGAAGTCGCACTCGTAGTCCGCGCACGCGACGCGCAAGTGCTGGGGCGCATCCGCATTCGGTTCGAGGGTGAAGGAGTTCGGCGTGAAACGGGTGCCGCACCACGGGCAGTTCTCCAGCGGAATGGGAGACGGGTTGCCGTCCGGATTGCGCTGGAAGCGGTTCGTCTTGCTCCGCGCGGAATCCGAGCCACGCTCGCCCTTCCTGCCCATCACGTTGGGCGTCGCCGCCTTCCCGACCCACAGGCCGATCTCGAACGGCCACTCGCCGTAGCGTTGCGGGTCCGTCTCGCGTTCCAGTTCGAGGGCGCAGATCAGCCCCGCGGCGCGCGAGAGCTGGTCCAGCGTGAGCAGACGCAGGGTGTAGCGCATGATCACGCTCACGCCCGCGCCTCGCCGGCCGCCTTCACCCGGTCGCCGCAGCCGCCGCAATACCATCGCGAAGGCGGCAAGGGCGAGATATGCCTCCGTCTTGCCGCCGCCGGTGGGAAAGAACAGCAGGTCCACCATGCGGCGGTCCGGGTGGCTTCCGTCCACAAGCCCGGCGAGATTCAGCAGCAGGAACGCGAGTTGGAAGGGGCGCCAAGCCGGTGCTTCGATACCCAGGCGCTGCCGCATCGCGGCCGCAACGGCCCGGTTCGCCAGGCGGAAGGCGTCGAGCGCCTCGGCATCCCGTGAGAGCACCGCGATGCCGCCTTCGATCCGGTCCGCCGCAAGGCCGGCGCGGCGCAGCATCTCCTCGCCTGTCTCCTGCCGTGCGCCCTCGAGGCCGGCGACTTGCTCGCGGCGAGCGTCGATCCAGGCGCGGTAGTCGCGCACCAGCGGCGTCAGGGCGCCGGTGGCTGCCGGGCCGTCCTGAAGGGCGCCGAGGGCATCCATGACCAGCACCACGTCCGGCCTGTCCACCGTTTCCGTCTTGGCCACGTGGGCCTGCGGAATCCAGGTGGTGCGAAGCATGCGACAGGCGCCCTCCGCCACCTCCCAATCCGCCGAGACGCCATGCCCGACCGCGTATTCCGGCGTGTCAGCGTAGTGGAGATCCGCCACGTCGGCATCCCAATCTCCGTTCCGCGCCCGACGCGGGTCCGGACGCGGCACGAAACCTCGCGCGCTACGCACTTCGATTTCGGCCTGGAAGGCATAGGCGAAGTTCGCCTCTTCGGCGTTGGGCGGACGCCGGTTGACGAGGAACAGCGAGACCGACCGCGTACCCGCCGGGATGTCCGTCAGGCTCTCCGTCCTGATACGCCGCTCGACCACATGGAGCACCAGACCGCCGCCCGAGTCCGGGACGGCGTAGTCCCCGGGCTTGGAGAGATCGACGTGCAGCGTGCGCTCCGCCGGCCGCCGCCGCCAGATGGACGGTTCGGCGGGCTCATCCCCCGACGGGTCGCCCGTCTTGCGTGCTTCGTGTTGGTAGTCGCCCCATCGGACCGTGACGGCCAAGGTGTCAGCGTCCTCGGGAACGAGGAAGCTGAGGCCCATGGACGACGGGAACAGGCTCCGCTTCGCCGCCTTGCGTTCCTCGGCGGATTCCTCCGGTAGCCCGCCGTGTTCGGGCACGGCGTCCAGGTCGTCATCTTCGTCCGCGTCAGACCTTTGTTCGACCGGCGCGTCCGTCGGCACGAGGAAGCCGGTGAGGTACCACGTCGAGGGGCGGATCCACCCGGGGAGTTTCTCGTCGGAGAGGGCGTGGCCGGCCCATGGACCCACGAGGTCGAGGTTCAGGGCTTCGACGAGGCGGCGGCGGACGGATTCGGGGGTTTGGGGGGCGTCGGTCATGGGTGCGTTTCGCTTGGGGGACTGTGGCATGGCGGCTGGCGATAGACAACTGGGCGTGCGCCCGTCCGAATCGAGCTTGGGCGCGCTGCAGGCGCGCTGGCACGGAGCGTCGCGTTTGACGCAAGCACGGGCGTCACTTAGGGCTCGCGGCTATTCCTCCCCGGCGGACTCCGAGCGGTTGCCGGCGCGGCCGGCGAGACTCGGAGCCGGGGATCCGCAAAACACCCGCTAAACGATAGCGGTCGGAAGGGTCTGTCCTGACCTCCCTCCTGCCGGTTTAGCCACCTTGATAGTTTGGCCGCCTTGAAGTTGACATTCACCACAAAGAATGTGTATATCTGTCCAGTGTTTTGGCGCCGACGTGACAAACGCTCGCCAAGGGAGCTTGACGTATGGAAGAACGACGGACCGTTTTCATCAGCCATGCCAACCCCGAGGACAACGAGTTCACCTCTTGGCTTGGCAGCAGGCTCGCCAGTGCTGGCTACGAGGTGTGGGCAGACCTGCTCGCCCTGGTCGGCGGAGAGATGATCTCTCCGGTCATCGACGATGTTCTCAGAGACGATGCGGCCGTCGTGATCGTCGTGCTCTCTCAAGCGTCGCACCGCAAGGAAGGCGTTCTGAACGAACTTGCCTTGGCATCCGCGGTAGGGCGGGATCTCGGCAATCCGCGATTCGTCCTTCCCGTCGTCGTGGACGGCGTTCCACGAACCCAGTTCCCGAGTGAGCTTGTCGGGAGATTGTCGATCAACTTCGAGCACGATTGGACGGAGGGGCTGAGGGCGGTACTGACGGCGTTAGAGGAACTCGGGACGCCGCGAGACCGAAATCGCACCAACGAGGCGATGGCCTCTTGGCTGGCGTTCAAGGCACGCGGCAGCGTGCTGCGTCGGGACGAGCCGGACATGCTGTACTCCAACTGGTTCAAGCTGGGATCGCTGCCACAGCAAATCTGTTTCTCGGCGTTCTCGCCGGGATCGGACATCGAGGGCGCTTTCCAACGATTCCAGTGGCCAGCTCGAAGGTTCCACCGGCTCGCCATCAGCTTCGCCGACGCCGATGCGCTGATGTCCGGCACACCAGGCGTTGGGCTTCAACCGCGAGCCAAGCTCGACCTGGACGACTTCCTAGAAGGCCGAGGAGCGGAAGGCGTGCCACAGGTCTTCAGCCGCGATGCACGGAACATCCTGATCGACTTGCTCCACCAGGCGTGGGAGATGTCCGCGCAACACCGCGGTCTGTTGCCTCGGAGTTTCGTCACAGGCGACTGTTGGTTCGTGCCACTCGGGTTGTACGAGCAGGACTGGGGTCGCTTCGTCGACGAACATCGGAAGCCGCGTCGGCGCCAACTGGCAGGCCACAGCGACGCGAGGAAGGTCGACTGGCACTTTGGCGTCTCGGCCAGAGTGACCATTGCCGAACCCAGGCATTTCGCGCTGCGCTCCCACGTGGTGTTTTCCGTGGATGGCGAGCCCCTAGAGGGCCGCCGCGCGCAACTGTTGAGGAGGAGCTTCTGCAAGAGTTGGTGGAACGCACGATGGCGCGACATGCTCCGCGGGTTCGTAGCCAATCTGGCCGGCGGTGCCGAGGAAGTCGAACTCCCGCTCAGCCCGGATGCCGCGTTGCCTATGGCCACTACTCCGATGCGCCTCCAATCCCCCGTGTGGGTAGAAGACGATGACGCCTCACACTCGGACGAGGAATCTGAACTCCCGCGCGACGTGTCAGATCTGAACGGAAGTGACGAACGGGAGGGCCAACCATGACACGCAAGTCAAAAGGAAGTGCACCGCATTCGCCTGCTGCGGACTACGACCTTGAGTACATCGAAGAGCCGAAGTTGCTCTTCGGTCATGGTCAGGCCACCGAGAACCCGAAGGATGGCCTATTCCTGTTCGGGCCCGTGGAGGACACGGCCAATCCCGCCGAGATGCGCATCGGCGTTGTCGGCACGCCTCACGGACTCTCGCAATACAGGATCTGGACATCTACCATCCGAGGCTACATCCCGCCGAAGGCAGCCGATCGTAGCCATCACGTAGGCTGGCCGGGCTTCCAGGCAGTTTTCGGCGCGCAGTGGCCAACCGGACCGCTGGCGGCCGTTGCCCTGAGCGAAAAGGCGGTGCACGACACTATCCGGATTTCTGATCCGCATGAAGCCGTATACAAGACCGTCGAGCTGTTCGCCGACCCCATCCGCCGGCATTTGCGCGAGAGCGAGGCGCCGCCGTCAGTGTGGTTCGTAGTCATACCAGAGGACCTTTACCGTTATGGAAGGCCCCAGTCGTCGGTCCCTACCGACGAGCGCATAGCTGGAGATCAGTACCTCAACGCGGCGACCGCACGGACCATACTGGGCGAAGGCTCCCTGTTCTCCGAGGATGTCGAAGCCGCGCAGATGTACCGCTACGAACGGAACTTTCATCATCAGATGAAGGCTCGACTACTTGACACCAAGGCAGTCGTTCAGATCGTACGCGAGACCACTCTTGTACAACCACCGGAAGGAACCAGAGGCGGGCGTGCATTGGAGGACCCAGCCACGGTCGCATGGAACCTGTGTACGACGGCGTTTTTCAAGGCTAGCGGCCGGCCATGGCGTCAGGCTCGCGTCCGACCCGGCGTTTGCTACGTCGGCCTCGTCTTCAAGCGGCACGACACGGACCCCGATAGCGGCAATGCCTGTTGCGGCGCGCAGATGTTCCTGGACTCCGGCGATGGCCTCGTGTTCCGAGGGGCTGTCGGTCCCTGGTACTCTGAGGACCGTAGAGAGTTCCACCTGAACCGCGAGAACGCAGCCGAGCTGATGTCCCTTGTAGTCGACTCCTACCGGAAGAACCATGGAGAGGCCCCGGCTGAGCTTTTCATCCACGGTCGCAAGCGTTTTGATGACGCTGAATGGCAGGGTTTCGTTTCCGCCGTCCCGAAGGGGACTAACCTAGTGGGCGTACGCATCACACACGGCAACGGACTCAAGCTGTACACGCAACGGGAGATGCCGCCTCTACGCGGGACGGCGTTACCGATCACTAATCGACGCGGTTTCCTGTGGACCAAGGGGTTCGTCCCGCGACTGCGAACCTACCCCGGCTGGGAGGTCCCGAGTCCGCTCTTCGTGGACATTCACAAAGGCAATGCCAACATCCGCACCGTGATGGAGGAACGGCGATTGGAAGAGACAGGTCAGGACGCGCATTCGCCGGGCCGATGTCGTGGTCTTTATCTGTAGCGCCAATACGCACTCCGCCAAGGGGGTGGAAGCTGAGATGTCGCTCACGCACGAAGAGGGAAAGTCCTACTTTCTTTTGGCCGGGCGCAGTCGGCAGACGTGTAGTAAGCCCCGGAACGCGAGGTCCACCGACGCAATGGAACCTTGGACTTGGCCGAACTTGAAGAGGCTGCTCCATCGAAGATGAAGACACACAACCTGTTCATTAGTCATTCATGGGCGTATTCGGACGCCTACGATAGGCTCATGGCGCTGCTTCGCAGGCGGCGCTACTTCGCATTCAAGGACTACTCGGTACCACGCGATGACCCGATCCACAACGCGCGGTCCGCCAAGGCCCTCAAGGCGGCGATCAGGCAGCAGATGGCACCATGCGGCGTGATGTTGGTTCTCGGTGGCGTCTACGCCACTTACAGTAAGTGGATCGATGAGGAGATCGGCTTGGCGCAGACTGGCTTCCAGGAAGCAAAACCAATCATAGCGATCAGGCCACGCGGCAACACCAATATGTCGACGACGGTCCGAGATGCGGCCACCGTAGTAGTCGGATGGAACACGGAGAGCATCGTGGGGGCTATTCGGAAAGTCTCTTGATGGAGGACATAGAACGCAGGGAGCTGCTCGAGATGTACCGACTGCACGCCGAACTCGCTGATCGTGTGAGTCAGCGCCGCGAGGGCGCCAACCGGCTGTATGCCAGCTTGCTTCTGGCCTCGGTCCTGTTCTTGGCTGCACTGTTTCGTTTCGGCGCTGGTGACCTGCGGAGTGACCTTGTCGTGATCGTGGTCGGTCTAGTGGGAACCGCGCTGTCTATCTCTTGGTTGCTTGTCATTCGATCATACCGGCAACTCAACAGGGGCAAGTTGAGTACATTACAGGATCTTGAGGAGCGACTTGCCTACCCTTTCTTTCGGTTGGAATGGGAGTTCCTAGGCAAGGGCGACAACAAGCGCCGGTATTTTCGGCTGACCCAGGCCGAGGCTGTGCTGCCTTGGATGTTCCTCGCGCTTTGGAGCGCCGTCGTACTCGTGCTCTCGTGCCAGTACTTAGCCCGGATCGCTCACCGATTTACTGTGTCGGGCGATACTGTTGACTATCGGGCATGTGCTTTCGGCTAACGATTACATCACGGCATGGGTATAGCGGTTGTTCCCGCCGAGGAGGGTATCCGGGTTGCCGCGAAGCCCTGT
>JAJDVW010000094.1 GCA_022825925.1 Pseudomonadales bacterium | reverse complement strand
ACCTTCGGATCGTGCTTCGCGAGAGGCCGGTCCGAGCCTGTACTTCCGACATGCGCAGGAAGCGGGTCGGCGGTCCCATCTTCTGTTCGCGGTTCTTGGTCATGGTTCTCCTCCTGTTCTTGCTCCCCCTTCGCGTTCATGGCGTCCGCTGCGAAGGGCGAGGGGGAGGATCCCGGGCACCGACCGTCTCCCGTTTGTGGCTGTCGATGAACGGCGGAACCCGGTCCGCCCTCCTGAGCGACGGCGGACGTCCGGCCTCGGTCGGGCGCGGAGTCCCCGGGTTGCCCAGTGCCCTCAAACCCAATGGCCCGGGCCTCGGGCGCGGGCATTCCAGAAACGCGTTCAGCCGCGAGTTGAATAGTTCCTCCAGCGTTGCCTTGACCGCCGTTCCATCCGCCTCGATGCCCATAACGGTGAAAACGTGTTTTCGGGAACGTCAACTGCGGGCAAATTCGCTAAGTGGTTATGGTGTAGCATGATGGGTCATGTTGGGTCAGCCTTTCCGGAAGGCTCCGCCAGTGGCGCGGCGAAACACCCCCGTTGGACCTCCCGGGGCTGCGACGCGAGGCTCGGCCACACCGGTCGGCGCAGGTGGGGCGGAACACGGCCGGAGTGGCCGGAACGGAGGACCGGAGAAGCGGGTCCTCCGGCAAAGTCCGTCGTACATCGCGGGCCGGGACACGGCGGGCAGCCGGATTCGAACGGCGGGGTCGGGCACGTGTCCGCCTCCCATGCCGCGGACCGCACCGCCGGCCCGGTGGGGTTCCCGTCCGACTTGCGGAACCGGCCGGAAGCGGGGTTATTCCAACCCCATGGAGGGCAAGAAGAGGAAGGACGCCAAGCCGCTGGACCCGGTGCGCCGCCGTCTACTCAGGCTGCTGAAGGCGAAGGGCTCGACCATGATCACCGCTTCGCTCGCCATGGGCCGGAACGCCGCCTATCTGCAACAGTTCATCCACCGGGGCGTTCCGAAGATCCTCGCCGAGGACGACCGCGAGATCCTGGCCGAGCATCTGGGCTGCCAGCCCGAGCTCCTCAAGCACGGCCGCAGCTACCGGCTCTCGACGCACGCCAGGCGGCCGCCGCCCTCGGACGCCTACGCCGCGCCGCAGGGCTACAGCGTCATTCCGGAAGCCGATGTCAGGTTGGAGCCGGGTGCGGAGGCCTGGAACGGCGACCTGCGGGAGACGGGCGAGGGGTGGCTGTTCGCCGACTCGTTCATCCGCCACCGGCTCCGGGCCGATCCCGGCGACCTGTGGATGATCGAGGTCGACGGAGACTCGATGGAGCCGCTGCTCTCAAGCGGCGACCACTTCATGATCGACGTGAGCCGGACGGCGCTCTCGCCACCGGGGATCTTCCTGATCTGGGACGGCATCGCGCTCGTCGCGAAGCGGATCGAGCACGTGCCGCACTCCGACCCCTCCCGCGTGATCCTCAAGTCGCTCAACCCCGAATACGGCGGCCACGAGTGCGCCGCCGAGGAGGTCAGAATCGTCGGACGGGCCGTCTGGGTCTCCAGGAAGCTGTAGGGGGAGGACATGCCCCCCTATTCCCACGGCTCGTGGAATCACGCCGGACGAGGCGGTGCTTCGTGCCGCCGGTTATCTTTGAGTGTACATGCTCCCCGTGAGGGGGCGGTTACCCTGGTTGACGGAGTTCTGACCGAGAGAAATGAAGCGATGAAGAGCCTGACCGAGCGGATCATGGAGCACGCCGAGGCCCAGCCGGAGGCCGCGCCGATACAGGCGAATGACCTCTTGCACCTTGGGAGCCGGACTGCCGTGAACCGGGCGCTCTCACGCCTGGCCGGTTCGGGGCGACTCATGCGGATCTACCTCGGCGTCTACATGCGTCCGATCCAGACCCGATTCGGGCTTCGGGCGCCGAGTCTGGACAAAGTGCTGGATTCCCTGTCCGAACTTTGGGGTGATGTGATCGTCCCGAATGGAGGCGACGCGGCGAACTGGCTTGGGCTTACCACGCAGAACCCAGTGCGATCCGTCTATCTCACTTCCGGTCGCGACCGGTTGCTTCACGTCGGTAGGCACCCGGTGGAGTTGCGACACGCTCCCGCGTGGATGCTGTCTGCACCGTACCAGACTGCGGGCACCGTCATCCGGGCCATTGCGTGGCTTGGTCCGCGGGAGGTTGAGCAAAGCCTTGACGCCGTGTTTCCCGTGCTCTCCAAGGAAGACCTGAGCGACCTGTCCGCCGTGCAGGCCCTCATGCCCGGATGGATGGCCGAACCCCTGAGCAGACGCCTCTGACATGGCTGATGGCACATACCAATCCCTGACTGGGGATGAAAGACGCGAAGCCCTTCAGGTCGCCGCGGAGCACACCCGTCAGAGAACCTACCTCTTGGAGAAGGACACCTGGGTCGTGGCAACCCTGCGGGTTCTGTTCGAGGCGCCGTTCGGAAGACATCTGGTGTTCAAGGGCGGCACGTCCCTGTCCAAGGTGTGGAAGGCAATCCGGCGGTTCTCCGAGGACATCGACATCACCTACGACATCCGAGGCTTCGCGCCGGAACTGGTTGCGGGCGGCGACGACGAGGCGCTACCACCGACGCGCAGCCAGGAGCGGCGTTGGACGCGCGCGATCCGGCCCCGCCTTGCCGAGTGGGTTCGCGAGGTGGCGCGCCCGCTCGTCGCGGGAGAGCTCGAGCGAACCGGATTCCCGGCGCGAGTCCGTGCGGAGGCCGAGCGGCTCTACGTTGCCTACGAACCGCTTTTCGTGCCGCTCGGACCCATGCGGCCCGATGTGCAGGTCGACTTTGGGGCCCGGTCCACCGGCGAACCTCATGAGGTTCGTACGGTCGTTTGTGACGCCGCCGCGCATCTTCCCGGCCTCGCGTTTCCAGAAGCCCGGCCAGCCGTGATGCTGCCGGAGCGCACGTTCTGGGAGAAGGCGACCTCGATGCACGTCTACTGCCTCCAGGAGCGCGTCCGCGGCGAGCGATGGTCGAGGCACTGGCACGACCTCATGCGCCTCGACGAGGCCGGCATCGCGGCCCGTGCTCTTGAGGATCGCGAGCTCGCGCTGTCGGTCGCGCGGCACAAGGCGATGTTTTTCCGCGAGAACGATTCCAACCGCCAGCGGATCGACTACCACTCCGCCGTGTCGGGCAACCTCAGGCTCGTTCCCTCGGGAAGCGCCCTGGGCGCGCTTGCCGAAGACTACGCCAGCATGCTCTCAACGGGGATGCTGCTGGACCTGGACGAACCGTTTGGCACGGTCATGGAGCGGTGCGAAGCCATCGAGGAGAGGGCCAACGCTCCGCAAGCGACGGGCCGGTAGCGCCGCGACGTGGATGTCTTCGCATTCCGCGACGAGCTCGTAGCCGAGTACGAGCGCTTCTCCCGCAGCTTCACGCGCATCCGCGCGGAGGATGTGTCGCGGGAGGTCGATGCGGCCTACGCTGCCGGCCACTTCTGGCCGGCGCCACTCATCCAGTTGAACCCGAGCTTTGAGCCCGGCGGCTCGATAGACGAACTCGTCTCCGACGGCACCCTTCACGACGAGTGCGCGAACATCTTCCGGCTGAAGAGCCGGGAGGACGCGGATGGCAAGCCTCTTCGCCTGTACCGGCACCAGGCCGACGCCATCGGGATCGCGAAACGAGGCGAGAGCATCGTGCTCACTACCGGCACGGGGTCCGGCAAGTCGCTGGCCTACTTCATCCCCATCGTGGACGACGTGCTCAGGCGGCGGGCACGCGATGGACGCAAAGGGATCACCGCGATCGTTGTCTATCCGATGAACGCGCTCTGCAACAGCCAGCGCGAGGAACTCGAGCGGTATCTCCGGCTCGGTTACGGGGAGGGACGCGAACCGGTCACCTTCGCCCGCTACACGGGTCAGGAGTCGCACGAGGAGCGCGAGCGGATCGCGAAGAACCCGCCGGACATCCTTCTGACGAACTACGTCATGCTCGAACTCATCATGACGCGGTTCCAGGAGACCGACAGCGCCGTGCGCCGCCATGCGGCGGGGCTGAGGTTCCTGGTCCTCGACGAGCTGCACACCTACCGGGGGCGGCAGGGGGCCGATGTCGCCATGCTCGTCCGCCGCGTTCGCGAGCGGTTCAACGACCGTCTGCTTTGCATAGGAACGTCCGCGACCATGGCCTCGGAAGGGTCCGCCGAGTCGCGCAACGCGGCCGTGGCCCGCGTCGCGACTCGGCTGTTCGGCGCCGGGGTCGATCCGGCGAACGTGGTGATGGAGACGCTCAGGCCCGTCACCGACCGGGACGCGGTGGCGACCGGTGCGCGGCTCAGGCGTGCGGTGGAGGAGGGCGTGCCGGCGAATCACGCCCATGGCGAGTTGGCCGCGCATCCGCTCGCGGCATGGATCGAACACCGGCTCGGTCTGGAGGAGCGGGACGGAGGGCTCGTCCGCATCACGCGGCCGCTCGACGTGGTTCAGGCGTCGGAGCGCCTTGCGGAAGACACGGGCATCGGCGTGGAGCGTTGCCGGAGGCGCCTCGCCGAGTTCCTGCTGGCGGCCCACCGGAGCCGGGACGAGAGCGGCCGCAGCCTGTTCGCGTTCCGGCTCCACCAGTTCATCAGCGGCGCGTGGAACGTGTACTCGACCCTCGACGCGCCCGGTGAACGGTATCTCACCCTTCAGGGCCAGCGCTACAAGCCGGGAGACCGCAACCGGCCGCTGTATTCGCTCTGCTTCTGCCGCCGGTGCGGTCAGGAATACATCCCCGTCTGGGCACACATGGCGGCGAGCACGCCGCGCGAGTTCCATCCGCGCGACTTGGCCGAGCGGTCCAACGAGGAGGATGATGTCCTGTACGGATACCTCATGCCCGATCCGGACGGGGTGTTCGACCCGGCGGACATCGAGAGTCGGTATCCGGAGGACTGGCTGGTGTTCGGCGGGAACGAGGCCCGGCTGAAGCCCCATTTCCGCAAGATCCGGCCCCGCCGAGTCAGCGTCGATGCGGACGGCCGCGTCGGCGCGGGCGGCCTGCCGGTCCACTTCATCCCCGGCGCGTTCCGCTTCTGCCTCGCCCCGGGCTGCGAGGCCCGGTATGACGGGACGGTCCGGAGCGAGTTCACCAAGCTCTCGGGCCTGTCGAGCGAGGGCCGCAGTTCCGCGACCACCGTCTTGGCGGTGGCGGCGCTCAAGCACCTGATGGGAACCGGCCTCGACGAGCGGGCGAAGAAGCTGCTGGCGTTCACCGACAATCGTCAGGACGCGAGCCTACAGGCCGGCCACTTCAACGACTTCATCCAGATTCTGTTGCTGCGCGGCGCGCTCCTGGCCGCGCTGCGAGGTGCGCGGGGCGAGCCTCTGAGGGACGACGTGCTGACGCAGAGGGTGCTCGCCCACCTGCATCTGGACCCTGCGGACTACGCGGCCAACCCGCACGCCAAGGGCATCAGGGCGGAGAACACGCGCAAGGCGCTCCGGGACGTGCTCGGCTACCGGCTCTACTTCGACCTGCAACGCGGATGGCGCATCACCAACCCGAACATCGAGCAACTCGGGCTGCTGGGGATCGAGTACCGGGAACTGCAAGCCTGCTGCGCGGACGAGGAGGAATGGCTCGGCGGGCACCCGCTCCTCGGGTCGATCACGCCCGAACAACGGATCCGGCTCGTCCGTGACCTGCTGGAGCGCATGCGCAAGGCGCTCTGCATCAAGACGATCTACCTCGATCCCGAGTTCCAGGAGCGGATGCGCAACCGGAGCTACAACGAACTGAGGGAGCCGTGGGGTCTCTCGGAGGACGAGAACCTGTTCGCGCACGCGTTCATGGTGCCGCGCCCGAGCACGCGGGGCCGCCGCCCGGTGTACCGGCTCCACCACGTCTCCCACCGCTCCGCCTTCGGCCGGAAACTGAAGTCCACGGCGTACTGGGGGCGCGGCAACCCGTATTACCCCGAGAAGTTCGACGAGGACACCTACAACGCAGTGATCGACGACGTTCTCCGGGTGCTGACCACCTATGGCTACGTCGAGCGCTCCGACCTCGGCGGCGGGCGGGCGGGATACCGCATCGATGGCGCGGTGCTCGAATGGCGCGCCGCGGACGGAGGGGAAGACGCGGGCGGCGGAGATGCCGCGAACCCGTTCTACCGCGAGCTGTACCGGAACGTGGCGGGGCTCCTGACCGACGAGGACCGCCTGTTCCACCGACTCGAGGCGCGCGAGCACACGGCGCAAGTCGACGCCGAGGACCGGGAAGAACGCGAGGTCCGCTTCCGCAAGGGCATGGACCGCTCAGCCCCGCCCGTAGGTCTTCCCATCCTCTTCTGTTCGCCGACGATGGAACTCGGCGTGGACATCTCGACGCTCAACACCGTCTACATGCGCAACGTGCCGCCGACGCCGGCCAACTATGCCCAGCGGAGCGGACGCGCGGGCCGGAGCGGGCAGCCCGCACTCGTCGTGACCTACTGCGCGGCCCGGTCGCCGCACGACCAGTACTTCTTCTCCGGTCCGAACCGGATGGTGGCGGGCGCGGTCAGGCCGCCGAACATCGATCTCGCGAACGAGGATCTGATCCGAAGTCACCTGCAGGCCGTCTGGCTGGCCGAAACGCGGGTGGGGCTCCCCTCGACGGTAAGCGAGGTGCTCGACCGCGAACAGCCCGCAACCCTGCCCCTGAACGCGGAGACGGCGGCCCAAGTAGGTTCGGGCCGGGCCGTCCGCGAGGCGGCACGGCGGGCGAAGCGCATCCTCGGGACGCTCGATGCGGACCTCTCAGAGCACGCCGCCCCGTGGTACACGGACACCTGGCTCGGGAGCGCCATGAACTCGGCCGAGCGCAGGTTCGACGAGTCCTTCGGCCGGTGGCGTTCGCTCTTCCGGGCGACGGCGAGCCAGATCAGGTTTGCCAACGAAGTCATAAACAACGCCGCGGCGACCGAGAGGGAGCGCAAGGAGGCGAAGGTCCGGTACGACGAGGCCTACACGCAGCAGAACCTGCTTCTCGGCACGCGGGCGGCAAAGAACTCCGACTTCCAAACCTACCGCTACTTGGCGTCCCAGGGGTTCCTGCCCGGCTACAACTTCCCGCGTCTCCCGCTCATGGCGTTCATCCCGGGCCGCCCCCGGAAGGTCGCGCGCGATTCGTTCTTGAGCCGCCCTCGCTTCCTCGGGCTGACCGAGTTCGGCCCGCAGTCGATCATCTATCACGAGGGCAGCACCTACCGCGTTCGGCGTGTCATCCTCACGATCGGAGAGGAGTCGGCGGCGACGGCCTCGGCCAGGCTGCCGGTGGATGCCGCGCGGATCTGCGGGTCCTGCGGCTACGGGCACTTCGGGAACCAGAAGGAGTTCGAGCGCTGCGTCAGTTGCGACGCGCTGATCGACGGCGGGCGCGCGATTCTGAACCTCTATCGCATTGAACAGGTGTCGGCCCGGAGGGCGAACCGCATCACTTCGGACGAGGAGGAGCGCCAGCGCCAGGGCTACGAGATGGTTTCGACGCTTCGCTTCAGTGAGGAGAACGGGCGGGCGCGCGTTACCGAGGCCGCCATCACACACGGCGGCGACACGCTGCTCGAGCTCCAGTATGGCCCGGCGGCCACGCTCTGGCGCATCAACCTGGGATGGCGGAGGAGAAGGGAGATGTCCGTCTACGGGTTCAGCTTGGACGCCACGACCGGCGAGTGGACCCGGGACGCCCAGGCGCCGACGGACGCGGAGGATGACAATGTCGCGAAGGGCAAGACCGTCCAGCGCGTCACGCCGTTCGTGCAGGACACGCGCAACGTGCTGATCCTCCGTCCGGCGGTCGATCTATCCGAGCGCGCGATGGTGTCGCTCCAGCACGCCCTCAAGCGGGGTATCGAGCAGGAGTTCCAGCTCGAGGAGGCCGAACTCGCCGCAGAGCCGCTGCCCGACGCGGAGAGCCGTAACAGAATCCTGTTCTACGAAGCGGCCGAAGGCGGCGCGGGCGTGCTCACCCGCGTGGCGGGCGATCCCGGCGCGGTGTCGCGGATTGCCCGGAAGGCGCTCGAAGTCTGCCACTACACCCCGGCCACCGGCGACTGGGATGGAACTGGCGATCCGGTCAACGGGGATGACGAGTGCGAGGCCGGCTGCTACCGCTGTCTGCTCAGCTACTACAACCAGCCGGACCATCGGCTGATCGACCGCCGGGACCCCGAGTTGCTCGATCTTCTGTGCCGGCTGGCGCGCGGCAAGCTTGCGGAAACCACGCGTTCCGCTGGCGGCGGCGACACCATGGCCGAGATGGAGGCCTTCTCCGGTTCCTCGCTGGAGAAGGGATGGCTCACCTTCATCAGCCTCGGCGAGTACCGGCGACCCGACAAGGCACAGCCTTATCTTGAGGAGTTCGGTACGCGGCCCGACTTCGCGTACACCGACCACCAGACGCTGGTCTACATCGACGGACCCCACCACGACGGAAAGCGCAGGCGGCGCATGGACCGGGAATTGACGCGAAGGCTCGAGGACGCGGGCTACACGGTTCTGCGCTTCGGTACGGACCGGATGGAGTGGGAGCGGATCGTGCGAGACTACGCCTGGGTCTTCGGCCCGGGCGCGTCCCCGGCGGGCTGACGGGGGCGGGCGTGTCGGAATCGGAACCGCGTCCCGCGTTCAAGCCGGGCGATCTCGTCCGTGCGCGCGGACGGGAGTGGGTGGTCCTGCCGGAGACCCGAGACGATCTCTTGCGGCTCCGGCCGCTCGGAGGCGCCGAGACCGATGCGACGCTCATCTACCTGCCGCTCGAACCCGAGCGGCCCGTGCCTGCCACGTTCGCGCCCCCAGACCCCGACGCGCCGGGTTCGCTGGCGGCGGCGCTCCTGCTCCGCGACGCGCTCCGCCTCAAGCTGCGGGCCGGGGCGGGTCCGTTCCGGAGCTTCGGCAACCTGAACGTCGAGCCGCGGACCTACCAGCTGGTGCCGCTGCTCATGGCGCTCAAGCTCGACCCGATCCGCCTCCTGGTCGCGGACGACGTGGGGATCGGCAAGACGATCGAGGCCGGCCTGATCGCCCGCGAGCTTCTCGACCGGGGCGAGATCGAACGGCTCACGGTCATCTGTCCGCCGCATCTCTGCGAGCAGTGGCAGGCCGAACTCGCGGAGAAATTCAATATCGACGCCGTGGTCGTCCGCACCGGCACCGCGACCCGGCTCGAGCGCGGACTCCGGCCCGACGAATCGGTGTTCGAGGTCTACCCCTTCACCGTGGTGTCGCTCGACTACATCAAATCGGACCGGCGGCGGAGCGACTTCCTGCGCGCGTGTCCCGAGCTCGTGATCGTGGACGAGGCGCACACCTGCGTGCGGGCGAACACGACCACGCGCCACCAGCGCTACCAGCTTCTCGAGGGGCTCGCCGGGAGCGAGCCCCGGCGCGGCATGGTCCTGCTGACCGCGACCCCGCACTCGGGCGACGACACCGCCTTCCACAACCTCCTCGGCCTGCTGGATCCGAGGTTCGCGGAGCTTGTGGAGACGCCGGAGGGGGAGACCCGCCGCGCGCTCCGCGAGGAGCTCTCCCGGCACTTCGTCCAGCGCCGTCGGGGCGACATCGCCGAGTGGAGGGATGACACGCGTTTCCCGGTGCGAGAGAACCGGGAGGCCACCTACCGCCTGTCGGGCGGCTGGGGCCGCCTCGTCCGGCACGTGCTGGCCTACGCGAGGACGATGGTGAGGCGCGCGGAAGACGGGACCAAGGTCGAACAGCGCATGTCGTGGTGGGCGGCCCTCGCGCTTCTCCGGTGCGCGTCGTCGAGCCCCGCGGCCGCATCGCTCGCGCTCAGGACACGCCTCGAAGCCTCCGTCGCCGAGACCGAGAAGGCGCAACTGGCCAAGCTCGACCGGGCGGGACGGGAAGCGGTCATGGACGAGGCCGCCGAGGACCTTCTCGTGCTGACCGAGAGCGCCCCGGCGGGCACGGTGGAAGACCCCGAGGGGAGCGAAGATCTGCTGAGGCTGATCGGCGAGGCGGACGCGCTACGCGGCCCGTCGAGGGACCCCAAGCTGAAGGTCCTGATCCACGAGGTCCGGGGGCTGGTCGGCAACGGGTTTGCGCCGGTGATCTTCTGCCGCTTCATCGCCACGGCCCACTATCTTCACGAGTACCTCGCGAGGATGAGGGTCAAGGGCAGACGCACGCAGGCGCTCGTCGTCACCGGGGAACTGACACCCGACCAGCGCGCGGAGCGCATCGAGGCGCTGGGCGAACTCGACGACGACGTGACGCCGGTCCTGGTGGCGACCGACTGCCTGTCGGAGGGCGTCAACCTACAGAATCACTTCGACGCCGTCGTCCACTACGACCTGACCTGGAATCCGACGCGCCACGAACAACGCGAGGGCCGCGCCGACCGCTTCGGGCAGGCGTCCAAGGTCGTGCGTGCGCTGATGATCTACGGCAGCGACAACCCGGTCGATGGGGCCGTCCTCCGCGTGATCGTCCGCAAGGCCGAGAAGATCCGAAGGGAACTCGGCGTGTCCGTGCCCATGCCGTCGGACAACAACAAGGTCGTGGACGCGATCATGCGGGCCGTGCTCCTCCACGGGGACCCCGACTCCTGGGCCAGGCAGGCCGAACTCGAGCTCGGCCAGACCGAAAAAGAGGTGGATACCGCTTGGAAGGCGGCTGCCGACAAGGCGACGCGTACCGTGTTTGCCCAGCGGCGTCTGAAGCCGGAGGACGTGTGGCCCGAATGGAAGAAGGCCGTCTCCGTGCTCGGGGGACAGGAGGATGTGAGACGGTTTGTGCGACTGTCCGCCGAACGGCTGGGAGCCCCGCTCGACCGGCGCAACGGGTATTGGCGGCTTCCGGTGCCCCATCTGCCGAAGCCGCTCCAGGACCGGCTCGACGGCATCGGGTTCGACGAGGGCGCGAAGATCGCGTTCGATTCGAGCGCAGCGGGCGGCACCGTCTTTATTCACCGGGCGCATCCGCTCGTCTCGGTTCTCGCCGACCATGTGGCCGAGGAGGCGCTGGCGGGAGCGGCTCCGAGCCAGCCCCGCGTACGGGCCGGGGTGGTGGCCGAAACATCGCTCCCATACGGGATGGAGCCGGATGTCGGGGCGCGGTCGGCCGCCGCGTTCGTTCGAGGCATAGAGAAACGCACGGCCCTCTACCTGCTCCGGCTGCGGAGCCATCTTCAGGTCGAACGGCGCGGACCGAACGGATACCATCCCATCAAGTCGCTCCTCGCCGAGGAATGCCTGGGCGTCGCCGTGCGGGGGAGCGGCACGCCGGAACTCCTGGCCGAGGACGAAGCGCTGTCGCTCCTCGCGCTCGAACCTGGCCGCAACATGCCGGACGGCCAGAAGTCGCATCTGGTCCGTCAAGCGCTCGACAGTCTGCCCGCGCTCAAACCGACCTTCGAGCGGCTTGCCCGCGAGCGGGCTCGGGAACTCCTCGCGGATCATCGCCGGATCCGCGACGCCAGCGGCGTAAGGGGCGAGCGCTACAACGTGATTCCGGCCCTGCCCGTTGACATGATCGGCGTCTACGTCCTCCTGCCCATGGCAAGGATCTGACGATGGCGCGCGGGCGGAACGGCGGGGGCTTCACGGCGCTCAAGGTCGAAGGCGGGATCCTGCCGCCCGAGTTCCTCACCGAAGTGGCCGCCCTTTCCGCGCCCCGCCAGAGCGGCGCGGACTACGGGCTCTCGAAATCGCTGTCGATCAAGGACGAGATCGCCCGGTACTGGATGATCGGCAACGATCTCCACGCGCGGTACGCCGAACGCCGCCCCCGCACGGGCCTCCGCCCGTCCCGCGTGGGGGTGGACGACTGGCTGGTTCCGCTGCTCCGATCGTTCGGGTACGAGGGCCTGGCGACGGCCGGCAGCGTCGAGCTCGATGAGCGGGTCTTCAAGCTCACGCACCGCGCGTGCGGCGGCGCGGTCCCGCTGCTGCTCCTGACACATGATTTCGACTTGGACAAGCCGGATCCGCGCCTCGGCGGCAACGGCCGCCGTCCGGCACCGCACGGCATGATGCAGGAGTACCTGAACGCCGAGGCCGGCGCGCTCTGGGGTATGGTCTCGAACGGGTCCAGAATCCGGATCCTCCGCGACAACCCGAGCCTCACGCGCCCGTCCTACATCGAGGCCGACCTCGACCTGATCTTCGCCGAGGAACTCTATCCCGACTTCGCGGCCCTCTGGCTCTCGGCCCACGCCAGCCGGTTCGTGCCCGCCGACGACAACCCGTCGAACTGCATCATCGAAACGTGGCGGGCCAAGGCGCACGAGACCGGCGAACGGGCGCGCGAGAACCTTCGGGACGGCGTGACCGCCGCGCTCCGGCGGCTCGGAAACGGGTTCCTCGAACACCCCGACAACCGCGAACTGCGCGGAGCCATCGACGGCGGCACGCTGTCGCCTGACGACTACTACGAGCAGCTGCTCCGGCTCGTCTACCGGCTGCTCTTCCTGTTCGCGGCCGAGGAGCGCGGGTTGCTACACGCGCCGGAGGCCGGCAACCTCGAGCGCGGCGTGTACAAGGAAGGCTACGCACTCGCGCGGCTTCGCGAACGCGCCCTGCGTCGGCGGCACTACGACCGGAACTCCGACCTCTGGCAGGGTCTCCAAGTCACGTTCCGGGCGCTTGCCCAGGGAGCGCCGGGACTCGGCCTTCCGGCCCTCGGCGGCCTGTTCCGGGATGAGCAATGCCACGACCTCGACCAAGCGGCGATCGCGAACAAGCATCTGCTTGAGGCCATCCGCACGCTCGGGTATTTCCCGTCGCTTGCGGGGAAGAGCCTCGCCCGCATCAACTACCGGGACATGGACACCGAGGAACTCGGGTCCGTCTACGAGAGCCTGCTCGAACTCCACCCCGTCATCGACGTGCACGCCTCCCCGTGGCGGTTCGCGTTCGGCGGCGACGAGCACGAGAACAGGAAGGCGAGGGGATCCGCCCGAAAGCTGAGTGGCTCCTACTACACGCCGCCGAGCCTCGTGGGCGAACTCGTAAGGTCCACGCTCGACCCCGTCATCAAGCGGACGATCGGCGAGTACCCCGAAGACCCTTCCGCCGCGATTCTCCGCATGCGCGTCATCGATCCGGCCTGCGGATCGGGCCATTTCCTCCTGGCCGCGGCGCGGCGGCTCGCCGCCGAGATCGCGCGCATCGAAGCCGACGACGACGGGTATGACGAGGCTGCTCGCCGACACGCGCTCCGCGAAGTCGTCCGGCACTGCGTCTACGGCGTTGACCGGAATCCACTCGCGGTCGAACTCTGCAAGACCGCGCTCTGGATCGAGACCATCGAGCCGGGCAAGCCGCTCACGTTCCTCGATTCCCACATCGCACTGGGCGACAGCCTGATCGGCATCCTCGATCCGGAGATCCTCGGCGATGGGATCCCGGCCGCCGCATACAAGCCTCTTACGGGCGACGACAAGGGAGTGTGCAAGGACCTCAAGAAGAGGAACCATTCAGGGGGGCAAGGCGACCTGTTCCTCGACGAGGAAGCCATGCTCGAAGTCGCGATAACGAGCATTGATCTGGACGCGATGCCGGAGGAGACGCTCGATGACGTGGAGGCCAAGCGCTCCGCGTGGAAGGCGATCCTGTCGCAAGTGGACCATGCCAGGGAAGCGCTCAAGGCGGATCTGTTCGCCGGCGCGTTCTTCGCTTCCAAGACGCACGGCACCGCCAGAACCGTGCCCGTCTCCGACGACCTGCAACGAGGTGGGTCGGGCACGCCCGGCCGGGTGGGAGTCGAACCCGAAGCCCGCAAGCTATCCCTCCGGCACCGATTCCTGCACTGGCACCTCGCGTTCCCCGAAATCATGCAGGACGGCGGGTTCGACGCCGTGCTCGGCAATCCGCCGTGGGAAGTCTCCCAACTCAACGAGGTCGAGTTCTTTTCCAGTCGCGCGCCAAGTATCGCGGCTCTGGCCGGTGCTAACAGAAAGCGTGCGATCACCGCACTGAAAAAAGGCAATCCGGGGCTTTGGGAGGATTACAGGCGCACCCTTCATGGGTTCGATGCCCGGAACCAGTACTGCCGGGGTAGCGGTCGATACTCACTGGGCAACTACGGCAAGCTCAACAGCTACGCGCTCTTTGCGGAGACGTTTCTGCATCTGACGAACGCCCGTGGACGCGCCGGACTCATCGTGCCCACGGGGATCGCCACCGACCACTCGACCCGGAGGTTCTTCGAACACGTCGTCGCCAACCGGCGGCTCGCCACGCTGTACGACTTCGAGAACCGGGAGAAGGTGTTCCCTGGGATCGATGGCCGGATCAAGTTCTGCCTGCTCACGCTTGCCGGGCGCGACGATCCCGTGCCGGAGGCCGAGTATGCGTTCTTCCTGCACCAGGTCGAGCACCTGAAGGAACGGGAGCGGCGGTTCACGCTCGCTGCCGAGGACTTCAGGCTGTTCAATCCGAACACCCGGACCTGCCCGATCTTCCGCACTCGCCGCGACATGGAGATCTCCCGCAAGATGTACCGGCGCGCCGGCGTGTTCTGGAAGGAGGCGGGCGAGGGACAGCCCGAGGAGAATCCGTGGGGGGTCAGCTTCCAACAGATGTTCAACATGACCAGTGACTCCGGGCTGTTCCGCACCCGCGAGAATCTGGAGGAAGAGGGGTGGGCGCTCGATGGGAACGTGTTCGCGCACGAAGACCACGACGAACGCTACCTGCCGCTCTACGAGGCCAAGCTGTTCCACCAGTACGACCACCGGTTCGCCACGTTCGATGGGGCGTCAGAGAAGGACATCCGAAACGGTCGAGCGCGCCCCATGACGGCGGACGAGAAGGCGGAGCCGGGGTCTGTGGTCATCCCGAGGTATTGGGTGCCGGAAAATGAAGTGGCGAAAAGACTTGACAAATCGGTCGGAGGGCGCAACGACCTCGTCAGATTAAACCGACCGACCGACCGACCGACCGACCGACCGACCGACCGACCGACCG
>JAJDVW010000071.1 GCA_022825925.1 Pseudomonadales bacterium | reverse complement strand
TTCTCGGCCTGGCGCGCCAGGCGGTCGAAGCCGCGCTTGACGACGTAGCGCGCCACCAGCGTGGCGAACACCACGGCGAACATGGAGGCCGTCCAGGTGTGCGCCTGGAACCAGTCGAGGATGCTGTCCATCCTTTCCCCTTACCTCAGGGCGTGAACACGTTGCGCATTTTGCGTGTGGGGGCGACGGTTGGGGTCGCCCCGGGGTGGGATTATGCAGGCACCGGCGACCGGAGGGGACAAGCCCCTTCCCAACAGCGAAATCCTGTATATAATTCCAGCTTCACTGTACATCCTGACAGGCCCCCATGCAGAAACTCACCCAGAGGCAGACGGTCGTCCTCGATTTCGTCCGGTCGCACATCGCCGAGCACGGCTACCCGCCGACCCGCGCGGACATCGCGCGTGAACTCGGTTTCCGGTCCCCCAACGCGGCGGAAGAGCACCTGCGCGCCCTGGCGCGCAAGGGCGCCATCGAGATGACGCCCGGACGCTCGCGCGGCATCCGGCTGCCCGCGCCCCCCGGACTGCCCATCGTCGGGCGGGTCGCGGCCGGCAATCCCATCCTGGCGGTGGAGCACATCGAGGATACCTGCGAGATCCCCGCGGACCTGTTCCGGCCTGCGGCGGACTTCCTCCTGCGGGTCCACGGCGACAGCATGACCGGCGCCGGCATCCTCGACGGCGACCTGCTGGCGGTGCACGGAACGCCGGAGGCGCGCAACGGGCAGATCGTCGTCGCACGGGTCGACGACGAGGTCACCGTGAAGCGGTTCCAGCGCACGTCCGACCGGGCCCGGGTCCTGCTCCTGCCCGAGAACGAGGACTACGACCCCATCGAGGTGGACCTTCGGGAACGCGAGTTCGTGATCGAAGGGCTGAGCGTCGGCGTCCTGCGGCGCCACTGACGTTCAGCGTTTCCGCCGGCGGGCGCCGCCCTTCGAGGCCGCCCGCCCGCCCTTGCGCGCCCGGGTCGAACCGGTCTGCTCCTCCCAGCGCCCGTCGCGGTAGTGCGCGCGCCAGGAGGTGGGCTTGCCGTCCCGCTCGGATGCGACGAACTGCTGGCGGGTCTTGCGCGACCAGCGCAGCGCGGCGGGGTTGCCGTCCGGGTCGGCCTCCGGCGCGTCGAGCAGGTAGGCGAAGCGCGGGTCCAGTTCGTTGGCGTGGGCCTTCAGTTCGCGCACGAGGGGCGCCCGCGTCTCGCGGTTGCGCGGAAACTGGCTCGCCGCCAGGAACAGCCCCGCGGCGCCGTCGCGCAGCACGAAATGGTCGTCGACGCGCTCGCAGGCGAGTTCCGGCATGGGGACGGGGTCGGCCCGCGGCGGGGCCGGACGGCCGTCCCGCAGGATCTTGCGGGTGTTGGTACAGTCGTCGTTCGTACAGCCGAAGTACTTCCCGAAACGTCCGGACTTGAGCTGCATCTCCGCGCCGCACCGTTCGCAGGTGAGCGTGGGGCCGTCGTAGCCCTTGATGCGGAACTCGCCTTCCTCGACCTCGAAACCCGCGCAGTCCGGGTTGTTGCCGCACACGTGCAGCTTGCGCCGGGCGTCGACCAGGTAGGAATCCATCGGCGTCCCGCACTTCGGGCAACGACGCTTCGACCGCAACAGCTCGAGTTCCCGCTCCGCGTCCTCCTCGACATCCACGACCTCGTCCCCCGGGGTGAGGTTGAGCGTGTTCGTGCACCGCATCTTCGGCGGCAGTCGATACCCGGAGCAGCCAAGGAACACGCCGGTGCTGGCCGTGCGCACCTGCATCGGACGCCCGCAGCGGGAGCAAGGTATGTCGGTGTCCGTCGGCTCGTTGGCGCGCATCCCGCTAGCGGTCGCCCCGGCCTTGGCGAGCCGGTCGCTGAAGCCCTCGTAGAAGCCGTCGAGCACGGCGCGCCAGCCGCGCTCGCCGCCGGCGACCCGATCGAGTTCGCCTTCGAGTTCGGCGGTGAAGGAGTAGTCCATGAGGTCGGCGAAGTTCTCGACGAGGCGGTCGGTCACGAGTTCCCCGATCCGCTCGGCCCGGAAACGGCGCTTTTCCAGGGAGACGTACCCACGCTCCTGGATGGTGGAAATGATCGCGGCGTAGGTGGAGGGGCGCCCGATGCCGAGCTTCTCCAACTCCCGCACGAGACTCGCCTCGCCGTAGCGCGGGGGCGGCTTGGTGAAGTGCTGGGCCACGCCGGCATCCACGAGACGCAGCGTCTCGCCTTCGGCAAATGCCGGGATCGGCCGGTCCTCGTCGCGCCGCGCCGCCGCGGCCAGCACGCGGGTGTAGCCGTCGAACCGCATGATGCGGCCCCGCGCCCGGAGCTCGAAACCGTCCGCCTCCACCACCACCGTGGTCGACAGGTAGCGGGCGCGCGCCATCTGGCAGGCGACGAACTGGCGCCAGATCAGGTCGTACAGGCGCCGCTCGTCCGCCGGCAACGCCGCGAGGCTGTCCGGCGCCGTGCGCACGTCGGTCGGGCGGATCGCCTCGTGCGCCTCCTGGGCGGCCGCCTTGCTGGCGTACACCGCCGGGCGCGGCGAAAGGTAGTCCTTGCCGTGCGCCTCTTCGATGTACTCCCGCACCGCGGCGACCGCCGGGCGCGACAGGTTGGTCGAATCCGTGCGCATGTACGTGATGTGCCCGGCCTCGTACAGCCGCTGCGCGAGGCTCATCGTCCTGCGCACGGCGAAGCCGAGCCGCGTGGAGGCCGCCTGCTGGAGCGTGGAGGTGATGAACGGGGCTCCCGGCCCCGTAGTGGTCGGGCGGTCCTCCCGCCGCGCCACCGTGAACTCGGCCGCCCGCAGCCGGACAAGCGCCGCGTCCGCGGCCTCCGCGTTCGCCGGACGGAAGGCGGCTCCCCCGTCCCGGTGTACCGCGAACCGGTGCCCTTCGTCCTCGCCGGGGCGGGCCAGGTCCGCGAAACCCTCCCAGTATTCCTCCGGTACGAACGCGCGGATCTCCCGTTCGCGCTCGACGATGAGACGGACCGCCACGGACTGCACGCGGCCCGCGGAGAGGCCGCGCGCGATCTTGGACCACAGCAGCGGGGAGAGTTCGAAGCCGACGACGCGATCCAGAAACCGCCGCGCCTGCTGGGCGTTGACGCGGTTCTCGTCGATCCGCCCCGGGTTCAGGAAGGCCGCCTCGATCGCCGACTGGGTGATCTCGTTGAAGACGACGCGGCGAAAACGCTCCGGATCGCCCCCGATCAACTCCTGCAGGTGCCACGCGATCGCCTCGCCCTCGCGGTCGAGGTCCGTGGCCAGGTACACGTGCTCGGACCGCTCGGCCAGGCGCTTGAGCTCCGAGACGACCTTGTCCTTGCCGGGCAGGACTTCGTACTCCGCCTCCCAGCCGTTGTCCGGATCCACACCCATGCGGCGCACGAGTTGCGCCCGGGCCCGGCGCCGCTTGTGCTCCGCCTTCCTGGCGGGCGACAGTTTGCGCGTGCGCGCCGCTTCCCGCGCGCGCTCCCGGCTGTCCGAACCCTTGCCGCCCACCGGCAGGTCACGCACGTGCCCGACGCTGGATTTGACGACGTAGTCCTTGCCCAGATACCGGTTGATCGTCCTCGCCTTCGCTGGCGACTCGACGATCACTAACGACCTCGCCATGAGCCTCCCGAGCACGTTCCTTCGCTACCCCGCGCCCGCCGACCGGGCACGCCAAGGGCGCGGTTTATACAATACGGCCTCGGACCGGGGGAAGCATCCATCGTCCCGCGGCGACGTGCGCCCCCGACCCGGGCGACCCGACCCTCGGAGCCCCGACTCAGGCTTCGCGCGGCGTCTCCCGCTGCAGCGCGGCCAGCGCGCCGAGGCCCTCGGCGATGTCCGCCACGACTTCGTCCGGAGTCGGCCGTCCCGGGTTCTCGAGCCAGTACCACGTGACGCCCGCGGGCGTGCATTCGAGCGCCACGCACCGTTGCTCCAGGGCCGCGACCGCCTGACCCACCCGCGTCCAGTACGAGCGGGGATCGCCCGGCAACCCGCGCGGCGGGCGCTCCGGGTGGCATGTCCAACCCGGCAGGGGATCCGTACCCGTCGCATCGCGGAGCAGGAACCACCCCGGCGCGGCCTCGTCCAGCCCGTGGACCGGCAGCCGGTAAGCCGCGCAGGGGCGTTGTGCGTCCCTCGCCACGCCGCCCGCGCTGACCCGCTCCTCCGGCCTTGCGTCGAGGACGGGAACCCGCACGAGTTCCACCACCAGCCCGGCGCGCCGGGCCGCCTCGCGCAGCCTGGCGAGCTGCCGGTCGCGTCTCGACGGCATCAGCCAGAAGATCGGGCCGAACGCGACCAGGAGCCCCAGCGCGACGATCAGCCAGACCACGGCGCGCCCCTCGACCGCGCGCTCCGCGACGACCCGTGCGGTGTATTGAGAGCACCGAGCATTGTGTGTATGGTCGCCGCAAAACGAGCCCGGGAGCAATCCGTCACCGCCGTACCCCGGCCGCACCCTTGAGAAACGCCATGGCTGCGTACAAACGTATTCTGCTCGCGGTCGACCTGACCGAGGAATCGAAGCCGGTAGCGGATCGCGCCGTCGCCCTGGCGAAGTTCTTCGGGGCCGAGCTGCACGTCATCCACGTGATCGAACCCCTGAGCCTGGCATACGGCGGCGACATCCCCATGGACCTCTCCTCGGTGCAGGACCAGATCCAGGAGCAGGCGCGCTCGCACCTCGCGGAGTTCTGCGCCAGCGTGTCGGTGCCCGAGCATCGCCAGTACCTCATCTTCGGACGCCCGGAGGCCGAGATCCACCGCATCGCCGAGGAGGCCGACGTCGACGTGGTGGTGGTGGGCAGCCACGGCCGCCACGGGCTGGCCCTGCTGCTCGGCTCCACCGCCAACGGCGTGCTCCACGGGGCAGGCTGCGACGTCCTCGCGGTCCGTGTCGGACCGGGCGCGCACCAGATCGAGGACTGACCCGCACTGAGCCGCTCAGCCACGATTCGAGGGCGCGGCGCCCTATGCCTGGTCGCGGGACTGCTCGCCGCCTGCAGCGCCGCGGACGACCTCTACCAGCTCCGCTCGCAGTACAAGGACGCCGTCCACGCCCTGCAGGCCGGACGGATCACCGAGTTCCGGCGGGCGTTGCGGGACCTCGAGGGCTACGCCCTGCATCCCTACCTCGTCTACTACGACCTCGAGTCGCGGCTGCGGCACCTCTCGCCCGCGGACGCCGTCGAGGCCAGGAAGACCCTGGCCGACATGCCCCTCGGCGAGCGGCTGTACGGACGCTGGCTGGTGTCCCAGGCGCGCCGCGGCCGCTGGCAGGTCTATCGCGACCACTACGTGCCCCAGCAGCGCGCCGACGCCCGGTGCTATCACGCCCGCGCCCTCTACCGCACGGGAGACCGCGAGGCGGCCCTTGCCCTGGTGCCGGACCTCTGGGTGGTGGACGAGTCCCAGCCCAAGGCATGCGACCCGCTGTTCGAGGTCTGGATGGCGGCCGGGCTGCGCACGGAGGAGATGGCCTGGCAACGCCTCGGCCTCGCCATCGAGAGCAACGAGCGCACCCTGGCGCGCTACCTGCTGCGGTTCTTCAGCGGCGCCCGGGCGCGCGCCGCGCAGGCGTACTACGACGGACACGTGCGTCCGGAGGTCGCGCGCCAGCGGTCCCGCTTCCCGGACACGGAGTACGGCCACGAGGCCCTCGCCCACGCCCTGACGCGGTACGCCGCGCGCAGCCCCCGGGCCGCGGCCGACGCGTGGCGGGGCCATCGCGAGCGCCTGTCCCTGAGCGACGGCATCCGCACGTACATCGACGAGCGCATCGCGCTGGGCCTGGCCACGCTCGGCGAGTTCCCGCCCAACGCGGATCCGGCCGCCGACTCGCACTCCCCCGCCTACCGGACGGGGATGGCGACCGCGAGCATCGCGCATCGGCGCTGGAGCGCGGCCGCCGGGTGGATCGACGCCCTGGACGCGGCGAGCCGCGATACGCTGCAGTGGCGCTACTGGCTCGGGCGGGCCCTGATGGCCGCCGGCGACGACGCGGCGCGTGGCGAGGACGTGCTGCGCGAGCTCGCGGGACATCGCAACTACTACGGCTTCCTGGCGGCGGACCGGCTGGGCTTAGAGCCGTCCCTCAACGAGCGACGCGTGCTGGTGAGCGAGTCCGTGCAGCGGAACCTGCGCCGCAATCCGGCCGTCGAGCGTCTCACCGAGCTATTCGCGGTGGGTGACTCCCTCAACGCGCGGCGCGAGTGGTACGCGATCTACGACGATCTTCCCCTCGACGACCGGCGCGGGCTGGTGGAACTCGCATCCGACATCGGCTGGATCGAACAGGCGATCATCGGCGCGAGCCAGGCCGAGCTCACCGATCACCTCGCCCTGCGCTTCCCCACGCCGTTCCTCGACATCTACCAGCGCCACGCCTTCGCCACGAACCTGCCCGTGTGGTTCCTGTTCGCGGTCTCGCGGCAGGAGAGCGCCTTCAACCCCCGCGCGCGCTCCCCCGCCGGCGCCCGCGGCCTGATGCAGCTCATGGGCGCCACCGCGCGCGCCACCGCGGCGAGCGTGCGCCTGCGCCGACCGAGCGCCGCGGACCTCTACGACCCGGACACCAACGTCACCCTCGGCGCCCACCACCTGGCGGAACTCATGGCGCGCTACGACAATCACCGCGCGCTGGTCGCCGCCGCGTACAACGCGGGCTCCGGACGCGTGAACCGCTGGCTCCGGGAACGTCCGGACCTGCCGACCGACGTGTGGATCGAGACGATCCCGTTCGCGGAGACGCGCGGCTACGTCAAGAGCGTGCTCGCGTTCAGCTACGTCTACGCCAGTCGCTTCGGCATACGGGTCCCCGTCCTCGCCGCGCACGAGCAGCGCGTGCCGTGATAGACATCGGCGCCAACCTGACGGCTCCCGCGTTCGACGCGGATCGCGCCGAGGTGATCGCGCGGGCGCGGGACGCCGGCGTCCACGGCATCGTGGTGACCGGCACGGACCTCGCGTCCGCGGCGGTGGCCGCGGACCTGGTGGCCACCCGGGAAGGCCTGTGGAGCACCGCGGGCGTACATCCGCACGACGCGAAGTCCGTGCCGGGCGGCTGGCTCACGACCGTCGAGGCGCTCGCCGCGCGCGACGCCGTCGTCGCCGTCGGCGAGACGGGTCTCGACTTCCACCGCAACTACTCTCCGCCCGACGCGCAGCGCGGGGTCTTCGCCGCGCAGATCCAGCTCGCGCTCCGGCTCGACATGCCGCTCTTCGTGCACGACCGCGACTCCGGGGGCGAGACGGCGCGCCTGCTCGCGGCCCACGACGCCGTTCCCGAGCGGGTGGTCATCCACTGCTTCACCGGCTCGCGCGCCGATCTGGACGCATGGCTCGACGCCGGCTACTACATCGGCATCACGGGCTGGATCTGCGACGAGCGGCGCGGGGGCGAGCTGCGGGAACTCGCCCCGCTGATCCCCGACGAACGCCTGCTGATCGAAACGGATGCGCCTTACCTGCTGCCCCGCACCATGCCGAGAAGGGGCCCCGGGGCCCCGGCGCACGGCCGGCGCAACGAGCCCGCGTTCCTGCCCTGGGTCGCGCGCGAGGTGGCGCGCTGCCGGAACGCTACGCCGCAGGAGGTCGGCGCCATGACCGCCCGCAATGCGCGGCGTCTGTTCCGGCTCCCTTGCCGGCCGGACTTGCATGGAAGTACGCCCCCGGCGACGGGGGAAAAGCCTGCACTTCCTCACGCGTCAGCGGCCGGGGAAGCTCCCCCGGCTGAAGGCTCCGAGACCGCGCCCGAACGCTCAGCCGCCGTGGAGTAGGCGCCGCATGTCGCATTCCGCAAACGGCCAGTCGAGTTCCGCGCCGCGGTACGACAGTACCGGAACCCGCGCGGCGTACCGTTCGAAGAGGCGCTCGTCGTCCGCGACATCGCGGGTCACCAGGGTGCGCACGCGCGGGTCGGCCAGGGCCAGTAATCGCTCGAGCGCGTCTTCGCACGCCGAGCAGGCAGAAGTGGTGTAGAGGATCAGGTGGGCCACGGCGAAGAGGTTATCCACCGCGCCGGCTTCGCGCCACCGGGACGCCGCTGGCGCTACCCGTTGCCGCTGCCGGGCACGCTGGATTGGAGACGCGCGGAGGATGCCTTCGTCGCCGACGTCCCACTCCCCGCGCTCCCGCCGGGGCACCTGATCGTTCCGAGTCTGGCCGCGCCCGGCAGCCCGGACCACCACAGCGTCCTGGTCGACGGCGAGGCCCGGACCGTGACGGCGGGCAGCGGCCGGCCAGCCGAACAGCACCCCCACCTGCCGGGCGGCAGCAGCCGGGTGCACGTGGACTATTTCGACACGACCGCGACCTTGTCCGGCGCGCGCGTGCGGTTCTGCGTCAATGCCCCCGCCGCGCCGGCCGACTATCTCGCCGTCGTAAGCGTCCGGCCGCGGGAGGGGAGCGTCCGGCCGCCGGACCGCATGGAGACGCCCGTGGTCGAGGTACCTCCGCGCACCCAGATGGCCGCGCCGGAACCGCTCCGACCGCGGGTCTGTTCGCCCACCTGCGTGTCGATGGCGCTCGACCACCTGGGCGTGCGGCACGAGTTCGACGAACTGCTGGCGGCGGCGCACCACCGACCCACCGACCTGTACGGCGTCTGGCCGCAGAACGTGTGGGCCGCGAGCCGCTGGGGCGTGCTCGGCGCCACGGAGGCGACGTCGGACTGGGACGCCGCGGGCCGGATTCTCGACGCCGGTCATCCGTTCGTCGCGAGCATCGCCTTCGGCGAGGGCGGTCTCGCCGGCGCGCCGCTGCGCTCGTCCCGCGGACATCTGGTCATCGTCCGCGGCATCCAGAATCATCGTGTGCTGGTCAACGATCCCGCCGCCCCCTCCGTGACCGACGTGCCCCGCAGCTACGACCTCGAAGAGTTCCAGGACGCCTGGCTGGGCGGGCGCGGCGTCTTCTACGCGTTTTCGCCGCCGCCATGAGGGCCGCACCGCCATGAGATACGCATCGCGGCTGGCGCTGCTCGCCCTGGGGGTGTGCATCACGACCCTGGGCCTCCTCTACTGGCAGCACCGCGGCTTCGACTTCGAGGGGATCTGGTTCCACGACGGCAACGGTTTCCACCTGCACCCCCTGCACCTCGTGGCCCTCGGCCTCGCGATCGTGCCGCCGACGATCTGGGAGATCTTCCTCCTCGAGCTGGCGCATCGCATTCGCCACACCCGGGACACCGCCCCGGCGAGAGCCGGGGCCCCGACGGACACCGGACCGGCCGTCCCGGATCCGCGACCCGACGGCCGGCGGGCGTGAACGCGCCGCGCGTGTACATTCGCAAGGTACACGGCTCCGACCGGACGGAGATCATCGACCTGGCCCGTGCGGGCCGCGCCCTGCACGACCCGTGGATATCTCCGCCGCGCACGCCGCACGCGTTCCGGCTGTACCTGCGCCGGACGCAGCGCGAAGACCACGAGGGCCTCCTGGTGTGCCTCCAGGAAACCCACGAGATCGCCGGCGTCATCAACCTGAACAACATCGTGCGCGGCTCCTTCCTGAGCGCCTCGCTGGGCTACTACGCCGCCGCGCGGCTGGCCGGACGGGGCTACATGGCGGAGGGCCTGAACCTGGTCAAGGCCTACGCCTTCGGCGAACTCGGGCTGCACCGCATCGAGGCGAACATCCAGCCCGACAACAACCGTTCCATCAACCTCGTCCGGCGCTGCGGCTTCGAGCAGGAAGGCGCGTCCCGCGCATTCCTGTTCATCGACGGCGCGTGGCGCGACCATGAGCGATGGGCCTTCGTGGACCGCCGCAGCACGCTGACGAACGCGACCGTCAGCCGGCGCGTGGGGCGTCCGTGACTACGGTCAAACCGTACGGCGCCTGGCCCTCGCCCATCACGGCGGACGTCATGCTGTCCGCCTTCGTGTCGTTCTCGGAGCTCGCTTACCGGGGCGGCGCGTTCTTCTGGCTCGAGGGGCGCCCCACGGAGGCCGGGCGATCGGCGCTGGTCCGGTACGCGGACGGGAAGAGGCAGGACCTTACTCCCGAGCCGTTCAACGCCCGCAGCCGCGTGCACGAGTACGGCGGGGGCGCGTTCGCCGTGTCCGACGACACGGCCTGGTTCGTCAACTTCGAGGACCAGAACGTGTATGCCGTGGACCTGCCGGGATCGCTGCCGGTGCGCGTGACCTCGGGCGACGCGGGCGAGCGTTTCGGAGGGCTCGTCCGGGACGACGCGGGCGGGTGCCTGATCGCGGTGCGCGAGCGCCACGGCATCGCGGAGGAGCCGGTCAACGACCTCGTGCGGATCGACCCCGCTACCGGCACCGTGGAGGTCCTGCACGAGGGGCACGACTTCTACGCCGGCCACCGGCTCTCGGCGGACGGCACGCGGATCGCCTTTCTCGTGTGGGACCACCCGAACATGCCGTGGGACGGCACCCAGCTCGTGGCCGCGCGGCTCGGGCCGGACGGCCTGACCGAAGAGACCGTCGTGGCCGGAGGCATCGACGAGTCGGTCTTCCAGCCACAGTGGATCTCGGACGACCGAGTCGTCTATGTCTCCGACGAGAGCGGCTTCTGGAATCTCTACAGCTACGACGCCTCGGGCGTCTACCACGCCGTGCCGGACGAGGCCGAGTACGGCCTCCCCCTCTGGCGGCTCGACACCCGGGCATACGTCGTCGCGGGACCGCGGCACGTGGTGGCCCAGCGTATCGAGGACGGCGCCGCCGAACTCGTCGTCGCAGACGTCGAGCAGGGCATGACGTCGCCTCTCCCGGTCGACTACACGAGCTATCGGTCCCTCACGCGGACGGATTCGGGCGTCGCATTCATAGCGGGCCGCCGCGACGACGTCGCGGCGGTCGTCGAACTGGAGCTCTCGACCGGCCGTGTCGAGGTGCTCGCCAGCCAGGGCGCCGTGGACTTCCCGGCCGGCACGTTCTCGGCAACGGAGACGATCCGCTTTCCGAGCGGCGACGCCACCGCCTACGCCAACTTCTACCCGCCCTGCAATCCGGCCTGTACCGGTCCGCCGGGCGCACTCCCGCCCTTGCTCGTCACCAGCCACGGCGGGCCCACCGGCGCCGCGACGCGCGACCTCGGGTTCGGCATCCAGTACTACACGTCCCGTGGCTGGGCGGTGCTCGACGTGAACTACGGCGGCAGCACCGGATTCGGACGCGCCTACCGCGAGCGGCTGAACGGTCGGTGGGGCATCGTCGACGTGGAGGACTGCGTCGCCGGGGTACGCCACCTTGTATTCGAGGGACGCATCGATCCCGACCGCGTCGCGATCCGCGGCGGCAGCGCCGGGGGCTACACGACCCTGGCCGCCCTCGCGTTCTCCCGGACGTTCCGTGCCGGGGCGGTGCACTACGGCATCGGCGACCTGGCCGCCCTCGCCCGCGACACCCACAAGTTCGAGTCGCGTTACATCCATCGACTGGTCGACGCGGCGGACTTCGCGGACCGCTCGCCCCTGGGCCACGTCGACGGGCTGGACTGTCCGACGATCTTCTTCCAGGGGTCCGACGACCGGATCGTGCCCCCGAACCAGGCCGAGAAGATGTTCGGCGCGCTGCGCGAGAAGGGCATCCCGGTCGCGTACCTGCTCTTCGAGGGCGAGGGGCACGGCTTCCGCAAGGTCGAGAACGCCCGCCGCGCGATCGAGGCGGAGTACTTCTTTTTCGGCAAGGTGTTCGGTTTCGAGCCCGACGACGACCTGCCGGAAGTGCACGTGAAGAACGTGGCCTGGTCGTGAAGGAAGTCGTGAAGGAAAGGGCCTTGAGGGAAGACCGGGTCGCCGTGCTCGCCGGCGGCGACTCGCCGGAAGCGGAGGTGTCCCGCTCGTCCGCCGGCCAGGTCGCCGAGGCGCTGCGCGCGCGATACCGGCACGTCGGGCTGATCGAACTCGACGACGGCCTCACCGGCGCGCTCGGCGACTTCGAGCCAGCCGTCGTGTTTCCCGTCCTGCACGGTCCGCCGGGCGAGGACGGCACCGTCCAGGGATATCTCGAGATGCTCGGCCTCCCCTACGTGGGCAGCGACGTCCGCGGGAGCGCCCTCGGCATGGACAAGCACGTCGCGAAGATCCTGTTCCGCGAGGCGGGACTGCCGGTGCTCGACGATGTCGTCCTGCCTCCCGAGGCGGCGGTCGACGACGCCGTCGCCCTCGTCGAGCGGCGGTTCGGTTCCCGGGTGGTCGTGAAGCCCACCCGCCAGGGGTCGGCCCTCGGCGTCACGCCGCTGCCCAACGGCGGCGACCTGCGCGGCCCGGTCCTGGGCGCGCGCCGTTTCGGCGATCCGGTGCTGGTCGAACCCTTCGTGCTCGGCCGCGAGATCACGGTCGGCGTCCTCGACCTCGAAGGCGCCGCGCCGGTCCCCTGGCCGGTCATCGAGATCGTCACCGCATCCGACGAGTGGTACGACTTCCGGAACAAGTACACCCCCGGCAGGAGCGAGCACGTCGTCCCGGCCCCGCTCGGCGTGGACGCCACGCGGGAACTGCAGCGCATCGCCGTGGAGAGCCACCGCGCCCTGGACCTTCGCGACCTCTCCCGGGCGGACTTCCTCGTCACCGACCGCGAGGAGATCCACCTCCTCGAGGTCAACACCATGCCGGGGATGACCCCCACCAGCCTCTACCCGGACGGCGCCCGGGCCGCCGGCTACGACTTCGAGACCCTGGTCGACGCCCTCGTCGGAAGCGCGCTGCGGCGGGGCGGCGGCGAGCGGGACCGGGCCTCGTAGGCCAGTCTGTTCAAGGCGGCCGGCCTCATGTACAAGCATTGTACATGGAGGTAGCATGACTCGGGTTTCGTATTGGCAGTTCGCCTTTCGCAGCGATGGCAGATGGAATGCAGGCCCGCACGCAACGGGCGGTGACCGTCAGCGAGTTCCGCGCCCGGCTCGCCGAGATGATCGGCCGCGTGGAGCGGGGGGAGCAGGTGCTGATCTCCCGCGCGGGAATGCCGGTCGCGAGGCTCGTGCCGGCGGCCGTCCCGCCCAAGCGCCGGCTCGGCATTCTGAAGAGCATGATCGGCGCGGAGGAACTGGAGGCACTCTCGGCCGCCGTGAACGCCCCGCTATCGGCGCGCGAGCAGGCCGCGCTCGAAGGCGGTACGACGGACGCGCTCGGTATCCACCGAGAGTAGTCGGGTCTCGTGCGCCTGCTGCTGGACAGCCATGCGCTCTTCTGGACGCTGTCCGATGACCGGAGGCTGTCGACGCGGGCGCGGTCGGCGATCCTCGACGACGCCAACGATGTCTACTACAGCGCGGCCAGCCTGTACGAACTGGTCTTCAAGGCCGCGCGAGGACGGCTGCCGCAGGCCGCGCTGGTGCTTCCGGAGTCCATCGCGGCAGCCGGGTTCGCCGAGCTCGGCATCGCTTCCGGACACCTGATCCACGCTGCGAGGCTCGACTGGCAGCATGGCGATCCCTGGGACCGCATCCTCCTGGCACAGGCGACGCTGGAAGACATGACGCTCGTCTCCGCGGATGTGGTTTTCGATGCCGTGAGCGCAGCCCGCTTCTGGTAATGCACAGATGCCCGGGACGGCGGCTCGACCGTTCGACGGAACCCGGGCACGCAATGGCACGCCGCCCGCAAAAGGGAGGAACGACATGGCAGACGAAACGACGGCTCCGATCGGACGCTTCGATCACATCGGTATCGCCGTGCACAGCATCGAGCGGGCGCGGGCGTTCTTTGAAGGCGCGCTCGGGGCGACGCATCGGAAAACGGTCCTGCACGCGTCCGGAGACTTTCGCCTCGGGCTGTTCGACCTGCACGATTTCTGCATCGAACTCCTGGAGCCGGTCAATCCGGAGGGGTTTCTCGCGAAGTTCCTCGAACGCCGCGGCGAGGGTTTCCATCACCTGACGCTGCAGACCCCGGACCTCGAGACGAAGACGCTGGTACTCGAGGAGCAGGGGGTTCGCGTCGTCGACAAGAGCTTCGACAATCCCGACTCCATCGACGCCTTCATCTCGCCGAAGAGCGCGCACGGCCTGCTGATACAACTCGGCCAGACGCTCGGGCCGCTCAACAACCGGCCGTACTGGGAAGGCGACGACGCGTAACCGGGCGGACCAGGGGAGCGCGGCGCCCACGACGGGCGCCACGCCGGACGGTTACAGGTCGTAGCCCCGTTCGTTGTGCATGACGAGGTCGAGGCCTTCGGTCTCCTGCTCCTCGGTGACCCGGTTGCCGGTGACGACATCGACGATCTTCAGGATGACGAAGGTCGCGATCGCCGTGTACGCGACGGTGGCGAAGACCCCAACGGCCTGGATGCCGACCTGCGTGCCGATGGAGATGTCCTGCTGGCCGCTGAAGATGCCGAGGGCGTTGCTCGCGAACACGCCCGTCAGGATCGTGCCCAGGGCGCCGCCCACGCCGTGCACCGGGAAGACGTCTAGCGAGTCGTCGATCCGGAGCTTCCGCTTCATGAAGTTCGTCGCCACGAAGCACACGAACCCGGCCGCGATGCCGATGACGAGGGCCCCCGCCGGCCCGACGAAGCCGGACGCCGGCGTGATCGTGCCGAGTCCGGCGACCATGCCCGTCACCGCTCCAAGGGCGCTCGGCTTGCCATAGCGGACCCACTCGGCGACCATCCAGGTGAACGCTCCGGCGGCGGCCGAGATGTGCGTCACGGTGATCGCCATGGCGGCGTCCCCGTTGGACGCCAGCGCGCTGCCGCCGTTGAACCCGAACCACCCGACCCACAGCATGCCGGCGCCCGCCACCGTCAGCGTCATGTTGTGCGGCACCATGTTCTGCTGCGGGAAACCACGCCGCGAGCCCACGACGATCGCGGCGACCACCGCCGCCGTCCCCGCCGTGATGTGCACGACCGTGCCGCCCGCGAAGTCGAGCAGGCCGAGTTCTCCCAGCCAGCCGCCGCCCCACACCCAGTGGCAGATCGGCGCGTAGACCAGCAGCAGCCACAGCGTGGAGAAGATCAGCACGGAGGAGAAGCGCATGCGCTCCGCGAAGCCGCCCACGATGAGCGCCACCGTGATGATGGCGAAGGTGAGCTGGAAGGTCGCGAACGCGGACTCCGGAATCGTGCCGCTCATCGCGTCCTCGCCGACGCCGGCGAACATGACCTTGGAAAGGCCGCCCACGACCGGCAGGCCGTCGTCGAAGGCGAGACTGTAGCCGACGATCAGCCAGAGGATCGTCACGAGGCAGACGATCGTGAAGCACTGCATCAGGACGCTGAGCACGTTGCGCACCCGCACGAGACCGGCATAGAACAGCGACAGGCCGGGAATGGTCATGAAGAGCACCAGCGCCGTCGCCGTCAGTATCCAGGCGGTGTCTCCGCCATCCAGCGTGTCGGCGGCGCCGGACACGCTCGCCATCATCGCCGCGGCGCCCGCCGCCACGGGCAGACCGCGCCCGCTCGAATGCCATTTCATCCTCGGTCTCCCCCAACCGGACTCGATGGAGTACGAAACCTACCCTGTCCCGGGGCGATGATCCAGCGTCCCCGTCCCGCGGGCCAGTTCGCCGACCAGGCCGGGCCCCTCGAAGATCAGCCCGGTGTAGACCTGGAGCAGGTCCGCCCCGGCGTCCAGCATGGCCCGCGCGGTCGCGACATCGTGGATGCCGCCCACGCCGATCAGGGTCATCCCGGGTCCGAGCGCATCGCGGACGGCGCGCACGACCTCCACTGCGCGCGGGTTGAGTGGGGCCCCGCTCAAACCGCCCGCTTGCCGCGCGAAGTCCGACGCGAGCCCGGGCGGGCGCGTCAGGGTCGTGTTGGTCGCGACCACCGCCTCGAGGCCGGCGCCTCGCGCGACGGCCGCAAGCTCCCGGAGACCCGTTGCGTCGAGGTCCGGCGCCACCTTGACGGCCAGCGGGAGCCGGCGGCGCGAGGCGGCGTCGAGGGCCTCCCGCTCGCGTGCCACCGCCTCCAGCAGCACCGCGGCCGCCGGCGCGTCCTGCAGGCCGCGCAGGCCCGGCGTGTTCGGCGACGAGACGTTCACGACCACGTAGTCCGCATGGGGATGCACGGCACGCAGGCAGAGCAGGTAGTCGTCCACCGCCCGCGGCAGCGGCGTGTCGCGGTTCTTGCCGATGTTCACCCCGACCGGTACGCCCGGACCCCGGCGGCGCAGCCGCTCGAGCCGGCGGCCGACGACCGCGCTCCCGGCGCTGTTGAAGCCCATGCGGTTGATGAGCGCGGCATCGGCCGCCGAGCGGAAGAGCCGCGGCCGGGGATTGCCCGGCTGCGGCCGGGGCGTCACGGTGCCCACCTCGACGAAGCCGAAACCGAGCCGCGCGAATCCCCGCACGGCGATCGCGTCCTTGTCGAGCCCGGCCGCCAGGCCGATGCGGTTGGCGAGGGAGAGGCCCATGGCACGAATCGGCGAGTCCGCTCTCGCACCTCCCGCCAGCGCGCCCCAAGCCTGCATGGTCCGCAGGGCGAGCCCGTGCGCGAGTTCGGGCGGAAGGGCGAAGAGCAGGCGACGCAGGATGCGGTACACGCAACGAGTGTATCCCGTTCGCGGCGCCCGCTCCCCATCACCGCCGGCCGCCGGCGCGACCGAACGTCGCGCCGGCTACAATCCGGCCACCACCGCCGGGCCACGAGGCCCAGAGCCCACATGGAAGCCGTTCACGACCTCCTGCACGACCGCGTCCATGCGGCCATCGCGTGGCTCGAGTCCCGCATCGTCGGCCAGCATGCCCTGATACGGCGCCTGGTCATGGCGTTGCTGTGCGACGGGCACCTCCTCGTCGAAGGCGCGCCCGGACTCGCCAAGACGCGCGCCATCCGCGAACTCGCGCGCACGGTCGAGGGCAGTTTCCACCGCATCCAGTTCACGCCCGACCTGCTGCCGAGCGACGTGACCGGCACCGAGGTCATCAACGCCGACGACGGCACGTTCACGTTTCGCAAGGGCCCGGTGTTCCACAACCTGCTCCTCGCCGACGAGGTGAACCGCGCTCCCGCCAAGGTCCAGGCGGCGCTCCTCGAGGCGATGGCCGAACGCCAGGTCAGCTACGGGCGCGAGACGTTCGCGCTGCCCGAACTGTTCCTCGTCATGGCGACCCAGAACCCCATTGAGCAGGAAGGCACGTACCCGCTCCCCGAAGCCCAGTTGGACCGCTTCCTGCTGCACGTGACCGTGGGCTACCCGGACACCACGTCGGAACGCGAGATCCTGCACCTTGCGCGGAGCGAGCAACTCGGCCCGGAACCGCCCCCGCCGCCCGCCCCGCTGTCCCAGCGGGACGTCGCCGCCGCGCGGCGGGCGATCGGAGACGTCTTCGTCGCACCCGCCGTCGAGGGGTACATCGTGGCGCTGGTCGAGGCCACGCGGCGCGATCCGCTGCTCGACTACGGCGCGAGCCCCCGCGGGACCATCGCCCTCGACCGGTGCGCCCGCGCCGTCGCCTGGCTCGACGGCCGCGACTTCGCCACCCCGGGCGACGTGGCGGCGGTCGCTCCGGACGTGCTGCGCCACCGCCTCATCACGACGTTCGACGCCCAGGCGCGCGGCGTCGACGCCGACGCGGTGCTGAGCGGCGTACTCGAGGCCGTGCCGGCCCCCTGACCGTGCGGCGGCGCGCAGCGACGCAACGTCTTGCCACGGCCGGGCCGACTGCCAGGCCCGATGCGCCGGAGCCCTGGGTCCTCTCCGGAGCGTACGTGTCGCTGAACGACCTGACCCGGCTGCGCGTCCGCGCCGCTCGTGGTCTCTCCGCCGCCGCGGCCCCGCGGCACGGCGAACGCGCCGCCCCGATCCGCGGCCGGGGGATGGACTTCGACGAGGTGCGTCCCTACCAGCCCGGCGACGACCTGCGTTCCATCGACTGGCGCGTGACGGCGCGCAAGGGCAAGCCGCACACCAAGGTCTTCCGGGAGGAGCGGGAACGGCCCACGCTGGTCGTCGTGGACCAGACCCGGTCGATGTTCTTCGGCAGCCGGGGACGCCTGAAGTCCGTGCTGGCAGCGGAGATCGCGGCCGTAACCGCCTGGCGCGCACTGGCAGATCAGGATCGCGTCGGCGGACTCGTGCTCGGCCACGGCGCCGTACGCGTCTTCAAGCCGCTGCGCCGCGAGGCCGCCGTGCTGCGGGTCCTCGCGGCCCTCGTCGAGGCGAACCGCGCCCTCAGCGCCGCTCCGCGGCCCGCCGAGCGCGGCGACGAGACCGGGCCCGCAGGAGACGACGCCTGGTGGAGGCTCGTTCCGCCCCTGCTCCGCATCGCCGGGGTCAACCACCGCATCGTCGTCGTCAGCGACTTTCTCGGCGCGGCCGCGGCTCCTTCCGACGCGCCTCCGGACGCGCCTCCCGACGCACAACGCACCGCTCTCGACGCACTCGCCGGCATCGCCCGCCACAACGAGGTGGAGCTCCACTTCGTGCATGACCCGCTCGAACGCGACCTGCCGCCCGCCGGGCGCTATCACGTGACCGACGCCGAGCGACGCCAGGCGTTCGACAGCGGCGACGACGCCCTGCGTTCCACCTATCGCGCCCTATTCACGGGACACCTGCGCACCCTCGAACAGACCGCTTCCCGCTCCGGAATGCGCCTGACGTCCGTGTCGACGGCGTGAACGGACTGCGGGACATCCACGAGCCCCTGCCGCCAGGCTGGTGGCCACCCGCGCCGGGATGGTGGCTGGTGGCGCTGGTGCTGGCCGTCGTGCTCGCCTGGGGCTTGCGCCGGGCCTGGCGGCAACGGCGCCGCATGGCCCCCTACCGCGCGGCGCGCCGCCGACTCGCCGTCCTGGAACGGCACCGCGCGGCCGGCGAGATCGGGCCGCGCGCATTCGCCGACGCCGCCAACGCGCTGCTGAAGGGCCTCCTGGTAGAGGTCGAGCATCGGGCGGACGCGGTCCGGGCGAGCGGCGACGCCTGGCTCGCGCTGCTTCACGAGCGCTGCCGCGACGCCGCCTTCACGGGTGCGGCCGGGCGGCTGTTCGGCAACGACCGCTTCCGCCGCACGCCGGACGGTGACGCGGCCGAACTGGCGGCGCTCCTGCGCAGGACGCTCGACCGCCTCGGTCCTCCTCCACCGGAACGGCCGGAAGCATGATCGAGTTCGCCTGGCCCTGGGCCGCGCTCCTCTGGCCGCTGCCGTTCCTGGTACGCCGCCTGCGCCCCGCCCGGCTCCTGGCCCCGGCCGCGCTCGCCGTCCCGAGCGTCGCGCCGTTCGAGGTCGAGGCACCGCGCCGGCGCAGGGCCCAGGCGTCGCTCCTGCTGCTCTGGGCCGCCTGGTCGCTCGCCATCTCGGCCGCCGCGCGCCCGCAGTGGACGGGCGACGCGGCGGACCTGCCGGCCACCGGCCGGGACCTGCTCCTCGCCGTCGACATCTCCGGCAGCATGTCCATGGAGGACGTCACCCTGGCCGACGAGCCCGCCGACCGGCTGGCCGCCGTGAAGGCCGTGATCGACGAGTTCATCGAGCGGCGCGACGGGGACCGCGTCGGCCTCATCCTGTTCGGGACCCATGCATACCTGCAGGCGCCCCTCACCTTCGATCTCGCCACCGTACGCCGCTTCCTCGTCGAGGCCCCCGTCGGCATCGCCGGCGGCAGGACCGCCATTGGCGACGCCGTAGCGCTCGCCGTGAAGCGCCTGCACGGCCGGCCCTCCGACAGCCGCGTGCTGGTCCTGCTGAGCGACGGCTCGAACAACGCCGGCGACATCGATCCCCGCGAGGCGGCCGCGATGGCGGCCCTCGAAGGGGTGCGCATACACACCGTCGGTTTCGGCAGCGAGGCCATGGAGATCCCGGGCGCGCTCGGCGTGCGCGTCGTGAACCCCTCGCTCGGCCTCGACGAGCCGACCCTGGCCGAGATCGCCCGCGTCACGGGGGGGCAGTACTTCCGTGCCCGCGACACCATGGGACTCGCGCGCATCTACGACCTTATCGACGCGCTCGAACCCGCGCGGCAGGACCCCAAGCGCCTGCGTCCGGTCCGGGCGCTCTACCACTGGCCATTGTCCCTCGCGTGCGTGCTGCTGCTGGGTCTGTGCATCGTGTACGGGCCCGGTCTGGCGCCGCGCACGCCGGCGGTGTCCGCATGACGGCGCCGCTCATGGAACTCCTCGCGGACTTCCACTTCCTGCGGCCCTGGTGGTTCGCCGCGCTGCCGCTCGCGTTCCTGCCGCTGCTCGTCCGCCGCGCCGGACAGGAGGCCGGCGGCTGGCGCCGTGTCATCGCACCGGAACTGCTCCCGGTGCTCCTCGACCGCGGCGGGGCCGGGAGCCGGCGCGCGCGCACCACCTTCCACGTCCTGGCCTGCAGCGCGTTCTGCACCGCCGTCTGCGCCCTCGCCGGACCCACCTTCGAACGCCTGCCGCAGCCCGTCGCGACCAACCGCGACGCGGCGGTCATCGTGCTGGACCTGTCGCTGTCGATGTACACCCCCGACACGCAACCGTCCCGCATCGCGCGGGCGCACGCGGCCATCGCCGGGATGCTCACGGATCGCGAGGACGGCCTCACGGGCCTCGTGGTGTACGCGGGGGACGCCCACGTGGTCACCCCCCTGACCGACGACCCGCGCAACATCGAGAACCTCCTCCCGGCGCTCGTCCCCGACATCATGCCGGCCGCCGGCAGCCGGCCCGGTCCCGCCATCGCGGCGGCCCAGGCGCTGTTCCCCAACGTAGGGGCGACGCGGGGCCAGATCGTGCTCGTGACGGACGGCGTGGCGGAGCCCGACGACATCCTGCGGCACCGGGACCCGGCTTTCCCGATCTCGATCGTGGGCGTCGGTACCCCGGAGGGCGGGGCGATTCCCCTGGAGTTCCGGGGCGTCCCCGGTCGCTTTCTCACCGACGAGACCGGGGCCACGGTGCACACCCGGCTGAACGCCGCCCGCCTCGCCGACCTCGCCCGTGGCGCGTACGGCGAGTATCGAACGCTGGACTCTGCGGACGCGCCGTGGACGTGGCGAGACACGCCGCGACCGGGGGCAGCACAGCCCGACCGCACGTTCGACACCTGGCATGACGTGGGGTTCTGGCTCGTGCTTCCCGTGCTCGCCCTGGCATGCCTGGGGTTCCGACGCGGCGTGCTGGTCGGGCTGGCCTGCCTGCTCGCGCCGGTTGGCCATGCCGAGGCCCCGGGGACGCCGGCGACCGACACGGCGATCGGAGCCGTCCGCAACCTGTGGCAGCGGCCGGACCAACAGGCCTACGAAATGCTCCGCGGGGGACGCGCCGAAGCGGCCGCCCGGCGCTTCGAGGATCCCCGGTGGGCCGCGGTCGCGCAGTACCGCGCCGGGGATCTCGAGGGTGCGGCCAACCGGTTCCGTGCCGACGACACGCCCACCGGGTACTACAACCTCGGCACCGCCCTGGCGCGGCTCGGCGCGCTCGAGGCCGCCGTCGCCGCCTACGAGCGGGTCCTTGCCACGGCGCCGGACCACGCCGATGCGCGGCACAACCGCGACCTCGTCGCCGCCCTCCTCGCGCAGGGTGCGCAGGAAGACGGCGCCGACGCGGGGACCGCGCCGCCGACGGACGCCACGTCCGACCCGCGTTCCGCCGACGCCCGCGTCCGCTGGCTGGACTCGGTGCCGGACGACCCCGGCGGCCTCCTGCGGCGCAAGTTCCGCTACGAAACCAACCAGCGGCTGCGGCAGGGCGACTACCGCAGCCGCGAGCGGGGGCCCACCTGGTAGCGCGGCGTTACGTCTCGCGCCCGTCGGCGCGCGCCAGGCTCTTCGACACCACCTCCGCGAGGTCCTTCGACATCTCGCCCGCCGGCAGGCGCGCCGAGAGGCGTCGGAGCGCGGCACACATGCGCCGCTGCCGTCCGGCGTCGAACCGCTCCCAGCGCGTCAGCGGTGTCGCGAGACGTGCCGCCACCTTCGCGTTGATCCCGTCGAGGCGGGCGATCCGATCCGACAGGTACGCGTAGCCCTCGCCGTCGGCGGCATGGAAGTTGCGCGTGTTGGACGCGAATGCCACGAACAGGGCGCGGACCTTGTTGGGGTTCGTGATGTCGAAGGCGGCGTGCTCCTCCAGCGACCGCACGCGCTCGAGGGCGCCCGGGCGCTCGCAGCCGGCCTGCAGCCGCAGCCACAGGTCGACGAGCAGGGCCTCGTGCCGCCAGGTCTCGTAGAAGGCGTCGCACGCGGCCTGCTTGCGCGCGTCCGCGATCCGCTCCGACGCCAGGATGACCGAGAGCGCCGCCTCGCGGTCGGTGAGGTTGTCGGCCTGCTCGAACTGGTCCGAGAGGAGCGTCTCGGCGTCGTCGGCCGTGCGGGCGTACAGCGCCAGCGCGCGGTTCTTCAGGCCGCGCCGGGCCACTCCGGGACCGTCCGGGACGTACCCTCCCCCCGTCGCGTTCGCCTCGTAGAGTTCGAGCCACCTGTCCCGGAAGCGCTCCGACACGCGGTCGAGGATGGCGTCGCGCGCATCGCACCAGTGGAGGATGTCGGAGCCAGGCTCGAGATCCAGCACGTACTGCGCGCGCGGCGGGTCCATCATGGCGGCGAGCAGCGCCTTGGCCTCGCCGTCGTCCGGCGCCGCCAGGGCCGCCCCGGTCAGTCGGTCGAAGAGTTCGAGGACGTTGGCGTCGAGCGCCGCGTCGGACTCCATCATCGCCCGGGCGAGCAGGGTCTGGGCGGCGTCCCAGCGGGCGAACCCGTCGGTGTCGTGGGCGGCGAGAAACAGCAGCTCTTCACCCGACCGTTCGTAAACCACCTTCACGGGCGCGGAGAAGCCGCGCAGGAAGCTGACCACCGCTCCCCCCGGGACGCCCTCGAAGCGCAGCGTCGTCTCGCGGTCGATGAGGTGCGCGACGAGGGTGCCGTCCGCGTCCGGGTTCTCGACGAACGCTTCCGACGCCACTCTTGCCCGGCCCACCCCGCCGCCCACGGCCCCGTCGCCGGCCGCACCGAGCAGGTCAGCGCCCTGTTCGTCGAGGAGGCCGACCGCGAGCGGGATGTGGAACGGCCGTTTGTCCTCCCGTTCCGGCGTCGGCGGGCATTCCTGCACCACCTTCAGCGTGACGACGTCGGCCTCCCGAGCCTCCGACACCGAGAGGACGGGCGTGCCGGCCTGGTCGTACCAGCGACGGAACTGCGTCAGGTCCATCCCCGAGACCTCGGCCATGGCGTCGACGAAGTCCTCGGTGGTGACCGCACCGCCGTCGTGCCGCGCGAAGTAGAGGTCCGACCCGCCGCGGAAGCGGGAGGCGCCGAGAATCGTCCGCAGCATGCCGACGACCTCGGCGCCCTTCTCGTACACCGTGGTCGTGTAGAAGTTGGAGATCTCCTGGTACGAGGCCGGACGCACCGGGTGCGCCAGCGGACCCGCGTCCTCCGGGAACTGCATGTTGCGCAGGAACTCGACGTCCTCGACGCGTTTCATGGTCGGGGAGTTCATGTCGGCGCTGAACAGGGAGTCGCGGAAGACGGTGAAGCCTTCCTTGAGGCTGAGCTGGAACCAGTCGCGGCAGGTGACGCGGTTGCCGCTCCAGTTGTGGAAGTACTCGTGCCCGATCACCGCCTCGACGCGCAGGTGGGCCGCGTCCGTGGCGGTGTCCGGCGAAGCCAGCAGCAGGCTCGTATTGAAGATGTTCAGGCCCTTGTTCTCCATGGCGCCGGCGTTGAAGTCCTCGACGGCGACGACCAGGAACGCATCCAGGTCGTATTCGCGTCCGAACCGTTCCTCGTCCCAGCGCATGGCCCGCTTGAGGGCCGACATCGCATAGTCGCACTGGCCGATGTTGTGCGGTTCGGAGTAGATCCGCAGGGCCACGCGGCGGCCCGACACCGTCTCGAAGGTGTCCTCGACGACGGCCAGGTCGCCGGCCACCAGGGCGAACAGGTAGCTGGGTTTCGGGAAGGGGTCCCGCCAGGTGACCGTGCGGCGGCCCCCGCGAACTTCCTCCGCCACCAGGTTGCCGTTCGAGAGGAGTACGGGATACGTCGCCGCGTCCGCGGTGATCGTCGTGGTGAACCGGGACAGGACATCGGGGCGGTCGGGGTAGTAGACCATCCGGCGGAAGCCCTCGGCCTCGCACTGCGTGCAGTACATCGCCCCGGACTTGTAGAGGCCCTCGAGGATTGTGTTCTTCTCGGGCTCGATCCGTGTCCGCACCGTGACGGTGCAGCGGGCCGGCGCATCGAACACGGTCAGCGAGTCCTCGTCGAGGCGGTACTCGTTGCCGGACAGTTCGCGGCCGTCCACGGCGACCCCGAGGAACTCGAGTTCCTGGCCGTCGAGGCGCAGTTCTCCCCCCGCGCCGTCCCCGTCGAAACGCAGGTCGGCCCGGACGTCGGTGTGCCCCCCGTGTATGTCGAACGCCAGGGCAGTTTCTTCCAGGCGAAAGGAAAAAGGCTCGTAGTCCGACAGGTACGTCGTGCCATCCGTCATGCGCGTCTCCTCAGAACAGTTCCATCTGACGCTCGACGACGTCGCCGAGCCGCTCGATACGTACCGCGCAGCCCGTGTGCGCGGCCACGTGGAAGGCGCCGTGATCGAACAGCAGGTACTGGCCGATGACGCCCCGCAGGCGCCCCTCCACCACGCGGTCGCCGTCCTCGGCGAGCGTGAGGCGCATCGGCCGGCGACTGTAACGCATGATCGGATACTCGAGGTCCGCCGTCTCGCGGTCACCGAGCCATTCCACGCCCGACAGCCGCGACGCCCGCTCCCGAATCCGCTCGGGCACGCCGCCCGCGATCGCCGCGAGATCCAGCGGTTTCGCGCGTCCGGTCACGAGTGCGCGCCAGTCCGTCTTGTCCGGGATGCGCTCGGCGAGCAACGCCTCGAGCTCTCCCGCGGCGCGCCGCGTCGCGGCCCGCGCGATGGCCAGCCCCTGGGTCGCCCCCTGCTCGATCCACCGCGGCACCGCCGTGTCGCCCCTCGTCAGGCCCACCTTCGCGCCCGACGAGTTCGCGAGGTACACCGTGTGCGGCACCATGCAGTGCGCCTCGCCCCACTCGGGCTCGCGGCACGTGCCGAGGTGGTAATGGCAGCGGGTCGGGCTGACGACACAGAGGTCACAGCGCGCCAGGGCCTTGAAGCAGCGATAACAGTAGCCGCCCCCGTAGCGCTTCGGCGTGCGCGTTCCGCAGTGTTCGCAGCGCGTCTCGCCGAGCCAGATGATGCGCAGTCCCTCGCCGAGACAGGGATTGAGCGGCAGGCTGCCGCCCGCGTGCAGGACGTAGCGAATCGGCCGGGCGGCCGTGAAGGACAGCTTGCGCAGCGAGCCTTCCAGCATGGGAGCATTCTACGTCCCGGCGGCGCCCGGGCGCGCCGGCCGTTTCCCCCGGCGACCCGCGTCTGCGCTAAACTCGCGGCCATGCAGGCCGTCGATCAACAGGTCCTCGATCAGGTCCACGCCTGGCTCGAAGGGGGCGAAGCCTGCTGGCTCGCCACCGTCGTGCAGACGTGGGGCTCGTCGCCGCGTCCCGTCGGGTCGCTGCTGACCTGCAACCGCGACGGGCGGGCGGTCGGATCCCTGTCCGGCGGCTGCGTGGAGGACGACCTCCTCGAGAAGCTCATGGCGGGGGAACTGGCCCGCGAGCAGGCGCAGTTCTTCCAGTACGGCATCACTCCGGAAGAGACCGAACGGCTCGGCCTGCCGTGCGGCGGCCACCTCGACATCGTGGTGGAGCCCCTCGAACCGACCGCGCGGTACCGCGAGCACTTCGCGCACGTGAGCCGGCGCGTCGGCCGGCGGCGCTGCGTGGAGCGCACCGTGCGCCTCGGCCACCGCGCGTTCTCCGCGGTCGACGTGGACGCGCACCGGCCGCTCGACTACGACCACGACGCCCGCACGCTCGTGCACACCTACGGCCCCCGCTTCCAGCTCTTCATCATCGGCTCCGGCATGGTTTCGTCCTACGTCGCGGAAATGGCCCTGGCCCTCGACTACCAGGTCACCGTCTGCGATCCCCGCGAACACCTGCTGGACGACTTCGCCGTGGCCGGCGTCACGAAGATCCGGGACATGCCGGACGACGCGGTACGCAAACACGCGAGCGACGCGCTCTCGGCCATCGTCGCGCTCACGCACGATCCCCGCATCGACGACATGGGCATGATGGAAGCCCTGAAGACGGAGGCGTTCTACGTCGGAGCGATGGGCTCTTCGCGCACCTCCGCCAGCCGCCGCGAGCGCCTGCGGGCGCTGGACATGTCCGAGGAAGAACTCGCCCGCCTGCATGCCCCGATCGGACTGCCCATCGGCAGCAAGACGCCCCCCGAGATCGCCATCGCCATCCTCGCGGAGATCACCGCCGTCCGGCAGCGGGCCGGCGCCGCCGCGCGCACCCGGCTCGAGGCCGTCGCCGCCGTCGCGGCAGGAGCCTGAGGGTCGCCGCGAACCCGGACCCCGCCGCGATCCTCCTTGCCGCCGGCGTGTCGCGCCGCTTCGGCGGCGACAAGCGGTTCCACCCCATCGACGGGACCCCGATGCTCGCCCGGACGGCCGGGCGTTACGCCGAGGTGTTCGCGGACGTGCTGGTGGTCGTCGCGCCCGGGGACGACGACGCGGCCGCCCTGGTGCGTCCGCTGCAATGCGCCGTCGTCGTGGCGGAGGACGCGCGCGAGGGCATGGGCCGCAGCCTCGCCGCCGGGGTCGCGGCCGCGCATGGCCACGCCCACGTGTTCGTCGCCCTTGCCGACATGCCGTTCGTCGAGGCGGCCACGCTGCGGCGGCTGCGGTCCCTCGCCGGCCCGGGACGGATCGTCCGGCCCATGTGCCGCGGTCGGCCCGGGCATCCGGTCGGCTTCGCGGAGGACCACTTCGATGCCCTCCGGCGACTGCGCGGGGACGAGGGCGCCCGCGAGGTCGTCGCCGCCAATCCCCGGGCGCTCGTCACGCTCTGGACGGAAGACACCGGCGTCACCCGCGACATCGACCGGCCGCCGGCGCCCGAGTAGCAGTTGCGGCCTCAGCCGTTCCCCAGCCGGCTCGCCCAGTCGAGCTTGCTGCGGCAGGACTCGAAGAACCCGTGGTCCATCGGGTACGCGAGGTGGAGCGCGTGGGGAGACTTCGCGATGTGGAGCGCGTCTCCCGGCCGGATGGTGTAGTCCACCTGCGAGTCGCAGCTCACCCTCGGCCCCGCCGCCAGGCCGCCGGCGACGATGCGGATCTCCGCACTCCCCCGCACCACGAGCGGCCGGGACGTGAGCGTGTGGGGGAACATGGGGACGATGACGATGGCGTCCAGCCCCGGATGCATGATCGGTCCGCCGGCGGACAGCGCATATGCCGTCGAACCGGTGGGCGTGGACACGATGACACCGTCGGAGCGCTGCTCGTAGACGAACTCGCCATCGACGTACAGGGCGAAGTCCATCATCCGCGACGCCGGGGCCGCGTGCACCACCACGTCGTTGAGCGCCGCCGACCGCTCCATCGCCTCGCCGTCGCGCTCGATGCGCGCCTCGAGCAGGAAACGTTCGTCGACCGTGTACTCGCCGGCGAGCACGGCGCCGATCTTGTGCTCGATCTGCTCGGGGGAGACGTCCGCCAGGAAGCCGAGGCCGCCGCGGTTGACCCCCACCACCAGCACGCCGCTGTGCGCCAGGTCCCGGGCCACTCCGAGGATGCTGCCGTCGCCCCCGACGACGACGATCAGATCGCACTGGTTGCCGAGGTCGGCCCGTGGCGCCGTGGCGTGCCGCCGCTCCGGCAGCATGCGCGCCGTGTCCGCCTCGAGCACCACCCGCACGCCGGCCCGCGCGAGGACGCCCTCGACCGCCACGACCGAGTCGACGACATGGGGACTGCCCGTCCTGCCCACGAGGCCCACGGTTGCGAATCGCTGTTCGTTCGAATCCGGCATCGAGCTCGCGCCAACCACCCGAGGTGGCGAATATAGGCCCAGTCGGGTGTCCATCCCAACCCCGGATGTCGGAGCCGAAGCGGATCGTCCGTGCGCACGCCGCGCCCCGCTTGAAATCTCCCGGCGCTGCGTTCAGGCTACGCGCCGGTTCGCACGAGGGGCACTCCATGGCGAGCGCAACGCAGAGGCAGCCCGCGGACGTTCCCGCGGACATAGCCGCCGCGCACCGTGGTCTCCAGTCCGCCCGTCGCGAGGACGTCTGGGAACTGCTGCGCGTCGAGGCGGAGAACAAGGCGCGTGAAGAGCCGATCCTCGGCAGCTACTTCCACGCGACCATCCTGAACCACGGTTCCTTCGGGGCCGCGCTCAGCTTTCGCCTGGCCAGCAAGCTCGACAACCCGATGCTGCCGACGATGCTGATCCGCGACGTCATCGCCGAAGCGATCGCGGACGACCCCGCGATCCTGCATGCGGCGGAGACCGACATCCTCGCCAACTACGCGCGGGACCCGGCCTGCGACGACCTCTCGAGCCCGTTCCTGTACTACAAGGGCTTTCACGCGCTGCAGGCCCATCGCATCGCGCACTGGCTGTGGCGCCGCGAGCGCCGCACGCTCGCGCGGTTCTTCCAGAGCCAGATCAGCGTCGGGCTCGGCGTCGACATCCACCCGGCGGCCCGCATCGGGCGCGGGATCATGCTCGACCACGCGACCGGCGTCGTGGTCGGCGAGACCGCGGTCATCGACGACGACGTCTCGGTCCTCCACTCGGTGACCCTGGGCGGCACCGGCAAGGAGGTCGGAGACCGGCATCCGAAGATCCGCCGCGGCGTCCTGCTCGCCGCGGGCTGCAAGATCATCGGCAACATCGAGGTGGGAGAAGGCGCCAAGGTCGGCGCCGGCAGCGTCGTGCTCCACGACGTGCCGCCGCACGTCACGGTCGCCGGCGTCCCCGCCGTCGTCGTCGGCCGGCCGAGCGAGGAGTCTCCCGCGCTCGGCATGGACCAGCGCATCGAGTAACGGGCATGCAGACTCTGGGGAACCGGTTCGAGGACCGCACGGTGGTGGTCACGGGCGCCGCGTCGGGGTTCGGCGAGGCCATGGCGAAGCGCTTCGCCGCGGAAGGCGCCACCGTGCTGGCCACCGACGTCGACGCGGACGCGCTCGGCCGGGTGGCGGCCGAGATCGCTGACGCCGGCGGCCATGCCGTTGCGAGGCGCGTGGACGTGTCCCGGCCCGACGACGTCGCGGCGATGGTGGCGGATGCGGTCGGGCTCGCGGGGCGGCTGGACGTCCTGGTCAACAACGCCGGCTTCTCCCACCTCTCCGGACCGGTCTGGGAACTGGAGGAGGCCGAGTTCGACCGTGTCTTCGCCACCAACGTCAAGGGCGTGTGGCTCGGCGTGAAGTACGCCGTCCCGCAGATGATCGAACGGGGCGGCGGCGTGATCGTCAACACCGCCTCCATCGGCGCCGTCGCGCCGCGCCCCGGCGTCACCGTCTACAACTCCACCAAGGGCGCCGTGATGACGATGACCCGCGGCCTCGCCGTGGAACTGGCGCGGTACCGGATCCGCGTCAACGCGCTGAATCCGGTGGCCGCCGACACGGGGTTCATGCGCGGCGCCCTCGGCGTCGACACCCTGCCCGAGGAGAACCGCGCCGCGCTCATCCGCGGCATCCCCCTGCGCCGCCTGACCGAGCCGGCGGACGTCGCCGCGGCGGCCGCCTTCCTGGCCTCCGACGAGGCGGAGTTCCTGACCGGCGTGTGCCTGCCGGTCGACGGCGGGCGCAGCATCTCCTGATCCGGCCGGGCGGGCCCGGTCAGATCCCGAGACAGTTGCCGTCCCGATAGATCAGCAGGCACTCCGTCTCCGGCAGGTGGTCGGGCTTCGGACCGACCAGCCGCAGGGTCCGGAAGCCGGCGTCCCGAAAGCGTTGCACCGCCGAGCGATAGGCCTCGCGGTGCGCATCGTCGAGCAGCACGACGCCCCCCGGCGACAGCGCCCCGACGGCGCTGGCGAGGCAGCGCGCCCGTTCCATGCCGTCGACCACGATCAGGTCGTAGGGTCCCCCCGTCTCGACGGCCGCGTCCCAGTACCCCGGCCCCGTCGCCCGGTACAGCAGCGTGACGTGCTCCGGGGCCGTGCGCCGGACCTCCTCGTACCACGCCCGGTCGTGTTCGACCGCGGTGACCGCGTCGCAGCGGGCGGCGAAGTACAGGGTCGAGTGCCCAGCGCCGTACTCGAACACCGCGGGCTCCGGCCGCAGCCGCTCGTCGAGGAGGTGGATGGCGGGATAGTTGATCCAGGGCAGCGGCTCCCCGGCCCCATCGACGGGTTTCCGTTCGCGGAAGGACCGCAGCAACCCGGTCGTGCGGACGAAGGACCCGCGGTAGTGCAACAGCCGCAACGCCCGGAAAAAGACGCCGACACGGGAACGCCGTCCTCGAATCACGGCCTCGCCCCGGAAAGCACGGACTCGCGAACGGTATTCAGTTCCACGCAACGCCGCAACCGCGCTGTCAACCGGCCAAAAACGCCGGCTCGCGTCGTATAGTCGCCCGACACGATGCCAGCCGCCGGTGCGCCGTGCGCTCGACCGAACCAGGAAGCCCGGAGACCAACCGCGGGGAGCCTCGCCCACGCCGCGTGGTCGTCTGGCGTTTCACCGACGGGAAGCCAGGGCACGAGAAGCAGTCCCTGGGCCTGCTGCAGGCCCTCGCCGAACGGGTGGCGCTGGAGATTCACCGGTTCGACGTCCGCTTCACGCACCTGTTCTGGCGTCAGCTACGCGGACACGCCCTGCATGGGGACATCGACATCCCCGTTCCGGACCTGATCGTCGGCGTCGGCCACCGCACGCACCCGCACATGCTGCTGACGCGGCTCGTCTGCGGCGGCAAGGTGGTCGCGCTGATGAAGCCGAGCCTCCCGCACCGCTGGTTCGACCTCGTCTTCGTGCCGCGGCACGACCGCTACCTGCGCAAGGGCAACCTCGTCGAGACGCGCGGGGTCGTCTGCCCCGACACGCGCGGCGACAAGCGCGTCGGGCACGGGCTCATCCTGCTCGGCGGCAGGAACCGGCACTTCGAGTGGGACTCCCGCGAGATCGCCACGCAGGTGACCGGGATCGCCCGGTGCTCTCCGGAAACCCGGTGGTCCGTGTGCGACTCCCCGCGCACCCCCGCCGCATTCCGCGAAGCCCTCGGGGAGGCGCCGAACCTCGAGTTCCGGCATTGGCGCACCATGGCGTCGGACTCCCTCGAGCGCGCCCTCGCGGAGGCCGCGTACGTCTGGGTGACCGCCGACAGCGTCTCCATGCTCTACGAGGCCCTGTCCGCGCAGGCGACCGTCGGCGTCATCGCCCTGCGGAAACGCCGGCCACACCGGGGCAACAAGCTCTCCCGCGGCATCGCCCTGCTGCGTGCCCAGGGACACGTCTACCTGTCGAGCGACGGCTACCGGCTCCGGGACGCCCTCCCCCCGCCCCACTTCTTCAGCGAGAGCCACCGGTGCGCGGACATCGTGGTACGGCGGATGCTCACCCCTCCGCCAGCAGCTCCGCGTACACCGCCAGCGTCGCGTCCTGCATCCGCGACAGGTTGAAGGGACACGGGCGCACCTCCGGCATGACGCCGTCCAGGAGCGCCTCGACCCGCTCCACCAACGCTCCGAAGTCCCCGTCGGGAACCAGTCCCCGGGGGAAGCATGTGCCCACGGTCTCCGCGGGACCGCCGCTGTCGAACGCCACGACCGGCGTGCCCAGGCTCAGCGCCTCGATCACGGTACGCCCGAACGGCTCCGGATGCGTCGACAGGTTGAATGAAAGCTCGGCCACCGCCAGCCACTCGCGGAGGTCCGACCGATGGCCGGCGAAGGTGACGCGGTCGCCGAGCCCGAGCCGTTCGCACTCCCGCTCGAGTTCCGCGGGGAACGCGCTGCGCGCCCGGTCCGGCCCGCCGACGAGCACGCCGTGGACGGCGTCCCGCTCCGGAACGACCTCCGCGAGAAGCCGCAGGAAGGTCATCGCGCCCTTCCAACGGACCAGCCGCCCCGGCAGCACGAGGAGCCGCTTGCCGGCGACCTCGGGGAACTCCTCCCGCAGCGCCGCCCGCCAGGCCGGCGGGGGAACGTGGCCCCGGGGGAACTCCCTGGCGTCCACCCCGCGGTGGATCAGCCGTAACGCCTCCGGGTCGCAACGCGGATAGTGGGTCAGCACGTAGTCGCGGACCGCGGCCGAGATGGCGATGACGCGCTCCCCGCGCGTCATGATCGCGCTGTAGGCGTTCACCGTGTAGAGGCCGTGCACCGTGGTGACGAAGCGCGGCCGGCGGTCGACGGCGAGTCGGCGCATGGCCCACCACGCCAGCCAGGCCGGCAGCCGCGAGCGCGCGTGGACAATGTCGGGCGCAAGCGCCGAGAGCACGTTGCGCAGCTTCCCGACCTGCGAGAGGCTCGCGAGTCGCTTCGCGTGCACGGGCATCCCGATGTGGTCCGACCCGCCCGCGACCAGTTCCGGAACGAGCCAGCCTCCGGAGGAGATCACCGTGGACCGATGGCCAGCCCGCACCAGGGCCGCGCCGATCTCCAGGGTCCCCCGTTCCACGCCGCCCGCCTCGAGCGCCGGCAGGATCTGAACCACGTGCATGTACAGACCCCCGCGATTGGGACACACGCCCCTGGATTGCGCCGAGCGCGCATGGAACAACCGCCAGCGGTCGCTACACTCCCCTGGGCGGTTGTTCCATACAAGGCGGGATGCGTGACTGTCAAGGTAGGCCAGATACTCGCCGGGCGCGCCCACGGCGGCGCCGAACTCTTCTATGACCGCCTGGTCCCGGCCCTCCACGAGCGCGTACCCCAGTTCGCCATCGTCCGCCCCGAGGGCACGCGGGCGGAGGCCCTCGCCGCGGCGGGCGTGCCGACGTACCCGTTCCGGTTCGGATCGCGCCTTCTCGACTGGCGCACGCGGCTCGGGATCGCGCGCGCCCTGCGCCGCGAGGGCGCCGACCTGGCGATCACCTGGATGAGCCGGGCCAGCCAGTTGACCCGACCCGGCATCTGCCCGGTCGCCGCACGGCTCGGCGGGTTCTACCCGATGCGCAACTTCCGCCACTGCCAGCGTTTCATTCCCATCACCGAGGGACTCGCGCGTCACGTCGAGGCCGCGGGCGTGCCGCGAGACCGCATCCACGTCATCGGCAACTTCGTCGACGAAACCGACGCCGAGCCCGTCGACCGCGCCGCGTTCGACACCCCGACGGACGCACGGCTGCTCTTCGCCTGCGGGCGCCTCCACGCCAACAAGGGGTTCGACGTCTTCCTCCACGCGATGACACGCGTCCCGGGCGCATACGCGTGGATCGCCGGCGACGGTCCGCTGGAGGCCTCCCTGCGCGCCCTGTGCACCCGACTCGGTCTCGACGAACGCGTGCGCTTCCTGGGCTGGCGTGCCCCGGTGAACGCCTTCCTGCGCACCGCCGACGCCTTCGTCTGCCCGTCGCGGCACGAGCCCCACGGCAACATCGTCCTGGAAGCCTGGGCCCACGGCTGCCCCATCGTCGCCACCGACACCCACGGCCCGGCGGAACTCATCGAGCACCGCCGGACCGGATGGCTCTGCGCCAACGAGGACGCCGACGAGATGGCCCGCGGAATCAGCCAGGTGCTGGGCGACCGGAGGTTCGCGGCCGAACTCGCGGACGCCGCACGGGCGCGTTACGCACAACGCTTCTCGTCACCGCACATCCTCGACCGCTACGAGGAGTTCATCGACGTTGCGGTCCGCGACCCGTAGGGATGACACTCAAACGCGCTAACTCGACCGCGAAGGTCCTTGGACGGCGCCCGGCACCGAAAGAGTCGCTCCAACGCGTCCGGCTTCCCGAACCAAGCAACCCAGTCGGTAGCGTTTGCGGAGTCCACCAGCATTCCCTATGCTCCAAGCCGAACCGTTCCAGCAGAGCCAACCATGATTTCCGATCCCGACGACCAACTCCCAAGGAAGTCGACGAACTCGTCGACGAACTGGAGGCGTCGATCGAAGATGTGGGCGTTTCCCTCGTCAACCTCAAGGAGACCGCGACGGCCAATGCCGAGATCGCAGTGGATTCCATCACCGTCCTGACCGACTCCGTCGAACTCGTTCGGGAGTCCATAGCCGCCACGCCGGTGCCCCACGCCTCAACCGGCCACTGACCTGTGTCCGATCCCGAAGTCGAAACGGGCCGGATCGCCGAACGCCTAAAGGCCCTGGTCGACAAAAGCAACGACATCCAGAAGACCGCCCAAAAGGCGCTCGATGCGTCCAACGCCGCCACGAGCGACATCCGGAACGCAACCACCAGACTCGATGGCGAAATCAAACTCCTGAAGGCTGCCATTGCAGAAAGACAACGTCCGCGCCGAAATCTGGAAGGATCTACGGGTCTGTCTGGAAGCCCATCGCCATCGTCGCCACCATCGTCGGCCTGCTGGTGCGCACAGTTTGACCGCCTATTTTCTCTCCCGCGCCGACACACCCTCGACTGTTCAAACGACTGCTCAGACCCCATGAAGATCGAGACGCACGGGGTCGATCTCGGACAGCCCAACCCCTACCGGAACCGATAACGCGCCAGCGCGATGTGACGTCCCCGGCTGTCCGGCAGGTCGAGGGCGAAGCCGGCGTCGAAGAGCCGCTCGAGGAGGCGGTTCGTCCGTTCGTAGCCCACCACCTGCTCGTGGACGCTGAGCAGGAGGATGCGCACGTCGCCGAAGTCCTCGATCGCCGTCAGCAGGTCCCGCTCGCTGCCCTCGACGGCGACGTTCAGCACGGACACGCCGCGTGTCCGCAGGAGCGGTGCCACGTCGAGGGTCGGGACGGTCACGGTCTCGATGTCGCCCGCCTTCGGGGTGAGGGACGAACGTCCGAGTTGCTCGTTCAGGTGGAAGTCCACCTCTCCCGGATCGCCGCCGGGCACGGCGGCCGCGCGCAGCAGCTCGATGCCCTGGCCGTTCTCCGAGAAGTTGGCCTCCGCCAAGGCAGCGGCGCGCGGGTCGGGCTCGACGCAGAGGACACTCTCCGCGCCCACCATGGACGCGGCATGGAGCGCCGTCAGCCCGATGCCGCCACCGATTTCCAGGACGACGTCGTTCGGCTCGACGCGGTTGCGAAGCTGGCGGATCTTGTGTCGCTCGTACCGCCCGCGCAGCAGCGCGCGGCGTGTCGTCGGCCCGATGTGCGGGGACGCGACCCGCACGCGCTGTCCGTGCAGCACGATGCGCGACGGCCTGGTCGCCTTGCGCCACCACTTCCTGGCCGAACGGGAGATCGGCATCGTCGATCAGTCGGGGCGCGCACCCCCGTCGAGCCACGGCATGTCCGCCGCCTCGTGAGGCCAGAGGAACTCGAACCCGGCCCGCTCGGCGGGGCGCTTGTCGAGGTCCTCCCGGTCGCCGATGTGATAGTAGACGTCGGCGTCGAAGCGCTCCCGGACCTCGGACAGCATGTGCTTCGACACGGTGAAGTCGACGGCGATGTCGTGCGCTTCCCAGATCGCGCGCTGCGCGCTGATCGGTCGGTCCGAGCAGCTTCCGACCACGCAGCCCTGCGCCTTGACGGCGCGCACGAGATCCATCGGGAGTACGCCCGGCGGATCGCCCACGACCAGCGTGCCGTCTATGTCGAAGCTGATGAGGATGCTGGTTTGCTGTGTCACGCTAGCGTCCGCCAACCTTCTCGCTCCTGCCGCCGAAGCACGGCGCAGTTTCGCATATAGTGCGCACGTTGACGCCGCGGGAGATGCAGCGCCGGCGGGTCCGATGACCGGACCGCGGCCGCCGGGGAAGGACCATGACGCTCGAGGAAGAGGCGCTCTTCGCCAACGACACGTTCTATCTCGCCTTCACCCACAAGGACTTCGAGGCCATGGAGCGCCTGTGGGCGGCGGACCACCCGACGCTGTGCATCCACCCGGGTTGGCGCGCCCTCGTCGAGCGGGACGAGATCGTCGAGAGCTGGCGGCAGATCCTCGGCAACCCCCAGCAGTCGGGCATCGACTTCTACAACGCCTCCGCCCGCGCCTTCGAGTCGGTCGTCATGGTGACCTGCTACGAGGAACTGCCCGGCTCCGTCTGCGTCGCCACCAACGGTTTCGTCAAGGAAGGCGGCGACATGCGCATGTTCCACCACCACTCCGGTCCCTGCGCCGACCCGCCGCCGCCGACCGGTCCCGGCGACCGGCGCAGGCACTGAGCGACGCGGTCCCGACCTCCGTTACGACGCCAGCGCCGGAGGCGGCACGAAGCCGCCGATCTCCTCCGCCACCCTGCGGGCGCACTCGATGGTCGTGTGGTCCCGGTAGGGAGCACCGACGATCTGCACCCCGATCGGCAGCCCGTCGCCGGACGGCCCGGTCGGCAGACAGGTGCTCGGCAGGTACGACGCGATCACGATGCCCGACCAGAACGAAGACTCCATGTACGGTCGCGCCCCCCCGTCCACGAGCGTCGTGCGCTCGGCCAACGGCCGATGGTCGTGCGGGATCGCCGGCACGGCGAACTGCGGGCAGACGAGCACGTCCCACTCGCGGAAGAAGGCGTCCCAGGCGCGACGCAGGCGTTCGCGCCGGAAGTCGTGCCGGATCCACTCACGGTGGCTCATGACCGACGCGCGGGCCGCGATGGCGTCGGCGGACATGTCGTCCGGATCCAGGGTCGCGACCCGCTCGCGGATCTTCTCGATGCGGCTCGCCGGCTGACCGCTCGACATCACCGCGGTCACCAGGTTCTGGAACACGACGTGCGCCTTGCGCACGTCGAAGTCGGGCCGTGCCGTATCGGACACCTTCGCGCCGAGCTTCGCGAACGCCGCCGCGACCCGGTGCACGCGTTCCGCCGTCTCCGCGCTGACCGGCGCGATGTCCTCGTTCGACCACACCGCGACCCGGAGATCGGCGACCCTGCCGAAACCCGGCCCGGGCAGATCGAGACGCCAGCCCGTCGCTTCCCGCTCCGTGGGGCCCGCCATGACCTCGAGCGCGACGGCGAGGTCTCCGGCATCCCGCGCCAGCGGACCGCACACGCTCAGGTCCGCGTCCGGTACGCCGGCGACGATCTCGTGGCCGGCCATGGGTACGATGCCCCAGGTCGGCTTGTGACCGAAGACCCCGCAGAAGTGCGCCGGCGTGCGGATCGACCCCCCGATGTCGGACCCCGCCTCCACGGTGGTGAACCCCGCCGCCACCGAGGCGGCGCTGCCCCCCGACGAGCCGCCGGGCGTGCGTTCGAGGTTCCAGGGGTTGTTGCTCGTGCCGTAGATCGGGTTGTAGCTCTGCACGTCCGCCAGGTCGACGGGCACGTTGGTCTTGCCGAGGAAGTGCGCACCGGCCGCCCGGAAGCGACCGACCACCACGCCGTCGGCGTCCGCGACGTTGTCCCGCTGCGCTTCGATCCCCCACGTCGCCGGCGTGCCCTCCATGACGTAGGACTCCTTGATCGTGAGCGGCAGCCCGTGGAGCGGTCCCGTAGCGTCGCCCCGGGCCAGGGCCGCATCGGCGGCCGCGGCGTCCGCAAGCGCCCGGTCGAACGTGCGCACCACGACGGCGTTGATGTCGCCGTCCAGACGTTCGATCCGCTCGATGAAGTGCCGGGTCAGTTCGACGGAACTGATCTGGCCTCCACGGACAAGCTCGGCCAGCTCGGTCGCCGAACGAAACGCAAGGTCCAGGGTCATCGCGAAGTCTCCTTTGCATCGATGCGGAACGCGCGGCAAGCGTACAGCGCCCCATGGCCGGCCCGCCACCTCCCGCCACTCCCGCCACCCTGCAGCGCTGGCAATTTCGGCGGATTCCCTCTATAAGGGGTCGGGCAACGTCAAGCCCCCGCCGCCGCTCGGGACGAGGGCTCATGAGGGACGGGTACGTACATGAAGACAGTCACGACGATCCTGGCCGCCGCTCTGTTCGCCGCCGGCAGCGCCCACGCGACGGACACGCCCATCGAGGTCGCCTCCCTGCAGGTCAAGGAACGGCTCGCGGCCATCGAACAGATCAACGTCACCGCGAAGAAGGAAATCGACGCTGCGGCCGAAGCCGCGGACGCCGACGTGGCGGCCATCCTCGAAATGGCCGAGGCCGTCGAGGAGGAGTAGCCCTCCGCGGGGCGGTAGAGCGGGCGGGAAGCGCCCGGTTCAGGGCGGCGCCGTGGATGGACCCTCGCCCGACGCCATCGGCACGCATTGCCCGTACTCGACGAACAGCGACGCGCCCTCCTGCTCCTCGCGTGCCCCATAGAACGTCCAGCCGCCGATCGCGGCGCGCGTGAAGCGGCCCCGCACGGGATTGACGAGGAGCATCTCGGAGGGCGGGTTGTTGACGCAACTGAACCCCTCGTTGCCGGCGCCCCCGCGCACGGGCCGGCACTCGAACTCGGTCTCGCCGCCGTCTTCGACGGACAGGGTGACGTAGAGGCCGACCGGCGCGCCATGCTGCCCGAGCTGCCCCAGCAGGTGCTCCATGAAGAGCAGGTTCTCCCGGAGTTCGAACGCGCCCTCGAAGAACACCGACGCGTGATACCGCTCCTCCGCCCCCGGGTAGTCGTGCATGCCCACGGTCTGCACGGCCTTGCAGGAGGCCGGCAGCCAGTCGGCCGGCTGCGCGGCCCACCCGGCCCACGAGGCCATCATGGCGAGGACGCCGCCGGTCAGGCGAGCCCGCGACCGCGCGAGAAGGCTTCCCTCAATGCGTCCCGCCATGACCAAGGCTCTTCGTCGCAACACGCGCATTATCCGGCGAACGGCCGCGGCGCCGGAAGGCCCGTGCGAAGCATCCCGTCCGACTTCCGCGTCGGCAGGCTGGCGAAGCGGGCCTTCCTGCTGCTCGCGAGCGCCCTCGCGTGCGCGCCCGCGAGCGGGCCCGTCCAGGCCGACGACGCCGAACGGTCGTGGTGCCAGGTCCGCACGGACCATTTCGAGCTGCTCAGCGACCTCTCGCTCGAACGGGCCCGCCAACTCGCCGTGTCCCTCATGCGGTTCCGGGAGGCGGCCCAGGCCCTGGTGCCGCGCCATCAGTCCCCCGCGCCGCCGCCGCTCAAGATCGTCGCCTTCCGCCGCGCGCGCGACTTCCAACGCATCTTCGAAGTGCGCCAGATCGCCGGGTTCATGCAGTCCGGGCTCGAGCGGCACACCCTCGTGTTCGGCCCCGACGCGCGCGGTTCGGTCGCCAACCAGACGGCCTTCCACGAGTACACCCACTACCTGCTGCGGAGCCGCCAGGGCATCAACTTCCCCGTCTGGTACGAGGAAGGGTTCGCGAGCCTCCTCTCGACGATGCGGATCACCGACGACGCGGTCACCGTCGGGCACGTGCCACAGCGGGTGCTCGAGGAGGTCCGGCTGCCGCGCATGAGCGTCCGGGCGCTCCTCGACGAGCGGTACGAACTCGACTGGGCGCGGCACGACCTGACGCGCCTCTATGCCAGGGCGTGGCTGTTCGCCCACATGCTTCACTTCGGGCACCTGGCCGGCCTGCCGCCGTACCACGAGGGCATCCCGGCGATGCTCGACCATATCGACGCGGGCATGCCGACCGCCGGCGCCATGGAAGAGGCGCTCGGGGCGGGACCCGAGACGCTGCAGCGGCAGGTGCGCCAGTACGCCAGGAGACGCGGCCTCCCGGTGCACCGCCTGCCCGTTCCGGAGGGCGCACCCGGGGTACGCGACGAACGCTGCCTGGCCGAGACCGAGGCGCGCCAGGAACTCGCCATGACCGCCGTCTCGCGGAACCGGGAGTACGCACGCGACCTGTTCGGCCGCATCCTGGAGACGGACCCGGAGGACATCGACGCCCTCATCGGCCTCTCCCTCACGGAGGACCATCCCCGCCTGGCCCGGGAGGCCGTCCTCCGCGCGCTCGCGGTCGAACCCGACCATTCCGCCGGCAACGTGCGGATGGGCGAACTCAAGGTGGCCGAGTGCCGCGGCAGCACGGCGACCAGGTGTCTGGACGCCTGGGACGAAGCGGTGCGCCACTACCGTCTCGCCCTGCGTTCGCAACCCGACAGCGTCGGCGCCGCCTACGGGCTCGGGGTGGTGTATCTCCACACCGGGCAACCCGGGGACGCGGTGAACTACCTGCGCGTAGCCTACCGGCGGGCCCCGTGGGCGCCCCGCATCAACTTCTACCTAGGCGAGGCGTACCGCTTGACCGGCGACCGGGCGCGCGCCCGCACGCACCTCTCGAAGGCGATGCACTGGGACGCCGACGAACGCCGCCGGGAGCGGGCCTCCATGGCGCTGGCGCTCCTCGAGCCCTGAACCCGCCCACGCGGCCGCGGCGAGGCAGCTATCATGGCGCGGCAGGGAGCGGGAGAGCAGTGAAAACCAGGAGCGATGCAGGCGTCGTCACGGGCGGCACGCGTTCATGAGCACGTCTTTCGGAGGCGTGTACGGCGACTACCAGTGGGAGATCGCGGGCCGCACGCTCCGCGTCATCGCCCGCGGCTGCGGCGTCCTGAAGGAGTTCGAGCCGGTGTACGTCACGACGGACGAACAGGCGCAGTACGCCGCGCAGGGCCGCATCGACCTCAACCGCGAGGAACTCGAGGCACTGCGCCGCGACCGGTCGCCCGCCCTCCGCGATCCCTGACGACCCGGGGCGCGGCGTCCTGCAAGGGCGAGGGGTCAGGCGGCGTCCCGGTCCCGCTTCGCCCGCCGTCCCAGGAAGCGTTTCTTCATCTGCGGGCTGCCGTACTTCATGAGACGCGAAAAGTCCGGCCCGCGCTCGTCCCAGCCCATCTGGTCGTCGGCGCCGACCAGGCGCGCGAACTCCGGCGGATTGCGGTCGACCATCTCCTGCGTCACCCGCCACTGGTACGCCTCCTGCGTCTTCAGGCGCCGGTGGCAGTGGTAGCTCGTCACGTTCAGGCGGAGCCCGTCGGTCTTCTTCTCGTAGGCGCCGTGCCAGGTGTTGCCGTGCCAGACGATGAGCGAACCGGCTTCGGCTTCCACCGGCACGGCGTCGCCCTCCCCTTCCCCAGGCTGCGGCTGGCGACAGTACGTGTGGCTGCCCGGCACCATGGCGATGGCGCCGTTCTCGAGGGTGTAGTCGGTGAGGCAGTACGCCGCGTTCGCGACGTCCGAACACGCCGGCAGCCGGCCGTCCCGGTCCGGCGGCGAGTCGCTGTGCAGGCCCATCGATTCCCGGGTCCCCCGCCACTTCACGAACGACGTCAGGCTCGAGAGCTGGTGCTGGCCGTGCATGAGGTAGTCGATCAGCGTGTAGAGCGTCGGGTTGACGATCCACTCCTCGAACACCCGGTCCGCCATCAGGAGGTAGTACAGCAGGAACTGCCCGTCCCGCTGGGGCTGCACTTCGTAGTGGCCGGTGGCGCCGTTCCGGTCGAGGGCGAAATCCACGCCCGTCCGCTCCCCGCAGAGGCGCAGCACGGTAGACCGGATGCGCTCGAAGAACGCCCGCTCCGCGACCTTGTCCGGCGGCACGACGGTGAACCCGTACGTGTCGAGCTCGAAGATGTTCTGCTCCAGCCCGAGCTCCCGAATCCGTCGGAACGTCGGGTTGATGGCTTCCGTGTTCCTGAATTCCCCGAATCGCATGTCTCCTCCTCCCCCGCCCTCAGGCGGCCTCGGCTTCGTTCTTCTTCGTCATCGCGGCGAGCCGCGCGAACCGCTCCTTTATCTCCGGGCTCGCGTACTTCATCGGCCTGGAGTAGTCGGGCCCCCGCTCGTCCCAGCCCATCTCGTCGTCGGCGCCCACCAGGCGCGCGAACTCCGGCGGGTTGCGCTCGAGCATCTCCTGCGTGACACGCCACTGGTAGGCTTCCTGCGTCTTCAGCCGCCGGTGGCAGTGGTAGCTCGTCACGTTGAGGCGCAGGCCGTCCGTCTGCTTCTCGAAGGCACCGTGCCACATGTTGCCGTGCCAGACGATGAGCGAGCCCGCCTCCCCTTCCACCGGGACGGCCTGGTCTTCACCCTCCCCCGGATTCGGCTGGCGGCAGTAGGTGTGGCTGCCGGGCACCATCGCGATGGCGCCGTTTTCGAGCGTGTAATCGGTCAGGCAGTACGCGGCGTTGGCGACGTCCGAGCAGGCCGGTAGCCGTCCGTCCCGGTCCGGCGGGGAGTCGCTGTGCAGCCCGAGCGTCCCGCGCTCGCCCTTCCACTTCACGAACGATGTCAGGCTCGAGAGCTGCTGCTGCCCGCGCATGAGATAGTCGATCAGGGTGTGGAGCGTCGGGTTCAGGACCCACTCCTCGAACACCCGGTCCGCCATCAGCAGGTAGAAGAGCAGGAACTGGTCGGGGATCTGCGGCTGCGCCTGGTAGTGCCCGACGGCGCCGTTCTTCTCGAGGTCGAAGTCGACGCCGGTGCGTTCCCGGCAGAGCCGCAGGACCGTCCCGCGGATCCGCTCGAAGAACGCCCGGTCCGCGACCTTGTCCGGCGGCACGACGGTGAAGCCGTAGGTGTCGAGTTCGAAGACGTGCTCCTCCAGCCCGAGTTCCCGGATGCGATGGAACGTCGCGTTGAGCGCTTTGGTGTTCTCGAAGTCACCGAATTGCATGGCCCCTCCCCAGGGAATGTCCCCAAGGCCCGGGATGGTAGCACCCCGCGGGTTCCGGCCGCTGCTAACATCGGCGCGGACCCACGGAGGACGCCATGCCCTCGAGCCTCAAGCTCGCCTTCCTCGGCTGCGGCGGCATTGCCCGCTTTCACCTGCGCGGTATCCGGGCCGAAGCCCCGGAGATATCCGTCACCGCCGCCATCGACGTCGATCCCGCCAAGGCGGCTGCGTTCGCGGACGAGACCGGCGCCACCCCCTTCCCGTCCCTCGAGGAAGCGCTGACCCGGGGGGACTTCGACGCCGTCGACATCATGCTGCCCCACGACCTGCACGAGGAGGCCGCGGTGCGCTGCTTCGAGACGGGCCGGCACGTGCTGCTCGAGAAACCCATGGCGCCCACGCTCGACGCCTGCGAGCGCATCCTCGCCGCGGCCCGGAAGGCCGGCATGGTGTTCATGGTCGCCGAGAACGCCCAGTACTGGCCGGAGGTCGTCCGCGCCCGGCAGGCGATCCGGGCAGGCGCCATCGGCAAGCCGATCGCGGCGCGTGCCAGGTTCGCGAACAACCCGCGCCGCGACTTCTTCCTGGACCCCGAGGAAGCGCGCCCGTGGCGCTTCAACGCGGGCCGTACGGGCGGCGGGATCGTCATCGACGGCGGCTCGCACTGGATCCGGCCGCTGCGCATGTGGCTGGGAGAAGTCGACGCGGTCGTCGCGACCCTCGGCAGGCCGCTGCACCAGATGGAGGGCGAGTCCCTGGCGCACGCCCTGCTGCGGTTCCGGTCCGGCACGACCGCGACCTTCGAAGCGTTCTACGGCGAGGGCATCTTCGGGCCCGGCGAGCTGTGGCGCATCACGGGTCAAGAAGGAGAGATCGCCGTCGGCGGCTCGGACGGGGCGGTGCTGTACAACGACGCCCACCGGGACGGGCGGCAGCTATTGGAGCCGGCCGGCTACGCTGCCTCCTTCGGACCGGAACTGGCGGACTTCGCCCACGCCGTGCTCGACGGGAGGCCGTTGCAGGCCGGACCCGAGGAGTCGCTCGGCGAGCTGCGAACCGCGCTCGCGACCTACCGCTCGGCGGCGAGGGGCGGGTGGGAAGAGGTCTGGTAGGGCGGACTGGCGCCGGTCAGAAAGTCCGCCCCAGCTCGAACGAGAACCGCTCCTCCTCGTCCCAGGGAGCGGAGTTGAACGGGATCGCGAGGGCGAAGGTCATCGGCCCCATGCCCGTCAGCCAGGTCACCGACAGGCCGGCGCTGTAGCGCAGTTCGTCCACCGAGGGCTCGGGGCAGCGGATCAGGATCTCCTCGATCGCCACGCCGCTCGCCGCCGCGAGGCGCTCCGCGGTCGGGCAGTCCGTGTTGAAGACGTTGCCGACGTCCACGAACAGCACGGGGCGGAACTGGCGCATGTTCTCCACCAGCGGCAGCGGGAAGATCAGTTCCGCGCCCCCCACCACCATCAGGTTGCCGCCGATGGGCGAACCGTCGCGGTCGTAGACGATCGTGTTGGGGCCTTCCGTCGCCCGCGGACCCAGCGTGCTGTTCTCGAAGCCGCGCACGGAACCGAAGCCGCCGGCGAAGAAGTGCTCGTAGAACGGGAAGGTCTCGGTTTCCCCGAAGACGCCGCCGTAGCCGACTTCGCCACGCAGGCGCAGCGACCAGTTCGCGCCGAACGGGAAGTACATCTCGCCGTCGTAGCGCAGCTTGTAGAACGACAGGTCGCTGCCGGGCACCGCGACCTCGAGGGCCACGGTCTGGGAGGTGCCCGCCGTCGGGAAGAGGCCACGGTTCAGGGTTGCGCGCCGCCACAGCGCCTCTCCCTTGAAGTTCAGGAAGTCCTCGCCCTCGCGGTCGATGAAGTCCGCGATCTCGAGCGCCGCGAAGAGCCCCTCGGTGATCTTCGTCTTCTCGACCGTGAGCCCGAACTGCAGGCGCTGCGTCTCGCCGACCGGGATGCCGAAGTTGACGCCCCCGCCCACGGAGTCGGTGGAGAACCGGGCCAGGTTGCGCCCGTGGAAGTCCGAACGGCGGAAGAACAGGTTGTAGCCCCGGCTCACCCCGTCCGCCGTGAAGTAGGGATCGAAGTAGTTGAAGTGGACGGCCTTCATGAAGTCGCTCCAGCTCAGGTTGAGCCCGAGGCTGTTGCCGGTGCCGGCGACGTTCTGCTGCTGGTAGCCCGCGGAGAGGATCAGGCCCCAGCCCTCGCTGTAGCCGACGGTGCCGGTGATGCTCCCCGTCGGCTGTTCCTTGACCGTGAACTCCACGTCGATTTGGTCGTCGGTGCCGGGCGCCTCGGGGGTCTCGACGTTGACCTCCTCGAAGTAACCGAGCCGCTCGAGCCGTACCTTCGACAGGTCGATCAGCGCCGCGGACGCCCAGCCGCCCTCCATCTGCCGCATCTCCCGCCGCAGCACCTCGTCGTGGGTGAGCGTGTTGCCCGCGAAGGAAAGCCGCCGCACGTACGCCCGCTTGCCGGCGTCGATGTAGAACATCACGTCGACGGTGCCGTCCTCGTGGATCTCGGGGATGCCGGAGGCGGACGCGAAGGTGTAGCCGGAGTTGCCGAGCACGGAGGTGATCCGCTCTTCCGTCGCCGTGACCAGCGCGCGCGAGAAGGTCTGGTCCGGAGCGACCAGGAACAGGGCGCGCACGGCCTCCGGGTCGACATCGTTCAGTTCGCCGATGAGGTCGACCTCTCCGACCGTGTACTTCCCGCCCTCGTCGACGTTCACGGTGACGTACACGCGCTGCTTGTCCGGGGTGATGCTCACCTGCGTGGACGTGATGGACATCTCGACGTGCCCGCGGTCCTGGTAGTACGACTCGAGCTTCTCGATGTCGCCCTGAAGTTTCTCGCGCGAGTACTTGTCCCCGCCCCGGAAGAACGAGAAGAGGCTCGGGTGCTTGAGGTCCAGTTCGTCGAGCAGCTCCCCCTCCGGGAAGATGGTGTTGCCGACCACGTTGATGTGCTGGATGCCCGAGTTCTTGCCTTCCTCGATGTCGATCTCGATGGCGACGCGGTTGCGCGGCAGCTCCTCCGCCTTGGTCTCGATGTTCGACGCGTAGCGCCCCTGGGCAACGTACTGCCGCTCGAGCTCGAGGCCGACCCGCTCGAGGGTCGCCTGCTTGAAGATCTCGCCCTCCCGGAGCCCCTGGTTGCCGAGCCCCTCGAGGAGGGACTCGTCCTTGATGGCCTTGTTGCCCTCGATCTCGATCGACTCGATGGCCGGGCGCTCGTCCACGGCGACGATCAGGACGTTGCCGTCGCGCAGCGCCTGCACGTCGTCGAAGTAGCCGGAAGCGAACAGCGACCGGATCAGTTCCCGCACGGCGACCGCGTCCACGGAGTCGCCAACCTCGACCGGCAGCAGGTTGAAGACGGTCCCCGCGGACACGCGCTGCAGCCCCTGCAGGCGGATGTCCGCCACCCGAAACGGGTCCCAGGCCGCCGCCTGGACCGCCACGGCCGCCGCCAGCACGCCAGCGCCTGCGGCCCGCAGCCCTTGGGCACGGACAGCACCGAACGGGCGCCATGGGGTCACGCGACGCATGGACTCGACCTCACATCGGAGCAAACGCGGGAGAGAGCATAGCGGCCCCGGATGTTCGTTCCAACGCCTTTGGATGAAGGAAAGACGGCGCTACAGAAAACGCGTCACGTCGTTGTAGATGGCAAGCAGCATCATGCACGACACGACGAACAGCCCCATCCGGAGGCCGATGGCCTGCACGCGCTCGGACACGGGTCTCCGGGCGACGAGCTCGGCGGTCGCGAACAGGATGTGGCCGCCGTCCAGGATGGGGATCGGCAACAGGTTGATCACGCCCAGGCTGATGGACAGCAGCGCGAGAATGCCGAGGAAACTCCGCCAGCCGGATTCGGCCGAGTCCTTCGCCACCTTGGCGATCATGATGGGTCCCGAGAGGTTCTTCGGCGAGACCAGGCCCGCGACCATCTTCTTGAGGAGACCCAGCGTCAGCACGGTGTTGCGGGCGGTCTCCTGCGCGCCGACGACCATGCCCGCCAGGAAGGACGACCGGATGGTGCGCGTCGGCGCACGCATCCCCGCGAACCCGATCATGCTCCCGTCGACCGCCTCCACCGCATCCGGCACGAGGGTCAGCGCGACCTCGCCGCCGTCCCGCGCGACCACCACCCGGAGCGACTGCTCCGGCGACCCGCTGACGGCGCGCACCCAGTCGGACCAGCCCCCGACCGGCGCGTCCCCCGCGGACACGACACGGTCCCACGCTTCGAAGCCGGCACGCTCCGCGGCACTGCCCTCCAGCACCTCGCCCACCACCGCCGGGAGCAACGGCGAGATGCCGAGCGAACCGAGCAGGTCCGGCTCCTCCTCCAGCCTGTGCCAGTCGTCGATCGCGATGACGTGACGGCGGGAAGCCGCCGCGTCGGGCCAGCGCGCCTCGACCTCGATCTCCCCGGAGTCGCCGAGACGCCTGGCGAGCCCCAGGCCGACGTCCGTCCACGTCCGCGTCTCGCGTCCGTTCACGCCGACGACTTCCTGGCCGCCGCGCAGTCCCGCCGAATCCGCGGCCGAGCCCGGCTCCACGGCGCCGACCAGGGGCGGGAACACGGTGACGCCCGTGACCGCGATGAACCAGTAGACCAGGAAGGCGAGCACGAAGTTCGCAGCCGGGCCGGCGACCGCGATGGCGATCCGCCACCACGGCGACAGGCGGTCGAACGCCTGATCGTCCGCCCCGGCGGCACCCCGTGCCGCCGCGTCCCCGGACTCGTACATGCGCAGAAAGCCCCCAAGGGGAATCGCCGCGATGACGAACTCCGTGCCCCGGCTGTCCCTCCACAGGTAGAGCGGCCGTCCGAGCCCCACCGAGAACCGCAGGATCCGTACGCCCGAGGCGCGGGCCACGACGTAGTGTCCCAGTTCGTGGACGGTGACCAGGACACCCAGGGTAATCAGCAGGTAGAAGACGTACCAGAGTGCATCCATGCCTGACGGGACCTCTACGGCAGCGACTGCGACCGACGGAAGCGACGGTCAGCTCGACCGCGTTCCGATCATACCAGCAGCGGCAGGCAGACGGCCAAGACCGGCGCCACGGCCACCGTCGAGTCGATCCGGTCGAGCACGCCGCCGTGCCCCGGCAGCAGCCCGCCGGAGTCCTTGACGTTCCGCGCCCGCTTGACCGCGCTTTCGAACAGGTCGCCAAGGATCGCCACCACCGCCAGGCCGGCGGCGAGGAGGACCCAGCCGGACAGCGGCTGCCAGCCCAGGCCCCACGCCATGGCGCTCGCGGCGACGACGGCGAGCGCCGTCCCGCCGAACGCCCCCTCCCAGGTCTTTCCGGGACTCACGCCCGGTGCGAGACGGCGGCGGCCGAACGCCCGGCCGGCGAAGTACGCGCCACTGTCCGCGGCCCACACGAGCACGAACATCCAGAGGATGAACCAGTGGCCAACCTCCTGTTGCTTGAGCGCCACGAGGCCGAGCCAGGCCCCGGCGAAGACGGGCGCGCCGGCCACCGCCATCGAGGCCCGGGCCGACGCGATCCGCCGCCCCGCCGGAAAACTCACGACGAACGCGGCGGCGAGCACCCAGAACAGTACCCCCACCCCGAGGACGGCCGGCCACACGGCCGGAGCGGTCCACACGAGGGCCAGGGCACCCGCGCCGGCCAGCGTGTACGCGACCCTCGCGGCGACGCTCCGGAGACCCGACAGCGTCGCCCACTCGTAGAGACCCGGGACCGCCAGCAGCAGCACGAACAGCGCGAACGCTCCCGCGGGCAGGAACACGACCCCTCCGACGACGACCGCGCCGAGGACCAGGGCGGTGGCGATGCGCTGTTTGAGCAACGGCTTGCCGCGGGGTTCAGCCCTGTCGGCCGAAGCGCCGCGGGCGAGCTCCGAAGTCGGCGAACGCGAGGCCGAGTTCACGTACGCCGAAATCGGGCCAGTAGTCCGGCGCGAAGTAGAGTTCCGTGTAGGCGATGTCCCACAGCAGGAAGTTGCTGATGCGCCGGTCGCCGCCGGTGCGGATGCACAGGTCCGGGGCCGGCAGTCCCGCCCCGGCGAGATTGAGGTACGAAGCGAACACGTCGTCGTCCACGAGTTCCGGCTCCAGCCGACCGGCCCGGGCGTCCTCCGCCATGCGCCGCGCCGCCTGGGCGATGTCCCACCGTCCGCCGTAGCCCGCCGCGATGTTGAGGGTCAGGCCCGTGTTCCGTCGCGTCATGCCTTCGGCACGGTTCATCAACCTGCGCAGGTCCGGCGCGAAACGCGCCCGGTCACCGATGATCCGCAGGCGAACGCCCCGTTCGCGGAGCTCCTCGACGTCATGCGCGAGGAACTCGCGCATAAGCCTCAGGAGCGGCCGGATCTCGTGTCGCGGACGCTGCCAGTTCTCGGTGCTGAAGGCGAACAGGGTCAGGAACTCGACCCCCGCATCCGCGCACGCGTCCGCCACGGGGCGAACGTTCCTGGCCCCGGCGCGGTGGCCGGCGGCGGCCGGCAGCCGCCGCCGCGCCGCCCAGCGACGATTGCCGTCCATGATGATCGCGACGTGGCGCGGTACGCACCCAGGCCAATCGGCCGTTACCGCTCCCTCCTCGAGGCGGGCTTCGGACATGGGGTACTCCTTGCTTGGGCGACGGTCGACGCGGAACGTCGCCAGTCCGAAGGTGGCCCGGCGACGAGACTGGCAAGGATTCTAGTGCGCGGCCACGTCGCCAAACGTGCAAATCGCCCTCAAATTTCCAGCAGGTCCGCTTCCTTGCGCTGGAGCGCTTCGTCGACTTCCTCGATGTGCGCGTCGGTGATCTTCTGGATCTCGCCTTCGGCCTTGAACGCGTCGTCCTCCGTGATCTCCTTCTCCTTGAGGAAGTCGCGCACGTCGTGGATCGCGTCCCGGCGGACGTTGCGCATCGCCACCCGCGTGTGCTCCGCCTCGTGCCGGGCCTGGCGGGTGAGGTCCCGGCGGTTCTCCTCGCTGAGGGGCGGCAGCGGCAGGCGCACGACGTCGGCGGAGGCGGCCGGCGTCAGCCCCAGGTCGCTGCGCAGGATCGCTTTCTCGATCTCGGGGAGCATCTTCTTCTCCCACGGCGAGATCACCAGCGTGCGGCCCTCCTCCACGGTGATGGTCGCGACCTGCTGGATCGGCGTATCGGCGCCGTAGTACGGGACCCTGACCGAGTTCAGCAGGGACGGGTGCGCCCGACCGGTGCGGATCCGCGCAAACGCGTCGTGCAGGGCCTCCAGGGACTTGCCCATCCGAACGTCCGCGTCGTCCTTGATTTCGTCGATGAGTTCCATGGCGGTACCCCTCCGCGGAAGGCCGAACCATGTCACCCACGGGGGAGTTCGTCAAACGCCGTTGGCCGTCGGCCGCCGGTCATTCATGAGAAACTTGCGGGCGAAAGACGTCCCGCAAAGAGCTCTGGCCGCCCGCCATGATCACGCGCATACGCATCGACGGATTCAAGAGCTTTCGGCACATCGATCTGTCCCTCGGTGCGATGAACCTCTTCAGACAGCAAGGTGAACGACGAGCATGCGGACATGGCCGCCGAAGTCGCGGATCAACTCGCGGACATGCAGAAGATCGATCCGTCGCCGGCGATCTTGCGGAGCTACTCCCAAGCGCAATCGGTCCATGACCTACTTCTGCCGTCGTGATCAGGAGACGGGCGAGACAACCATCGAGTCGCTTGCGGAACTCCCGGGGTTCGAAGAAGCCGTCGCCGACCAGTACCTCGCCGACTTGTTCGCGGAGGGTTGGATGGAAGCGGTATCGTGAGCTTCCGCGTGCTCGTGATCCCCGAGGATCCGACCAGGACCTTCAGGACGTACCGGCCTGGGCCGCGACCTCGGCCGCGAAGTCGTCCGACTTCTTCTCGATGCCCTCGCCCACCTCGTAGCGCGCGAAGCGGCTACAGGTCGCGCCGCTGCGGGACAGGAGCTGGCCCACCTTGGTCTTAGGCTCCTTCACGAAGGGCTGCTCGAGCAGGCTGAGTTCCGCCAGGGTCTTGCGCAGGCGACCCTCGACCATTTTCTTCGCGATCTCGGGCGGCTTGCCGCTGTCGACGACCTGTGCCTCCAGGATCTCGCGCTCCTTGGCGACGAAGTCCGCGTCGAGGTCGTCCGGCGTGACGACTTCCGGCGCGGCGGCCGTCACGTGCATCGCGAGGTCCCGGCCGAGTTCCGCCAGGTCTCCGCCGCCCGCGACCTCCACCAGCGCGCCCTTGCGGCGGTCCGTATGCAGGTAGCTGGCGACGTGTCCGCCGGCGCTCTCGAACGTCACCACCCGTCGCACCGTCACGTTCTCGCCGATCTCCTGCACGAGGGCCTCGCGCCGGGCTTCCAGCGCCCCCGTCATCACTGCGTCGACATCGCTCGCGCCGGCCGCGAAGGCGGCCTCGGCGACGGTGTCGAGGAACGCCGCGAACTTCTCGTGCCGCGCCGCGAAATCGGTCTCGACGTTGACCTCCACCAGGGTCGCCTTGCGGCCGTCGTCCGCGACGCGGAGCGCCAGCAGGCCTTCGGCGGCCGTGCGGCTGGCCTTCGCCGCCGCCTTCAGCGCGCTCTTGCGGCGCAGGTCGTCGATGGCGCGGTCGAGGTCGCCGTCGGCCGCCGTCAGCGCCCTCTTGCAGTCCATCATGCCGAGCCCGGTCCGGTCCCGAAGCTCCTTGACCATCGCTGCTGTAATCGTGGCCACGATCCGTTCTCCTCTTGCGTACTCGTTGTCGCCCGCCCCGGTGGCGCCTAGGGGAGCGACGCGGCTCTCTACCGTGCCTCGTCTGCTTTGTCTTGCGTGTCCCGTTGCCCGTCTCCGTCCTCCGAACTCTCGGGCTCGGCCTCACGTTCCGCCGACGCCTCCGACTCCGGTGCGGCGTCGGACTCCGGCGTCGCCTCCGGAGCGGACTCCCGCCCGGCTTCCGGCTGCGGGGCGGGCGCCGCCGCTGCGATTGCCGCGGCCTCGGGCTCCGGCTCGACCTCCACGAACTCGTCCTCCGAGAACGTACCGGGCTCCACGTCGCCGGCGGCGCGACCCTGTCCCTCGTGGATCGCATCCGCCACCGCGGTCACGTAGAGCCGGATGGCGCGGATCGCGTCGTCGTTGCCCGGAATGACGTGGTCGACACCCTCGGGGTCGCTGTTGGTGTCGACGACCGCGATCACGGGGATGCCGAGCTTGTTCGCCTCGGTGACGGCGATGCGTTCGTGCTGCACGTCGACCACGAACAGCGCGTCCGGCAGCCCCCCCATTTCCTTGATGCCGCCGAGGCTGCGGTCGAGCTTCTCCATCGTTCGCCGCTTGCGCAGGGCTTCCTTCTTGGTGAGCATTTCGAAGGTGCCGTCTTCCGCCTGCGTCTCGAGCTCCTGCAGGCGCCGAATCGACTGCCGGATGGTCTTGTAGTTGGTGAGCATGCCGCCGAGCCAGCGTTGGTCGACGTAGGGCATGCCGACCCGCGTCGCCTGCTCGCGGACGACCTTGGCGGCCGCCCGCTTGGTGCCCACGAACAGGATCTTGTTGCGGCGGCCCGCCAGGGTCTTGACGTGCACCAGCGCCTCGTTCAGCGCCGGCAGCGTGCGCTCGAGATCGATGATGTGGATCTTGTTGCGCGCGCCGTAGATGTACGGCGCCATCCTGGGGTTCCAGAACCGCGTCTGATGACCGAAGTGCGCGCCCGCCGCCAGCAGGTCGCGCATGCCGATGGAAGCCATGCGTTGTTCTCCGGGTTGTCGCGCCCGCGCGGCCGGCTGCCGGATCCGACGCGCGACCTGCGTCGCGCGCCCACCCGCGGCAGTACCTTGGCCTGTCAGTAGTCTGTCAGTCTGTCGCCGCGCGGGAGTTTGGGCGGAGTACTCCCCGCCCGGGCCATTATCGAACCGCGGAAGCAGCGGCAGCCCGTGCCGCCCGTCCGCGCCTCCGCAGGACCCGTCGGCCAACGCCGACGGTTGGTTCCATGCGAGGCGCGCGCTTTATACCATAGCGGTTTCCTCCCCCCAAACCGGAAGGAGCCGCCGCCCGCCGCCATGCCCGTCAGGCCGAAGAAACCCGAAGAGATCGAGAGCATGCGCGTCGCCGGCCGGCTCGCGGCCAGCGTCCTCGAGATGATCGGCGACCACGTGGGTCCCGGGGTCAGCACGGGGGACCTCGACCGTCGCTGCCACGAGTTCATCGTCAACGACCTCGCGAGTCGCCCCGCACCCCTGAACTACAGCAACGCTCCCGGGCAGCCGCCGTTCCCGAAGTCGATCTGCACCTCCGTCAACCACGTCGTCTGTCACGGCATACCGAACGACCGCAAGGTCCTGCGCAACGGCGACGTGCTGAACATCGACATCACCGTGATCAAGGACGGCTGGCACGGCGACACGAGCAAGATGTTCTTCGTCGGCGAGCCGAGCGTCCTGGCGCGGCGGCTCGTGCGCGTCACCCAGGAGTGCCTCTACAAGGGCATCGAGCAGGTGCGTCCGGGCGCGTTTCTCGGCGACATCGGCGCGGCGATCCAGCGTCACGCCGAGACGCACCGCTTCTCGGTGGTACGCGAGTTCGGAGGCCACGGCATCGGCCGGATCTTTCACGACGAGCCGCTCGTGCTCCACTACGGGCAGCGCGGCACCGGCGTGCGTCTCGAGCCCGGGATGACGTTCACGATCGAGCCCATGATCAACGCCGGCAAGCGCAACGTGAAGCTGTTGCCCGACCGCTGGACGGTCGTGACCAAGGACCACCGGCTGTCGGCGCAGTGGGAGCACACGGTCCTGGTCACCGACGACGGGGTCGAGGTCCTGACGCGCCGCGCGGAAGAGACGGCGCCGGCGGCATGAGCGCGCCGCCTTCCTCCCCGCGGAGACGGGATTGAACCGGCCCCTCGACATCGCCGAACTCCGCCGCCGCATCGACCTCGCGGACGGCAGGCTCATCGACCGCTTCTGGAGCGGGCAGGACCCGGAGATCCTGGTCGCCGAGCGGGCGCGGTTCTTCGACGCTTTCCTGGTCGAGATCTGGCAGCACGCCTTCGGATACCGCGACGACATCGCCCTGCTCGCCGTCGGCGGCTACGGGCGCGGCGAACTCCATCCCCGCTCCGACATCGACCTGCTGATCCTGGTCCGCAACGCGCGCCGCAACGCCGAGGACATCGCCTCCTTCGTCCGCCTGCTCTGGGACCTCAAGCTCGACATCGGCCACAGCGTACGGACGGTGCGGGAATGCCGCCGGGAGGCCGCGGGCGACATCACCGTGGCCACCGCCCTGATCGAACGGCGGCGCCTGTCCGGCTCGGACATTCTCTGCGCCCACCTCGACCGGGCCCTCAAGGGCCGGCGCGTCTGGTCGAGCCGCAGGTTCTTCGAGGCCAAGCGCGTCGAGCAGGCGGAGCGGCACGCCCAGTTCGACGACGTCGAGTACGACCTGGAACCGAACATCAAGGGCTCCCCCGGCGGCCTGCGGGACATCCAGACGGTGGGCTGGATCACGCGCCGGCATCTCGGCACCGCCGACCTTTCCGAACTTACCCGCCAGGGCTATCTCACCCCCCAGGAGCGGGGCTGGCTCGCGGAGGGCCGCCAGTTCCTGTGCCGCGTGCGCTTCGGGCTGCACCTGGTCGCGGCGCGCAAGGAGGACCGGCTCCTGTTCGACCACCAGCGCACCCTCGCCGAGCGCTTCGGCTACCGCGACTCGGACGCGCAGCTCGGGGTCGAGCAGTTCATGCACGACTACTACCGCCACGTCCTCGAACTGCGGGAGGTGAACGACATCCTGCTGCAGCACTTCGACGAGGCCATCCTGCACGGCCGCCGAGCGCCGCGCATCGAGCCCATCAACGCGCGCTTCCAGGTACACAACCGGTACATGGAGACCACCTCGCCCGCGGTGTTCCGAGACCACCCGGCCGCCTTGCTCGAACTGTTCGTGATCATGGCCAACCGGCGCGACATCGCGGGCGTACGGGCCGCCACGATCCGCCTCATCCGGGACCACCTCGAGCTGATCGACGACGGCTTCCGGCACGACCCCGAGGTGACGCGGTACTTCATGGAACTGCTGCGGGCGCCCTACACCGTGGTCAGCCAGCTCACGCGCATGCGGCGCTACGGCATCCTCGGCCGGTACATCCCGGAGTTCGGGCGCATCGTGGGGCAGATGCAGCACGACCTGTTCCACATCTACACGGTCGACGCACACACCATGATGGTGATCCGCAACATGCGGCGGTTCCGCTATCCGTCGAGCGCCGAGCGGTTCCCCCTAGCCATGCGCTGCGTCCGCGACATTCCCAAGATCGAGCTGCTCTACATCGCCGGGCTGTTCCATGACATCGGCAAGGGACGCGGCGGCAACCACTCCGTCCTCGGCGCCACGGACGTGGTCGCGTTCTCCCGGCGCCACGGGCTGTCGGACGAGGAAACGGAACTGGTCGAGTGGCTCGTGCGTTCGCACCTGGTGATGTCCACCACCGCGCAGCACAAGGACATCCACGACCCCGCGATCGTCCACGAGTTCGCCGGCGAGGTGCGCACCACGACCCGTCTCGACTACCTCTACGCCCTCACCGTCGCGGACATCACCGCCACCAACCCGACCCTGTGGAACGGCTGGCGCGCGACGCTCATGCACCAGCTCTACATGGAGACGCGCGACGCCCTGTCGCGGGGCCTCGAGGGTGGGCCCGAGCGGGCGGAGCGCATCGCCTCCTGCCGCGACGCCGCCCTCGAGGAACTCGCGGCGAACGGCATCGCGCGGGAGCGCGGCCTCGCCCTCTGGGACAACGCCGGGGACGACCTGTTCCTGCGCCACACGCCGGCGCAGCTCGCGGCCATCACGGCGGCGATGCACGACCACGACCTGGACCGGGGACCCCTCGTCTACCTGCAGAACGTCGCCAGCGAGGTCGGCGGCGAAGGGGCGACGGAGATCTTCCTCTACACGGGGGACCGTCCGAACCTGTTCGCCGCCAGCGTCGTCGCCCTCGACGAACTGCAACTGCGGATTCACGACGCACGGATCGTCACCACCGAGAGCGGGCGCTGCCTGAATTCCTACATCGTGCTCGACAGCCGCGACCGGCCGATCGCCGACGACGGCGACCGGCGCCGGCGCGTTCGCGCGACCCTCGCGCGCAGGCTCTCCGCCAAGGACCTCTCGCGGTCCGTGCGGCGGCGGGTCGACCGCCGGCTGAAGGAGTTCGTCATTCCCACCGAGACGGACCTGACGCTCGATCCGAACGGTCCGCACAGCCGCCTGCGCGTGGTGTGCTCGGACCGGCCCGGGCTGCTGGCGCTGCTCGGCATGCTCTTCGTCGAGCTCGGCATCGGCGTGCGCCAGGCCCGCATCGCGACCCTCGGAGAGCGGGTCGAGGATGTCTTCGTGATCGATCCGATCGACGATCCCGACGAAGTGGAGCGCATCGAGAGCACCATCCGGACGCGTCTGGACGAGGAGGTCGCGCAGAGCACGGCCGGCGCCGGCCGGGCCGCATGAACCCCTGGCTGGATGCGCTGCTACCCTATCCGTTCGAGCGCCTCGACGCCTTGAAGGAAGGGATCGTACCGGCCACGTCCGCCCCGCACGCGGCACTGCAGATCGGTGAGCCGAAACACGCCCCGCCGGCCTTCGTGCTGCAGGCCCTGGAAGACCCGGGGACGCTGCGCGCGGGGCTGCAGACCTATCCGCCCACCCGTGGCGGCGCGGCGCTCCGGGCGGCCGCCGCCGACTGGCTCCGCCGCCGCTTCGGGGCGCGCGTCGACGCCGAGACCCAGGTGCTGCCCGTGAACGGCACGCGCGAGGCCCTGTTCTCGTTCGGGCAGGCGATACTGTCCGGAGCGTCCTCCTCGCTGGTCCTGCTCCCCAATCCCTGCTACCAGACGTACGAAGGGGCCGCGCTGCTGCGCGGAGCGACTCCGCACTATCTCCCCTGCCGCAGCGCCGTCCCCCGCCGCGGCGCCGACCAGCTCCCGGACCTCGATGCGGTCGAGGACGCCGTGTGGCGAGCGGCGGAACTGGTGTACATCTGTTCGCCCGGCAACCCCACGGGCGCCGTCCTCCCGGAAGACACGCTACGCCGCCTGATAGAGCGCGCGCACCGGTTCGACTTCGTCATCGCGGCGGACGAGTGCTACTCGGAGATCTACGCCGACGAGGACGCGCCTCCGCCCGGGCTGCTGCAGGCGGCCGCGGCAATGGGCGACGCGGACTTCAGGCGCTGCGTGGTGTTCCACAGCCTCTCCAAGCGCTCCAACCTCCCCGGCCTGCGCTCGGGTTTCGTCGCCGGCGACGCCGCCCTCCTCGAGCGCTACTACCTGTACCGGACCTATCACGGCTGCGCGATGCCGACGCACGTGCAGGCGGCCAGCGTCCTCGCCTGGGGCGACGAGACGCACGTGCGGGCGAACCGCGCCGCGTACCGGGAGAAATTCGACGCGACCCTGCCGGTCCTTGAGGACGTCCTGCCCGTCGCCAGGCCCGAGGCGGCCTTCTACCTCTGGCCCCGGGTGCCCGGGGGCGGGGGCCGGGGTGGGGGCGGGGGCCGGGGTGGGGGCAGGAGCCGGGGTGGGGGCGAATACGGAAGCGACGAGGGCTTCGCGCGGGCGCTCTTCGCGCAACAGAACGTCACGGTCATGCCCGGCACGTACCTCGGGCGCGGCCAGGGCGAGGCGAACCCCGGCGCGGGGCGGGTGCGCATGGCCCTCGTCGGCGAGACCGCCGAGTGCGTGGAGGCGGCGGAGCGCATCCGGGCTTTCGTGGAGCGTCTCTGACCTACGCGTCGTCCTCCGCTTCCGGCGCGTCGTCGTCCGCCTCTTCGGGTTCGGGCGCAAGGTCTTCCAGCGAGGCATCGAGCCGCTCGGCGACGTACTTCGCGATCTCGAACCGCCCGGCGTAGCGGTTCGAAGTGGCGACGTAGTCGTCCTCCTCCTCGAGGTGGAACAGCGTAAGTTCGTGCGCGCCGGCGTCGTCCGCGAGCACGAAACGCGCCGCCGGCGCCTCCGGCAACTCGACATCGACGATGCCGAGGACGTTGAGGCCGGTGAAGCGCGCCGTGTATTCCGCGGCTTCTTCCTGGTCGATGGCCGCGTCGATGCCGGCACCCTGGGCGCTCCAGCCGTCGTCGGTGGACGTGAGCGTCCAGCCCGCCTCTCCGACACGCGCGACCGACTGCAGCGCGCCGTCCGGCTGCAGCAGCGACTTCTTCAGCCAGTCGGACACCTCGGCGCCGGCCTCGTAGTTGGAGAAGTCGATCGCGTACACGGGGCCGCCGGACGCGTGGCGCGCGTGTACGCGCTGGTAGCTCGGCGACGTGCCGAGATAGACATCCGCGAGGGTCTCGTCGCCGGCGCCGACCACGATGTGCCGCTGGTGTTCCTCCTCGGTCACCTCGAAACGCGTCATGGCGGACGCGCTCGTCGCCACCGGCCACCCCCCGTCCGCATCCGCGAGCTTCTCGAGCACGCGGTCCACCTTGTTCGCGTCCGCCGGCAGGCCCTCCGCGACCGTCCACGCGCCGTCCGCCCGCGTGACCGTCACCGTCTGCCCGTCGTCCGCCACGGACAGGGCGTCCACCGCGTCGGCGTCGAAACCGAGGAACGGTTCCGGCTCCTCGACGTCGCCCGTCTGCAGCCCCCAGACGAGGGCCACGAGCAGCAACTGCGCCCCGAGCGCGATCGTCAGCGTCGATGTCTTCATGCCGCGTCCTCCAGCCAGGCCGCCTGCACGCGCCGCCGCCGGGCGCGTTGGCGCAGGTTGATGCCGAACACCGCCAGCACCGCGATCACGGCCACGCCGTAGTTGACGTACTCCCACACGCGCTGTTCGTTCTCCGGCATCGCCGGCAGCGTGCGGTTGAAGTGCCCGCGGCTGCGGATGCTCATCAGGGCCTGGTCCTCCACGGCCCAGTCCACGAGGTTGGCGACGAGCTGGATCGAGTTGGAGTACAGCGTGCCGTCCGCGGAGCCCACCATGCGGATCGTGCGGTCGGCGACGAAGGCGCCCGAGCCGATCACGATCAGGCGGGCCGACTCCGGCGAGCGTTCGATGACGCTCGTGACGGTTCCGATATCCGCGGGCCCGCTGTCCTCCTTTTCGCCGGCCGCGTCGCCACCCTCCGTCTCCTCGTCGTCGGCCGGGTCCTCGTCCGACCCTTCCGCTTCCCCGAGCAGCGGCGACTCGTCGAAGAAGGACTCGAAGCGGCCTTCGATCGCCACCGCCAGGGTGTTGGCGCCCACCTCGCCCTCGGGTTCGAACGGGCTCACGCCCGCTTCGCTGACGCGCGGCATGACCTCGGTGGAGGACGACCGCCAGGACCCCGGCGAACTGCGCAGGAGCGTCCGCACCGTGCGTTCGGCGTTGCGCTCGGCATCCACGTCCACCGGCGACGCCCACGCCACCGTGACCTGCGGCAGATCCGCGGTCGCCGGGAAGTCGGGATCGAGCCCGTCGCCGCGCACGTCCACGAAGTAGGGGTAGTCGAGCATGACGAGGTCCTGGAAGCTGAAGCCCCCGACCTGGCGGCGCACCGGGACCGGGAACGCGGCGTTGTTCGGGTCCATCACGAGGGACCCCTCGACGGTGACGCCGTGGTGTGCGAGCCATTCGTCGAGTCCCGTGGTCTTGCGGGACGCCATCAGGGACTGGCCCGTCGACGTGACGTCGAAGGCGCCGGCGGCGACGACGAGCGTGCCGCCGCGCATGAGGTACTGATCCGCGGCGAAGAGCGCCTCCTCGCCCAGGTTGTCCGGATCGACGACGAGCAGTACGCCCGCGTCGCCCGGGATGCCGCCGGCGTCCAGCGTTGCGGACTCCACGTCGAAGTCGACCGTCAGGAACTCGCGCAGGTCCTCGTACTGGTTGCCCGGCGGCGTCGGCATCTGCTGCTGCATGTAGGGGTTCGGCGCCGCCGGCGCATTGAGCGCGACCGTCTGCAGGAGCCCATCGGCGAACCGCTTCAGGCCCTCCTCCAGGCCGCGCTTCAGTCCCTCCGCGTCGAGGGAGTCGGGCAGGGCCGTCTGCACGACGGTCTCGCCGTCCGACAGCGTCAGGTAGAAGTAGAAGGTGTTGAGATCGAAGAGACTCGCGGCCATCGGCGAGAAGCCGTACTGCTCCGCGATCTCGAGGGCGACCGCGCCGTCGCCGGCGTCCGGGTCCACGATCTCCGCGGCGAGCTTGCCGTCCGAGGCTTCCACGAGCTCCGCCAGGACCCCGTCGAGTTCCCCGCGGAGCGCGACCAGCGCCTCCGGGAGCCGATCGTCCGCCGAGATGTAGCCGGTGAACGTCACCGGCTCGGCGATGCTGTCGAAGACGCTGCCCCCGCCCTGGAACCCGTACAGCACCTTCTTGATGCTGCGCGTGAGGTCGTACTCCGGGTTGCGCAACTGCACGTCGAGGTCCGACTCGCCCTGCACCTTGACCTCGATCAGGTCGCGGAAGCCAAGCACCTCGTACTCGTCCCCGTACTGCACCAGCACGTCGAAGTACGAGTTCACCAGGCTCGCCTGGTACCGGTCCGCGATCTGGAACGGCACCGCGCGGATGCCGTACTTGCTGTTGGCCTCGTCCTCGAGTTCCGGGTCGTCCGCCGGGTCGACGAGTTCGAGCCGCAGCCGCCCGTCCGCCGCGACCTCGTACTCGCGGAGCAGGTCCCTGATCCGAGGCACGAGCGGCGCGAGCAGCGGGTGGGTCTTGGCGCTGAAGTAGCCGCGCAGCAGGAGCGGCTCCCGCAACTGCGCCAGGTACGAGCGCGTGGCGTCCGAGATGGTGTACTGGCGGCCCTCGGTCATGTCGAGGCGGGGCAGGTTGATGCCCCCGAGCCAGACGTTGGCCACGACGAAGTTGAGCGCCACGAGGGCGGTGACGCGGTGACGCGCGCGATGCCGCGCCGGGGACCCGTCCGCCGCCCAGCCATGGCTCTCGAGGGCCTGCACGTTCAGCGCCAGGAACACCCCCACGATCGACACGTAGTAGTAGAGGTCGCCGAGGTCGAGCACGCCGCGGACGATGGACTCGAAGCGGGCCCCGGTGCCGAGGCTGCGCAGCACGTCGCCGATCTCGTTCGTGAACAGCTCCGCCACGAAGGTGCTGCCGACGAGGTAGAGCACGCCGCAGCCGAAGGTCGCGAGGATCAGGGAGACGATCTGGTTGTCCGTGCGCGCGCTGACGTAGAGGCCCACCGACACGTACGCCCCGCCGAGCAGCGCCGCCGCGACGTAGCCGGCGAACACCGGCCCCCAGTCGAGGTCCCCGATCAGCGCCACGGTGACCGCGAGCGGTACCGTCATGGCCAGGGCGATCACGAGGAGCGCCCAGCAGGCGGCGAACTTGCCGAGCACGAAACGCCACGCGCTAGCCGGGACGGTGATGACGAACTCCAGGGTTCCGACGCGCCGCTCGTCGCTCCACATGCGCATCGTCAGCGCCGCGGAGAGGAAGATCAGCAGGATGGGCAGCCACTCGAACATCGGCCGCACGTCCGCGATGTTGCGGGCGAAGAACGCTTCCCCCCAGAAGAAGACGAACAGCGTGACGCCGAGATAGGCGGCGAGGAAGAGATAGCCGATGGGCGACCCGAAAAAGAGTGCGAGTTCCTTGCGCGCGATGGCGCCCGCGGTGTCAAGCATCGATCTCGCCTCCCTCGCTCACCGCCCGGAACACGGACTCGAGGTCCCGCTGCTCCGGGTGCAGGGCGTGAAACGCGACGCCGCCCTCGACCAGCGTCCTCGCGACGTCCGCCGAGGTCGCCTCCGTCAGCGGTTCGTCGAACGACAGGAAGGCCGCCCGGTCGTAGGTGCCGCCCACGACCTGTGCGCGGTCTCCGACGGCGGCCTGCACCGCGTCCCGCGATGCGTGCGTCCCGATCAGGAGGCGCCGGCTGCGCTGCAGGTCGGCGAGCGTGCGGTCGAGGGCGAGCCGGCCCGCGCGCAGGATCATCACGCGATCGCAGACCGCGTCGACCTCCTGCATGATGTGGGTCGACAGGATCACAGTGGCGTCCCGGGCGAGTTCCCGGATGAGGTTCCGCATCCCTTCCGTCTGGGCCGGGTCGAGGCCGCTCGTCGGCTCGTCGAGAATGAGGAAACGGGGTTCGTGCACGATGGCCTGGGCGACCCCGACGCGTTGCCGGTACCCGCGCGACAGCTCGCCGATGGTGTCGAGGGCGCGGTCCGCGAGACCGGTCGCCTCCACCGCGCGGCGGATCGCCGCGGGACGCTCCCGCTCCCGCACGCCTCGCACGGTGGCGGCGAACTCGAGGTAGTCCAGCACCTCCATGTCGAGGTACAGGGGGACGCTCTCCGGCAGGTAGCCGATCTTGCGCTGTACTGCCGACGGGTGCTCGGTCACGTCCTGGCCGTCGATCGAGGCGCGGCCCGCGCTCGGCTCGAGATAGCCGGTCAGGATCTTCATGACCGTGGTCTTGCCGGCGCCGTTGTGGCCGAGCAGGCCCACGATCTCTCCGTGGCCGATCTGGAAGCTCACGGAGTCCACCGCCACGTTGTCGCCGAAGCGACGCGTCAGGTTTGCGGCTTCGATCACGTTGCGAAGTCCTCTTTTGTCCTCTATGGCGACGTTCATTGCAATGCCCCGGGCCCGGGGCGGCGCATATTCTTAGAAGAAGCGGCCGGAAGATCAAGCACCCCCCGCCGGCCACGAGCCGGCCACGCCGCGGGAACCCGCTACTTCATGCGATAACGGATCGGCAGGCTCTTCAATCCGCCCACGAAGGTGGACTGGGTGTAGAGCGGTTCGCCGTTCAGCTCGAAGCCGTCGACCCGCCGGAACAACTCCTTGTAGAACGCCGCCATCTCCATGCGCGCCAGGTGCTGGCCGAGGCACACGTGGGCGCCGAACCCGAACGCGAGGTGATTCATGGGCCGGTCGATGCGGAACTCGAACGGTGCGTCGAAGGCCGCGTCGTCCCGGTTCGCCGACGGGTACCAGAGGACGCAGGACTCGCCGGCCGCGACGTCCACGCCCCCCACCGTGCAGGCCGCCGTCGCCGTCCGGGTGAACTGACGCACCGGCGACACCCAGCGGATGATCTCGTTCAGGGCGCTCTGCATGTGCGCGTCCGGGTCCGCGCGGAACCGGTCCATCTGCCCGGGGTTCTCGATGAACGCCAGCAGGCCGCCGGCCGTGGCCGAACTCGTGGTGTCGTGCCCCGCCGTGGCGATGATCATGTAGTAGCTGTTGCTCTCGTGCTCGGGCAGCCTGTCGCCGTCGAGGCGCGCATTGGCGATCACCGAAGCCACGTCGTCGGTGGGGCGTTCCCGCCGTTGCCGGCTGAGATCCGAGAAGTAGCCCTCGAAGTCCCGGACCACGTCGACCAGCGACGCCGGCTCGAAGGAGCGCTGCACGTCCGGGTCCGACGAGCCGAACATCTCCTGCGTCAGCTTCAGCAGCAGCGGCTCGTCGCTCTCCGGGACGCCCAGGATCGACATGATCACGCGCAGCGGATACCACATCGCGATGTCCTTGAGGAAGTCGCACTCCCCGCCGAGTTCTCCGAGTCGGTCCACGTACTGCGCGGCGAGTTCGTCGATGCGGCCGGACAGCCGCCGCAGGTTGTCGCCCCGGAACCACTGTTGCGTGAGCGCGCGGTACCGCGCGTGGTCCGGATCGTCCATCTGCACCAGGGAGCGGACGAGGTGCCGGCGGCCCATCAGTTGCTGCACGAGGGCGTCCAGCATCCTCGGCCCGAGGATCGGACGCGGGTCGTTGATGAAGAGCCTCTGGTCGCTCTCCACCGCCTTGATGTCGGCGTGGCGGGACAGCGACCAGAACGGCTCGAAGCCGTTGGGCTCCATCCGGCGGACGGGTTCGTGCCCGCGCAGCCACGCGAACTGCTCTTGGACCCAGGCCTCGTCGCCCCAGTTCCGCGTATGAACGATACCGTCGTCCAGCTCGGGCGACTCGGTGAAGACCCGAGGCATCAGGCGTCCCTCCCTATCCCACGTCCAAATGGTCGAGCCAACGCGTCAACTCCATTGCCGTCCACACCCATACACCCAACCGCCGTCTCCGCCAACCCCGGTCAAGCAAGATGGCCCTGAAGGAACTCCAAGCCGGAGTCAAAGCGGGGTAGCAGCTTGCATCCATGCGGCGACCGCGGTCAGTCGACCTGCGCGGTCGTACGGTGCCAAGTCCGCCTGAAAGGACACTTTTTCATCGGCCAAGCGCTTTCGGGACCGGAGTATTGGCAGGCCAACAGGGCTGGTCAAGGGTCGCCGCCGGCCCTGCGTTCCGTGGCTATCGTCGATGGGACCGGCTGCCGCCATCGAAGACCGCGTAACCGGCCGGGCTCCTACCCCGTCGCCAATGCCTCGAGGTCGAACGCCGCCGCCATGAGCGACTTCGTGTAGTCCGTCTCCGGCGCCGTGAAGATCTTCCGGGCCGGGCCCTGCTCCACGATCGCGCCGTCCTTCATCACGATCAGCTCCCCCGCCAGCGCGCGCACGACCTTGAGGTCGTGGCTGATGAACAGGTACGCGAGGCGGTGGCGCGCCTGCAGGTCGCGCAGCAGGTCGACGATCTGGGCCTGCACCGACATGTCGAGGGACGAGGTCGGCTCGTCGAGCATGACGATGCGGGGCCGCAGCACGATGGCGCGGGCGATGGCGACCCGCTGGCGCTGGCCACCCGAGAACTCGTGGGGATAGCGGTCCAGCATCGACGGGTCGAGACCGACTTCGACCAGGGCGGACGCGACCCGCTCCCGGCGCTCGCCCGGCCCCAGTTCGGGCCGGTGGACGCGCAGGCCGGTGCCGACGATCTGGTAGATCGATTGCCGCGGGGACAGGCTGCCGTACGGGTCCTGGAAGACGACCTGCATGTCGCTGCGGAGCGGCCGCAGGGCCTTGCCCCGCAGCGCGTGGAGCGGCGTCTCGCCGAGGTGGACCGCGCCGTCGCTCGCGATCAGCCGCAGCAACGCCAGGGCGAGCGTCGTCTTCCCCGAGCCGGACTCGCCGACGATGCCGAGCGTGTGCCCTTCGCGGATGGTCACCGACACGTCGTCCACGGCCTTCAGGATCCGCCGTCTGGCGAAGAGCCCCTTCGCCAGGTTGAAACGCACCCCCACGGACTCGCCGCGCATGATGACGGGCGCCCCGGGGTCCGCCGCCGTGGGCTCCCCTTTCGGCTCCGCGGCAAGCAGCCGGCGCGTGTAGTCGTGCGCCGGCGCTCCGAAGATCCGCTCCGCGGGCCCCTGCTCCACGATCCGCCCGTCCGTCATCACGCACACCCGGTCCGCCATCTTGCGGACGATCCCGAGGTCGTGCGTGATCAGGAGCACCGCCATGTCGAGCTGGCGCTTGAGGTCCGACAGCAGGGCGAGGATCTGCGCCTGCACCGTGACGTCGAGGGCCGTCGTCGGCTCGTCCGCGATCAGGAGGTCCGGTTCGTTGGCGAGCGCCATCGCGATCATCACCCGCTGCCGCTGGCCTCCCGACAACTCGTGGGGATAGGCCTGGAGCCGCTCCTCCGCCCGCTGCAGGCCAACCAGGCGCAGCAGTTCCAGCGTGCGTTCACGCGCCTCCCGCTTGCCCATCGCCCGGTGCACGAAGAGGATCTCCGCGACCTGTTTCTCGATGTGGTGCAGGGGATTCAGGGACGTCATCGGCTCCTGGAAGACCATGCCCACCCGGTCGCCGCGGACCTTCAGCATCTCTTCCTCCGGCGCGCCGAGCACCTCCTGGCCGTCCACCAGAACGGAGCCGCGCGGATGACTGGCGACCGGATACGGGAGCAACTGCATCACCGAGAGCGCCGTCACCGACTTGCCGGAACCCGACTCCCCGACCAGCGCGACGGTCTCGCCCCTGCCCACGTCGAAGCCGACGCCCCTGACGACCTCCTCGCCGCGGAACGCGACCGCCAGGTCGCGGATCTCCAGCACCTTCGAGTTCATGTCGCCGACCGCCGCGGATCGAAGGCGTCGCGCACCCCTTCGCCGACGAACACGAACAGGGTGAGCATGGTCGCCAGCGCGAAGAAACCCGACAGCCCGAGCCACGGCGCCTGGATGTTCGCCTTGCCCTGGGCGAGCAGTTCGCCGAGCGACGGCGAGCCGGCCGGCAGGCCGAAACCGAGGAAGTCGAGGGACGTCAGCGTGGTGATCGACCCGTTCAGGACGAACGGCAGGTAGGTGAGGGTCGCGACCATGGCGTTCGGCAGCACGTGCTTCGTCATGATCGTCACGTCGGACTCCCCGAGCGCCTTGGCGGCGCGCACGTAGTCGAAGTTCCGGGTGCGCAGGAACTCCGCGCGCACCACCGCGACGAGCGCCATCCAGTTGAAGAGCAGCAGCAGCGCGAGCAGCGCGACCGGGTTCGGCTCGATGAGGCTCGACAGGATGATGATGAGGAAGAGCGCCGGGAGGCCCGCCCAGATCTCGACGAGACGCTGGCCGAAGAGGTCCACCAGGCCGCCGAAATACCCCTGCGTCGCGCCGACGGCGATGCCGATCACCGAGCTGAAGAGCGTCAGGGCCAGCCCGAACAGCACCGAGAGCCGGAACCCGTAGATGATCCGCGCCGCCACGTCCCGGCCCACGTCGTCGGTGCCGAGCCAGTGGCGCCGCGACGGCGGCTCCGGGACCGCCCCTTCCGTGTAGAGGTCGATGGTGTCGTGGCTGAACGGGATCGGTGGCCACACCATCCAGCCGTCGCCGGCCGCGATCAGCTCCTGCACGGGCCGTTCGAGGTACTCCGCCTCCGTCTCGAAAACCCCGCCGAACTCGGTTTCCGGGTAGGTGACGAAGACCGGGAAGTAGAAGTCCCCGTCGTAGCGCAGGAGGAGCGGCGCGTCGTTCGCGATCAGTTCGGCGAACATGCTCGCGATCACCATGACGCCCACGATCCAGAGGCTCCGATAGCCCCGCTTGTTCGCCCGGAAGTTCCGCCAGCGCCGGCGCATGAGGGGGGACGCCGTCAGCCGCCCGGGCGTTTCGGCGACCACGAAGCCGTCGGTGGGCGCGACGGTGCCGGCGCGCGCGGTCTGTGGGGCGGCGGCCATCACCCCTCCCGCGCTTCGAAGTCGATGCGGGGGTCCACGAACGTGTAGGCGATGTCGCCGACGAGCGTGAGCGCGAGCCCGAGGAACGTGAAGCAGAAGAGCGCGCCGAACATGATGGGATAGTCGCGCTTCAGGATCGCCTCGAAGCCGAGCAGGCCGAGCCCGTCCAGCGAGAAGATGACCTCGATCAGGAGCGCGCTGGTGAACAGGATGCCGACCAGCGCCGCGGGGAAGCCGGCCACCACGATCAGCATGGCGTTGCGGAAGACGTGTCCGTAGAGGACGCGGCGCTGGTTGAGCCCCTTCGCCCGCGCGGTCAGCACGAACTGCTTCGAGATCTCCTCCAGGAAGGAGTTCTTGGTCAGCATGGTGAGGGTCGCGAAACCGCCGATGGTGAGCGCCGTGACGGGCAGTGCCAGGTGCCAGAAGTAGTCCGCGATCTTGCCCGCCCACGAGAGGTCGTCGAAGTTCGACGAGACGAGGCCCTTCAGCGGGAACCAGTCGACATAGGAGCCCCCGGCGAAGAGGACGATCAGGAACACCGCGAAGAGGAAGCTCGGCATCGCGTAGCCGACGAAGATGACGCCGCTGGTCCAGGCGTCGAAGCGCGTGCCCTCGCGCACCGCCTTCGCTATCCCGAGGGGAATGGAGACCGTGTAGATCAGGAGCATCGACCAGAATCCGAGCGAGAGCGACACCGGCAGCCGCTCCGCGATCAGCTCCAGGACCGGCCGGTCCTGGTAGTAGCTCGTGCCGAAGTCGAGCCGTGCGTAGTCCCCGAGCATCTTGAAGTAGCGCTCGTGGATGGGCTTGTCGAAGCCGAACTGCTTCTCGATGGCGGCGATGAGTTCCGGGTCCAGGCCCTGGGCGCCGGCGTACTGCGTGCGCATCGCCTGGTCGGCATTGGAGAACTGCGGCGTCGTGTCGACGGCGCCCGCGATACGCGCCGTCGCGGCGATGTCCTGCCCCGCCAGGCGGGCGATCATCTGGTCCACCGGACCGCCGGGAGCGAGCTGGACGATGAAGAAGTTGATCGTGACGATGCCGAGCAGCGTCGGCAAGATCAGCAGCAGCCTCCTCGCGATGTACCGTAGCATCGCGTTGCCCGGCCTACCGGGTCACCAGGGCGGATCCTCCGTCAATCGCCGTCGGCCGCCGCCGCTTCCTTGTCCATCGTCGCCGATACGTCCGCGATGAACGCCGGCCGGCGTTCGTCCGCCTCCTGCATCGCGGCGGCCGCGCGCTTGTTCTCGGCGATCTTGCTCATGATAGCGGCGCCGGCCCGGTTCCAGACGTCCCGGTGGTCGATGACGAAGCGGTTCGACTCCTGGTATCCCTCGAGCATGCCGTTGGTCTCCGGGATCACGTACCGCGCGACCAGGTCGTAGCTGCGGAGCGTGTCCTCCCGGTTCGCCCAGTCGTGGGCGAAGGCGATGACGGCGCCGAAGCCGCCGGTCAGCTCCTGCAGTTCGCGGATGCGGGCGACGAGGTCGTCGGGCGTGCCGACGACGTTGATCGGGTTCTCGCCCCACGCGGTGGCCTCGACGGCTTCCTCCGCGGTCTTGTAGCTCGCGCCCTGTCCGGCCGCCAGCGTCCCGACCAGGTAGTCGTTGCTGTGGTGCAGCAGCCCGGGGCCGGCCTGGCGCAGCGCCTCCTCGCGGGACTCGGCGATGTGCCAGGAGAGCACCAGGCGCCAGTTCGCGCGATCCACGGTACCCCCGTTCTTCGCCGCCGACTCCTCCGCGAAGCTCCATTGCAGCGGCAGCGCCTGGATGCCCGCCGTCGTGGTCGATCCGATCGAGAGCACGCCGGTGCCGTGCTTGCCGGCGAGGGTCATCCCCGACGGGCTGATCAGGGAAGCCACCGCGAACTCCATCTCCTCCTGCAGGGGCAGGAGCTGCAGGCGCGCGTCGCGCAGGGTGAACCAGTCGCTCTCATAGGTGAAACGGTCCTCCCCGGAGAGGAGCCGCTTGATGACCCCCATGGCCTCGTCCTGCCGGTCCCGCAGCAGCATGGGATCGACGCCGAGGGTGTGGGCGTCCGACGGCAGCGCGCCGGGACCGGAGCCGAAGATGGCGCGCCCGCGGCTCTGGTGGTCGAGCTGCACCATGCGCTGCGCCACCATGAACGGGTGGTGGTAGGGGAGCGAGACGACGCCCGTGCCGAGCATGATCCGCGACGTGCGCTCGGCCGCGGCGGCCAGGAACAGCTCCGGCGAGGCGATGACCTCCCAGCCCGTCGAGTGGTGCTCGCCGCACCAGAACTCGTCGTAGCCGAGGCGGTCCAGGTGCGCCACCAGTTCGAGGTCGCTCTGCAACTGCAGCGTCGGGTGTTCGCCGATGGGATGGTGCGGCGCCAGGAACGCCCCGAACTTGAGCCTGCTCACGTGGTTCTACCCCTGCTTTACGCGGAAGCGGGCAGATTGCCACAAACACCGGCGCGCCGAAAACGGATCGCTCGCTGTCGGATACGATTACTTCAAGTCGATGTAGCGAACGGGCACCAGACGGTGGCCGAGCATGTCGACGGCCGCCTGCGCCTGTTCCAGAACGACGTAGCCGAGCAGCGGCTCGTGCGCGGCTTCGTCATCTCCCATGTCCAGAAACACGACCTCGTTCGACACCGGCCGGAAACCCTCAATCTCGATCTTGACGGGCCAACAGGTTTCCCCTTGCAGGATTTCGCCATTCGCCATCTGCAGCTCAAGGGACTCCGAGTAGCGGAAGCTCCCCAGGCGCTCCTTCCACGCCGAGGGCAGGATCAGGGCGCCCGCGCCGGTGTCGACGAACGTGCCGCACTGGATCGACTTGTCTTCGTCGAAGAGGTTGGTGACCCGGGTCTGCGCGATGATGCGTCCCATGTCGTCCGAAATCCCCGTTGCCCTCAAGCCGCGTAAGCCGAAAGCTCCCCGCCGTCGATCGTGACCCGGTGCATGCGCCGGGTCTCGCCGGGGTAGTCGTCCAGGGCGTAGTGCCAGGTCGCGCGGTTGTCCCAGAACGCGACGCTCCCCCGCTCCCAGCGGAACCGGCACGTGTGCTCCGGCCGCCCGCCGACGCCGTACAGGTACTGCAGGAGGGGCTGGGACTCCTCGACGGTCCAGCCGTCGATGTGCAGCGTGAACGCACGGTTGACGTACAGCGCCGGCCGCCCCGACCGGGGATGCCGGATCACGACCGGATGGACGGCGTCCTGGGTGGCCTGCTCGGCGTTCTCGTAGCGCCCGTCGCGGCGCTGCTCGTGGTAGCCGCCGGGACCGAACACGTGGCGGCTCGAGTGCACCGCCGAAAGCCCTTCCAGCGTGCGCTTCAGCCCGTCGGAAAGCGATTCGTACGCCTTGTACATGTTGGCGAACATCGTGTCGCCGCCGTGGGCGGGAACGTCGATCGCGTAGAGCATCGAACCCATCGCGGGCAACTGGTCATAGGAGTGGTCCGTGTGCCAGCCACCGCCGATGTTGTTGGGATGGTGCGCTTCCTTCAGCACTTCGGCCACCCGCGGCTGCGTGGCGACGCGGGAGAAGAAGCGATTCACGTTGATCGGCCCGAACCGCTCCGCCGCCGCGAGCTGGGTATCCGGCGTCAGCTCCTGGTCGCGGAAGAACACGACGCCGTACTCGGCGTGCGCGTCCAGGATCGCCTCGACCTGGGCATCCGAGAGGGCATTGAGGTCGACCCCGGCGACTTCCGCGCCGCAGCCTCCGTTCGTCGGTCGAATCTCCACGTTCGGCCTCCTGGTTTGCGCGACATGCCAAGCTCGCAAGCATGCCACAAAGACGCCCTCCCGGCAGCGCGGGAGCCTTCGTGTGGAGCCTTCGTGTGGAAGCCTTCGTGTGGAAGCCTTCGTGGGGGTCTTCCGTGCCTTCCGAGGCGACGTTGGCCGGGCCCCGGGACTCAACGGAGGCCGCACGGCGCGGGACTCCGGGGCACCCCGGGGTCTCATTGAGTAAGATGCCACCCTCCTGATCGCGTCCGGCGGTCGCCGCGAGAGGGTCCCACACATCGACTACGCCGAGAATGTCCTCGACCTCATCGGGGACACCCCCCTCGTCAAGCTGAACCGGATGACCGATGCCCGCATGGCGACGGTCCTGGTGAAGCTCGAGAACTACAACCCCGCCGGCTCGGTCAAGGACCGGATGGCCTGGAACATGGTCCGGCGGGCGGAGGAGGCCGGGCTTCTCGGCCCCGGCGCAACGCTCGTCGAGAGTACCTCGGGCAACACCGGCCTCGGTCTCGCGATGACCGCCGCGGTCCGTGGGTACGGCTGCATCTGCACCATGCCGGACAAGATGAGCAAGGAGAAGATCGACATGCTCAAGGCGTACGGCGCAGAGGTCATCATCACCCGCACCGACCTGCCCCACGACCACCCCGAGAGCTACGTGGAGGTGGCCAAGCGCATCGCCGCCGAGACTCCCGGCGGCCTTTACGTCGACCAGTACTTCAACAGGCACAACCCCGAGGCCCACTACCTGACCACCGGCCCGGAGATCTGGAGGCAGACCGACGGGCGACTCGACGCCCTGGTCGGCGGCATCGGCACCGGCGGCACGATCTCGGGCGCGGCGAAGTACCTGAAGGAGAAGGCGGCGGAAGCGGGCCGGTCCCTCTTCGTCTCGTGCCCCGACCCGATCGGCAGCATCTACCACGACGCGTTCCATCAACGGGAGATTCGCCCGCCCGGCATCTACCGCGTCGAAGGCATCGGCCACGACTTCATGGTCGGCACCCTCGACTTCTCCGTCATCGACGAGGTGACGGAGGTCTCGGACAAGGATTCCTTCCTGGCCGCGAGGCAGCTCGCGCGGCGCGAGGGCATTTTCGCCGGCGGTTCCGCGGGCACCGCGATCCACGGCGCGCTCGACGTCGCCCGCCGCCTCGGCCCCGGCAAGGTCGTCGTCGTGATCGTCCCCGACTCCGGCGATCGCTACCTCAGCAAGTGCTACGACAACGAGTGGATGCGCGACATGGGCTTTTTCGGTCCCGAGCAGCGCCTCGGCACGGTGCGCGAGCTGCTCGAGTTCAAGCCCGGCCGCGTCGAATTCGCCGGTGCGGACGAGAGCATCGCGTCGGTCGCCCGGCGCATGGCGGACCTCGGCATCTCGCAGATGCCGATTCGTGCGGGCGAAGCGCACGAGCCGATGATGCTCATCCACGAGGTCGACCTGCTCCACGGCATGGTCGCGGGCGAGTGCACCGCCGACTCCGATGTCATGCAGGCAGCCAAGCCAATGCACGGAGTCGTGCGGCTGGACGACTCGCTGACGAAGGTGCAGGATGTCTTCGACGACGAGAACGTGGCGATGGTGGTCGAGGACACGGACGTCGTCGGCGTCATCTCCAAGATCGACATGGTGGAGTTCCTCGCCGCGCGCAGTTGAAGCACGTCGATGTCGACTCGGCGCTGCCGGCGTTCGCGGACGTGTTCCGGCCCCGGGTCGCCGTGACGGCCACCATGTGGTGCGGGGACCGGCGGGTGTTCTGCCGGGCGCCGCCCGACGGCAACCGGCGAGACTCCCCTGGCCTCCCTCGGCGAAGATGGCGCCGCCGCGCCGAGGAGCTTCGCCGCGGCCGCTCGACGATGCCGTTGACATCGCCCCGCTGGGTGGGCACGTTTGTTTGTCCGGTCGCCGCAAACACGCGGCGGTGCCGCGAGTTCCCCACTGGGAGGGTGCCTTGGAACAGTCCGGCGAGTATCGCATTCCGGCGCCGCGCGAGCGCGTGTGGGAGGCGCTCAACGACCCGGAGGTCCTAGCCGCCTGCATCGATGGCTGCCAGTCGCTCGCGCGCGTCGCCGACGACCGTTTCGAGGGGGTGGTGCGCGCCCGCATCGGACCGGTCAACGCGACGTTCCGCGGCGCCGTCTCCCTGGTCGACCTCAAACCCCCCGAGAGCTATGGCCTGCAGGTCGAGGCCAAGGGCGGCGCGGCCGGCTTCGGCAAGGGCGAGGCTGCGGTGACGCTCACCGAGACGGCCGACGGGACGCTGCTCGCGTACGGCGCCCGGGCGAACGTCGGCGGCAAGCTCGCGCAGATCGGTTCGCGTCTCGTGGACGGCGCGGTGCGGAAGATGGCGGACGGCTTTTTCGCGGCGTTCACCGAGCGTCTCGGCGGCGGTGCGGAGACCGTCGCGAGCCGGCCCGCCCGCAGCCGCGGCGGTTGGCTCCGCGGGGGACCGTCCCCGGCACGGGATAGTGCGCGCGGTCGCGGCCGGGGTATTGTTAATCGTGGTGATCGTTGCGATCTTTAGCTACGCGACCTTTAGCCACGCGACGTGAACGCGTTGCCGAAACGGACATCCAGGAGGACCATGGCGTGGAAGTTACGTTAACCGTCAACGGCGCGGACCACACGCTCGACGTGCCGGACAACGCGCTGCTCGTGGAGTTGCTCCGCGAGCGGCTGAACCTCACCGGCACGCACGTCGGCTGCGACACCAGCCAGTGCGGCGCGTGCGTGGTGCACATGGACGGGCGGGCGGTGAAGTCCTGCACGGTCCTCGCCGGCCAGGCGGATGGCGCGGACGTGACCACGATCGAGGGCATCGGCACGGCCGACGCGCTGCATCCGATGCAGGAGGCGTTCCGCGAGTGCCACGCGCTCCAGTGCGGTTTCTGCACGCCGGGCATGATCATGGCCGCCATCGACCTCGTGCGGACGAGCGACGACCTCGACGAAGCCGCCGTCCGGGACGGGCTCGAAGGCAACCTGTGCCGGTGCACCGGCTACCACAACATCGTGCGCGCCGTGCTGAGCGCGCGCGACAACATGTAGGGGAGGCTCCTCATGTCGGAAACGGGCGGAACCGGGATAGGCGCGAGTGTCAGGCGCAAGGAGGACGTCCGGTTCATCACCGGCGCCGGCAACTACATGGACGACATCAACCAGCCGGGCCAGACCTACGCGGTCTTCCTCCGGTCGCCGCACGCGCGGGCGAAGATCCTCGGTATCGACGCGAGCGGCGCGCTTGCGACGCCGGGCGTGGTGGCCGTCTTCACCGGGGCGGACCTCGCGGCGGACGGCATCGGCGACCTCCCCTGCGGCTGGCTGGTCAAGTCGAGAGACGGTTCGGACATGATCCAGCCGCCGCACCCGCCGATCGCGGTCGAGCGGGTCAACTACGTGGGCGAACCGTACGGCATCGTCATCGCCGAGACCCTGCAGGCGGCGCGTGACGGCGCGGAGGCTGTCGTCACGGACTTCGAGGACCTGCCCGCGGTGGTGGACGCCGCGACCGCCACGTCGGGGGACCAGTTGCACGAGTCCGTGCCGAACAACCGCTGCTACGACTGGGAGTTCGGCGACCAGGCGGCGACCGAGGCGGCGTTTGCCCAGGCGGCCCACGTGACGTCGCTGGACATCGTCAACAACCGCCTGATCCCGAACGCCATGGAGCCGCGTGCGGCGATCGGCTGCTACGAAGCGGCTTCCGGCGACTACACCCTCTACATGAACTCCCAGAACCCGCATCTGGAGCGGCTCGTGCTCGCGGCCTTCGTGCAGGTCGCGCCCGAGTCGAAGCTCCGGGTCGTGTCGCCGGACGTCGGCGGCGGCTTCGGATCGAAGATCTTCGTGTACGCGGAGGAGACGGCCGTGACCTGGGCGGCGGGCAAGGTGCGCCGACCCGTGAAGTGGGTCGCGGACCGTTCGGAGTCGTTCCTGGGCGACTGCCACGGCAGGGACCACGTCACCCATGCGGAACTCGCCCTCGCGGACGACGGGGAGTTTCTGGGCATGCGCGTCGCGACCACGGCGAACATGGGCGCATACCTGTCGACCTTCGCGTCGAGCGTGCCGACCTACCTCTACGGGACGCTGCTCGCGGGCCAGTACCGCACCCCCGCCATCTACGTCGAGGTGCAGTCGGTGTTCACGAACACCACGCCGGTGGACGCGTACCGCGGCGCGGGGCGCCCGGAGGCCACCTACGTGGTGGAGCGGCTCGTGGAGACCGCGGCGCGGGAACTCGGCATGGACCCGGCGGAGCTCCGGCGACGGAACTTCATCCAGCCGGACCAGTTTCCGTACGAGACGCCCGTGGCGCTGACGTATGACACCGGCGACTACGAGGCGAGCCTCGACCGGGCGCTGGAACACATCGACCATGCGCGCTTCGCCGCGCGGCGGGCGGAGTCGGAGGCGCGGGGCAGGAAGCGGGGCATCGGCTTCTCCAGCTACATCGAGGCGTGCGGACTCGCGCCGTCGCAGGTGGCGCTGTCCCTGGGCGCCGGGGTGGGGCTTTTCGAGAGCGCCGAGGTACGGGTGAACGTCACCGGGTCGGTGACGGTCATCACCGGTTCCCACAGCCACGGCCAGGGCCACGAGACGACCTTCGCGCAGGTCGTCTCCGACAAGCTCGGCATCCCGTTCGAGAACGTCGAGGTGGTGCACGGGGACTCGGGCCGCGGCGACTACGGCCTCGGGACGTACGGCTCGCGCTCCATCGCGGTCGGCGGCTCCGCGATCGTGAAGGCCGCGGACAAGATCATCGCCAAGGGCAAGAAGATCGTCGCCCACAACTTCGAGACCACGGACGACCGGATCGACTTCGAGGACGGGGTGTTCTCGGAGCAGGAGTCGAACCGCTCCATGGAGTTCGGCGAGGTGGCGTTCGCGGCCTACGTGCCGGCCAACTTCCCCCTCGACGAACTCGAACCCGGGCTCTCGGAGAAGGCGTTCTACGACCCGGGCAACTTCACCTATCCCGCGGGCACGCACGTCTGCGAGGTGGAGATCGACCCGGAGACCGGCACCGTCGAGATCGTCGACTTCGTGGCCGTGGACGACTTCGGCCTGATCATCAACCCGATGATCGTCGAGGGCCAGGTCCACGGCGGCCTGGTGCAGGGCATCGGCCAGGCGCTGCTCGAGCACGGCGTGTACGACGAGAGCGGACAGCTCGTCACCGGCTCGTACATGGACTACTGCATGCCGCGGGCCGACGACGTGCCGAGCTTCACGGTCGACACGACGGTGACGCCCTGCACGCACAACCCGCTCGGCGTGAAGGGCTGTGGCGAGGCGGGGGCCATCGGGGCGACGGCCGCGGTGATGAACGCGGTCACGGACGCCCTGGGCGTGAAGGAACTGGCGATGCCGGCGACTTCCGAGACGGTCTGGAACGCGCTGCGCGGGTCGCGGGTCTCGCGGGTATAGGGAGAGGAAGGTCATGTATCGCTTCAACTACCACAGGGCATCGAGCCTCGCCCAGGCGGCGGAACTGCGCTCGGGAGCGGACGACGGCGTGTTCCTCGCCGGCGGCATGACGCTCATCCCGACCCTGAAGCAGCGGCTCGCGGCGCCGACGGACGTCGTCGACCTCGCCGGCATCGAGGGGCTGAGCGGCATCACGGTGGGGGACACCGTCACCGTCGGCGCCATGACGCCCCATGCGGACGTGGCCGGCTCGGCCGCGGTGCAGGGCGCCATACCGGCCCTCGCGGAGCTCGCCGGCCGCATCGGCGACGCGCACGTACGCAACCGCGGGACCATCGGCGGATCGATCGCCAACAGCGACCCGGCGGCGGACTACCCGGCGGCGGTCGTGGCGCTCAGCGCGACGGTGCACACGGACCGGCGCGACATCGCCGGCGAGGACTTCTTCCTCGACCTCTTCGAGACGGCGCTGGAACCGGGCGAGATCGTCACGTCCGTCGAGTTCCCCGTCCCGGCGCGGGCGGCGTACGCCAAGTTCCCGAACCCGGCGTCGCGCTACGCCGTCGTCGGGGTCATGGTGGCCGAACTCGACGGCGCGGTCCGCGTGGGCGTCACCGGCGCGGGCCCGTGCGCCTTCCGCTCCGCGGAACTCGAGGCGGCGCTGGCCGGCGGCCTGTCGGCTGCGGCGTTGGACGGGGTCAGCGTGCCGGACGGGAACCTGAACTCCGACCTGCACGCATCCGCGGCGTACCGGGCGCATCTGGTCGTCGTCATGGCGCGTCGGGCGGTGGCGCAACTGGGGGGGTAACGTAGCGGCCGTTGATGGCGGCCGGCCAACGGAGCGCGATCTCACACGCCGCCGGGCGGATTCCCTACAGGAAATTCGGGCCGCGTGTGGCAAAAGGTGGGGTTTGCAGCCGCGCCACTCAGAGCCATGCCGGAAGCCGCCACCGCCGTTCGTCTGGTCCCGTCTCCCTTACCGGGCCGGCCGGCTTGTGCTAGCGTTCCGCTCATCGAGGCACGGCCCGACGCGGGGGTACGCGATGCAGGAAGCCGAGACCGTTCCCGTCACGGACGACGCGACGGAGACGCCCACGCCCGGGGTGTCGACGCTGGCCGACTACCCGGAGTCGGACGGTAAGCCGATGGCCGAGACGCCCTGGCACATGCAGGCGATGGCGGACGCCATCTCGTCGCTGAAGGAGTTCTTCCGCGACCGGTCCGACGTATATGTCGGCGGCAACATGATGATGTACTACGTCGAGAACGACACGCGCACGAGCGTGTCGGCGGACGTGTTCGTCACGTTCGGCGTGCCGAAGCTGCCGGAGCGCGGGGTGTGGCGCACCTGGGTGGAGGGCGGCAAGTTGGCGGACTTCGTGCTGGAGGTGACGTCCCACAGCACGCGCAGGCAGGACGAGACGCGGAAGAAGGAGCTGTACGAGAAGTTGGGCGTGCGGGAGTACTGGCAGTTCGACCCGGACGGGGACTACCTGGACCCAAGGCTGAAGGGCCGCCGTCTCGGTCCGGACGGCGTGTATCGGCCGGTGGTGCTGGAGGAACGCGAGGGCGCCGAGGGCGCGTTGTGCCATGCGAGCCTGCTTGGCTTGGAACTGCGGCTGGAGGCCGCGCGGCTGCGCCTCTTCAATCCGCTCCGGGGCGGGTATCTGCTGACCTTCGAAGAGAAGATGGAGGCGCTTGCGGCGGCGGAGGCGGCTCGGGACCGCGAGGCGCTGGCGCGGCGGACGGCGGAGGATGCCCGGGACCAGGAGGCGCGGGCCCGGAGGACCGCGGAGGTGGCGGCGCGCGCGGCCGAGGCCCGCATCGCCGAACTCGAAAGGCGTCTGGCGGAGACCGGGGACTGAGCTTCTTCCATTGGCGAGCGTTGGCGAGGGGGCACGCCATCCGCCGACTGCCCGTCGCCCGCTCCCCTCGCCGACACGGTGTTGAGACGGCCGTGCCTCGCGTGGCGGACCAGACCGGATGCCGCTCAATCCACCTGGTACACCTCCTGCAGCCGCCGCATCCCCTTGAGCCAGCGGTCGGGGTCGGTGGCCTTGCGGCGCATGTACTCCTTGACCGTCTCGTGCGGCAGCGCGAAGAACCGCTCCTCGGCGATCGCGTCGATGCAGACCTGGGCCACCACGTCGGGCTCCAGCATGCCGTCGACGCCGGCCACGCCGGGACCGTCGCCGGTCATGCCCGTGCGCACCGCCTGCGGGCACAACACGGTGACGCGAATGCCGTCGCTGTGGTGGGTGATGGAGATCCACTCCGCGAGCGCGACTGCGGCGTGCTTGGTGACGGCGTAGGTGACCGAGCCGATCTGGGTGAGCAGTCCGGCCGCGGAGGCCGTGCTGAACAGGTAGCCGCCGCCGCGGGCCGCCATGCGCGGCACGAGATGCCGGGCCGCCCAGACGTGCGACATGGTGTTCACGCGCCAGATCTTGTCCCACACGTCGTCCGGCTCGTCGATGCCCTTGCCGTGGCCGATGCCGGCATTGGAGCAGAAGAGGTCGATGGGGCCGACGTCGCGCTCCGTGCGTTCGATCAGCTCGACCAGGTCGGCCTCCACGCCAACGTCCACGCGCATGGACGTGCCGCCGATCTCGTCGGCCACCGCCTGGGCGCCATCGCCGTCGAGGTCCGCAACCACCACGTGGCCCGCCTGCTCCTGGCTGGCGAACGCCCGGGAGAGCTCCCGTCCGATCCCGCTCGCGCCCCCGGTGACGACGACTACCTTGCCTGCGACTCTCATGCCCATCCCCTCCCATCCGCACGAGGCGTTTCGAAGGCGCGAAAGTTAGACGGTTTGCGGCGCGGATACCACCACTCCGGCGCAATCTGAACGGCGCGTGAACGGGCGTCCGGGGCGGCGCCGCGATAGCGGGCGTGGTGCGTATACTCCTTTTCGTCAGGTCGTCCGGGGAGGCAGGCGCTGATGCGAAAGATCTTCCGTTGCACGTTACCGGCACTCGTTGTTCCGCTGCTCTTGTCCGCGCAGGGCGCGGCCGCGCTGTCGCTGCTCGATGTCATCGAGATGAGCAAGGGTGGCTACTCCGAGGAAGAGATCGGGCGCATCATCGAGGTGACCGGCGCCCGGTTCGAGATCGACAGCGTCGGGCTGATGGCGCTCGGCGAAGCGGAGGTGCCGGCCGCCGTGATCGACCGGATGCTCGACGAGGGCGGCATGCCGCCGACGGAGGTGTCGGAGATGAGCGCCCGCGAGATCCTCGAACTGCACGAGGCGGGGTTCTCCGACGGGACGCTCCTCAAGTTCGTGCGCCACCGGAACGTCTGCACGCCGTTGTCGGAAGACGGTGTCGAGCTGCTCGTGCGCGAGGAGTTCGCTCCGGAGTTCCTCGACGGGTTCTCGGAACTCGTCGCGGCGTGCGAACGGGAGCGGGTGGCGCGGGAGCCCATCGAGCCGCTGCCGGAGACGGCGTACGCGGGCGATGCGCCGGCGGATGCCGGCGACCCGCACGGCGCGAGCCAGCCCGTGTACCAGAACACGTATCACTACGATCAGCACTACTACGAGCGGCCCTACCACGACCACCACTTCGACGGCCACTACCACCCCACGTACGTCTACAGCTACTACCACTACGACCCGGTGCGGCGGGTCTACCCGATCTACATCTACCGGGACCATCGCGATCGCGGGGACCGCAAGCGGCGCGGTGACCGGCGTCGGGCGGCCGGGCCTCCGCGGGACCGGGGACGGGGCGAGGCCGCACGGCGGCCGGCGGCCCCCGCAACGGCGCCCAGAGCAGTTCCCGCAAGGGTCCCCGGATCCGCGCCCGGCGCAGGATCGCGCCTCTTCGACGAACCGCGGCCCGTGATGAGCGGGCGCCCCGGAAGGGGCGGAGGCGGGTCCCGATCCGACGGGAAGGCCGCGCCGAGATCGCCCTCGGAACCCGCCGTTCCCGGTCGGCCCCTGCTGCGCGGGACGCTCGCGACGAACGGCGTGGCCGAGCGACCGAAGAACGCTCCCGCTCCCGCGACGACGCCCACGACGGCGGGCTCGCCTGCCAGGCCTTCGATACCCGCCATGCGGCCCGCTCCGGGCGCGCGGGCCGGGCTCCCCCTGGAGCGTCTGCAACGGCGTCCGGCCGGCGGTGTGACCGCCCCGGATGTCGCGCGATCCGATCGCCCGTCCTCGACGAGGCCGGTCCGGGCCGTGTCGGCGCCGCGGGCGGGCGGTCAAACCCCGGCCGTCCCTTCGGTCCCGCGTACGGCACGGGAAGCGATACCCGTGCGGCGGCGCGTGGTCGCTCCGAACAGGGCGACGCCGCGGCCCACGCCGGCACGACCGCCGGCGGTGGCCACGCCCCGGGCGGTCGCTCGGCCGGAACGCGCGTCTCCCGTCCGAACCGCGCCGCCTCGCTCCATCACCCCGACGCGGACGCCCAGGCCCAGGGCAGTCGCTCCGCGGTCGACTGCGCCACGCGCCGTTACTCCCAGGGCCGTCACTCCCAGGGCCGTCACTCCCCGGACCGCGCCGCGCACGTTTGTCCCGCGGACGGTCGCCCCCCGTCCTGCGCCGCGCAGGGCCGCGCCTCGAGCGGTTGCTCCCCGGCCGGCGCCCCGTGCGGTTGCCCCGCGGGCGGTCGCTCCCCGGCCCGCCCCGCGTGTGTCGGCACTCCGCGCTCCGGCCCCGCGACGGGCGGCGCCACGCCCGGCCCCGCGGCCGGCGTCGCCGCCGCGGGAGCGCCGCGTGGAGCGTTGATCCCGGTCCCGACCGTCGGGTCGGGAGGCTGTAGTAGGATGGCGCCGTCGGCACAGGCGGTCGTCGTATAACTGTCAATACCCCAGCTTCCCAAGCTGGAGACGTGGGTTCGACTCCCATCGCCCGCTCCACCCGGCTACCCCTGAACGGAACGGATGCGACGCCGTGAAGTTGCACGATGGAGCGCGGCTCGTGGCGGGCGTCTTCGTGGTGCTCGCCGTCTCGTCCGGCTTCGGCTTCTACAACCTCGCCGTGTACATGAACGCGCTCTCGGAGCAGCGCGCGTTCACGGTCACGGACATCTCCCAGGCCGTGGGACTCCTGTTCATCGCGAGCGGTCTCGCGGGGCTTGCCGTGGGACGCCTGATGGCGGTCTGGGACGTCCGGTGGATCATGGTCGGCGGCGCCGCCGTCGCCGGCGCGGCGCTGTCGCTCATGGGACATGCCCGGGAGGTCTGGCACGTCTGGGTCCTCTACACGGTGTTCGGCGTCGGCAACGCGGCCGTCAGCCTGGTCCCGGGCACGACGGTGGTGACGCGCTGGTTCCCGGGCGCGAACCGCTCCGTCGCACTCTCCATCGCATCCACCGGCCTGTCGGTGGGCGGCGTGCTGCTGACGCCGCTCAGCGCCTTCGTCATCCAGGCGGTGGGAGTCGAACAGGCCCTGCCCTGGTTCGGCGCGGCGTTCTTCTGCGTGATCGCCCCCGTGGCGCTGCTCACCGTGCGGGACTGGCCTCCCGGTGTGGGCCGGTCCGCGCTGCGCGTGGAGCCTACCGACAACGCGGCCGTCGCGCACGCCCTGCGCTCGCGCTTTTTCGTGGGCGCGGCAGTCGCGTACGTGCTGATGATGGGCGCGCAGGTGGGCGTGATCGCCCACGTCTTCAACCACGCGGACCAGGTCGCCGGGCAGTCGGTGGCTTCGTCGTCCGTCGCGACGCTGGCGTTCTGTTCCATCGTGGGGCGGCTCCTCGGCGGGCTCGTGGTCCGACGGTTCCCCATCCGCGCCTGCACCATGCTGAACGTGGTCGGTCAGGCGGTCGGGGTCGCGACCCTGGCCGTCGCGCAGACGGGCGCGGCGGTGTTGATCGGGGCGGCCTGTTTCGGGGTGACGGTGGGCAACCTGCTCATGCTGCAGCCGCTCCTGATGGCGACGGCGTTCGGCGTACGCGACTACCCGCGGATATACTCCGTCGCCAACCTGTGGATGACGGTGGGCGTCGCCGGCGGTCCCCTGGCGCTGGGGGTGCTGTACGACCTGCTGTCCTACCAGACGGCCTTCCTGGTGGCCTCGGCAGCCTCGGGACTGGCCCTCGTCGTCTTCTTCGGGGCTGGCGCGATTCCGACCCCCGGCCGCGTCACGGAAGCGGGAGCGACACGACCATGAAATGGACCTCGACGGTTGCGGTGCTGTGCGTCGCGGCGGCCCTGCCGACCGCGGGGGCGCTGCCGACGGAGCTGCCGGACGGGCAGGCCGTGCCGAGTCTCGCCCCCATGCTCGAACGCACCACGCCGGGGGTGGTCAACGTCGCGACCTACGCGTCGGTCCGCATCCGCAATCCGTTGCTGGACGATCCGTTCTTTCGCCGGTTCTTCTCGATCCCGGAGGACCGCCGGCGCTATCGCAGGGAACAGAGCGCCGGGTCCGGGGTCATCGTGGACGCCGAGGACGGGTACATCGTGACGAACCATCACGTGGTGGACCGCGCGGACGAGATCGTCGTCGGGCTGACCGACGGCCGCAATCTCCCCGCCCGCCTCGTTGGGGTGGACCCGCAGGTCGATCTCGCGGTGCTGCAGGTGGAGGGGGAGGATCTGACCGCCCTGGAGTTCGCCGACTCGGCGGCGTTGCGCGTCGGGGACTTCGTCGTGGCGGTGGGGAACCCGTTCGGGCTCGATCAGACGGTCACGTCGGGCATCGTCAGCGCGCTCGGTCGCAGCGGCCTGGGCATCGAGGGCTACGAGGACTTCATCCAGACCGATGCGTCGATCAACCCGGGCAACTCCGGGGGGGCGCTGGTCGACCTTGCCGGCCGGCTCGTCGGCATCAACACCGCGATCGTGTCGCCGAGCCGCTACGGGGGGAGCGTCGGGCTCGGCTTCGCGATTCCGAGCAACATGGTCGCGGCGATCATGGAGCAGCTCGTCGCCCACGGGGAGGTGCGCCGCGGACGCATCGGTCTCACCGTGCAGGCGCTCGATGCGGAACTCGCGGCGGCGCTGGGGGTGGACGCCGCGGACGGCGTGGTCGTCGTCGAAGTGGAGCCTGGCAGCGCCGCCGACGCGGCTGGGGTCGAGCCCGGGGACATCGTCACCGCCATGGCGGGCCGCGAGGTGCGGCGCGTATCGGACTACCACGGACAGTCGGCGTTGGTCATGGCCGGAGACACCGTTGCGCTGCGCGTCGCCCGCGACGGCGAGGAGCTTGCCCTGGAACTCGACGTGGACGACGGCCGCATGGTCAGCGTCCCGGGCGCGCGCGTGGACCCGCGCCTGACGGGCTCCGTGCTGTCGGACTTCCGGGAGGACGACGACCCGGGCGGGGGTGCCGGCGTGCTCGTCGCGGAGGTGGAGCCGGCCAGCGTCGCCTGGCGTGTCGGCCTGCGCGGCGGAGACATCATCATAGCCGCCAACCGGGGTCGGACCCGGGGCGTCAGTGAACTCTGGCAGCGTATCCGCTACGCGCGCCTGGTGCGTCTGCGCATCTACCGCGCCGGCCAGTACGGGAACATCGACCTGCGGTAGCGCGACCAGACGGTCGCGGCCCGTCCAGGGGACGGGTGGGAGCTTCGCTGGCGCGAACTCCTGCGTCGCGAGCTTGCATGGAAGTGCGGGTCCGAGTGGCACACGCCGGCCGGCGCCGTACGGACCAACACCTCTCGAGGACCCGGGTTGCCGTGCTGGACATCCTCGATCTCGAGGGGTTGGTTGACTTCGCTCAGTACCGCGGCTTTCATTTCGCACTCCCTGGGTCGCGTGGCGGGTTGGGTCGATCTCTCCCATGGCTGTCAGGGTTCTGGTAGGCCTCGGTTCGAACCGGGGCGCGAGCCTGGACATCGTCTCGCGGGCCCTCGAAGACCTGTGGGAGATGTCGGTGGGCGGGTTCCGCATGTCCTCCCTCTGGCGCACGAGCCCGGTCGATTGTCCGCCGGGTTCCAGGGAGTTCATCAATGCCGTGGCGGCGTTCGTCACCGACGCCCCGTCACCGGAGTGGCTCCTGTCGAGACTCAAGGCGCTGGAAGGCCGATACGGCCGCTCGCGGGCGCCGGTGAGGAACGCGCCGCGCGAACTCGATCTCGACCTCCTGCTGTTCGGCGACGTGGTGCGGCGCACGGAGCGGTTGACCCTGCCGCACCCCCGGGCCCTGGAGCGCGGCTTCGTCATGACGCCGGCGGCGGAGGCCGCGCCGGGGTGGACGTGGCCCGGGACGGGACGGACCATCGCCGACATCGCCCGCGGACTGACGACGGGCGAGACGCTGAGGCGGCTGCCGCAGTCGCCCGGCGTGGCGGCGGAGCCGGCCGGATGAGCCCGGGTGCCCGTGCGGTTCGAGCGCTGCGGTGGCTGGTGGTCGCCTGCGCGATGGCGGCGCCGCCGGCGGGCGCGTACGAAGGCTCGCTCCACCAGGAACTCACCTTCATCGCGGCGAAACACTTCAACAACTGCGCCGGCGACGCGTCGTTGCCGCGCCTGACACCCCTGCAGGTGCGCTACATCGCCAAGGCGAACGTCCGCCAGACCGAGGCCAACATCTTTCTGCGCATGACGCGCTGGAGCTACTACGACCGGGCGGAACAGCGGTCGAGAAGCATGCTCTGGTTCATCCAGACGCGGATGCACCAGCACTTCAACGGCCTGGTGGCGGAACTCGACGCCGCGGAGGCGCTGGCGGACCGCTACTCCGGACTGGGCCGCATCGTCAACTACGTGCAGGACATGACTTCTCCGGCGCACGTCGTCCCGGTGTTCACCGCGCGCTGGTGGCGGTGGGACATCAGCGACCGTTTCGACCGGTATCCGGTGGACGTCGATGCCGTCTCGGCCGCCGTCGGCGACGACTGCGCCGATCTCGAGGCGGCCCCGGAGGACTGGGACGCCCTGCTGTCGGCTACCGCCGAGCGGACGCTGTCGGCGGTGCGGGAGCAGATTCCCGGGCTGCCGGTCAGTTGGCAGGCCTTCTGGCGCATCGGCGAGCCGGGAGGGTTCGGCGGCTACGGTGGCGCGGGCAACAACTTCGGCCGGCCCGCGGAGTTCGACTGCGGCGGCAGGAGCCGCTCGGAACGCTGCGTGCTCCTGGAGCGAGACCCGCTGTACGAGGCTTTCGCCGCGGACCGGCACGAGGACGCCGTGCGGGCGACCATCGCGGCGATGTGGATGCTGCAGCACGGCCTGCCGGGGCTGTCTTCGATGGGCGCGTCCGAATGACCGGGCTGCACCTGGGACTCACCCCGTGGATCTTCTCCGGGATGGCGGACGCCGCCGCGCTCGCGCGCCAGGGGGAGCTGGCGGAGTCCTGGGGATACGAGTCCTTTTGGCTGCCGGAGAACCACTTCGGGGGCGAGGGCGCCATACCGGAGCCGCTCATGCTGCTCGCCGCCGTGGCGGCGCGCACCCGGAAACTGCGCCTCGCCACCACGTCCTACCTCCTGCCGCTGCGCAATCCCCTGCAGGCGGCGGAGCAGGTCGCGGTGCTCGACCGCCTGTCCGGCGGGCGGGTCACGCTGGGCGTCGGCCGAGGGTACTCGGCGCAGCTCCTCGGGGCGTTTTCCGTGTCGCCCAAGGACAAGCGCCGCATCTTCGAGTGGTGTCTCGATCACATGATCCGCGCGTGGCGGGGCGAGCCCGTGGCGCTGACGGAGGGCGCGGAGCCGGTGACCGTCGCGCCGCTACCGGTACAGCGGCCTCACCCCCCGATCTGGGTAGCCGCCTTCGGTCCGAAGGCGCTGGCCCAGGCCGGCCGGCTGGGCGCGCCCTATCTGGCGTCGCCGATGGAACCCCTCGACCGGCTGCGGGACAACTACGGCCGCCACGTCGAGGCCTGCAAGGAGGCGGGACAGCCGGTGCCCGCGGAGGTGCCCGTCATGCGCTCGTGCTTCGTCTCCGAGGACCTGCGGCTGGTCGCCCGCGTGCGGGAGGGGCTCGAGGCGCAGGCCCGGCGCATGGCGGCTGAGTCCGGCGGACGCATGGCGCGGCGCTTCTCCACCGCGGTCGACGAATGGGCGCTGGTAGGCGACCCCGTGGCGGTCCGGGACCGCGTCGACACGTACCGGGAGGAACTCGGCATGACCCACCTGGTGGTGACGCGGCTGCGCATCAACGTCGACGCCGCGTCGGCAGAGCGCTCCGTGGAGACGATGGCCGGGCTCCTGTCGTAGGGCCACGCTGGGCCGACCCTCGCGGTCGCCCGTGCCGGAGTCGTGCAAGTGTCAAGACGGGACAAGTCCGTCCCCTACGCCGCGGCGCGGAAGTGCGTCGCCACCTCCTCCGCGAAGAGCTGGGCGGGCACCATCGTGTCGCGCCCGAAGAACTCCATCACGAACATGGTGCAACCGAGGTCGACATGCTTGCCGATCGCGTCGACGCACTGCTGCGCGGTGCCGGTGATGGCGATCGGGCCCTTGGGGTCGCCCATGTGGCCGCCGAAGATCTTCTGTGCCCGGTCGGCCATGGGCCCGGCGCTCGCCTCGTCCTCGGCGAGGGTCACGAGGCATTGCTGACTCACGACGATCTCGGAAAAGTCCCGGCCCACGGCGTCGCAGTGCCGCTTCAGGACGTCGACCTTGTGGCCGAGGTTCGCCTGGTGGCCGGCCAGGTTGTTCCACATGTCGGCGTGTTCGGCGGTCAGTTTCAGGGTCACCCGCTCGCCGGCCCCGCCGATCAGGATCGGGATGCGCCGCGGGGGCTTGGGCTGGCAGACGACGTTCTCCGCCTGCACGAACCGGCCCTCGTAGGATACCTCGTCCTCTTCGCCCCACATGCGCTTCAGCAGTTCCACGGTCTCCCGCAGCTGCACCAGGCGTTCGCCGGTGGACCGGAACGGCACGCCGAAGTCGGTGAACTCCCGCGGCATCCAGCCGCCGCCGAGCCCGGCGATGACCCGCCCGCCGGCGATGTTGTCGGCGGTCGCGATCACCTTGCCGAGCTGCGCGGGGTTGCGCATCCCCGCCGGCGTCACGAGCGTGCCGATCTCGACGCGCTCGGTGATCGCGGCGAGCGCGGATACCATCGACCACGCCTCGAGGATCGGAAGCTGGGGCGACTGGGGGCCGTACAGGTGGTCGCAGACCCAGAGCGAGTCGTAGCCCATTGCCTCGAAGGCGCGCGCGCTCTCGGCGGCCGCGACCCAGGGCCGCTTGATCTGGGGGACGGTGACGCCGAAGTGTGCCTGGGTCATGAGCGGTCTCGTGTTGGGCGGAAGGGGCAAGAGCGTACTGCGAGCGATGCGGAGACGGCAATGCGGAAGATGGGGGCCAGCGAGCGTTGCGACGGCTGATGCGGAACCAGCGCCGCCGGCATCGGACCGAACAGAGCGCGCATCTCCAGCGCCTCCGCCCACGGCGCCCCGCCGTTGTACGGCACCGCTACGACGTGGCCCGCTCCGACCGTCCCGCCGTCGATCCGGAGACGCACCGCTGCGCGGACCACGGACCACGGCCCACGGTGCGACGGTGGACATTTCCGCGGCGGCCGGGCAGGAACCGGCGGCCGGGCGCCTCTCCGGCGAACAGCGCTCGACCGGGGTCAGGCGGGGGGGTCCAGCAACCTCACCCCGAGCCCGGGCGTATCCGGGATGGCCATGCGACCGTCTTCGAACCGCTCCGGCGGCTCGACCAGGTCGGCCCGCCAGGGCACCTCTCCCCACTGGAGCTCGAGACTCTCGACCCCCGGCGCCACGGCGCAGAGCTGCAGCGCCGCGGCCGTCGACACGGGCCCGGCCGCGTTGTGCGGCGAGACCGCGATGCCGACGTCGGCGGCGGCGCGGGCGATGGCCAGTCCCTCGGCCAGCCCGCCGCAGTGCATCGTGTCGGGCATGACGACATCTACGGCGTGGGCGTCGAGGAGCGGCGCGAAACCCTCGACGCCGAAACTCATCTCGCCCCCGGCGAGCCGCTGCTGAACGCCGTCGCGGATGCGAGCCGTGGCCGCGGCGTCCGCGGCCGGAACCGGCTCCTCGTACCAGTCGAGACCGACGGGTTCGAGCCGCTCGGCGATGCGGACGGCCTCCGCTTCCGTGAAATGGCTGTGGCAGTCGACCTTGAGCGCGATGTCCGGCCCGACCGCCGCGCGGATCGACTCGAGGCACCGGATGCCGAGATCGATGGCTGCCCGCACGGCGTCCGCGTCCGAGCGCGGCGGAAAGCCGTCGAACGGAGCGGCCTTGAGCGCGCGGAAGCCCGCCGCCACCGCCCGGGCCGCGCTCGCGGCGAAGCCGTCGGGCGTACGCTCCGACGTCATCCGGTTGACGTTCCCGTAGAGGAGCACGTCGTCCCGGACCCGCTCGCCGAGCAGCGCATGGGCGGGCACGCCCTCGGCCTTGCCCGCGAGGTCCCAGAGTGCGTGCTCGATGGCGCTGAAGGCCGTCGCCGCGCGCAGTCCGCCCCGAGCCGCCATCGAGCGGCCGCGACGGCGGTAGGTCTCCACGTCCGGGACCGGCCGATCCTTGACGAGGGCGAGGAACCGTCCGAGTTCGGGCAGTTCCCGGCGGTTGCCCAGGGATGCCTCGGCGACTCCGACCAGCCCGAGATTGGTGTGCAGGAGGACATGGAGCCAAGTCGTGCGCGCGCTGACCTGGACCGTGACGATCTCGAACCTGTCGATGTGCATGGGTCGGGCAATATACCAGCGACGCCTCGATGCCGGGGGATTGGACCGAGCGTGACCGCGCGGAGTTTAATGGCCTCCCGGTCGATGGCTTGGGGGTCGGGTGAACAAGGCGAAGCGCCAGGAGATATACGAGCGCCTGCAACGGGAGGATCCGGCTCCGACCACCGAACTCAAACACCGGTCTCCGTTCGAACTCCTCGTCTCGGTGATCCTTTCCGCGCAGGCGACGGACGTGAGCGTGAACCTGGCGACGAAGACCCTCTTCTTGGAAGCGGCGACGCCGGAGGCGATGCTCGCCCTGGGCCTCGACCGCTTGAAGGAGCACATCAAGTCCATCGGTCTCTTCAACACCAAGGCGGAGAACATCCTCAAGACCTGCGCCATGCTGGTCGAGCTTCACGGCAGCGAGGTACCGCGCGACCGTGCCGCGCTCGAATCGCTCCCCGGGGTCGGCCGCAAGACCGCGAACGTCGTCCTGAACACTGCCTTCGGCGAGCCGACGATCGCCGTCGACACGCACATCTTCCGCGTCGCCAACCGGACGCGGCTCGCGCCGGGCAAGACGCCGCGCCAGGTGGAGGACAGGCTGCTCCGGTTCACCCCGGCCGAGTTCAGGCGGGACGCCCATCACTGGCTGATCCTGCACGGGCGCTACGTGTGCATCGCGCGCAAGCCGCGTTGCGGCTCGTGCGTGATCGAGGACCTCTGCGAGTACCGGGCGAAGACCGACCCGGAGCCCGAGTGACGCGCGGTTGACCGTCGGGAGGCGGGCGTCTAACGTGCGCCGCCCACTCCCCTACGGTCCGCGCCATGCCCCGCATCCACCTGAGCCCCCACGAGGCGCGCGTCATCGGCTGCCTCATGGAGAAGGCCGTGCTGACGCCGGACCAGTGCCCGCTGACGCTCAATGCGCTGACGGCCGCCTGCAACCAGAAATCCAGCCGGGACCCGGTGCTGGCGCTGGAGCGCACGACGGTCGAACGGGTGGCCCGGGACCTCGACGACAAGTCGCTCGTCACCAGCGAGGAGAACTTCAGGACCGGCGTCGTGAAGTACCGGCAGCGCCTGTGCAACACGATGCTCAGCGACCTGACCCTGGCGGAGGACGAGTACGCGGTGGTCTGCCTGCTCCTCCTGCGTGGGCCGCAGACCCCGGGCGAGCTCCGGTCGCGGAGCGGTCGCCTGCACGCCTTTGCCGACAACGGGGCGGTCGTCGAAACGCTGCTGCGGCTGATGGATTCCGACCGCGAGGGCGGCGCGGTGGTCGCGAGGCTCGCGCGGGTTCCCGGGCGCCGGGACCATCAGTACGCGCACCTGCTGTCCGGCGCGATCGAGTCCGTGGAGCAGGAAGTGGTGACGCCCCGGGCGGAACCGCGGACCGGACGGCTTGCGGAGCTTGAACAGCGCGTCGCCGCGCTCGAACTCGAGGTCGCGGACCTCAAGGGCCGGTTGTCGGCCGCCGACTGACCGGGCCCCGTCCCGGACCGCCTGCCCGCGACGCGACGCCCTTCGCGAAGGGGCGCGATGTTATGATCGCCCGCGCGCGCTCCCAGGGGGATAACGGCACGCTTGGCGCCGGGTTCGGCAGCGGCCGCGGGGAGGCGCGAAAGGGGGAAGATGGACGGCGGACTGCACTACCGGAACGATCTGATGATCGTGTCCAACTGGTCGGATGCCTCGTTCGCGCTCGACACCGCCCACCACGTAGGACAGGAACCCCAAGTCTCCGACGTCATCTCGCTGAAGACGTTCGCCAACACGGAGTTCTGTCCCCGCTTCATCAACGATGCGAGCGATCTCGAGGGTATCGGCAGCCACCTCGAGGGCAAGCGCGTCTACCTCATCTCCACGTCGTCCCCGCAGCACACCCGGGTGGAGCTCGCGATGCGCAACCTCCTGATCGCATCCGCGGCCAAGGAGAACGGCGCCGAACGTGTCGTGCTGGTCGAACCGGACCTGTTCTTCTCGGCCCAGGACCGGGGACCGCACTCGACGGACCACCCCCAGATGACGGGCCCGGAGTCGTACAAGAAATTCGACGGACAGCCGGCGTCGGCGCATCTGTACGCGCAGATGCTGAAAGGGGCCGGCGTCGACCAGGTGGTCGCCGTGCACAACCACAAGCCCGACGTGCTCGGGAAGATCTACGACGAGGTGTACGGCACGAACGGGGGACGTTCGGCGTTCTTCAACCTGGACATCGCCTACCTGGTCGCCCACTACATCCTCCAGGTGTCGAACCCGAAGGGGCTCGGCGAGAACGTGGGGCTCGTGGCGCCGGACCGGGGCGCCGAGGACTTCGTGCGCAGCGTGCAGCGTTTCACGGGCCTCAAGGATGCCGAGGTGGTGGTGCTCGAGAAGCAGCGTCTCGGGCAACGCAGCGTGGAGATGGAGCCGCCCGAGAACGCGCCGCTGCTGAAGGACCGCGAGGTCTTCATCCTCGACGACATGGTGCGCACCGGCGGCACGATCGCCAAGGCGGCCGGCGTCCTGCACGCGGACGAACGGACGCGCCCGCGGCGCATCTACTTCTACTGCACCCACACCTACATTTCCCCGGAGGCGCGCGAGAACCTGCACGCCGGCGCGCTGACCGAGTTCGCCACGACCAACACGCTGCCCAACGTGCTGAACCGGGACGACCAGGGGCGTCTCCGGCAGAAGATCGTCGTGCTCAAGATCGAGGCGTTTCTCGCGGACGCCATCCTGCACTGCCTCGAGGGCCGCGAGGATCCCGCCGAACGCTATCGCCCGGGGCGGCTCGGGGAGGCCGGCGGCTACTACCAGCTCGACTACTCGAGCCGCAACGAACTCCGCGGCGCCAACGGCGGCCGGCGCGACAACCAGCTACGGCTACGGCTGTGACGGGCGGGATCGTCCGGTCGCGGCAGGGCGGCTACGCCCCGCGGGGACGGCGGACGAGCGTCGTGTCTTCGCGGTCAGTAGCCGCGCCCCTGCTTCGCCGCCAGCCGCAGCCGCAACGCGTTCAGGCGGATGAAGCCTTCCGCGTCCGCCTGCCGGTAGGCGCCGCCGTCGTCCTCGAAGGTGACGACATCGGCATCGTACAGGTTGTCGGAGGACGACCAGCGGCCGGCGACCGAGACGTTGCCCTTGTAGAGCCTGAGCCGCACGCGCCCGTTGACCACGTGCTGGGACGCGTCGATGAGCGCCTGCAGGACCTGCCGCTCCGGTGACCACCAGTAGCCGTTGTAGATGAGCTTCGCGTACCGTGGCATCAGCTCGTCGCGCAGGTGCATGACCTCCCGGTCCATGGTGAGGGACTCCATGGCGCGGTGGGCCTTCAGCAGGATCGTGCCGCCCGGGGTCTCGTAGCAGCCACGGGACTTCATGCCGACGTAGCGGTTCTCGACGATGTCGCTGCGGCCGATGCCGTGCGCTCCGCCGGTCTCGTTGAGGTGGCGGAGCACCGCCGCCGGCGTCATGCCCGTGCCGTCGACGGCGACGACGTCGCCGCGCTCGAAGTCGAGGTCGATGGTGACCGGCGTGTCGGGGGCTTCCTCCGGCGACGCGGTCCAGCGCCACATCGCCGGGTCGGGCTCGCTGGCGGGATCTTCGAGCTCGCCGCCTTCGTAGGAGATGTGCAGGAGGTTGGCGTCCATGGAGTACGGCGGCTTCTCCCCCTGGTGGAAGTCCACGGGAATCTGGCGACTCTCGCACCACGCCATCAGCGCCTCCCGCGAGGTCAGGTCCCACTCCCGCCACGGGGCGATGACGCGGATGTCGGGGTCGAGCGCGTAGGCGCCGAGTTCGAAACGCACCTGGTCGTTGCCCTTGCCGGTGGCGCCGTGCGCGACGGCCTCGGCGCCGGTCTCGGCGGCGATCTCCACCAGCCGCCTGGCGATGAGCGGACGGGCGATGCTCGTGCCGAGCAGGTACTCGCCCTCGTAGACGGTGTTCGCGCGGAACATGGGGTAGACGAACTCCGCCACGAACTCTTCCGTCAGGTCTTCGATGTAGATCTCGTCGACGCCGAGGGCGCGCGCCTTCTCGCGCGCGGGCTCCACCTCCCCGCCCTGGCCGATGTCGGCCGTGAAGGTCACCACCTCTGCGTCGTAGACCTCCTGCAGCCACCGGCAGATCACCGAGGTGTCGAGACCGCCCGAATACGCCAGCACGATCTTCATCCCGTGCCCCCCGGAGAAAAAACGCGTAATGGTACAGCAGGGGTCCGAGCGCGGAAGCGGCGCGGGTCGGGACTGGTCGGGACCTGCGAACCAGGCATGGAGCGGGGTCGCGGCGTGTTAAGTTAGTCCGTCGGAAGGACCGGGACGACGCATCGGCCGGCGGGACACGAGGGGGCGCGATGAGTCAGATGAAAGCCCGGTTTCGAGGCTTTGCACCGGTCGTCGTCGACCTGGAGACGGGGGGCTTCGACAAGGAGGTCCACGCCGTCCTGCAGATCGCGGCCGTCAGTCTCGCCTGGACCGAGGGGCTGCTCGGGATCGAGACGCTGCGGACCTGGAACGTGGAGCCGCATCCGGACACCCGCGTCGAGGCCGCCTCGCTGCAGTTGACGGGCATCGAACTCGGCGATGCGGAGCGGGGCGCCGTCACCGAGGCCGAGGCGACGCGGGAGATGTTCCGCTTCGTACGTGGCGCGGTGCGGCGCAACGGCTGTCAGCGGGCCGTGTTGACGGCGCACAACGCCCACTTCGACCACGGGTTCCTGATGGAGGCGGCGGCGCGCAACCGCATTGGACGCAATCCGTTCCACCCGTTCACGGTGCTCGACACCGCTTCGCTCGCGGCCCTCGCGTACGGGCACACGGTGCTCAGCGAGGCGTGTGCGCGTGCGGGCCTCGCGTTCGAGGATGAGCGGGCGCACAGCGCGGGCTACGACGCGGAAACGACGGCGCGCCTGTTCTGCTCGATCGTCAATACCTGGGACGCCGTCGCCCCGGCGGGACTGATCCCGGACGTCCTCGGGACGGACTGAGGGTGCGCGGCGCCGTTTTAGCTGTCCTCGGCCCGCCCGGCCGCTTCCTTGATGAGCGGCTCGAGTTCGCCCGACTGGTACATCTCGGTCACGATGTCGCAGCCGCCGACCAGTTCGCCCTCGACGTAGAGCTGCGGGAAAGTCGGCCAGTTGGCGTACTGCGGGAGCGTCGCCCGGATGGCGGGGTGGCTCAGGATATCGACGTAGGCGAACCTTTCCCCGCAGGCCATCAGGCACTGCACGGTCTGCGCGGAGAAACCGCACTGCGGCGCCTGCGGAGAGCCCTTCATGTAAAGGAGGATGGGGTTGGCGTCGATCTGTTCCCGGATCGTGTCCAAGACTTCCTGGCTCATGTGTGCGCGCCCTCGAGACGGTCGTGACCGAACCGGCATTGTAGAACGAGTGCAGGATGCCGGGCCAGCCACGCGGCCATGGCGCCATCCCGAACGAGGTTGACGGCCCCCTGCCCAGGCCGCCTCTCGAACCGGAGGAGCTGCCGGGACCAGCGGACAAGGTCTGCGAACACGCCTGGCAGCGGGCCAGCGGCGCCCACCCACTCCGCCCGACCGACGCGCGTCTCCGCCGGGCCCGCGGGAAGTCCGGCCCGGCGTGCAGTCAGTCCCTCGCCATCCCCATCGTCATCAGCACGAACGCGAACTCCTCCGCGACCTCGTACAGGGCGTCGTAGCGGCCCGACTTGCCGCCGTGGCCGGCGCCCATGTTGGTCTTGAGGACGAGCGGGTTGTCGTCGGTCTTGAGCGCGCGCAGCTTCGCCACGTACTTCGCCGGTTCCCAGTAGGTCACGCGGGGATCGTTGAGTCCCGCCGTGACGAGCATCGGGGGGTACGCGCCCGGCCGAAGCTGGTCGTAGGGCGAATACGAACGGATCAGCTCGAAGGCGTCCGGGTCCTCGATGGGGTTGCCCCACTCGGGCCATTCGCCGGGCGTCAGGGGCAGGGTGTCGTCGAGCATCGTGTTCAGGACGTCCACGAACGGCACGTGCGCGGCGACCGCGCCCCAGAGATCCGGCGCCTGGTTCACGACCGCGCCCATCAGTTCGCCGCCCGCGCTGCCGCCGGCGATCGCGATCCGTCCGGGCCGGGTGAACCCTCGGTCCACCAGGTGCCGCGCCACGTCGACGAAGTCGTTGAATGCGTTGGTGCGCTGGGCGAGCTTGCCCTGTTCGTACCAGCCCCGTCCGAGCTCGCCGCCGCCGCGGACGTGGGCGATGGCGTAGAGGAACCCGCGGTCGAGGAGCGAGAGCCGCGTCGAGGAGAAGGACGGCGGGATGGCGGCCCCGTACGCGCCGTAGCCGTACAGGTAAAGCGGCGCGGATCCGTCGAGGGGCGTGTCCTTGCGGCGGACGATCGAGACGGGCACCGAGACGCCGTCCCGCGCCGGCGCGTGCAGGCGCTCGCTGGTGTAGAGCCCCCGGTCGTAGCCGCTCGGAATCTCGCGTACCTTGCGCGTCACGAGCCGTTCCTTGCCGATGTCGTAGTCGAAGACCGTGTTGGGCGTGACCATCGAGGCGTAGTTCAGCCGGACCTCGTCGACCTCGTACTCGGCGTTCGCGCCGAGGCCGACCGTGTGGAGAGGCTCGGGAAGCGCCACGTGCCGGCCGGTGCCCTCGCGGTCCAGGATGCGCACCTGGTCGACCCCGTCGACCCGCTCGTCCACCACGATCCAGTCGCGGAAGCACCGGAACGCGCGCAGGTACACGCTGTCCGAACCCTCGATCAGGCTTTCCCAGCGTTCCTCCTGGAAGCCGTCCTGCGGGGCGACCGCCAGGCGGAAGTTCCGGTGCCGGTCGTTGGTGCGGATGACGAAACGGTCGCCCTGGTGGTCGATGTCGTAGTCGTGACCCTCCCGGCGCGCCGCCACGAGCGCGGGTGCGGCCGTCGGGTCGTCGGCGGGCAGGAGGTGGGATTCGCTGGTCACCTGGTCCCCGGTGGAGATGACGATGTAGCGCTTCGACGAGGCCTCGGCGAGGCCGACCCAGAAGCCGCTGTCCGCCTCCGTGTAGACGATCGCGTCCGCTTCGGCCGGCGTGCCGACGACGTGGCGCCGGACCTGGTGCGAACGCCATTGCTCGTTCATCACGAGATAGAAGAAGGTCCGGCTGTCCGCGGCCCAGACCGCCTCGCCGTTCGTGTCCTCGATGCGTTCGTCGAGGACGCTGCCGTCGCGCAGGTCCTTGACGCGCATGGTGTAGCGCTCGCCGCCGCTCGTGTCGGTGCCGTAGGCGACGTAGCGGCCGTCGTGGCTCACGGACATGGAGCCCAACGCGAAGTAGTCGTGGCCGTCCGCGAGCGCGGGCTCGTCGAGGATCGTCTCGACCGACTCCGGGTCGTCGACGGGCCAGCGGGTCCAGGTCCGGTACTGCGCACCGGCCTCGAAGCGCCACTGGTGGAAGTAGCCGCCGTCCCGCAGCGGGACCGATGCGTCGTCCGGTTTCTCGCGCGCCTTGATCTCCTCGAACAGTCCCTCGACGAGGGGCTGGACGGGCGCCATGACGGCGTCGAAGTACGCGTTCTCGGCGCGCAGGTAGGCCAGCACGTCCGGGTCGTCGACCGTCGGGTAGTCCGCGTCCCGCAGCCAGGCGTACGGGTCCTCGACCGTCACGCCGTGGCGCGTGAACCGATGCGGGCGCGGTTCGGCGACGGGCGGCGTCAGCGCCCCGGGCTCCTCGGTGGGTTCGCGAATGTCGGCCGCCGTCGTCAGCGCCCCGGCCGCCAGGACGGCGGCCAGCGCATGCCGCATCAGTCCGGGAGCCCCAGCACGCGCTTGGCGATGATGTTGCGCTGGATCTCGTTCGAGCCGCTGTAGATCGACGCCGCCCGGTTGGAGAGCCAGGTGCGGGTGTCCTCGAGGGACTGCTCGTCGAACGCGTTGCCCGACCAGCCGAGGCCCGCCGTGCCGCGCATCGAGACGAACAGCGACGACTTCTCCTGCTGCAGTTCGGTCCCGTACATCTTGAAGATGGACGTCGCCGGGCCGGGGGTTCCGCCGCCGCGTGCTTCCTCGACGGCCCGGCGCTGGGTCAGCCGGAACGCCAGGTCGTTCATGTTGTGCGTGACGACCTCGTGGCGCAGGTCCGGGTCGGCGATTTGGCCTCCGCTCTCGCCGGCGAACCGCTTGGCCTCCCCCTCGAGGGTCGGCCCGGCGTCCGCCGCCGCGCCACCGCCGACCAGCGAGGCCATGCTGCCGCGCTCGTGCTGCAGCAGGCGCTTCCCCACGGTCCAGCCCTTGTTCAGTTCGCCGACCAGGTCTTCCTTGCGGGCGATGGCGTTGTCGAAGAAGGTCTCGCAGAAGGGCGAACTGCCGCTGATGAGGCGGATGGGCCGCACGCTGATGCCGGGCTGGTGCATGTCCATCAGCACGAAGCTGATGCCCTGGTGCTTCGGCACGTCCGGGTCGGTGCGCACGAGGGCGAAGATCCAGTCCGCGAACTGGGCGCCGGACGTCCAGATCTTCTGTCCGTTGACGACGAAGTGGTCGCCGTGGTCCTCGGCGCGCGTGCGCAGGCTCGCGAGGTCCGACCCGGAACTCGGTTCGCTGTAGCCCTGGCACCAGGCCCGTTCGGCGCGCACGATCGGCGGGATGTGCCGCTGCTTCTGGGCGTCCGTACCGTACTCGAGCAGGGTCGGGCCAATCAGCGACGTGCCCATGCCGGCCAGGGGGGCGCGGGCGTCGATGCGCCGCATCTCCTGGATGAGGACCATGTACTCGTCGTTCGAGAGCCCGCCGCCGCCGTACTCCGCCGGCCACGTCGGGGCCGTCCAGCCCTTCTCGATCATGCGCTCGAGCCAGAGTTCGGTGTCGGCGTCGTCGAGGGGGATCTTCGTGCTGCCGGTGGGAATCGGCCCGGGCCCGCGTGCGCCCCGCGGGCAGTGCTCCGCCAGCCAGTCCCGGGTTTCGCTGCGGAAGTCGTCGATCGCTGTCATGACCTTGTCTCTTGGGCAATCCGAACGTGGCGGCGCCCGGTCGGTGGGCGCCCGCCTGCGCGTGAATTTATCATGCTCCCGGTCACGGGCATCGGGGAGGCGTCATGTGCGGGCGGTTCAGCACGACGCGCAAGGTCGTCGAGGACGTGTTCCTCACGATGACGGGCGAGCCGTTTCCGGGCGAGGAGAACCGCAACGTCGCGCCCACGGAGACCGCCTGGGTCATCCGCTGGAAGTCGGACGCCCGCGAAGCCCTGGCTGCCCGCTGGTGGCTGACGCCGTACTGGTCGAAGACCCCCGTGCCGCGCTACGCGACATTCAACGCGAAGTGCGAGAACCTGGAGAAGAGCGGCACGTTCCGGGATCCGTTCCGCTACCGGCGCTGTGTCGTCCCCGTCGACGGCTTCTACGAGTGGACGGATTCGCCCCTAGGGGCTCGCGCCGTAGGAGTTTCGCGTCAGCGAAACTCCCAACGCGACCGTCAGGTCGCGCTAGGCCGCTTGCCGTATCACGTCGAGCCGGCGGACGGTGGGCCGCTGCTGCTCGGCGGCGTGTGGGACCGCTGGCGGGACCGCGAGACGGACGCGGTCATCTACAGTTTTGCGGTCGTTACCACGCCCGTCCACCCGGGACTCGCATGGCTCCACGACCGCCAGCCGCTGATGCTGTCGAGCGCGGCTGCCGACGCCTGGATGGACCACGACCGGGAACCGCCGCCGGGTGACTTGCGGGATCTGTTCGCCCCGCGGCTGCCCGGTCCGCTCGCCGCGGTGCCGGTGTCGAGTTACGTCGGCAACGCCAGGAACAAGGGACCGCGCTGTACCGAACCGATCGGGGTCGCGGTTCCGGTCGGGGACTGACCCGCGGCCGCGGAGGCCCGGACGGCGGCCCGCCACGCGGGTTCGACTCGAACGCGTGCAGTGCGGGCATGGGCAAGTGCGCCATTGCACGGGATCGAACGCCCGCCAGGACCTGAACCTGAACCGAGCAGGCTGCTACGCTACGCACGGCGGTTCGAAACACGGGAGGAGTTCCATGAGCGACCACGGAGACATGGCGGAGCGGGAAGCGCTCGCGGGCCGGGGCGCCCGTCTCGGCGCATACCTTATCGACTGGCTCATCATCGGGGTCGTCGCCGGCGGGATCGCGTTCTGGGCGGGTCTGTTCGAGCGCGTCGTGCAGCAGGACACGAGCGCGGCGCTGTGGCTGGTCGGCATCGCGCTCGTCGTCTACGCGGCGATCAACCTCCGCCTGCTGGCGACTCGGGGACAGACGGTCGGCAAGCTGGCCGTGGGCGTGCGCATCGTGGCGGCCGACAGCCGCCGGATCGTGCCGGTCTGGAAGTCGTTCGGCCTGCGGGTCGTCGTCATCCAGGGCATCGCGCTGATACCGACGGTCGGGGGAATCCTGGCCCTGCTCGACATCCTGTTCATCTTCGGCGAGCGGCGGCGCTGTCTCCACGACCATCTCGCCGGCACCATCGTCGTCCACGCCGACGCGACGGGCTGACGAAAACCAGGAGGCCCCGACATGTCCATCGAGAACCTCGCCACCACCCATGACGTGGAGGGCGACGCCCTCGCCGCGATCGAGTACTGCTACGAACGGGGCTGGACGGATGGGCTCCCGGTCGTCCCGCCCGAGACCGGCCGGATCGAGGCCATGGCGGCGATGGAAGGCCGCCCGCCCGAGACGGTGATCGCGACGCATCCCGCCACCGGCAACGAGTGCACGATCCTCTCGGCGGCGGTCAACGCCGTGATGGCCGGCTGCCTGCCGGAGTACTTTCCGGTGGTCGTCGCCGCCCTTGAGGCGGCCAACGAGCCGGGCTACAACTTCCACGCGTCGACGGCGAGCACCGGGGGGTCCGCGCAGCTCCTGATCGTCAGCGGGCCGGCGGTCACGGACCTCGGCATGAACAGCGCCGGCAATGTGTTCGGCCCCGGCAACCGCGCCAACGCGACCATCGGCCGCGCCATGCGCCTCATCGTGATGAACGTCTTCGAGATGATCCCGGGCATTTCGGACCAGTCCACGCAGGGGCATCCCGGCAAGTACTCGTTCTGCATCGGGGAGCGTGCCGACCGCTGCCCGTGGGCGCCGCTGCACGTCGAGCAGGGGTACGGGGAGGACATCTCGAGCGTCACCGTCTTCGCCGGCGCGGGCTTCGGCAACGTGGAGAACCACGGCGGGAACACGCCCGAGTCCATTCTCGATTGCGTCGCGGACGCCATGGCGAACCTCGGGGCCATCACGGGCGGACAGTCGGTCGTGATCCTCTCACCGGAGCACGCCGAGATCGTGGCCGGCACCGGATGGAGCCGGGCGGACGCCCAGTCTTACCTCTTCGACCACGCGAAGCGTTCGGTCGCGGACATGAAGTCCGTCGCCAAGTTCGTCCCGGAGGTACACGAGAAGCAGGGCAGGGAGGACATGCACCGCGGCATGGGGGCCGAGGACATCCTGATCACGGTCGCCGGGGCCGACGCCGGCGGCCACTCGGCGTTCGTTCCGTCGTGGAGCCGTGGCCGCGGCTCCCTGATGCAGCACAAGCCGATCGGGGTGTGCATCGACTGCTGAGTAACCTTGAAGGTTCGGATGCGGACTCCGAATTTTCAAGGTAGAGTAGGTGAATGCTCCCGCGCGAGGGATATCTTCGCCTGATCAAGCGGGCAACGACGCGCTCGCCGGTCACGGCGCTCCTCGGACCGCGCCAGTGCGGCAAGACCACCTTGGCGCGGGCGTTTTCCGGCACGAGAGAGTCGGCTTTCTTCGACCTCGAGTCGGAGGTGGACCTCCGCCGCCTCGCCAACCCGGAGATGGTGTTGGGCGAAGCCCCCGAGGTGAGCAGAGCAGAAGCATGTACAACAACGTGGACGCGTTGCGTCTGGACCAACTGTACGTAGTGTGCCCGGGTAAGGAGTCCTATCCGGTCACCGAGCGCATCAGCGTCCTGTCCGTGCTGCACTGTCCCGAGTTGCCGGCCCGCGTCGCCGACGTGGTTTGAGGTACGCTTGAGGCCGGACCGTCGGCGTGCCGGCGACATCCACCCGCGATCCGCCCACGGAGGGAGGAGACATGACCATTCGCCTCATGGACCCGGGAGGGTCCGCAACCACGATCGAGCGCAGCCTGGCGCCGCGCCTCGAGAGCCTCGAGGGCCGGCGCATCGCGCTGCTGACGAACGGCAAGCACAACGCGGACGTGCTGCTGCGGGAGACGGCGGCCCTGTTCGCCGACCGTCACGGTTGCCGGGAGGTGGGCTTCTTCGACAAGCGCAACGCGGGGAATCCCTGCCGTCCCGACCGCCTGGAAGCGCTCTGCCAGGAGGCGGACTTCCTCATCACGGCGGTGGGCGACTGAGGGAGCTGTTCAACGTGCAGTGTGCATGACGGCATCTCCTTCGAACAACTCGGCAAACCCGCGCTCGTGATCTGCACGCACCCGTTCGAGAAGACGGGGCGGAACATCGCGCGCGCGCTCGGCCTCGCCGACTATCCCTTCGCCATGGTGGATCACCCCATCGGCAGCCGGACGCTCGACGAACTGCGGGTCCGGGCCGAGGACGCGTACCGGCAGGGCGTGCCGATCCTCCGCGGCTGAGACGTCCCGCCGTGGAGTGGCTCGCCGGAACGAGCGGCTACGGCTACAAGGCGTGGAAGGGTGTCTTCTACCCGGAGGACCTCGCCGCCGCCGACATGCTGTCCTTCTACGCCGGACGGCTGCCGGCCGTGGAGATCAACAACACGTTCTACCGCATGCCGCGCAGCCATGTGCTCGAGGGCTGGGCGGAGGCGGTACCGGCCGGATTCCGGTTCGTCATCAAGGCGTCCCGGCGGATAACGCACCACGCGAAGCTCGAAGACGCGGACGATGCCGTCGGGTTCCTCTCATCGAGGGTCGCGAAGCTCGAGGACAAGCTCGGCTGCGTCCTCTTCCAGTTGCCCCCGTTCCTGCGCAAGGGCGCGGAGCGGCTCGACGCGTTCCTCGCCGCATGGCCGCGTGAACTTCCGGCGGCGGTGGAGTTCCGGCACGCGTCCTGGTTCGATGGGGAAACCGCCGAGATCCTCGCGAAGCACGGCGCGGCGCTCTGCGTGTCGGACGACGGCAAGCTGGAGAGGCCGGGGTTTCTCGCGACGACGGACTGGCTGTACCTCCGGCTGCGTCGGTCGGCCTACGACGACGACGCCCTGCGTGACTGGATCGCCCTGGCCGACGCGACGGATGCGAGCCGCGGCTTCGCCTTCTTCAAGCACGAGGACGAGGGCGCCGGGCCGCGTCTCGCCGCCGGCTTCCTGTCGCTCGCGGGGGAAATCCCCGCCCCATAGCGGCCCGCCGCCTCCCCCCCGGCAGGCGCCGTCATGCCTCCGCCGCGACGGGTGCGTCGCGCAACGCCCTTCGTCCCGATGCCCACAGGACGACCGCAATGACGGCCAGGAGGGGGAACAGCAGGAAGTACTGATATCCCGCCAGATGCAGCAGCTCGTGGGGGAGCGTCAACGACAGCGTGACCGAGGACACGCCCGAGAGGGCGATGGCTCCGTACATCGAGACGAAGGCCACCGCGTTCCTGCGTTCGGCGGCGTTCAGCGCCAGCGCCCGGCCGCGGACCAGGACATAGGCGAACATCGCGACGATGACGCTCGCGAGCCATGCCCAGGAGATGCCGTAGGTGACGAAGACGAGCGTCAACTGCTCGGCCCAGGTCACCGGGTCGAGCTGTAAGGGCGGCGGTATCCAGTCGTCGGACAGGTCCGCCGCCCCGAACGCGTAGACGACCCGCAGCGGGAAGACCATGACGAGCAGCCCCGTCACCAGCAGCAGGGTCAGCAGCACGGCCACCCCATTGTCCAGCCCGTAGACGCGGCTCCAGTTGCGGTGGGCGATCCAGAAGGCGAACAACTGCGCCGACGAGAACAGGAACACGGGGATGCTCTTGATCGCGTTCTCGAGTTCCTCGAAGGTCTCGGGCAGGTCGTCCACCGCGACGACGAGCAGGGTCACCGCGAACGCAAAGGCGGCATCGGCGAAGGTCTCGAGACGCGTCATGGCGAGGCCGCGCAAGCGCATCCCCCGCTCCATGGGGAGGGTATCGGGGGTCGTGTCCGTCATGGGCATGGACTCCGGCTTCCGTACTGTCGGGATGCTAACTCCGGTTTGCCGGCGGCGAGGCTTCGGAAACGGCGTCTCCGGGATGCGCGCGTTGCGCGTCGCGAAAACCACGGTTCGAGGAACCGGGTGCCCGAGTCGGGCATGTCCGGAACTGCGGGAGCCGGGGGTGGGCAGCCACCCTCGGCCACCCGGCCCCGCCCCGCGTTGCCGTCCCGAGGGCTATTGTTATAGCCCAATCTGTTAACGCGCAGCGCCTCGCCCGCGGCATCAGGCATTAAAATAGCCCCATGGCCGGCCTGACCCACATCAAGCAGCTCGAGGCCGAGAGCATCCACATCATCCGCGAGGTCGCCGCGGAGTTCGAACGGCCGGTGATGCTCTACTCCATCGGCAAGGACTCCTCCGTGCTGCTGCACCTCGCCCGCAAGGCCTTCTACCCCGGCCGGCTGCCGTTCCCGCTGATGCACGTCGACACCACCTGGAAGTTCCGCGACATGATCGCCTTCCGGGACCGCAAGGCGCGGGAGCTGGACCTCGACCTCATCGTGCACACGAACGAGGAGGGCGTGCGCAACGGGGTCACGCCGTTCACGTACGGCAGCAGGAAGTACACGGACATCATGAAGACCCACGCCCTGCTCGAAGCGCTCGACAGGCATGGGTTCGACGCGGCGTTCGGCGGCGCGCGGCGCGACGAGGAACGCTCCCGCGCCAAGGAGCGGGTCTACTCGGTGCGCGACGGGAACCACCGCTGGGAGCCCCGCAGCCAGCGCCCGGAACTCTGGAACCTCTACAACGGCAACATCAACCGCGGGGAGGAAGTACGCGTCTTCCCCCTGTCGAACTGGACCGAACTCGACGTCTGGCAGTACATCCTGCTGGAGGGCATCGAGATCGTCCCGCTGTACTTCGCCGCCCGGCGTCCGGTCGTGCGCCGCGACGGCGCCTGGATCATGGTCGACGACGACCGCATGCCGCTCGAGCCCGGCGAGGAACCGGGGATGCGGATGGTCCGCTTCCGCACGCTCGGCTGCTATCCGCTGTCCGGCGCCATCGAGTCCACCGCGGCGACGCTGCCCGAGATCATCGAGGAGATGCTGCGCGCCAGGTACTCGGAGCGCCAGGGACGGCTCATCGACTTCGACGCCGCCGGGTCGATGGAGCAGAAAAAGCGGGAAGGCTATTTTTGACATGGCGGGCGACACCGACCCCATCGGCGACGACGTCCTCGCGTACCTGGCGCGCCACGAGCGCAAGGAGATCCTCCGCTTCCTGACGTGCGGTTCCGTCGACGACGGCAAGAGCACGCTGATCGGGCGCCTGCTGCACGACTCCCGGCTCATCTACGAGGACCAGCTCGCCGCCATCAAGCGGGACAGCAAGGCCTCCGGGAGCGCCGGGGACGAAATGGATCTCGCGCTGCTCGTGGACGGCCTGCAGGCGGAACGCGAGCAGGGCATCACGATCGACGTCGCCTACCGGTATTTCTCGACGGACCGCCGCAAATTCATCATCGCGGACACGCCCGGCCACGAGCAGTACACGCGCAACATGGTCACCGGGGCGTCCAACTGCGACGTGGCGGTCATCCTGATCGACGCGGCGAACGGGGTGCTGACGCAGACGAAGCGACACACGTTCCTCGCGCGGCTGGTGGGCATCCGCCACCTCATCGTCGCGGTGAACAAGATGGACACCGTGGGCTACGACGAGGCCGTGTTCGACGCCATCCGCCGCGACTACGACGCCTTCGTGTCGCGCCTGGCCGTCGACGACCTGACCTTCGTGCCCATCTCCGCGAAGCACGGCGACAACGTGGTCGAGCAGTCCGTGAACATGCCCTGGTACCAGGGCGCGTCGCTGATGCACCTGCTCGAGCACGTCCACGTCGCGGCCGACCGCGGCTTCCGCAGCTTCCGCATGCCGGTGCAGCGCGTGAACCGGCCGGATGCGTCGTTCCGCGGCTACAGCGGCACCGTGGCGAGCGGCGTCGTCCGACCGGGAGACCGGGTTCGGGTGCTGCCGTCGGGTCTCGCAACGACGGTCGAGCGCGTCGTGACCATGGATGGCGACCTCGACGAGGCGTTCGCGCCCATGGCGGTCACGCTGACCCTGGCCGACGAGATCGACGTCGGGCGCGGGGACGTCTTCTCGGGCACGGACCGGCTGGCGCACATCTCGGACACGTTCGACGCCACCCTCGTGTGGCTGGCCGAGGAGCCGATGGTCCCGGGACGGCAGTACATCGTGAAGCATGGCGCACGCCAGGTCTTCGGCAGGGTGCGGACGCTGCGCCACCGCATCGACGTCAACACCCTCGAGCAGGGCCCGGCGCCGGAACTCGCGCTCAACGAGATCGGCCAGGTGCGCTTCGTGCTGGCCGAACCCGTCGTCCACGATCCCTACGAGGACAACCGGGGCATGGGCGCGTTCATCGTCATAGACCGCATCTCGAACGTGACCGTCGGCGCGGGGATGATCGCGGCCGAGGGAGGCGTGGTGGGCGGCCCCCACTGGGACGAGGCCCCCCACGGGGCGTTCGTCGCGTCCGCCTCCGCGGTGACGGCGGACGAACGGGCGCTCCGCCTCGGGCAGTCGCCGGTCACCGTGCTGTTCACGGGCCTCTCGAAGAGCGGCAAGACGGCGGTGGCCCGGGCCCTCGAGCGCAAGCTCTTCGATCTCGGGCGCCTGGCCACCGTGCTGGACGGGCAGAACTTCCGCCTGGGGATGAGCCGCGACCTCGGGTTCTCGGCGGACGACCGTTCGGAGAACCTGCGCCGCGCGGCCGAGACGGCGCGTCTCATGAACGATGCCGGCCTCATCTGCCTGACGGCGTTCGTCGTGCCTCACGAGGCCGTGCGCGAGCGCATGCGCGACGGCGTGGGGGGCGACCGGTTCCTGGAGGTGTTCCTGACCGCCTCCCTCGACGCGTTGAAGAAACGCGACGACGAGGGCCTCTACGCGGCGGCGGAGCGCGGCGAGATCCCGAGCTTCCCCGGCGTGAACGCCACCTTCGAGGAGCCGGGCTCGCCGGACCTCGTCATGGACACGGAGGAGCTGGACGTGGATGTCTGTGCGGGGCGGGTCCTCGAGCTGCTGCGCGACAGGGGGTTCATGCACTGACCCGGCCGGTGTATGCTCGTACCCCGACCATCAGGCGAGGAAAGGGTTTCGATGTCCGAGCGACCATTGCCGGCCGTGGATTACCTGAAGATCCCGGACGACGGCGATCCATACCTGGAAGGAAGCAGGTGCGGCTCCTGCGGGGCCGTGTTCCTGGGTGAGCGTGACTACTGTTCGAAGTGCGGCGCGCGGGGCGGATTCAGTCCCATCACGCTGTCCAACACGGGTTCGCTGTACTCCTATTCGATCGTCCACCGGTCCTATCCGGGCATCGACGTTCCCTACATCTCCGCCATCGTGGACCTCGACGGCGGGGGGACGGTGAAGGGCAACCTGATCAACATCGATCCGGACCCCGACAAGATCGAGTTCGGCATGCCGATCGAGGTCGTCTACGACGACGCGCTCGGGCGCAAGGACAGGGACGGAAACTCGTACCTGTCGTACTTTTTTCAACCCCGGTAAACCCAGATAACTTCAAACCAACGCAAGTGGCGACCGCCACGGAGGAGATTGTTCAATGACTGACGCATACGTAGTCGGCGTAGACATGATCAAGTTCGGACGTTTCCCCGAAAAGTCCGTACCGCAACTCGGCTCGGAAGCGGCGCTCATGGCGCTCGACGACTGCGGCCTGAAGATCCAGGACATCGACGCGCTGTACTGCGGCAACCTGGGTCAGTCGAGCGGCATGGTCGGGCAGCGCATCCTGCAGCAGATCGGCCAGACCGGCATTCCGGTGGTCAACTGCGCGAACGCCTGCGCCACCGGCGCGACGGCGTTCCGGGAGGCCTGGACCTCGGTCAAGGCGGGGCTCTACGACCTGGTGCTCGCGGTCGGCGTCGAGCAGATGGGCAAGGGCCTGCTCGGCAGCGCCGGCGGCGCCACGGGCATCCCGAAGGAAGGGCTGCTCGGTTCCGGCACCATGCCCACGGTCTTCGCCGAGGCGGGGATGGAGCACGCGCGCAAGTACGGCACGACCTTCGAGCAGTTCGCCAAGGTGTCGGTGAAGAACCATCATCACTCCACCATGAACCCGAAGGCCATGTACCAGATCGAGACGCCCCTCGAGACGGTCATGAACGCCGAGATGATCTCCTATCCGAACACCAAGCTGATGTGCTCGGTGAACGTGGACGGTTCGGCGGCGGCGGTGATCGCGAGCGAGCGCAAGGCCCGGGAACTCGGCCTGATGGGTCGCGCGGTCAAGGTGCGCGCCTCCGTGCTGACGTCGGACCCGTGGCAGGAGCGTGACCTGGTCATGCCGGACGTCAACACGTGTACGCGCAAGGCCGCGGCCGCCGCGTACGAGATGGCCGGGCTCGGCCCCGACGACGTCGACCTCATCGAGCTGCACGACTGCTTCGCGACGGCGGAGATCCTGCACTACGAGAACCTCGGCATCTGCGGCGACGGCGAAGCCGGCCGGATGGTCGACGACGGCGAAGTGGCCCTCGGCGGGCGCATCCCGGTCAACGTCTCCGGCGGCCTGCTCTCCAAGGGGCATCCGCTCGGCGCGACGGGCATCGCCAACATCTACGAGGTGTCGACGCACCTGCGCGGCGAAGCCGGCCAGCGCCAGGTCGAGAACGCACGCATCGGCCTGACCCACGTAATCGGCCTCGGCAGCGCCTGCGGGATTCACATCCTCGAGAAGGCGGCGGCCTGACGGCGCGCGTCGGCTGCGCCGACGCGTTCCGCGTTGCTACGCAACTGCGCTACGCCTTCGGCGTAGCATTCGAGTTGCTGCGCAACTCGGGGCGCTCGGGAGGTAAGTGGAACGAGCGCGCACGCCGGCAACGGCGTGTGCGCTTTTCTTTGCGGGCCGCGGCTCCGGACTGAGTCATGCGCATCGGCGTCGTCAGCGACACGCACAACAACCTGAAGAACTGCCGGCGCATCGTCGAACTCTTCAACGAGGCGGCCGTCGACGCGGTCGTACACACGGGCGACATCACCCAGGCCAAGACGCTGCAGGTCTTCGGGGACCTCGAGGCGCCGTTGCACGGCGTCTTCGGCAACAACGACCAGGAGCGGGAGTCGCTCGACGAAGCCGTCGCGCGGCTCGGTTTCCGGTTTCGGGACCCGCCGCTCGAGCTGACGTGGGCGGGGCGCCGCATCGTGGTCGTGCACGATCCGCTCGAGTTCGACGGCGTACTCGGTCGGCAGCACCATCTCGCGCTGCACGGACACACGCACTTCACGCGCATCGAGCAACGCGAATACCACCTCGTCTTCAACCCGGGCGAGTGCGCCGGGCACATGCAGGGGCTCAATGCGATCGGGGTGGTGGACCTTGACCGGTTGGACGCACGGCTGCTGCGGTTCTAGGCGTCAATCGCGAACCGTTCCAGAAACCGCAGCACACGCCGCGCGTTCACCCCGAGGTCGCTGACGCCGACCCGGGACACGGACCGGGCGTCGACCACCGCGCCTTCCCCGTTGCCGCGTATGCGGACGACGAAATCGTCCTCGAAGCCGAACCAGACCGTGGTGTCCGTGGCCTCGACGATGCCGGCCTCGGCGTCCACGTTGACGACGGCCATGCCCATCCGCTCGACGACGGCGACGGCGCGCTGGAGAGCGGCGTCGGGGTCGAGCCGCGTGCGCAGGCTCGTGAGTTCCGGCCAGGCAGCCCGCTGTGCTTCAGCCAGCGTGGTCTCGAGTAACGGCTGATCGCCGTCGTAGCCGTGGGGATTCGAGCCCGCGGGCCGCAAGCCGACGACGGCATCGAACGCGGGAGGATCGTCGATGTCGGTCGTGACCTGGTGGATCGGCGGGACGGAGAAGACCTGAATGAGCTGCACGGCGAACGCGCCGACCACGATGAGGCTCACCGCGAGGCCCGCCAGTAGCGCGGGCACTTCCTGTTGCAGATCCCGGCGCATCACTACGACCAGCGCCCCGATCCCCCACGCGACGACGATCGCGGCGACGGCGATGCCGGCGGTCGCCGCGAGAAAGCCGAGGTCGAAGGGCCATATCTCGGCGCGGCTCCCGAGCGCGCCACCGGCGAGCAGCAAGCCCCCGGCGAGGCCGCCGTAGAGCAGGGTCTTCGTCGACCACCTGGTTCCCGCCATGTACTGCCTCCGTCGGTTCCCGTGCGATCCCGACCCCATTATTGCGCGAAATCACCCGCGCGGAAGGGCGGCGCGGAAGCACGTTTCGCGCCGATGCCCAAACCGCGCCCCTTGCTGTATAGTGCCGCCGCTTCCGCACCGCGCCAAGCACCGGGAGACCCCACGTGCCCGCACGATCGTTGGACGAACTCGTCGCACTGTGCAAGCGCCGAGGGTTCGTCTTCCAGGCGAACGATCTCTACGGCGGGCTGCAGGGCGTCTACGACTACGGCCCCCTGGGCGTCGAACTCAAGAACAACCTGAAGGCCGCCTGGTGGCGGGCGATGGTCTACGAGAGGGACGACGTCGAGGGCCTCGACGCGGCGATCCTGACCAACCGCAAGGTGCTGCGGTACTCGGGTCACGAGGCCACGTTCACGGATCCCATGGTGGACTGCCGCCAGTGCCGCTCACGCTGGCGCGCCGACCACGTGGAGGATGGGCGCTGCCCGAAATGCGGCTCGCCGGACCTGACGGAACCGAGGCCCTTCAACCTCATGTTCCGGACGCAGGTGGGTCCGGTGGAGGACGCCTCTTCGACCGCCTACCTCCGTCCGGAGACGGCCCAGTCCATCTTTACGAACTTCAAACACGTCGTGGACGCCACCTCCCGGCGCCTGCCGTTCGGCATCGCGCAGGTCGGCAAGGCGTTCCGCAACGAGATCACGCCCCGCAACTTCATCTTCCGCGTGCGCGAGTTCGAGCAGATGGAACTCGAGTTCTTCGTGGAGCCCGGCACGGACGAGGCGTGGCACGAGACCTGGGTGCAGGAGCGGCTGGACTGGTGGCATCGGCAGGGGATCGACCCCAACCGCCTCGAACTCTACCGGGTTCCGCCGGAGGAACTGGCACACTACTCGAAGGCGACCTTCGACGTGATGTACCGGTTCCCGCATGGTGTGGAGGAACTCGAGGGGATCGCCAACCGCACGGATTTCGACCTCGGGTCCCACACCAAGGACCAGGACAACCTCGCCATCGCGGCCTCGGTCCAGCGGAACCCCGACTCGAACGCCCGGCTGGCCATCAGGGATCTCCAGGCCGGGGCTTGGCGCGTCCCCTACGTCATCGAACCGTCGGCGGGCGTCGACCGGGGCGTGCTCGCCGTGCTGAACGAGGCGTACCGGGTGGAGGAACTGGACAACGGCTCCACCCGCACCGTGCTCGGACTGAAAGCCCACCTGGCGCCGGTCAAGGTCGCCGTCCTGCCGCTGAAGCGGAACCACGAGGGCATCGTCGCCAAGGCGCGCGCGATCCGGAAGGACCTGCAGGCCCTCGGGTTCGGCCGCGTGCTCTACGAGGACACGGGCAACATCGGCAAGGGCTATCGCCGCCACGACGAGGTGGGCACGCCGCTGTGCCTGACCGTCGACTTCCAGACCATAGAGGAGGACGACACCGTCACCGTGCGGGACCGCGACTCCATGGAGCAGACCCGCGTGGCCGTCGCCGAGCTCCCGGCCTACGTGCGCGAGTCCCTGGCGGAGGGGGCGACGGCATGAGCCGCGTCGTCATATCGGTCATCGGCCACGACCGACCGGGGCTCGTGAACGATCTCGCGAAGCTGGCCGCCGACCTCAACCTCTCCATCGAGGACAGCCGCATGACCGTCCTCGGCGGCGAGTTCGCCGTGCTGATGAGCGTCGCGGGCGGGGACCTCGCCCTCGGGCGCCTCGAGACCAAGCTCGAGCGCCTCGCCGAGGACAAGGAGCTGGCGTGGCTTCTGCGCCGCACCGGGGAGCGCACGGACGTCGAGGGCCGCGTGCCCTACACCGTCAGCGTGACGGCGATGGACCACCCGGGCATCGTGCACCGGGTGGCGAGCTTCTTCTCTTCCCGCGACATCAACATCTACAACCTCGATACCGTGAGCGAGCGCGCCGCGCACACGGGCACGCCCATCTTCTCGCTCGTCATGGAGGTCGAACTGCCGCCGGACGTGCGGATCGCGGAGCTGCGCGACGCCTTCTTCTACTTCTGCGACGACCACGACCTGGACGCTGAGTTCCGGCCGAGTTGACGCGGCGCGCGTTCGGGCGAATTGACAATCTCCGGGCCCAAACCGCAAGATGCGCGACCTTCCCGCAGCCTGCCATTCGTTGAACCCAAGCTTGAACATCGTTCCCGTCGAGCACCGGATCGCCCGCTGCGACAGAGAGCGGAAGAACCAGCAGCGCGGGGGCGTCCTATGGCTGACCGGCCTCTCGGGCGCGGGGAAGTCAACCTTGGCCTTCGCCCTCGAGGAGCACCTGTTCCGCGCGGGCATGCAGGTCTATGTGCTCGACGGCGACAACCTGCGGGACGGGCTGAACGGGGACCTCGGGTTCAGCCGCGAAGACCGGCGCGAGAACATCCGTCGGGCCGGCGAGGTGGCGGCGCTGTTCGCGGACGCGGGCGTGCTGTGCATCGCAGCGTTCATCTCCCCTTATCGCACGGACCGGGCCGCGGCGCGGGACGCGGCCCCGGGGCGTTTTCACGAAGTCTACGTGCGAGCCGACCTCGCCACCTGCGAGCGCCGCGATCCGAAGGGCCTCTACCGCAGGGCGCGCGCGGGAGAGATCAGGAACTTCACGGCGGTGGACGATGTCTACGAGCCGCCCGAGCATCCCTCGCTCGCGGTGGACACCACCACGGGCAGCGTGGAGCGATGCGTCACGACCTTGCGCGACTACGTCGAGACGCACTTCCGGTTGCCTGCGGCGCCGCCATGACGGGTGCGCCTCCCGAGTGCGACCCGATCCGTGAACGGGTGGTGACATGCGGAAGATAGCGGTCGTCGTAGCGGGGATGCACCGCAGCGGAACGTCGGCGGCAACGCGCGTGCTGGCGAGCCTGGGCTGCGATTTGCCCAGAACCCTCATGGAGCCCAACGAGTACAACACGGCCGGCTACTGGGAGTCTGAAGCGGTTGCCGAGTTCAACGACGCGCTGCTGGAGTCCGCGGGTTCCACCTGGGACGACTGGGAGCCGTTCAACCCGGACTGGTACGCATCGCCGGTCGCAGACGGGTACCGGTCGCGCGCCCTGGCCTTGCTGGCCGCCGAGTTCAGCGACAGTCCGCTCTTTGTCCTGAAGGATCCGCGCGTGTGCCGGCTGCTCCCGTTCTGGGCCGACGCGCTGGCCGCGTTCGAGGCCGACGCCCGCATCGCGGTCCCGATCCGAAACCCGCTCGAGGTGGCCGCGTCGCTACAGCACCGCGACGCCATGGACCCGTCGGTCGGACTCCTCCTCTGGCTGCGCCACGTGCTCGACGCGGAGGCGGCGTCCCGCGACCTCCCGCGCGCGTTCGTCCGGTACGAAGAACTGCTGAACAACTGGCAGCCGCTGGCGGACGCCCTGGCGCGCAATCTGGCGGTGTCATGGCCGCGCCGGTCGACGTCGTTGGACCTCGAGATAGAGGATCGGTTGGATCGCTCCGCGCGGCATCACGCGCACGACGATACGGCCCTCCCGGACAGTCCCGAGGTGTCACCCTGGGTCGAGTCGACGTTCCTGATCGTGGACCGGTGGACACGAGGCGAGGAGCGCGACGGTGATCGGGCCGAGCTGGACGCCACGCGCTCGGCGTTTGACGAAGCAGGCTCCACGTTCGCAAGGGCGGTCGTACGGGGTACGCGGGCGGCGCAGAGAAACCGTACCCTGGAGAAGGAAGTGACCGCCCTGAACGAGGTGGTTGCGGACCGCGAGGGCCAGATCGGCTCCCTCAACCGGGCGGTAGCGGATCGCGAAGAGAACGTCGGGTACCTTGACGGCCTGGTGCGGGAAAAGGACCGCGAACTCGACCGGTTGGGCGACGTGCTCACCGAGCGCGACCGCCAGATCGACGCACTGCACCATGTCGTGGCCGGCCGCGATGGGGAGATCGGCGCGCTCAACGATGCGCTGGCGGATCGCAACCGGCACGTCGAAGGGTTGGGCGAGGCTGTCAGCGACCGGGACGACCGGATTGCGGCGTTCGAGGAGGAACTCGCGGCCCGCGCACGGGATCTCGAGAGCCTGACCGACACGATCAACGCTCGTGGACGGGAGACCGCGGCGCTGCAGGACGACCTGACCCGACGGCGCCAGGAGATCGAGGGGTTGAAAGGCGCCGTCCGGGATCTCGAGACCCTGACCGGCACGATCAACGCTCGTGAACGGGAGATCGAAGCGCTGCAGGACGACCTGACCCGACGGTGCCAGGAAATCGCGGAGCTGAAAGACGCCGTCCGGGATGGCGAAGCGCGGACCGAGGACCGGGACCGCCAGATCGAAGCGCTGCACCAGGTCGTCGAACACAGGGACGTAGAACTCGCCGGCGTCTACGGGTCTGCGTCGTGGCGCATCACGAAGCCGGCGCGCGTGGTCAAGCAGGGGTTGCGCGTTGGCGGTGCGGGGGCAATCCGAGGACTTCGGTTCGTCCTTGGCGGAAGTCTGCGCCTTTTTTGGCGGCTGCTGCCGCTTCCTGCAACCGTGCGGGCAGGACTCAAGCGCCGAGCGCTCGGCGCTGTCCCGGCGCTGCGCCCGCTGGGCCGCGAGATGCCGCCGGCCGGTGCTGACCGTGGATACGTGCCTTCGGGATGGTTGGACCTTGCCGACCTGAACTACGAGTCGCGCAGGAACGGGAGCGCTTTGCCGATCCTCTTCGACCCGGACTGGTACCTGGCGACCTACCCGGACGTTCGTGCGGCGGAGTTGGAGCCGCTGGCGCATTACCTGGAGCACGGCGCGACCGAGGGCCGATGGCCGGTGGACATCGATCCCGGGACCATCGACGCCACCATACAGGCGCTGCACCGGTGCGACCTGGCGTCGGAGGAGGCGGACGCGTTCGATCCATCCCTCTGCCGTGTGCTCTATCCCGATCTGGCCGCCCTCAGCGACGGGGAACTGGCGCTGGTGTGCCAGGGGGGCGGCGAGCGGATCGGCTCGCCGCGTGCTCTCCTCGCGGAACTCTGCGAGAATCCCCGGGAGATTCCCATCGACTTCGACGCAGTGGAGTACATCCGGCTGTACCCGGACCTGCGCTGGCTCGGGGAGCAGTCGCCGCTCGAGGCGTTGCGCCACTATATGCGTCATGGGCGTTTCGAGCCCCGACTGCATACGCTGCGAACGGATCCGATCGACGACTCCGTACAGGACGGGGCGGACGTTGAGGCTTCGGAGCGGTCGACCGACATCGCCCGGCCTTTGTGCGTGCTCGCTCACGTGTACTACCCCGAGCTATGGGAGGAACTAGCCGGCTACTTGCGAAACCTCCCCGCGGACGTCTGCGACCTGTACGTCAACCTCGTGGACGACACCTTCGAAGCAGCGCTGCTGTCGCGGATCCGCGATGCGTTCCCGCTGGCCCATGTCTACGTCAGCGAGAACGGTGGACGGGATGTCGGTGGACACTTCCGGCTGCTGCGCAACCTGCGGATCGACGACCACCCCGTCTTCTGCCTGGTGCACACGAAGAAGAGTCCCCACATGAGCCCCGGCGAGGCGCAGCGTTGGCGGCGAAAGCTGCTCGGTCCCCTCATGGGATCGAGGGAGATTGCCGCGGACAATGTGCGGGCGATGCTCGAAGACGATGGCATCGGGCAACTCGGCGCCGCGGCCTGCTGTTACACCGAGATGAACGCCAACCGCGAGAGATACGACCGGCTGTTGGAACGCCTGGGCATCGCCGAGGCGCCGGAGGAGCTGGAGTTTGTCTCCGGGACGATGATGTTTCTGCGCTCGGACGTACTTGCGCGCGTTTTCGAAGCAGCGGCGAACGTCACCCTGGACGACAGCCGGGAGCCGAACGAGGAGACCAGCGGGGACGGTGCCTGGGAGCATGCGGTCGAACGGGTGTTCGGCGCCGTGGTGCACGACATGCACTATCGCCTTGAGTGGCGCTAGCCCGTCTCGCGGAGTCGATCATGCGGGTTTGCGTCGTGTGTCACGAGGGGAGCCTGACCGGCGCCCCCAGGATCGGGTTCGACATCGCCGCGTTTCTGGCCGCGCGCCACGACACGACCCTGTTGGTGAAGAAAGCGGGGCCGCTCATCGACCTCCCGGCGTACGAGGCGCTGCGAGGATCCTACCGCTGCCTCGACACCGGATCCCGGCGGGCCTCGACGTACCGGGAGCGCGTCGGCCTGGCGACCGAGCACGTCCGGGAACTTGCCCCGGACGTGCTCTACGTCAACTCGGTTGCGTCCGGTGAGTGGTGTGAGGCGGGCGCACGCGCGGGCGTGCCGGTAGCCCTGCACACGCACGAAACCCGGGACAGCCTGCCGGGGCTCCTGTCGAGCGTCTGCACGCCTCGCGTGCTGCGCTGGACGGACCTCCTGGTGGGCGCCTCGCGGCAGGCGATGGAGGACCTCGAAGCGTTGACGGGCACCCGTGTGCGCAACCGGTTCGAGTTGGGAATCTTCATCGACACCGAGACGGTGCTCTCGCAGAGCGCGCAGGAGGTGCCCGCGCCCGTCACGGCCGACGGCGCACCCTTGGCGGAAAGAAGTGGCGGCGAACGCCGCGCGGTCGGCATGTGCGGGTTGGCGCAGCCGCGCAAGGGGGCGGACATCTTCTTCGAAGCGAGTGTCCGGCTGCCGGACCACGATTTCGTGTGGATCGGCCCCTGGGCGCCGCCGGACGCGGACATGAACGGCGCGACGTTCGAGCGCTTCAAGGCCCTTGCCCTGCCGAACTTCCATGTGACCGGCCTGGTCTCGAACCCTTACGCCTACCTGCGGCGCCTGGACGCGTTCGTACTGACTTCCCGCGAGGACCCGAATCCGCTGGTGGTGGCGGAAGCCCTGGTACTGGGCAAGAAGGTCATGGCGTTCTCGGAGACGGGCGCCAGCGCGGAACTGCTGGCGCGGTATGGTTACGCGTTCACCGGGAGCCCGGATGCGGAACGCATTGCCGCAATGCTGCCGGGGATTCTGGCTGATGACGAAGGGAGTTGGAGGTCGGAACTCGCGGAGCGGGTTCGCGCGGTGGTGGACGGCGGGGAGAAAATGGCTCGGCTCGAGGAGGCGCTGACGCGGCTGGCCTCGATGCGCGATGCCGACTCGCCGGCTGCGGATTGACCAGCAGCGTCGACCGAACCACCACGGTCGTGCGCCGTCGGCAACTCCTGCACCGGAGCACGTGCCCCACGGCGGTCACGTTCGTTCGTTGCGTACGAGCTGACGGACGGTGGCGTCCAGCTCGACCCGCCAGTCGGCCGGGGGGATGCCGAAGTCCGCTTGCAGTTTCGCTCCGTCCAGCACGGAGTTGAGGGGACGCTCGGCCGCCGTCGGTCGCTCCGCGGTCGGGATCGGTACGAGCACCGGCGTGCGCGCGTTCGGGTCTGCTTCGCGCAGGGACGCGAACGTGGCTCGCGCGAATTCGTACCACGTCGTCACCGGTGCCGAGGCGAAGTGGTAGGTGCCGCTCGGACGAGCCTTCTGCCCGGCGATGCGCCAGATCGCCGCCGCGATGCCGTGCGCCGCGCAGGGCGTGCCGTGCTGGTCGTCGACCACCCTGACTTCGTCGCGCTCGGACAGGCTCGTCATGGTCTTGACGAAGTTGGAGCCGGTCGCCCCGAAAACCCAGGAGACCCGCAGGATCAGGTGCTCCTCCAGGTTGCCGCGGACCGCCCGTTCGCCCTGCAGCTTGGAGAGCCCGTACGCGTTCAGCGGCGCCGGCGGGTCGTCCTCGAGGTACGGCCCGCGCTTGCGCCCGTCGAACACATAGTCCGTGGACAGGTGGATCAGGGGACAGCCGCGCGCGGCACAGGCCTCCGCCAGGTTTCCCGCTCCCGATGCGTTGACCCGCATCGCCAGATCCGTCTCTTCCTCGGCCCGGTCCACTTGGGTGTATGCCGCCGCGTTGACTACCAGGTCCGGCCGCCAGGCGGAGAAAGCCGCCTTCACCGATGCCGCGCTCCGGATATCCAGGTCCTTCGACGGAGGAGCCCGCAACAGCGCGCCGTCCGGAGCCGAGCGCCGGAGCGCCGTTCCCACCTGGCCGGAGCCCCCCGTGATCAGGATCCTCATGTCCGACGTTCAGGTCGTTGACGCATCGAGATACTCGCGCAGCGTCGGGTTGGCGGCGTCCTTGTCCGACAGGATCGGGTCGTCCACCGGCCAGTCGATCGCCAGCTCGGGGTCGTTCCAGGCGATGCCGTATTCGTCGTCGCCGTGGTGGAACTCGGTGCACTTGTACAGGAGGTCGGCCCGCTCCGAAAGCGCGCAGAATCCATGTGCGTAACCGGGCGGGATGTAGAACTGCCGGTGGTTCTCGGCGGACAGTTCGACCCCGAACCATTGGCGAAACGTCGGAGAGACGGGGTTGATGTCCGCTGCCACGTCCCAGACGCATCCGCTGACCACGCCTACCAACTTGCCCTGGGGATGCCGGCGCTGCAGGTGCAGTCCCCGCAGGACGCCATGCCGGGACTGTGAGTGGTTGTCCTGGACGAATTCCCTGTCGAGTCCGGGAATGCTCGCGTACTTCTCGCGATGGTAACGCTCGAGGAAGAAGCCGCGCGCGTCGCCATGGACGTCGGGCTCCAGGATGAGCACGCCCGGCAGTCTCGTCTCACGGTACCGCATCAGGCTTGCGCCGCCAGGGCGCGGGGGTGAAATCTCCGGTTCACTGCGTGCCGCCCTCCGGCGCGCCGAGGCGCTCGCCAGCATACGTGCCGGCCGCCACCTCACACCAGTCCCCGTGCTCGGCGTACCAGTCGACCGTCGCGGCGATGCCGGCTTCGAAGTCGATTCGCGGGTGCCAGAGCAGTTCCCGGGAGATGCGCGAGCCGTCGATCGCATAGCGCCTGTCGTGCCCCGGGCGGTCCGCGACGAAGTCGATCAGGCCGAGCAGGTCGGTCTCGTCGGCGCCCGTGCGCGCGGCGACGGCCTTTAGCACCGTGCGCACGACTTCGAGATTCGTTCTCTCGCAGTTCCCCCCGATGTTGTAGGTCCGGCCCGGGCGCCCACGCTCCAGTACGGCGACCAACGCACGTACATGGTCGTCTACGTGCAACCAATCTCGAACCTGTTGCCCGTCTCCGTAGACAGGTACGGGCAGACCCTCGAGCGCCCTCAGCGTCGCGAGCGGAATCAGCTTCTCGACGAACTGGCGGGGGCCGTAGTTGTTCGAGCAGTTGGTGGTGATGACCGGCAGGTCGAAGGTTTTCCACCAAGCCCGTGCCAAGTGGTCGGACGCAGCCTTCGACGCGGCGTAAGGGGAGTTTGGGCGAAAGGGACTGTCCTCGGTGAAGGCGCCGGTGGAGCCCAGGGACCCGTACACCTCGTCGGTCGAGACGTGGATGAAGCGGCACGCTCGGCCTGTCGATCCGCAATAGGCACGAACCGCCTCGAGGAGGGTGTAGGTCCCTACGATGTTCGTCTGGATGAAGTCGGCCGGGCCCTCGATCGACCGGTCCACGTGCGACTCGGCCGCCAGGTGCACGAGGGCCTCGGGCGCGTGGTCCGCGACGAGTTCGCCGATACGGGTGCGGTCGCGGATGTCGACCCGTTCGAAGCGGTGGTTGGAGCGGCCTTCCAGACTCGCCAGGTTCGCCAGGCTGCCCGCGTAGGTCAGGCAATCGGCGGTGCACACCTCGTCGCCCCTCACGGCGACGAGGTGCCGCACCAGGGCGCTGCCGATGAACCCGGCGCCGCCGGTGACGAGAACCCTCATTCGCTAACCTGAACCCGTCCATGACTCGAATGCGAGGACATTCGAGAGCTTACCGGAGAAGCCCTGGCGAAGCCCGCGGTCACGATGCGGTGACGGGCGTAGCTGAGCGGCTATCGCCCGGCCCGGGTCCGCGGGCCACGCGCATCTTGCCTAGACAGGCGACAACCTTGTGTCGTCTGTGCGCAACGTGACACTCTCGAGTTGAGCTTTCGTCAAGGACGCCGTGAGCGGAAGTGTATGGACACCCAGCCAAGTGAGGATCCGGTGCCGCTCGCCACACTTCGCGTCGTGCGGGCGGGCATGCCGGCGCGCGCCCACCACCGCTGCACCCTGCGTCCGGTTCTGGTCGCATGCGTCCTGACCGCGATCCTTGGCGAGCCCCAGACCGTGGCCACCGGAGTTGTGAGTGATTCGCCTCCCGCGACGCCGCCGGCGTCCCGGGAGCTGCTGCGGGTACCACTCGCCGAGGTGGCGCTGGCACCCTCCGGTATCTCGACAGGACGAGAGCTGAACGTTCCGGCCAGCCGGACGCGCTATCATGGGCCGGGAGAGAGCGAGGTCAGCGCAAGGCCGCAATTCGGCGGCGCGAGCAAACTGGCGAGTTCGGCACGCGGCTGTGACGCCCGGTGACGTCACGGGGCGAGGCCGGTGTGTCCTTCGGTAGCGGAGCGTGGGGCGGGGTTCTCGGAAATCCCGGAGGGCGTATCTGGTACGAACGCTGAGACGATGCCGGCGCTAGCCGGGGTTGCGGGGCTGTTTTGGGCCTGCGGGACGCAGCTTTGGGCCTGCGGGACGCAGCCTGAGCGTGTTGGACACGGACCACTTCCGTCGGGCACGGCGTGTTCGTGCGAGAGCTATGGCTGTAAGCGGGACCTCTGACGATCATCCGAACTGGACCAAGGCTGCGGAAGTCCTCGGGTAACTGACATGCAGGACGCCTTCATCATCGGTCTGAAGCCGAGCTTGGACTCGAACGGTGTGTCGACCGAGGAGTTGAGTACCCGGGCCGGACTGAACACCGGCAATCTGGTCTATGCGCACGCCATCTCAAGCCACGTCCTGGGGACGCCGCAGGTTCTGGACATAGGCGTGCGGCCGGAGCGCATGAACGCTGCTGGGCGCGTCGGGATCGTTCAGGGCGCGAACCAGTTGGGACCGCACTTCTCCGCGGAACAGTGGCCGGAACGTTTTGCGCAGCTGACGGTTGGCCTCGTCATCGTTGGCCTGGGCGCGCAGGGCGACCTCTCCGGTGCCCTGCCGGAGGTGCCGGAAGGCGCTTTGGATTGGATCCGGCGGATCGTCGAGCGGGCGCCTTCCGGTGGGCCGAACGTGGGCGTACGTGGAACGTTCACGATGTCGGTCCTGAATCGTTACGATCTGGCCGAACGCGCGGAGATCACCGGCTGCCCGTCGCTCTTCATCAGTCCGAACCCGCGGCTGGGACAGGAGATTGCGCGCAATGCGCGGCGCCCCGGTCGGATTGCGGTTGTCGCGGGACACGAGGGGTGGCGTCACTTGGGCGACATCGAGGCGTCACTTGCCGGCTTGGTTAGCGACACCGACGGCTCCTACATCGGCCAACACGGCCTGAACATGATGAAACTGACCAGGGGCGAGGCAGGTGATCTGCCGGAAGAGGCGCTCCAAGCTCTCTGCGACTACACCTGTCCTGGAATGGGCCTTGCGGAATTCGTTCGCTGGAGCCGCAGGCATGGCAGGGTGTTCTTTGATGTGAAGGACTGGATGACCCATTGTCGCGAGTTCGACCTGGTCGTCGGAACTCGGATCCACGGAACCGTGGTGGCATTGCAGGCCGGTACTCCGGCGGTGTGTATCGTGCACGATTCGCGGACGCTCGAACTGTGCGAGACGATGCGCGTGCCTCACGTGCGGGCCGAGGCCGTGCGTGATGGAATCGATCGGGAACTGCTGGCCGACCTGTTTGTCTTCGATCCCGACGCGTTCGACGAGAACAGGCGCAGGCTGTGCTCGACCTATGTTTCGTTTCTCGAGCGCAACGGGGTCCGGACGATGCCCTGGCTCAGAGAGTTGGCGAACCACGCAGGCGACGGATAGTGGGGACGTCGCAACACCGGCGACCGGACGAGGACGGCGGACAGACGATTCGCCGGCCGTTCCTGTTCGGAATAGCCGATTCCGCGCCCACAGGCGACTCCCGGGACAGCAGCCAACTCTACAGGCTCGCTGGGCACAACACCGGGAACCTCGCGTTCACCCGCGCCATCGTGGGGCAGGTGGCGGGATGGGCCGATCCGCTCAACGTTGCGTGGTCGTCCACGCCGGCGCAGATTCGCTCGGCGGGAGACATCTGCGTAATCGCCGCGGCGAACCAGTTGGGCAGGCACATCGACATGGGAAAGATCGCGGCGCGTCTCCAAGCCGCGGACGTACCGTTGGTCATGATCTCCGTCGGCGCGCAATCGAGTTTCGACTATGGGATTCCGGAGCTCCCGGAGGGGACGCTCAGGTGGATTCGGGCGGTCTCGGAGCGTGCCCCCGCGGGCCGAGTGAATGTCGGCGTGCGCGGGGAGTTTTCCCGACGGGTCTTGGCGGCCCATGGATTCGAGCGCGTCCGGGTGCTTGGCTGCCCCAGCTTGTTCCTGAACCCGGAAACCCGCCTTGGAGAACTGATCGAGCAAGGGGCAGGGGCTGTACCCGCACGAGTCGCGGTGACGGCAGGCCATCCGGGGTGGCGCCATCTCGCGCGGATCGAGCAGTCGCTGACGCGCATGGTCTCGGCGACCGATGGCGCATACGTCTGCCAGGCGCCCCGATCGATGATGGCCCTGGGATGCGGCGATATGGCAAGACTCGACGAAGCGGACCTGGAATCCTGTCGCAGCTATGTTGACAGTGCGATGTCGAGCCGTGAGTTCCGGGCCTGGGTGGCGCGTCACGCGGTGGTGTTCCACGATGTGCCGCGGTGGCTCGAGTTTCTCGGGGACTTCGATTTCGTGATCGGAACGCGCATTCACGGCGTCGTGCTCGGGCTTCAGGCCGGTGTGCCGGCCATGTGCATCGCCTTCGACTCGCGGACTCGCGAACTGTGCGAAACCATGGCGATCCCGCATGTCTACGCACGGGACTATCGCAAGAAGGGCCTGAGCCTCGCGCAACTCCCGGCCCAGTTCCAGCGTCAGTTCGACGCCGTCCGTTTCGATGCCAATCGAAGCCGTCTTGCCAAGGCGTACTGCGCGTTTCTCGAGGACAACCTGCTGACTCCGCAGCCCGGGGTGAGGGCGCTGGCGGCATCCGGTTGAGGCTGCGGCATCGCAGACTTGACCTCACCTTACAGTCGCGTCAAGAGTTCTGTGGCCCGAACTCCCCGACGGCCCAAACCCCTGGGGTGCCTTATGCCGTTTGGGTAGTGGCGGCGCGATACTCCGCAGCGACGTCATCTACGTCTCCTTCGGCGCGTACCCTACCGTCGTCCAACCACACGGCACGGTTGCAGAGATCCCGCACCACGTTCACGTTGTGCGTGACGAAGACGACGGCCTTGTCCTTTCTGAAGCGCTCCACCATCACCTTGAGAGACCTCTCGCGGAACTCCCGGTCGCCTACGCTGAACACCTCGTCAATCAGGAGGATGTCAGGGTCCAGGTTGATTGCGGCCGAAAAGCAGAGGCGACCGCGCATTCCACTGGAGTATGTGCTCATCCGACGCCTCATGGCATCACCCAACCCCGACATCTCGGCCACGGCGGGTACCCGGGCCATCGCCTCTCTGCGTGACAGGCCGGTCAACATTCCATGCATCACCACGTTATGCACGCCTGAGAGTCCGGGGTCGAAGCCTGCGTTGAGCGACAGCAGGGAGCGGGACAGGCCCCGGTGATCCACGGACCCGATGTCGGGATCCATCACGCCGGACATGATCCGCAACAGCGTGGACTTCCCTGCACCGTTTCGGCCCAGAACGGCGAGCTTCTCCCCTCGAGCAACGTCGAGCGAGACGTCGTGTAGGGCAACCACATCGTCTGCCTTGGAGAACAGGCCGTAGTCGGAGTACACGACCGAAACGTGGGAGAGGCGCATCAGGAGATGACCCGGCGTGTCATGGCCAGATCCCACCGGCCGTAAGCCCACTGCAGCACGTAGAGCCAGACGATGCATATTCCGGCCAGCCACAGGGAGGACAACAGGTCCGGAGCGGTCCGCCCGAGGAAAACCAGCCGGTAATCCTCGATTAGTATCGCCATCGGGTTGAGGCGGAAGACTTCTTGATACGCCGCCGGCATCGCGTCGACGGCGAAGAAGATCCCGGAGCAGAACATCATCAACGTCAGTCCGGACCGGATGACGAAACGTGCATCCCGAATCAAGCAGCAGGCCAACGCAGCACTGCAGGCGAAGGCCAGGATCAATGTGAACTGGGTGAAGAGCAGGACGGGCAAGTACAGCCAAGCGTAAGACATGCCGAAGGTCGCGGCCATGACGATCAGCACGGTCGAGAATACGAAGATGTGCTTCAGGGACGCGGCGATCACGCTCGTGAAAGGGAACAGCAGCTTCGGGAGCCGCATCTGGGAGATGATCGTGCGGGCGACGATGACGCTCTCGGTGGAGTTGCCGACACCGTTGGCGAACCAAAGCCAGGTGGTGACGCCTATGAGCAGGAAGAACTGGAAGTTCTCGACATTGGGCGCACGCAGGTACGTGAAGACGAAGAAGAACACCGCGGTCATGGCGATCGGTTCGAGGAACCACCAAAGCCAGGCCAGGTAGTAGCGGGAGGCTTCTCCGATCAGGTTGAGGTACGCCCGATACAACGCGTACCGCCAAAGATGCGCCCCAATCAGGAACATGCCGTCCTCTGCCCCGTGCTCGACCCTGCGGTGACCGTCGGACCGCCGGGCGGGAGCCGGAGGCGGTCCGGTCCCCGGCGGCAGCGGAGTCTATCAGGTTCCATGTTCCGGCTGGTCAGGCTGGGCTCAGGATCGACGCCGTCCCGCACGGGTTCGCCTGCTCGTTGCGCGACAGGGTCGCTGAGTGCACCCAAGGGTCGCGCGAGGTTCATCAGGTCGCCTCGGCGCACGTCAACGATGATCGCGCCGACCTGTTCAGGCGCCGTCGGATGCTGATGGAGCAGTGGGCCGACTACCTGCCAGCCACGGCCTGACCCGCGGCGTCGTCCGGTTTGCGATCCGTGTGCCAGAGTCAGACTGGCCAATGTCTCACAACATGTGCGCCGCGCTGCCGCGGCAGCAGATCACGAAGTCGTCCGCGTAGTTCACGATGTAGCCGTTCAGGCGCTGTTGATGGCCGAGCCGTTTCCAGCCCAACAGGAACCGCCGCATGTACAGGTTCGACAGCAGGGGCGAGATCGGCGCGCCTTGCGGCACCCCGCGTTTCTCGTCCTTCGCACGCGTCGTCCGTGTCCAGCCGCCCCGTCCGTCGTCTTCCTCCACCGGCGCCACCAGCCACTGCTTGAGCAGCGCCAGCAAGTGCCGGTCGCTCACCCGCCGCGCCGCCGACTTCATCAGCGGCGCATGCGGGATGCTGTCGAAGTATCCGGACAGGTCCGCGTCAACCACTTCGTCGTGGCTGTGCGTGACCAGCCAATGAACGTGTCGCATCGCATCCTGCGCGCGGCGGTTCGCGCGGTACGCATACTGCTCCGGCTGCAGGTCCGCCTCGAAGATCGGTTCGAGCACCAGCACCGCCGCCGTCTGCACCACCCGGTCCCGGATCGTCGGGATGCCGAGCGGCCTGCGTCCGCCATTCGCCTTCGGTATCCACACCCGGCGTACCGGGGCGGCTCGATAGGTCTTCTTCCTCAGCTCTTCCGCCAGTTCGTCAAGCCACGCCTCCGGCCCGCGCGACTCGATCCCCGCGAACGTCTCGCCGTCCACGCCCGGCGCACCGCGCGCGGCGCGGCTCAACGCATGGGCGTGACGCAGCACGTCCCGTCGATGGATCTTGTCGTACAGCAGGTAGAAGCGGTACCCGACTTCCTCCTTCGCTTTCGCATGTAGTGCCTTGCGCAGCTTCTCGACCGTTGTCGGCGTTACCAGACTCATGCGTCAATCGCCTGTCGCTCGCTCCTGCCAGCACCGTTCCCAGACCAACGGTCCTTCCCTCCGCCGGCATTACCCGGCTTCACCGGTACTACGACCCCATCCGCCACCCCAAGGGGCCGGTTCCGTGCCTCACGACACCACCGTTGGCCAGCGCCGCCACGCCAGCCACCCCGAGGGGCTTCCCGTGTTGCACACGATCCCTCGATCCCTCTACGCAGCACATGCCGTCGCCACCACCCCGGCGGAACCGTTGGGTGCTCGTGTCGTTCCCCTTCCCCAACGGCGGCGGCCTTCCCCGAATCACGGGCGGGTCGGCTTCCGCATTGCCCTTTTCGAGGCCTGCCCGGCGTTCACTGCACGTTACGGCCTGCGCGCTCGCCGAGTCCCTTACGGACCCTTTCCATCGAAAGCTCCGGCTGCTTCGTTGCCTCCACCGCCGTTCCGATTGCCACCGGCTGGAACGACCCTTGCCGGGTGGGACTTGCACCCACTGGGACCGTGCACCCTTGCACGGCGCACTGAGAAATGCGGGCTAGTCTCGTGGACGTTCGCCGGGCAACTGCCCCTGTCGGGAAGCGGGTCAGCCCGGCATCAGGCCTCGGGCTCGACACCCAGCTTGCGCAGTTGCGCTTCGAGCCTGCGCACGCGTTCGTCGGCGGTACTCGCGCGCGCCTCGGCGTCACTGACGCGTTCCTCGGCGGTTCTGGCCCGCGCCTCGGCCTCGGCTCGGCCGGTCATGACGTCCTCGAGGCCGATGAGGTCTTCGCTCGCCGCGGGATCGTGAAAGCGGACCAGCCCGCCCTCCGGCCGTAGCTCGAGCCCGAGCACGGCGCTCGGCAACACGCGGCGACCCTGCGCCAAACGCTCCGGGATGGGCCGATAGCGGCCGGCTTCCAGGGTCAGTCCCTGCAGGGGCGGGTCGAACAGTTCGCTGCGGGGGTCGAAGCGCCAGTACTCCTGGACGCCGAGCCGCTCGTAGAGCGTGCGCTTGAATCCCGCGTCCCGCTTCCACGTGCCGGGGGAGGCCACCTCCAGCACGAAGTCCGGCGCTTTCGGTTCCTCCCACAGCTTGTAGACCATGCGCAGGTGGTTGGGTGCGCCCAGCACGACGAACGCGTCCGGCGCCACGGATTTGGAGGGGTCTCCCTCCTCGTAGTAGATGAGCAGGTCGCCCCAGGCGTACACGTCCGGACGGTCGCGGTAGCGTGTTTCCAGGACCGTGATCGCGTCTCTGATAGCCCTCCCCTGCCACCCGTTCTCAGCCATGGGCTGGCCGTCGGAGCTGGGGTAAAGCGGGTCTTCGTAGCAGGGTGCGGCCTGGTTCATGGAGATGTCCTCCCGTGGGGTTCGGACGCGACTCCGGACACCTTGCTCGGCAAAATAGCATGGCGGTGGCGGTCGTCTCAAACGGCCGTCCCGCAGCGTGTCGGCCGACGGCGGCTGCCATGCCTGTACCGTCCCCCCGTAGCGATGGTCGGCCACGATAGAGGTTGGAACGGTCGCTGCGGAACAGGCGATGTCTGCGATCATTGTGAGACTTTCGCCGGCCGAGGGCCGGAGATGCGGCGCTACGAGGATGCCTCGAGGAGCGGCTCCTCCACGTACAGCTCAAACAACCGATCGACGTGGCGGTCCCGGTCGCCGAGTTCACCCAGCAACGCCGCGCCGCGGGCGCCCACCTGCCGGGCGAGTTCGGGGTCGGTCAGCAGGGACCGCAGTTTCGCGGCGCAGTCCTCGGCGTCGCCGCGGGCGTACAGCAGTCCGTTGCCGTGTCCGAGCACGAGCTCCGAGAGTCCGCCCACGTCGCTGGCGACTCACGTTCCATGTGCCGGCTGGTCAGCTCGGGCTCAGGATCGACTCCGTCCCGGACGGGTTCGCCGCTCGTTCCGCGACCGGGGCGCGCCGAATGCACCAAAGGGTCCCGCGAGGTTCATCAGTTCGTCTTCGCGTACGTCAACGACGACCGCACCGACCTGCTCGAGCGCCGTCGGATGCTGACGCAGCAAGGGGCCGACAACCTGCCAGCCACGGCCTGATCCGCGGCGTCTTCCGTACGATCCGTGTGCCACGGGACGCGCCCCGCTCGATTCCGGGGCTTGTTCGGCGAGCACTCCGGTCCGATCAGAAACCGGGCTTCCAGAGTCAGACCGGCAAATGTCTCACAACATTCGCAGAAATCGCCGATTCCGCAGCATCCGCCCGAGGGCTATGGTGACCGACCATCACGACCGGGGAGGACGGTCCCGGCATGGCAGCCGCAGTTGGTCGACACGCTGGGGGACGGCCGTTTGAGACGACCGCCACCGCCATGCTACTTTGCCGGGCAGGGTGTCCGGGGTCGCGTCCGAGCCCCACGGGAGCACCTCTCGATGAGCCAGACCGCACCAACCAGCGAAGACCCGCGCTATCCCAGTTCCGACGGCCGGCCCATGGCTGAGAACGAGTGGCAACTGGTGGCCATCCTGGATGCGATTCAGGTCCTGCGGGCCCGCTACCGCGAGCGGCCGGACGTGTATGCGTGCGGCGACATGCTCATCTACTACGAGGAGGGGGATCCTTCGAAAGCGGTGGCGCCTGACGCGTTCGTCGTGTTCGGCGCGCCGAGCCACATGCGCATGGTCTACAAGCTGTGGGAGGAACCCAAGGCGCCTGACTTCGTGCTGGAGGTGGCTTCGCCCGGCACCTGGACGCGGGACGCGGGATTCAAGCGCACGCTCTACGAGGGGCTCGGCGTCCAGGAGTACTGGCGCTTCGACCCGTGCGGTGGGCTGTTCGACCCCCGGCTGCAAGGTCTGACCCTGGAAACCGGCCGATATCGAGACGTCCCGGGTCGTCTGGCGCACGGTCGGCGCGTGTGGCCGAGTGCGGTGCTCGGGCTCGACCTGCGACCGCAGGAAGCGGTGGTGCGTTTCAGCGAGCCGGCATCCGGCGCGGACCTTGAAGGCTTCGACGAAATGGCCGCGGCCCGTTTCGCGGCAGAGGAGCGGGCGCGAGGGCTCGCTGCCCAATTGCGTACGCTCGGTATCGAGCCAGAAGCTTGATGCGTGTCCGTGGGTGCCGTTGACCGCTGGTGCCCGAGTCTCGTGGACGTTCGCCGGGCAACTGCCCCTGTCGGGAAGCGGGTCAGCCCGGCATCAGGCCTCGGGCTCGACACCCAGCTTGCGCAGTTGCGCTTCGAGCCGGCGCACGCGTTCGTCGGCGGTACTCGTGCGCACCTCGGCGTCACTGGCGCGTTCCTCGGCGGTTCTGGTCCGCGCCTCGGTCTCGGCTCGGCCGATTGTGACGTCCTCGAAGCCATCGAGGTCTTCGCCCGCAGCGAAATCGTGAAAGCGGACCAGCCCGCCCTCCGGCCGTAGCTCGAGCCCGAGCACGGTGCTCGGCAACACGCGGCGACCCTGCGCCAGACGCTCCGGGATGGGCCGATAGCGGCCGGCTTCCAGGGTGAGTCCCTGCGGGCACGGGTCGAACAGTTCGCTGCCGGGGTCGAAGCGCCAGTACTTGTATGGAAGTACGCATCCGCCGAAGGGGGGAACGCCAACACTTCCTTACGCGTCAGCGGCCGAGGGAGCTTCCCCGGCTGAAGGCTCTTAGCCACCCGTGAGTTCTCGTATTCGTGCCATGACCGCACGCCGTTCTTCCGGCGTAGCCATGTTGCGCGAGTAATGGCTGCACCCAACCACGGGAATCCCTCGATACGTTGCCTCCGCGGGCTTGCCCCGGGCCTTGCGCATCCCCGTCAGTGCCTGGAACGTCGGCGATCCGTAGGTGAGGAGCACGCTGGGCGCCATCAGTCCCATCAACTCGTCCACCCAAGCCCGCGACCTTTCCAGCCAGCCCTTCCCGGCGGCCGTTCTGCGCCACTTGTCGAAGTCCCTCGCCTGCGGGAATGCGAGATTCGTCGCCACAGTCTCCAGCCGGAACATCCGAGCCATGCCTGCATCGTCGAAGTCGGCCGTCATCTTCTTGCCGAAGCTGTAGCAGCTCACCGCGTACTGGTTGTGCTCGGGCCATGTCCGCTGACGTACGCCGTCGTCGCCAGCCCCTTGCGTGGAGACCACCAAGACCTTCGGCCGCAATCTTGGCGGTGTGTAGAGGATGTTCATGCCGTACTCCACGCCGCCCACCTCATCCGCATACGCGTTGGCTTCGGCGTAGATCCGACGCACTTCCCCCTCAAGCGCCACCTGATTGGCTGCCGCAAGCTCGACGCGGCCCTCCTCGGCGCCGGCGCGAGCTCCGGACGAGTGCATGCCCACAAGCTCGCGTAGCGTGACCGAGTCGGAAGGCTCCAACAGACGACGGCAATGCCGGAACTCAAGAGCGGCGTTGTACAGCGCCATTGCTTCATCGTCCCGGATCGGAGGTAGCTGGCCCCGATGTTCCTTGAACCAGTGTGCGACTTCGGACCAGCGCCACAACCGGTATCGGCTGCGGGGATCCGTCACCGGTTTGGGGAACCCCCCTGGACCGCGGGCGCCGCTGGCCAGGAGCCGAACGCTTTCGCGTGTCCGGTCAAGCCGTGCAGCGATGTCCGCGAGCGAGGCCAGGCCTGCGTCCGCGATCCGGATGACATGGACGCCTTGCACCTTCTCCAGATCGTCGACCGCCGAGAGGATGGCGTCATCGATTGCATCGGCTTCGCGATCGAAGTCGACGAACTGCACGCCGTCGATGCGACCTATGGTGGCGTCGTCGCAACCCGCGTCGAACAGCAGGTCGATCAAGGCTGCGTCTTGAAGGTCCGGACCGTCGACGATCAGGGTGAATTGGAACTCTGCCATGTCTAGGGCTCTCCTCTGCCTCGGCCCCCGCGATGAGGACACCGCCCGATGAACCGCCTCAATTGCTTGGCATGGTTGCCGGGGTTCCGAGGTGTAGACCAGATGGATGCCTGGCACTCGGAGCCACCAGCGGCTCCGCATCGCACGATGCCCCAGCGGTGACCGGAACGTGTCGGAACCACGGTCCATCCTGCGCGTTCGGCGTCATGCAAAGCACTCTCGACCTCCTTCTTCGGGTGCCTCGATCAAGCCATGTTGACACGATACAACGGTGTCGCCAAGGATGTCGAGTCGACATGTCGAGTCGGCACAAGGAGTTCACGCTCCGCGACGCGAGCCAGAGTCCCGAGAACCGCAGAGAGCGTGACCCAAAGTTCGCCTTGGCGCGGATGGCTGAAACAGACATCACCGCCCGAACCTGCGCACTGGGGTCCGTGGTGGAGCGGATGGGTCCTCCCGTGGAACCGCCGACACTCGGAGACTCTGGCTCGCCGAGTCCGGGAGTCAGTGCGACGTGGACAGCCGGTACGTCTCGAGCAGGGCCTCGACGTGCCGGTCCCCGTCCCCCAGCGCCCCGAGTTGTCCAACCGCCCGGGATCCCATGTCCCGCGCGAGATCGGCGTCCCGCAGAATTGACAGAAGCCTGTCTCCCAGGGCGCATGCGTCGCCCCTGGCGGAGAGATAGCCGTTCTCCCCGTCCCGTACGAGTTCGGCGAGTCCTCCCACGCCGCTCGCCACGATCGGCCGCCGATGCGCCATGGCTTCGTAGGCGACCAGCGGAGCGTTCTCGAGCCAGAGACTCGGGATGACCACGACCCGTGCCGCGTCGTAGAAGCGTCCGAGCGCCTCGTGATCCTGCCGACCGAGAAAGCGGACGCCGGAAAGGCCCAGTTCGCCCGCAAGCCCCCGCAGACGGTCCTCGTCCGGCCCGGACCCGACCAGCCACAGGGCGGCGTCCTCCACTTCGCGACCGATCCGCGCGAACGCCCGCAGCAGGACATCCACCCCCTTGTGCGCGATCAGGCTGCCGACGTACAGGATGACCGGTTTCTCGGGTAGCGGCGCAGCGGGCGCAACCGGTACGGTCGTGAAGTTCGGCAGGTGGTGCACGTCCCGATACCCCCGGCTCTCGAGATGCCCGGCCAGATCCCGGCTCGGCGCGATGAACCGGTCGACGATGCAGCGATCCAGGAAACGCCGGTTGTACAGCAGCCAGCCCGCCGCCAGGAACACCTTCCAGTTCAGGCACCCGTGCCGCAGGGCGACCAGCGGTGAACGTCCGGCGCAGGAGCGCTCCTGCGCGCAGAAGGCAGTGGGGTACAGCGCCGTGTAGTCGTGCACGGTCTGCACCACGCGTTGTCCGCGCAGCGCCAGATTCACCGTGATCGCACAGCGATAGTTATTGTGCAGATGGACCACATCGGGCCGGACTTCGCGCAGGCACGCCCGCAACGCGCGGTAGAGCGCCGGGTAGAAGAACGTCCGCTTGAGGTACAGGACCATGAGGTTCCGGGCCCGGACGTGGAACACCCGCCGCACCGGCGTCCTCTCCGACCGCGTATCGGACATCGCGAACAGGTGCACCTCGTGGTCGCGCTCCTCGAGGGCCGCGGTCACGTCGAGGATGTACCGTTCCGTGCCGCCGAGCACCTCCTCGGGCCGGTGGTCGTTGACCATGAGGACCTTCATCGTGGTGCGGCGGCGAGTGGGCGCGCCCTACCTTCCCGGCTCGTCGAGGAGCCCCAGCAGGTAGTCTCCGTACGCCCGGCTCGTTCCGTCGGCCAACCGGAGGAGTTCCGCGTCGGAGATCCACCCCATGCGCCATGCGACTTCCTCCGGACACGCGATCTTGAGCCCCTGCCGGTGTTCGATGGTCTGCACGAACTGGCTGGCCTCGAGCAGCGCGTCGTGCGTGCCGGTGTCGAGCCACGCCATGCCGCGCCCCAGGAAGACGACGTCGAGGGCGCCGCGCCGGAGGTAGTGCCGGTTGACGTCGGTGATTTCCAGTTCGCCGCGGGACGAGGGCTCGAGCGATTCGGCGACGGCGACGACGCCGTTGTCGTAGACGTACAGGCCCGTCACGGCATGGTTCGAGGGCGGGTTGGCGGGCTTCTCCACGATGTCCGCGACGCGCCCGTCCTCGTAACGGACCACGCCGAGACCGCTCGGGTCCTGCACCTGGCAGGCGAACACCGTGGCGCCGGGGTTGTCGACGATGGCGCGTCGCACCAGGCCGGGAAGGTCCGCGCCGAAGAAGATGTTGTCGCCGAGGATGAGGACGACGGGATCGTCCCGGATGAACGCCTTCGCGACGAGAAACGCGTCGGGCAGGCCACGCGGTTCCTCCTGCACGAGGTAGGCGAGCGAGATGCCCCACTGACCGCCGTCGCCAAGCAAATCCCGGTACCGGGGCATGTCTTCCGGCGTCGCGATGACCAGGACTTCCCGCAACCCCGCGAGCATCAGGGTGGTCAGCGGGTAATAGATCATCGGCTTGTCGTAGACGGGCAACAACTGCTTGGACACGCTCCGGGTCACGGGGTACAGCCGCGTCCCCCGGCCTCCCGCGAGGACGATCGCCTTCGTGGTCATGGCGCGGGCGCGTCGCCGTCGGCCGCCGCGCGCCCGAAGTCGTCGTCCCGTCGTTCGATGTCGTCTTCGCCGAGGTACTTGCCGACCTGGACCTCGATCAGTTCGAGGGGCGCGTCGCCGGGGTTCGAGAGACGGTGCCAGCTTCCCTTCGGGATGTGGATGGAAGCGTTCTCGACCAGGGTGTGCGAAGTGCCGTCGCGCGTCGCCTCGGCGGTGCCGCGGACAACGACCCAGTGCTCGGAGCGCTCCCGGTGCCGCTGCATGGACAGCCTGGCGCGCGGGTTCACGGTGAGCCGCTTGACCTGGTGCGCGGGCCCGGCCTCGACGGTCTCGAAGTGTCCCCAGGGCCGATGCACGCGCCGATGCGCGTAATGCTCGCGGCGGGCGCACTCCGCGATGAGCGCCACGACATCGCCGACATCCTGGGCCTCGCCGCGGTCGGCCACGAGGACGGCGTCCCCGGTCTCGGCGACGATCAGGCCGTCGACCCCAAGCGTCGCGACGAGCCGCTCCGTGGCGTGTACGACGGTGTTGGTCGTGCGCAGGGCCAGGACATCGCCGGTGAGAGCGTTGTTGCCGTCTCCCGTCTTGCCGAGGTCGTGGACCGCCTGCCACGAGCCGACGTCGCTCCAGCCCACGTCCAGCGGCACCACGACCGCGTCGCCGGTCTTCTCCATCAGCGCGTGGTCCACGGAGATGTCGGGTGCGTCGCCGAACGCGCTGCCGGGACGGAAGAAGTCGAGGCCCTGGACCCCGGTATCGACGGCGTCGCGGCATGCCGCCGGAATCGCCGGAACGTGGTGGCCGAGTTCCTCGAGATAGCGGCTCGCACGGAAGAGGAAGACCCCGCTGTTCCACAGGAAGTCGCCGGAGTCGACGTAGGCCTGCGCCTTCTCGCGGCTCGGCTTCTCGACGAAGGCGGCGATCTCGCGCACCGCGCCGACCGGTTCCCCCGGCCGGATGTAGCCGTACCCGGTGTGTGGCGCGGAAGGGCGGATGCCGAACGCGACCAGCCGGCCGTCGGTGGCGGGTTCCACGGCGGCCCGCACGCCGTCGCGGAACGCGTCGTCGTCGTCGAAGTAACCGTCGGACGGGACCACCAGCAGGAGGGGATCGGCACCCCGCGTGAGCGCGTGACAGGCGGCGAGCGCCACCGCCGGCGCGGTGTTGCGCGACGCGCACTCGAGCAGGATGGCGCCCCAGCGCACGCCGGTCTCGCGGCACTGTTCGGCGACCAGGAAGCGATGCTCCTCGTTGCACACGATCGCGGGAGGCTCGCAGGGCAGTGGCTGAAGCCTGTGCAGGGTCTCCTGCAACATCGAGCGGCCGCTCGTCAGGGCCATGAACTGCTTGGGACGGAGTTGGCGGGACAGGGGCCAGAGGCGGGTGCCGGAGCCCCCCGCCAGAACCACCGGAAGGATGGAGGTCATGCAAGTGCCCGTCGGAGGTCGCGCAAGTCAACCACAGCGGGGCGGGCGAGGAAAGCCGCGAGACGCGGCTGCGAGACCCGGAGTGGAACGGGCGACGGGGCCGCGGCCGGCACCAAGGCGTCCGGCTCCCCAAACGCTCATGGGCCGCGTTCTGCGGCCCACCCCGAAGCATGAAATGAGTGCATTGGTCGCCCGCGGGATTTCGGGCAGACTAGGGTCATCCTTGACGGCGTCAGGTTTGGCGAGGCCACAAACCGGGGCAGCCCGC
>JAJDVW010000025.1 GCA_022825925.1 Pseudomonadales bacterium | reverse complement strand
AGCCGTGACGAGAGTCAAGCGGGGCACGGTCGCCCGCGCGCGCCGCAAGAAGGTGCTGAAGGCCGCCAAGGGCTACCAGGGGCAGCGCAGCCGGAGCTTCCGGGTAGCGAAGCAGGCGGTCATCAAGGCCGGCCAGTATGCCTACCGCGACCGGCGCCAGCGGAAACGCCAGTTCCGCGCGCTGTGGATCGTCCGCATCAACGCGGAGGCCCGCGAGCACGGCCTGTCGTACAGTCGGCTGATCGCCGGCCTCAAGAAGGCGGACATCCAGATGGACCGCAAGGTGCTGGCGGACCTCGCCCTGCACGAGAAGGACGCGTTCGGCGCGCTGGCGAGCAAGGCCAAGGAAGCGCTGGCGGCATAGCGGCCCGTCGCGCCTCGACTTCGGTAGGAAGCGACGATGGATCGCAGCGGGCCGGGGCGGCACGCCCCGCAAGACAGCGAACCGGGGGCGCACGCCCCGCAAGTCGACGACATCAGGACGCGCGCCCTGGCGGAAGTGGCCGCCGCGGGGGATGCGCGCACGCTCGACGAGATCCGGGTGCGGTTCCTCGGGCGCCGGGGCGACCTGACCGGGCTGCTGAAGTCCGTGGGCAAGCTCCCGGCGGACGAACGTCCGGCGGCCGGGGCGGACATCAACGCGGCGAAGCGCGCCGTCGAACTCGCGATCGACCGCCGCGGGGCGGAGCTCTCGCAGGAGCAGCTCGCGCGGGCGCTCGAGGAGGAAGCCCTCGACGTGACGCTGCCCGGGCGCCGCCAGGGCGTCGGCAGCCTGCACCCCGTCACCCAGACCCTGCGGCGCATCGAGGAGATCTTCGTCGGGGCCGGTTACGAAGTGGTCACGGGACCGGAGATCGAGGACGACTACCACAACTTCGAAGCGCTCAACCTGCCGGCCAACCACCCGGCGCGGGCGATGTGGGACACCTTCTACCTCGAGGACGGCCACGTGCTGCGCACCCACACCTCGCCGGTCCAGGTGCGGGTCATGGAGCGGATGGGCCCCCCCATCCGCATCATCTGCCCGGGGCGGGTCTACCGTCGGGACTCCGACCTCACCCACACGCCGATGTTCCACCAGGTCGAAGGGCTGGTCGTCGACGAGGGCATCGGTTTCACCGACCTGAAGGGCACCGTGGTCGGATTCGTGCAGCGGTTCTACGACCGCGAAACCGAAGTGCGCTTCCGCCCCTCCTACTTCCCCTTCACCGAACCGTCGGCCGAAGTCGATGCGCAGTGCGTCCACTGCGGGGGCGCCGGCTGTCGGGTGTGCGGCTACACGGGCTGGCTCGAGGTGATGGGCTGCGGGATGGTGCATCCCAATGTGCTCTCCATGTCGGGCATCGATCCCGAGCGATACACCGGCTTCGCGTTCGGCTTCGGGGCGGACCGGCTCGCGATGCTGTATTACGGCGTCGACGACCTCCGGCTGCTGTTCGAGAACGATCAGCGTTTCCTGCAGCAGTTCGCCTGAGCCTGTCGTGAGATTCAGCGAACGCTGGTTGCGCGAGTGGGTCGACCCCGCCGTGGACACGGACGGGTTGTGCGACCAGCTCACGGGCGCGGGCCTCGAAGTCGACGGGGTCTCCCCGGCGCACCCGGGTTTCGAGGGCGTGGTCGTGGGTACGGTGCTGCGGTCCGAAACCCATCCGAAGTCCGGGCATCTCCGGGTGTGCGCGGTGGACGACGGCGTGGGAACCGTTGCGGTCGTGTGCGGTGCGCCCAACATACGCACGGGCGTCAAGGCGCCTCTTGCGCGCGTCGGAGCGCGGTTGCCGGGCATGGCCGTCGGCGCGCGCGAGATCCAGGGCGTCGCCTCCGACGGGATGCTCTGCTCCGCGGCGGAGCTCGGTCTCGGCGACGACGCGGACGGAATCCTCGAGTTGCCCGCCGCCTTGTCGCCGGGCGACGAACTCGGCGGCGCGCTCGGACTGGCCGACCGGTGCATCGAACTGGACCTCACGCCCAACCGGGGAGACTGCCTCTCGCTACGCGGTATCGCGCGGGAAGTGGGCGTGCTCAACGACGTGGCGGTCCGCGCGCCGGACTGCCCGGCCGTCGCGCCGACCGTCGACCACATGTTTCCGGTCGAGATCGCCGCCGGCGAAGGCTGCCCCCGCTATCTCAGCCGCGTGATCCGGGGTGTGGACACGGGCCGTCCGACGCCGGTGTGGCTGCGGGAACGCCTGCGGCGGTCGGGCCTGCGCTCGATCGACCCGGTCGTCGACGTCACGAACTACGTGCTGCTGGAACTCGGTCAGCCGATGCACGCCTTCGACCTCGATCGCCTGGAGAACCGCGTCGTGGTCCGCTGGGCGCGCCCGGGCGAGTCGTTGGCGATGCTCGACGGCCGCGAGGTCGCCCTCGAGCCGGACACGCTCCTCATCGCCGACGATCGGGGACCGGTGGGCATGGCCGGAGTGATGGGCGGTGCGAACTCCGCCGTCGGTCCCGGGACCCGCAACATCTTCATGGAGTGCGCGTACTTCTCTCCGGAGGCGATTCACGGCACGGCCCGCCGCTACGGCCTGCAGACGGATGCATCGCAGCGTTACGAGCGCGGCGTGGACTACACCCTGCAGGAGGCGGCCATGGAGCGCGCCATCGCGCTCCTGATCGAGGTGGCGGGTGGCGCGCCGGGACCCGTGGCGGTCACGGAGAGCCGGCCCCACTTGCCCGCGCGGCGCACCGTACGTCTGCGCCGCCGTCGCCTCGACCTGCTGGTTGGCGAGGTCGTTCCAGACGGCGAGGTCGATCGCATCTTCGAGCGCCTGGAGTTCGCGCCGCGGCGCGAAGCGGGGGAAGACGGGCCCGAGTGGCGCATCACGGCGCCTCCCCACCGGTTCGACATCGCCATCGAGGAGGACCTGGTCGAGGAGGTCTGCCGCATTCACGGGTACAACCGGATCGGGCGAGACGACCCGGCCGCGGCGCTGCCCCCGAGAAGGATCCCCCGGGACGTCGTCCCGCCCGCCCGGCTCGCGGACGCGCTCGTCGCGGCGGGCTACCGCGAGGCCATCACCTACAGCTTCGTCGAGCCCGGACTCGTGGAACTGCTCGCGCCGGGCGCCGAGCCGGTGCGCATCGCCAACCCGATGTCCGTGGACCAGTCCGTGATGCGCACCACCCTGCTGCCGGGACTGGTGGGCGCGCTGCGCACCAATCTCGCGCGTCAGCAGAACCGGGTGCGGCTGTTCGAACTCGGGCAGTGCTTCCCCGAGGCATCGGGCGCGGCGCCGGAGGCGTCGATGGTGCTCCGGGTCGGAGGCATCGCGTGCGGTCCGCGGTTCCCGGAGTCCTGGGCCACCGCCGCGGACGGGATCGACTTCCACGACGTGAAGGGCGATGTCGAGCGGCTGCTGGACGTCGGGGGCCTGGCGTACCGGATCGCACGCTCCGGTGATCGGGCGCTGCACCCGGGACAGTCGGCGGCGGTGTTCCTGCACGACCGGGAAGCCGGCCGCTTCGGCCGTCTGCACCCGGAGGTTGAAAGCGCCCTGGATCTCGCAGTGCCGGTGTTCGCCTTCGAGTTCGATGCCGATGCCCTGGGGGTCGGTCGCGCGCGGACGCACCGTCCCGTGCCGAGGTTCCCGCGTGTCCGGCGCGACCTCGCGATCGTCGTTGATCGGGCGGTGTCGGCCGCCGAGGTCGAAAGCGCGGTCCGGAGCGTCCTGGGCGACATCCTGAGCAGCTTCACGCTCTTCGATGTCTATCAGGGAAAAAGTATTGATTCCAATGAAAAAAGTCTCGGCCTGGGCTTGACGTTGCAGCATCCTTCGCGCACGCTTGCAGACGACGACATCATTCGCCACGTGGATATGACGCTGCGACGCCTGAAGGCCGATTTCGGCGCTCGACTGCGTTGATCTGCAACGATCTGCAACGAGTAGCCCCGTGAGCGAACGCGAAGAAAGCGGAGTTCCCGACCGGCCGACCAGGCGGGACACCCTCACGAAGGCCCGCATGGCCGACGGCCTGTTCGAGGAACTCGGACTCAACAAGCGCGAGGCGAAGGAGATCGTCGAACTCTTCTTCGAGGAGGTTCGCGTCGCGCTCGCGCACAACGAGCCGGTCAAGCTGTCGGGGTTCGGCAACTTCGACCTGCGGGACAAGCGGGAGCGGCCGGGCCGCAACCCGAAGACCGGCGAGGACATCCCCATCACCGCCCGCCGCGTGGTGACCTTCCGCCCGGGGCAGAAGCTGAAGGCGCGAGTGGAGGCGCATGCTGGAGCCTCCGAATAAGGAACTGCCCGCGATCCCGGGCAAGCGCTACTTCACCATCGGCGAGGTCGCGGAGCTCTGCGACGTCAAGCCGCACGTGCTGCGGTACTGGGAGGGCGAGTTCGAGCAGCTCCGGCCGGACAAGCGCCGCGGCAACCGGCGCTACTATCAGCGCCAGGACGTCATGGTGGTGCGCCAGATACGCGCCCTGCTGTACGAGCAGGGGTTCACCGTCGGCGGCGCGCGCCAGCAACTGACCGGCGGCGAGGCGAAGCAGGACCAGATCCGCTCGCGGCTCCTGATCCGGCAGACGATCTCGGAACTCGAGGAGGTCCTGCAGGTCCTCCGGGGCTGAGGCGTAAAGCGGGTCGGCCGTCGTCTTCTTCAGTTCTGGAAGCCGTCGATGAGCGGAGCCCCGCATCGACTGGATATCTCCGCCCAGTCGTTGTGGAGCGCTGCTGCAACTTCTTCGAATCCGGTGGGGTAAAGACCGGCTTGGGCGAGTTCGATCTCGGTGACGACGGACCCCTTTGGGCGCTGCTTCGGCTGAAACAGCCACGCCCCCGCCTCGTGGCGATCCAGAGCCGCGCCGACGTCATTGCCTGCTTCCCTTGCTCCACGGAGTTCGGACCGTCGTACGATGTTTGCGAGTTCTTCCAGGACCCACTCGCTGTGCGTGGTGATGATCACCCGGAGGCCCGACTTGGCAAGGAGTGCCAGTAGGCGCAACGCCGGCGTGTGCAAGGGGCCGAGGACATGAGGCAGAATCAATCGTGTCAGAGCGTCCATGAGTCGCTCTGCATGGAAGTGCTTCGCGGTCCGGGCTCCCGTCGCATACTCACCCATCAGCCGATGGACCTGCTCCAGTTCGCGTGCCTCGCTGGTTGTCGTTTCGAAACCCGAGGCGTCCGGCACTACGGTCTCGAAACGTCGCGTCGTCGGGCTCACCGTCAGCTTGTGCTCGACGAACGACTCGGCATCCACGTGCCTCCGCAGGGCCAGGCGGCCACCGCTCCTACTCGATCTCCGCATTAGAACGGTCAAACTGTCCGTTCCGAAGCAACGAGCGATCTCCTCCGCGATCAGGTCACCTTGATTGCCGGTCTCCGAGCAGACCGCGCTAACGATCGAGGTCGGGATCGTGACCCTCGCATGAGGGGACTCGCGATCAACGTCGAACGTGGCAGCGTGACTCCCGAGAAGTCACATGCGTCGGTTGGGAACACGCGGAGCTGACACTCCGACCCAGTTGGCTCGCGCATCGGCGTGGCGAGGTCGCACTTCATTTCAGCCGCCGGCGGCCATCCCGGCCTCGCCGAGCAATGCCTCCACGTCGGCTTCGACCGCCGTCCCCTTGAAGAAGTCGCGGTTGCCGCTCGTCCAGAAATGGACCGGGTTCTCGAAGGTGAACGCCTTGAAGTCGTCGGCCGTCATCAGGCCGTCGTCCACCAGTTCATGGGCCTCCTCGAGCACCTCGGTCATGTCGGCGACGTCGAAGTGCCCGATGTCGGAGCTGAACAGCGCGTTGATGCGCGTGCCGAGCGGGTTCACCCGATCGTTGAAGGCCCAGACGTTCATACGGTCGTCCGCCTCGCAGCCGAAGTAGAAGTTCCCGAACAGCTCCCGGAAGTCCTCGACGCGCTCGATCCCGCAGGCGGCGAAGTCGTCCAGGGTCGGCTCGCCCCCGGTGTCCACCGAAATCTGCGCGTTCATGGCGGCGCAGAGCGCGGCCTCGCGGTCGACCATCAGTCGTGCCATGTCCTCGGGACCGTACCGGCGGGCCAGTTCGATCAACCCCTCGTGATCGAGGTTCTCGGGGTTGACCACCTCGAGCGCCTGGGGATTGCGAATGTTCCAGTGCCCGATGAGATCGGCGTAGAGCTGGCATGCGTAGCTGACGCCCCCCTCGAGGAACGCCATCGTCAGCGTGGGGAAGCGGCGCGACACGCCCCCGAGGAACATCGCCTTGCAGATGGCCTCCGCGGTGGAGGCGAAGTGCCCGATGTGGTTGTACGTGAAGTTCGACGGCGACCGTCGGAGGGCGTAGCCGCGGCCGGCGGCGTGGAACGTGGGCGAGATGCCGAGTTCCACGCACTTCTGCCAGAGGGGGTCGTAGTCATGGATGCTGTCGAGCCCCAGCACGTCGTACCAATAGCCGAGCCGGGCGGCGCCCGCGTCGCCGTCGGCCGCCGCGGGCGCGGGCCGGGGGATCATGCCGGAGAACAGCGCCGCCTTCATGCCGAGCGTCCCGGTCGCGTACTCGAGTTCCTCGATCGCTTCCTCGGGGGTGGCGGTCGGGATCACGGCCACCGGCGTGAGCCGGTCCGAATAGTCGGCGAAGTACTCGGCCGCGAAGGTGTTGAAGGCGCGCATGGCCTGACGCTGCAGGTCCTTGTCCTCGGTGGCGGCCGCCGCGCCGGTCGGGTACATGACGCAGAAGTCGAGGCCGAGTTCGTCGAGGCGCTCGTAGAGGAGCCCGGGCATCATCGCGGTCGCGCGGTCGCGCGTGTTGGCCATGGGCAACTGCCAGAACCCCGGGTGGGCGGCCCGGTGGTGACGGCGCCCGTCCGGGCCCATGCGCTGCGCCTCGCCGATGAGCGAGTCGAGACCGTCGAAACACTCGGCCACCTTGGGCCCGGCGATCTTCGCGATGCGTTCCTTCATCATCGGCCCGAACTCGAGCCAGTGCGCGTCCGAATCGATGACGGGGTGCTTGAGCCGTGCGTGGATCTCCTGCGAGTTCATCGTGCCTCCTGCCGGTTCGATTTCCCCGAAGTTAACACTTTGGGCGGAGCGCCGCGTCGGGGGCGGCGCTGCTCAGGCCTTTGCCGTCCGACGGGGTTGCAGCCGCACGGGCGCCGCGAGACGGTCCAGGATGCCAGCGATCGTGCGCCCGATCAGCGTGGAGTTCCTGATGCGCTCCACGTGCGGCCAGGTGGCGGCCTCGCCCTCGTGCACGAGCTTGCCGGTCTCTTCGGCGCTCAGCGTGGACAGCAGCGAGGCGGGGTCGAGAAAGCGCCGCTTCGGCATGATGTTGACATCGGCCGTGTAGTCCTGGGTGAGCACGCTGAACCACATCCGGGTCATCACGTTGAGCGGGTAGGCGTCGCGCACGAGGCGCATGGCGAACGGATAGGAAAGACGGAACCACTGCTTCCAGGCGGACGCGTAGATGGACCCGACCTGGGCGAGGGGGCCGGCGGCCGTTGGAACCTGCGGCGACCACATCACGACGGGGTTCGCCTGGCTGGCGATGAAGAAATTGCAGCCGTAGACGCGCGCGAGGCGCCCGGTCGGCATGTCGTCGGTGACCGAGCCGTCGACCCACTTGCGCGAGCGCACGAACGGCAGCCGCGTGCCGTCGACGCCGCGGGCCGCGAGGGTCACCGGCGGAAAGACGCCGGGGATCGCGCACGTCGCCATGACCGCTTCGCGGATCAACGCGTTCGGCGACGTGACGGCGTTCAGGGTGCGCGACTGCTGCTGTACCTCGGCCGGGGCGACGGAGATGCTCAGGTCGCGTCCGGACGCTTCGAGCGCCTCGGCGAAGGTCATGTCCGGAACGAGTGCCTCGACCGCGTCCCGCAGGTCGTCGCGCGTCACCTGCTTGCGCTGGAACGACTGTCCGTCGAGGGGTTGCTCGAACACCCCCGGCAGCGTGTCCTCGTCGAACAGCGCCCGCAGGTCCGCGTCGGCCCGCGTACAGACCACCGCGGCGACGAGGCCGCCGGCGCTTGCCCCCGAGATGACCGCGGGCAACAGGCCCTGTTCGGCCAGCGCCTTCGCGACGCCGAGGTGGAAGGGCCCCAGGGACCCGGCGCCGGAGAGCATCAGCGCGCAATTGCCGAACGCCTGTCGCGCCTGCCGGAAGAAGGCGAGCTTGCGGTCGAAGGGCAGGGCGTCGTCATCCGCGTCGGCGAGTTGCTCGAGCGCGCCGGCGAGTTCCTGGATGTACCGCGAGACGAGGTCCTTGGTCCCGAACGCGGCGTGGCCGTAGAGCCGGGAGGAACCCATGCCGCCCATGTTTCCGTGCAGCCCCTCGTTGAGGTAGTACAGCAGGCGCGGCACGTCTCCCTCCGCCCGCAACTCGACCAGTTCGTCCCGGCGCCGGCGGATGACGCGATAGTCGAACAGGTCGGTGCGGTCGTCGGCCTTCCAGCCGGCGGCGCCGGTCTGGTCGTCCCTGGCCTGCGCGTCCGCGCGCCAGTGGTCATAGCTTGCTGCGGTCATGGGGTTCGAGTTACCTGATTGTGGCGGGCGGGAAAAGCGTACCAGCGCGCGCCGGCGGAGTCCCGCCGACCCCGAAGAACGGCGCGGCATAATAGGGCGGTTTCCGCGGACTCCGGATTCCCGGCATGGGCATCACCAACAGGACCGCGCTGATCGCGGTGGTCGTGGCGTTTCTCACGGGCATGCTCGCCACGCTGGCCGTCCGTCCGCCGGGCGACGGAGGGCCGGTCGCGGAGGCGCGCTCGGGGGGCGCGGCGGCGACGGTGCGCTGGCGCGTGCCGGTCGCCTTCTCGACCAACCTGGAGGTGCTGGGGGACAACGTGCTCTGGGTGGTGGACGCCATCGAGCGCGCGTCCGGCGGGGCCGTGGTGCTCCGTCCCTACGAACCGGGCGAGATCGTGCCGGCCTTCAACATCGTCGACGCGGTGCGCGAGGGCAAGGTCCCCGCGGGCTACACGTGGCTGGGTTACGACCAGGGCAAGATCCCGGCCGCGCCGCTGCTCGGCGCGGTGCCGTTCGGCATGGAGCCGTGGGAGTTCATGGCGTGGTGGTTCGAGGGCGGCGGGCGCGAGCACGGCGAGGCGCTGTACGGGAAGTTCGGCGTGCATCCGGTGCTGTGCGGCCTCATCGGCCCGGAGACGGCCGGCTGGTTCCGCGAGCCCATCGATGCGTTGTCCGACATGGAGGGCCTGAAGATCCGGTTCGCGGGACTCGGCGGACGCGTGATCGAGCGGCTGGGCGCGTCGGTCACGATGATTCCCGGGGGCGAGATCTTCCAGGCGCTGGAGAAGGGCGCCATCGACGCGACCGAGTTCGCCCTGCCGAACGTCGACCAGGAGCTGGGCTTCGACCGCGTCGCCAAGCTGAACTACTACCCGGGCTGGCATCAGCCGGCGACCTCGGTCCACCTCGTCGTGAACGCGGATGTCTGGGCCGGCTTGAGCGACGCGGAACGCCGCGTGATCGACACGGCCTGCACCGCCGGCGTCACGCGCAACCTGGCCAAGGCCGAGGCGTTGCAGGGCGGCGTGCTCGCGGGCTTCCCGGACAAGGGCGTGACCGCCGTACGCCTGCCGTTGCCGATCCTGCGCGAGCTCGAGCGCGTGACCGCGCAGGTGATGGCGGAGGAGGCCGCCGGGGACGAGGACTTCCGCGCCATCCACGCATCGCAGCGGGCGTTCCGGGACCAGTACGCGCTGTGGAAGCGCTTCGCGTACCTGCCGCGGGATTTCTGATTGGCCGCCCTCGAACTGCCCGACACGCCGTTCTCGCGCGTCGTCGACCCGCTCCTGGTGGCCATCGGGAACGCGGTGTCGTGGCTGTGGGTCGTGCTGCTGGCGGTCATCGTCTGCAACGTCGTGCTCCGGTATGCCCTCGCGGAGGGCCGCATCGAGTTCGAGGAGATCCAGTGGCACCTCTACTCCGTGGGCTTCATGCTGGGGCTTGGCCATGCGCTGCAGTCCGAC
>JAJDVW010000171.1 GCA_022825925.1 Pseudomonadales bacterium | reverse complement strand
GTGTCGGCGTGGTCCATCGACGTCAACGGCACCCAACGCGGCGTCGACTGGCAGATGAAGGTCGACGATGCGCGTCGTAAACTCAAGTCGGTCTATCCGCAGATTTTGTCGTGACGAAGCACTAGGCTATCGAAGTCGAGGGCCCCGCTCCAGCCGCGGGCGGCGAAGCCGTCGAGCAGGTCGCGCACCATCCGAGGGCGCGAGAACAGCAGCTTGTAGGCGGGGTCTTGCATTCCGTTCCCTCTCGATTCGGAGTCGTCCGGACCGGCGGCCTGCGGGCGTGCGGCTACCCTCGATGGAGCCAGCGGTCGTCACGGATGCGAACGCGCCACACGAGATCGCCGTGGCGCTGCTGGAGGTCTTTGCTGACGGAGCTCGTTGGCAGGGGAGCCAGGGTGTCGAAATCGAGGGCCCCGCTCCAGCCGCGGGCGGCAAAGCCGTCGAGCAGGTCGCGGACCATCCGAGGGCGCGAGAACAACAGCTTGTAGGCGGGGTCGTGCATTCCGTCTCTCTCGCTCCCGAGTCCTGCGGACCGGCGGCCTGCGGGGCGTGCGGCGCCTCGCCGGGGTCGCAAGAGCGCCTCGGAGTTCGGCATGTCAACGGTCACGTAGAACTGACCGAATCTCGACACCTGTCGGTCGTTCTGGTCCGTCGTTGGGTTCTTCTGGTTGAGAGTACCTACAACAACAATTGAGGCTGTGGGCGCTTGTGGGAAACCGCGTCTGCGCGGTTTCCCAAGCTCCTGTGGGCGCGTTCTTTGCGTCCACAGGAGCGGCAGCGTCCACAGCCGGCGGCGCTGGCCGCCGGCGGGGGCGTTCGGGTAGCGTACGCGGCGGACTCAGGCGCGGGGTGAGGGCCCGGATGTGCCGTCCGGGACCCTCGTGACCGTCTCGAGCTCCGACAGACCGAGCCAGTCCCTGCTGTTGTGCCACGGATTCGGCGCGCTGTCCAGTCGGAGCCCGCCCTGCGCGCTCCGATGCCGTGGACGACGCGCTCCGCCAGCGCACCTGCCGCCAGTGCGACCGCCTCTTCGCCATCTGCGCTGCCTGCGACCGGGGGCACGCCTACTGCTCGGCGTCGTGCCGGGCGCTCGGTCGTCGCCGCTCGGTGCAGGCGGCGCGGGCTCGACATCAGCGCACGCCCGAAGGGCGCCTCGACCACCGCGACCGGCAACGCGCCTACCGCGGCCGGCGGCGCCGCGTGACGGATCACACTTCCCCCGCACCCCGCCCGTCGGACAGACTCGCCGTCCCTGATGTCGCCCCGGTGCCGGCCCCCGTGCCCACGCGGTGCGTGGTCTGCGGCCGGTCGAGCCGGTGGCTGATGGAGCCGCGGGAGCCCCGCGGCGACCGGAGAAGGAGGGACGATGATCACGCCCGCGCAGCGCGCCGAGATCCGGCGCCTGTACTACGGCGAGCACTGGAAGATGGGGACCATCGCGGTCCAGCTCGGCCTCCACCGTGAGACCGTCCGCGCCGCGGTCGAGCACGAGGCGGGAGGCGTCGGTCGCGGCGTGTGCCGCCCCACCGCCCTCGACCCGTACCTGCCGTTCATCCGCAACACCCTGGCCACCTACCCCCGCCTGCGCGCCACCCGCATCCACGAGATGGTGCGCCAGCGCGGCTACACCGGCTCCGTCATCCAGGTCCGCCGCCTCGTGCGCCGCCTGCGCCCCGAGTCCGGCCGCACCGTCTACCGCCGCGTCGTCACGCTGGTCGCCGAGCAGGCACAGGTCGACTGGGGCACCTTCGGCAAGGTCCGCATCGGACACGGCACCCGCGCCGTCTCCGGCTTCGTCATGGTCCTCGGCTACTCGCGCGCCCTCGCCGCGCTCTTCACGCTCGACCAGACCCTCGAGAGCTTCCTCCGCGGTCATGTCGAGGCCTTCGACGCCCTGGGTGGCGTCGCCCGCACCCTCGTCTACGACAACCTGCGCAGCGCGGTGCTCGACCGCCGCGGCGCCGCCGTGCAGTTTCACCCGCGCCTGCTCGAACTCGCCGGCCACTATCACTTCGCGCCCCGCCCCTGCACTCCGGGACGCGGAAACGAGAAGGGCAAGGTCGAGCGTCAGATCCAATATCTGCGCCACGCCTTCTTCGCCGCCCGCCCCTTCCGAGACCTCGACGACATCAACGCCCAGTTCCGCCGCTGGCGCGACCACGTCGCCCACCAGCGCCGCCACCCCGACCAACCCGACCGCACCGTCGCCGACGTCTGGGCCGACGAGAAGCCCCGCCTGCTGCCCCTGCCCGCGCATCCCTTCGAAACCGACCTCGTCCGCGCCGTCCGCTCCGGGAAGACCCCCTACGTCCGTTTCGACCGCAACATCTACTCGATTCCCCACACCCACGTCCGGAAGCCGCTCACGCTCGTGGCCGGCGCCACCCGCGTCCGCATCCTCGACGGGCAGACCGAGCTCGCCCGCCATCGCCGCAGCTTCGATACCGGACAGACCATCGAAGACCCCGAGCACCTCGAAGGCCTCCTCGCAGCCACCCGCCAGGCCAACGCACACACCACCCGCGACCGCCTCCGCGTCGCCGTCCCCGCCACCGCCACGCTTTTCGAGCGCCTCGCCGAACGCGGCGAGCCGCTGCGTCCGAACGCCACACGCCTCCTCGCGCTGCTCGACGACTACGGGCCGCAGGAGCTCGCCGCCGCCATCGCCGTCGCCCTCGAACGCGACGCCCTCGGCGCCGGCTCCATCGCCCACATCCTCGAAACCCGACGCCGGCAGCGCGGGCTCCCTCCGCCCCTCCGGCTCACGCTCCCCGACCGCCCCGGACTGCGTGACCTCGACGTCCGCTCTCATGACCTGGAGTCTTACGATGCCCTCCGACAACCCACCGACGACGACCCTCGCGACTGACCTCCGACGACTCGGGCTCTTGCGCACCGCCGACGACCTCAACGACCGCATTGCAGAGGCCACCCGCAAACGCTGGAGCCCCACCGTCCTCCTCGAACACCTCGTCGCCGACGAGCTCGAAGACCGTCAGCGCCGCAGCGTCGAACGCCGACTCACCCGCGCGCGCCTCGGTCGCTTCAAGCCCCTCGCCGACTGGGACTGGGACTGGCCCACCGCCCTCGACCGCTCCGTCCTCGAACGCATCCTCACCCTCGACTTCCTCACCCGCGGCGAGAACGTCATCCTGGTCGGTGCCCAGGGCCTCGGCAAGACCATGCTCGCCAAGAACATCGCCCACCAGGCCATCCTCGCCGGTCACTCCGCTCTCTTCACCACCGCCGCCGACCTGCTCCTCGACCTCAACGGCCAGGAGACCGCCCGCGCCCTCGAACGCCGACTCCGTCACTACACCCGGCCCGCACTCCTCGTCATCGACGAACTGGGATATCTCGCCTACGACGCCCGCGCCGCCGACCTCCTCTTCCAGCTCGTCAGCCGCCGTTACGAGCACCGCTCCCTGCTCATCACCACCAACCTGCCCTTCAAGCACTGGGACACCGTCTTCCCCAACGCCTCCTGCGCCGTCGCCCTCATCGACCGCCTCACCCACCACGTCGAGATCCTCGTCGTCGAAGGCCAGAGCTTCCGCCGACGCGAGGCCGAACTCACGCAGCAGCAGCGCAGCCGACCGTCCCGACGACGAACCTCGACCAACCGCAGTCCCGCGCGTCGATGAGATCCGTCGACACCGGTTCAGAAAAGCTCACTGCCTCGCGATCGCCAACACCAGAGGCTCTGCGCCAATTGGGCCAACACCCTCGGCTTCTGAACATCCACCGGCAGCAGCGCCGCGCTAACGATCTATCTGCTCGCCGGAAGCCAGAACGCGGTAACCGTTCTACTTGACCCGCTATGCACACGCACCTGATAATATTGTCCCTTCTTCACGGGTGTCGCGGCTCCCTCATAGCGGCCACCGCGATTTCTGGACGTGACCTGGTCTTCCGACGCACCAGTGCCGAGGATGATTCTTGCGATATTGCCGCTGCCACCGCTGAACGCAGTCAAGAATCCACCCGATTCTGCCCTGTGGACCCTATTCACCACCACGGGTTCCCAATCGCCAAAAATCGTGTCGGGTTCTTCCCGTAGCGCCCGCACCTCTTCCGTGCGTTG
>JAJDVW010000009.1 GCA_022825925.1 Pseudomonadales bacterium | reverse complement strand
GCTGGGGCTTGGCCATGCGCTGCAGTCCGACGCCCACGTCCGCGTCGATGTCCTGCACGAGCGCTTCGCGCCGGCGACGCGGGCGTGGATCGACCTGTACGGGCTGGCGCTCCTCGTACTCCCGTTCGTCGCCCTGATGCTGATCTACGGGGTGCGCTTCGTCGCGGACAGCTTCGCGACGGGGGAGGTCTCGAGTTCTCCGGGAGGACTGCCGTACCGTTGGGCGATCAAGGCGGTCCTCGTGGCCGGGTTCGGCCTGCTCGGCCTCGCCGCGGTGTCGCGGCTGACGCGGCTCTGGAAATACCTCTTCCTGGGCGGCGACCGCTAGGCGCGCCGCGCCGCCTCGAACGGGACCCGCATGCCGGCCAACGAAATCCTCGCCCTCGTCATGTTCGCGGCCTTCATCGGCCTCGTCTTCACGGGCTTTCCGATCGCGTGGATCCTGGCGGGACTCGCGATCCTCTTCACGGCGCTCGCGATCGTCTTCGAGGTGGACTTCGGCATCCCCATCGGCGTCGACTGGGCCTACGCGTCGATCGGCGTCGAGCGCATCTGGAACGTGATGGAGAACTGGGTGATGGTGGCGTTGCCCATGTTCGTCTTCATGGGCCTCATGCTCGACCGTTCCGGGATCGCCAACCGGCTGATGCACAGCTTCGCCCGGCTGTTCGGCCGCGCGGGCGGCGGCCTGGCCGTGACGATCACGCTGATCGGGGTCCTGCTCGCGGCGACGACGGGCATCATCGGCGCTTCGGTGGTGCTCCTCGCGCTGCTGGGGCTGCCGGTCATGCTGCGGCAAGGCTACGACCGCTCGCTGGCGGCCGGCACGGTGTGCGCCGTGGGCACGCTCGGCATCCTCATCCCGCCGAGCATCATGCTGGTGCTGATGGCCGACCGGATGGCCATGCCGGTCGGCGACCTCTTCCTGGGCGCGCTCTTCCCCGGCTTGCTGCTGTCGGGTCTCTACGTGGTCTACCTGTTCGGTTACGGCATCGTGCGGCCCGAGGGCGCGCCGAAGGCCTCGACCGACGAGCCGCTGAACCTCGCCGCACTGGGTCAGCTCGCGCTGGCGATCCTGCCCCCGGCGGGTCTCATCCTGATGGTGCTCGGCAGCATCTTCTTCGGCCTCGCGACGCCGACCGAAGCCGCCGGCGTCGGCGCCGCCGGCGCCGTCCTCCTCGCCTGGGCCAACCGGGCGCTCGACCGGCCCGTGCTCACCGAGGTGGTGCGGGAAACCACGCGGACCACCGCCTTCATCTTCGGCATCCTGATCGGCGCGACGATGTTCTCGCTGGTGCTCCGGGGCCTCGGGGGCGACGAACTCATCGAGCGCACCCTGCTCGACCTGCCCTTCGGGCCGACGGGCATCGTCATCACCATCCTGTTCGTGACGTTCCTGCTCGGCTTCTTCCTCGACTGGATCGAGCTGACCCTCATCATCCTGCCGCTCGTGTCCCCGGTCGTGGTGCTGCTCGGCTTCGACCCGGTGTGGTTCACCGTGCTCTTCGCCGTCTGCCTCCAGACCAGCTTCCTGACGCCCCCGGTCGGCTTCGCCATCTTCTACCTCAAGGGCGTCGCCCCGCCGGGCGTGGACGCGCCGACGATCTACCGGGGCGTGGTGCCGTTCATCCTGCTGCAGCTCGTGGGACTCGCGGTGATCTTCAACTGGGAAGCGCTGGTGACCTGGCTGCCGGCGCAGGCGTACTGAACCGCGACGAGTCGGCGTGCGGGGCGATCTGGTGCAGGTACAGGACATCGTCTGCGGCATGTTGCTCGATCGGGGCGTGTATTCGCCGATCGAACTGCTGCTTGCCGGCGGGATGCTGTCGGAGGAGGACCACGAAGCCTGGCTGAGGGGCGAGCGCGCGTCCCTCGACGAGGCGCTGCCGGACCCATCCGCGGCCCGCGCCGTGTTGCAGGAGGCGGCTGCGTTCGCCCGGGACCTGGGCTTGACCGCGACCGCCGGAGAGCGCCGCGTGGCCGCGTCCGGCGACCCCGTGCTCGACGCGTTGCTCCGGCGCACCTATTGCCGGGCGGAGGACGATCCCCAACGCGACCTGTTCCTGGACAACACCACGATCGTGACGGTCAACGCCTTGCGCGATGCGCTCGCCTCGACCGACGTCACCGGTGCCCGGAAGCACTTGGCGAGTCTGACGAGGCTCCAGCCGCGGCACCCCTGCGTCGCGCACGCGGAGGCCTTGATCGCGGCCCTCGAGACGCCTTCGCCGGACGGTCGGCGGGATGCACTGGACCGGCGCGCCCGCCTCGTCCGGGAGTGGATGCCCGCGGCGGCGGCGTTGCTCGGGGCGGACGGACAACGCTTCCTGGCGCCCCTGTGGCGCGGCGTCGGCCTCGCGCTCGAGGGCGGGGAGTTCGATCCCGGCGATCCCGACGGACACGCGAGCTGGGTCTTCCGCCAATACCTCGACTGGGAGGCCGTCAAGCGGACGGTTTGCCGCGTGCCGGGCCATGCGGATCAACCGATCCTCGTCGGCAGGCTCGCCGAGGCGGAGTACGCGCTGCACCACCGCGTACAAGCCGTGCGGCTATGGTTCGCCCTGTGCTCGACTGCCCCGCGGCACTTCGCCGAACTGGTCCGCCGACCGGACTTCCCGGACACGGGAATGGCGGAGGCGTGGCGCCGGGCGATGGACGCGGACGAACTCGCCGAGGACCTGTCGCCGGGGTGGTTTCCGGCCTGGATGCTGATTCGGGAACCAGGGCTTGCCCGCGTGCTGCCCGTGGCAGAAGGGACGGACGGCCCTGCGCAGGCCTTCAACCTCCTGCGGGCGCTGCGGCTTGGCGCGGAGTCCGACGACCGGCGAGCGCCACTGCGCGCCGCGCTCAAGGCTGTCCATCCGGGCCTGTTCAAGAGCTACATGAGGACGGTGAGGTGATCCGTCCGGGCCCCGGCGTGACCGACGGCTACTCGGACGCCGAGCTGGAAGCCATGATGGCGTGTGAGGAGTCCGATCTGGTGGAGCGCAATGCATCCTCGGACGGCGATGCTGGGCGGAGCGTCCGGGAAGCGGTATGCGCTTTCGCCAACGACCTTCCCGAGCATCGCCGTTCGGGGGTCGTTTTCGTCGGCGCCACGGACGACGGTCGACCCTCGGGTTTGGCGATCACGGACCAACTGTTGCTGCAACTGGCCGACATCCGGACCGACGGCAACATCGTTCCGCCGCCGAGCCTGACCGTAGGCAAGCGTCTCTTGTTTGGCGAAGCCGTTGCCGTGGTAACGGTAGAGCCCTCGGACGCGCCGCCGGTACGGTATCGGGGCCGAACTTGGGTACGCGTCGGGCCAAGGCGAGCGGTCGCAACCGTTCAAGACGAGAGGGCGCTGAACGAAAAGCGTCGGCATCGGGATCCGCACTTCGACGACCGGATCGAGATCAACAGCCCGGGCGGTCCGTACGGCGCGGTGACGGCGGACAACTTCGGGGAGCCCGGCGCCCTGGACTACCGCAATCCGATCATTGCCGAGGCGATGCGCGTACTCGGCCTCGTGCAACGCTTTGGATTCGGTATCCCGGCCGCGCGGCGGGCGCTGAAGGAAAACGGACAGCAGGGCCCGGAGTTCAGGGTGGAACCGAACTGGGTGCGCTGCACCGTGAGGGTCGGGCCCGGGCGCTGAGGTTTGGGGGTGGAGTCTGGCTGTCGCTGGATGCGATCGGCGTGGCGTTTCCGTGGCGTTGGCGTGTCTGGCCACAAAGGGCCCCACGGTACGTTTGGCACCCCGGTACCCTCACCTTCGCGTTGGAATCGACTCGATCCTCACCCCTCGTGTCGTGTCGGCAAGACGAGAAGTCGATTCGCCACGGCCACCCGGGCACGCTGCATCTGTGGTGGGAGCGGCGACCGCTGGCGGCAGCCTGCTCGGGGTCTTCGGACAGATCGTGGCCGATCGTCCTCGGTACCCGAGGAGTTCGCGTAGAATGCGGCCCTCACGGGGCGTAGCGCAGCCTGGTAGCGCACCACACTGGGGGTGTGGTGGTCGCCGGTTCAAATCCGGCCGCCCCGACCAAAGTCGGTCGTGGATCTTTCGGCTAGGCTGAAACTCCCAGCCGGTTACGCCCGGGGGTGGTTCGTCAACGCGGCAGGCCCGGATGCCGTGGTCGCGAGGAGCTATGGTGACGGCGAACCGCTCGAAGGCGCGGGGGTGCCCGGTCGCTTCGGGAGCGGGAGATCCGCCATGTAGGCCGCCAGCGAGGGCACCGGCACCTGCAGGCGCCCCGGTTCGTGGGGCACTGCGGCGATCACGCCGCGGCGCAACGCGTCGCGCAGCCACCTGGCCGGGTCCGCCTCCGGGCTCCCCGACTCAGCCAGCACCTTGGCAACGTCGTCCACGTCGAACGTGCATCCCGCCGCCGCGACATGCGCGCCCAACGCCGCATAGGGGCGAAGCTCGCGCGCGTCGAGCCCTTCGAGCCGACCCGCGTAATACGCCCGCTTCGCCGCCTCCCCCTCGGCGAGCGCCGCGTCGAGGTCGCCATGGTCGACATCCATGCCATGCGGCATGAGTTGCCGTGCGGCCGCGTGCGCCACGCGGTTCAGGTGCTGCGGCCACCCCTGCGACAACGCCGTCAGTCCGTCGAGCCAGCGATCACGATCACGGCCGCGCACCGCGTAGGCGTGGAACGTCATTGCCAGCGACTCGCGGACATCGGCTTCGGGCAGCGCCCCCAACTCCACCACGCGCTCGGCGGGGGCGCGCGACAAGCGGCCCTTCTCCGACAGCGCTCGCGCAGCGTGGCCCAAGCCAAAGAACACTGGCAACAGGTCGATGCCCGTCTTGCCGCGTGATAACACGTCGATCGCCGGCTGCGCGTCGCCGGGGACGTTCTGCGCCTCGTCGATGAACAGCACCACGCACACACCCTCGAACGCGCCCGCGATGGTCTTGAACGCACCCTCGGCGAGCATCCCGTCCGGCGGGCGCGGGCCCATGCGCACGCCGCCGGCACCGCCGCCGCGCGCGGACAACTCGTCACGCGCCTCCTGGAGCCGCGCGAGCCAATTCCCAATACGCGGATGCGCTCCCCGGTCCGCCAAGCGGCGTTGCTCCCGGCGCAACGCACGCAGCAACAACTGGCACACCTCATGGGGGTTCGCCAGCGTGTGCACGCTAAGCGACTGCGCCACCCACGGTCTGTTACGTGTCGAGCGCGCCCGTGCCGTCTCAATGCACTCCTGCATCAACGCGCTCTTGCCCGCTCCCGGCGCCCCCTGGAAGATGATCGCTTCCCCACCGACGGTGCCGTCGCGTAGCAGCCGAGCGCCGCGCGCGAACACCGCGTACTCGTCCTCGCGCCCGACGAAGAACGGTTCGCGCCGGTTGTCGGCGCGGTCCGAGTGGTCCAGCCACTGGTCGAGTGACGGTGGGGGCGGTGGGGGCTGGCGTTCGAAATGGTCAGACATGACAGCTCCCCGCCGGGGGGGGAGAGGACGCGGAGAATTATAACGCCGCCGACGATGGCCCGGATGCCGTGGTGTGCCTGTTGGCGGCTGCGGACTTCATCCGCAGATGGCCGCCCGTCCGATGCCCCGAGCCGGCACTACAGGAGGGCCGGATCAGCTATGGATGGTTAACGCAGAACCCAAGGATCTCCGACCGGCTTGGCCCCGACCACCACCCCACCACGCGGCGCCTCCTCTCCTGCGCCACCCGTTGCCTTCCGGCCCAGCCTTCCTACGCGTACGGGTCGAAGGGAGGATTGATGCCGCTTTGCTTCTGCGAGAGTCCGAGCACGCGCTTGAGCTGCGGATGGCGAGAGAGCAGCTCGGGGGATAGCCGGCCCAGGTTCGGAATGTAATGACTCCTGGCGTGCGGCCCCTGGATGTAGTGGCGGGTGTAGTTCTCGCTCAGCGTGACCCGCAGCCCGGTCCGGGTGCGCGGCAAGGCGGAGTGAAACGTGCCCCCTTGCCACATCGCCACCGAGCCGGCCCTGGCATCGAGGCGCACGACCGGGTAGGGCGTGTTGGCGAGGTCGCTGTCGTGGGGCAGGACGCCATGGCCGACATGCTGGCTGGCGGGGACCAACAGGGTCGGGCCGTCCGCTTCGTCGACCTGGTCGGTGCAGATCCACATGCAGTTCAACCTGTGGCAGATCCGGCCGGCGCCCATCGGGATCCCTTCCACATCGTTGTCGGTGTGCAGGGGCACGTTCTGGTAGAAGTGGTAGTCGGCAGGGGCGTGGTCAGCGGGGCCCTTCAGGATGATCGTGTTGGTCCGGAGTACCGCGCGCTGGCCCAGCATGAGACGGACCAGCGCCAGCTTCGCCGGGTTGATGGCTGCCTCGATGAACACATCGTCCTCGTCGTAGAGCTGGGCCGACGAGACATCCGCGGTGATCGTCGAGGTTCGATAGTCGCCCACCGATACGTCGTGCCCCTTTTCGTAGGCGGCCAGCGTCGCGTCGCGAAAACGCTCTGTCCACGCGTCGTCGACACCGAGCGTTTCGGGTGAGGCGACGGTAAAGCCGTAGGTCATCAGTTCCACGGCGTTCCGGGCCAGCCCGTAGCGCTCGATGTCGGACATGATCGAGTCGAGGCTCGGCAGGGTTTTCTGCTGGGCGATGTTCACCTTTGCTCCTCGCCGTCCTGGGATCAGACATGGCACTCTCGATCCAAGTCTCACGAGGATAGACGAATGAGAGCTGCTCTGGACGACAAATGCCAGTTCGGGTGTTTCCGCCCGGGCACCGACGACCTCGCCTGGCGCAGTCGCGCACGCGTGCTCCAACGGCTGACGACCGACACGACGGACAGTCGCGCACCGCTGATGCCGGCGACCTCCACCGTGCGCGACAGGAGCTTCGGGCGCCGCCAAGCGCAGGTTCTCCCGCGGCGTCCCGGGGCGTTCTCCGTACGGGTACGCTAAACTGAGGTAATATTAACTCGAATTTAGGTTATACGTGGCGCGTGTAGAGATTTCGGAAGAACCGTTACGCAAGCTTTTCGGGAGCGTAACGGCCTACCACACGCTCATGTACATCGCGGCGTGCGGACGAGGCTACGCGGGCGAGATCGCCCGCGCACACGAGCACGCGCTGGCCCCGGTGCAGCGCCAACTGCGCAAGTTCGAAAGCGTCGGCCTGCTGGTCAGCAGGATGGAGGGCAACACCCGGTTCTACTACTGGGGTCGCGGGCCCATCGTCGCGGCGCTTGAGAAGTTCCTGCTCGAGATGGTCGACATGTTGCCCGAAGCGACGTACGCGGAGCGCTACGTGTCACGGCGACGGCCCCGCCGGCAAGGGAAGGCCTGAGGCGTGCGGGAGGTACGTCGCGACATGTCGCTGATCGAGTTTGCGGCGCTCGTCCATGCGGAACTCCGCGAAGCCGGGATCACGACCGTGCTCAGCGGCGGCGCGGCGGTCGACATCCACTCGGGCGGCGGGCAGCCGTCGGACGATCTCGACTTCGTGACCGGGCACCTGGTTGCGGAGATCGAAGCGGTCCTCACGCGGCTGGGGTTCGTTCGCGCACGCGATCCTCGACAGAGCGTGTTCACGCACCCGCTCGCGAAGTGGTACCTGGAGTTTCCGGCGGCCCCGCTCGCGTTCGGCAACCGGACGGTGCCGATGACGGAGTGCCCGGAAATCCAAACCAGCGAAGGGCCCCTGCGCATCATCACTCCGACGCATTGCCTGATGGATCGCCTGGCCGCCTGCGGCCACTGGGACGACACCGCGGCCCTGACGCAGGCGCTGAGCGTGGCGCACGCGTGCGTGGACGAGATCGACTGGGACGCCCTGCGCAGGTTCGTCGAGGAGGAAGGCATCGCCGGACACCGATTGGTGTCCAAGTTCTCGAGGGACGCGCCGAAGTGGCTGTTCACCTGAGGCTCCCGTACGATAGTGGGACTCCGTTTGTTGTTGTGCTGCACGCAAGTTGAAGGGGACTTCCATGACCCGAACACGTCTACGGAAACTCACGCGCCGTGACTTCGGCAGGCTCTCCATGGTGGCGCTCGGCGGCACCCTGGCCGGCGCTTCGCGAACAGGCCTCGGCGCCGATTCGCCCGCGACCCAGGTCCACGGAACGGTGGCGCCGGGCTTCGAACGCGTAAAGGACGCCTTTGCCGCCAACTTCGAACAACACGGCGATGTCGGCGCCGCCTTCAGCCTGTACCACCGTGGCGTGAAGGTGGTGGACGTCTGGGGTGGGGTGGCTGACGTGGAGACCGGCCGGCCGTGGGCGGAGGACAGCATCGTACTGGTGTTCTCAAGCACGAAGGGGGCGACGGCGATCTGCGCGCACCTGCTGGCCCAGCGCGGCGAACTCGACCTCGACGCCCCGGTCGCGGAGTACTGGCCCGAGTTCGCCGCCGCCGGCAAGCAGGAAATCCCGGTGCGCTGGCTGCTTTCCCATCAGGTCGGGCTGCCCGTCTTCGACAACCCCCTGACGCCGGAGGAATGGCTGGCGTGGGACCCGCCGGTCCGGGCGCTCGCGGCCCAGCGTCCGGTGTGGGAGCCGGGGACGACGCACGGTTACCATGCCGGGACCTACGGTTGGCTGGTCGGCGAGGTGATCCGGCGGATCAGCGGCAAGAGCGTGGGGACGTTCTTCGCCGACGAGGTCGCCGGGCCTCTCGGTCTCGACTTCTGGATCGGTCTGCCCGAGAGCCAGGAGAACCGGGTGGTCCCGATGATCGGGATCGACCTGCAGGACGGCGCAGTCGACGAGCAGGCGGTAACGGAGAGGAGGCGCGCGGTCCTCGAGGCGTCCCGGGAGCCGGATTCCCTGCTCAACCGGCCCTCGACCACCGCGCCGGTGGACATGAACACCCGCGCGTTCCGCGCCGCCGAGATCCCGGCGGGGAACGGGGTCACCGACGCGCGCTCGCTGGCGCGCATGTACGCCTCCCTCATCGGCGACGGCGTCGACGGCGTGCGGCTGCTGACCGAGGAGACCGTCGCGCGCGCCGTGGCCGAGCAGTCGAACGGGCGCGACGAGGTGGTGCGGGTGCCGACACGCTTCGGGACCGGGTTCTCGCTCAACGTGGAGGGAAGTCTCGGCCGGGACGGCGCGTTCGGGCACGGGGGCGCGGGCGGCTCCCTCGGCTTCGCTGACCCGAAGGCCGGGATCGCCTTCGGCTACGTGATGAACAAGATGCAGCTCGTGCTGGGCGACGACCCCCGCACGCGCACGCTGATCGCGGCGGTGCATGAGTCGGTGCAGGGGCTGCGCGGGTAACGGCCGTCTCCATGCGACGCGGTGGGACGCTACGGATCGGGACCTGGATTTGCTCAGACCGAAACGAATGCAGCAGAGGGCTATCTCGCAAGCTCTGTTCCTGAGCGGCGGGCCGGCGGCTGAATACGGTCAACGGGCGGCCTCTCCCGAACAGGCGTGGACGTGGGGACCGCAAGAGGGAACCGTCGAGCCGTTCGTGGCCGAGCCGCTATTCGAGTTGCTGTCGCGTTGGACGCGACCCGCCGATCGGTGTCTGAGCGGCAAGTGGGAGGGCGGGGGCAGCGATCACTGGCGGACCGGCGCAAAGCTCGTCACGCCGCGCTGGGTCTACTTCGTCTGGGCGTGCCGGTTCGCCGACCTCGGCGGGTGGCTGGCGCAGCCCGACTCGCTGGCGCGGGAGAACGACATGCCGCACGTCGTGTGGCCGGCCAATCGGGATTGGTTTCTCGCGATTCTGTACAGCGGTCACTCGAGCTATCTGGCCGGTTCCCGCGAAGTCGTCGATGCCGTTCTGGGGAGTGCGCTCGAAGCCTACGAGGTAGAGCTGACCGACCACGGCTTTCCCGTGGCCGACCGGCGGTGACGGGAACCCCCGCGGCGGGGCGGAGCTGCGCTCAGGCCGTCCAGCTTCCCTCGTGGAGGACGTTCCTCAGCGCTTCCCGGGTCAGCGGACGGTAGGGGACGTGCCGCTCGAGCGCCGTCGTGTAGTCGGCGCGCTCCGCGCAGTAGAAGATGCCGAGCGGCTTCGGCAGGCCCGGGTCGTCGGCGCGAGCGAGCGCGGCGGCCAGCGCGGGATTGGTCTCGTCGTGCAGGCTCGCTTCCGACGGCTCGGCGGTGACGCGGAACGTGCCCCGTTCGGCTTCGTACACCAGCCCCTTGTCCGCGGCCGCGCCGAACACCATGGGCTCGCCGTGGCGCACGATGACCGTGGCTTCGGCGCGGTTCTTCTTGCGCGCGAGGTCGCCGAACGCGTTGTCGTTGTACACGATGCAGTTCTGCAGGATCTCCACCATGGCGGCGCCCGGGTGGGCGTGCGCGCGCAGCAGCACTTCCGGGAGGTGGTCCTGCAGCGTGTCGGCGGTGCGGGCGACGAAGCCCCCTCCGGCGGCCAGCGCCAGCGCCGTCGCGTTGACCGGCGCGTCGAAGGAACCGCCGGGCGTGGAGGGCGAACGCGTGCCGGGCAGCGACGCGGGCGAGGACTGGCCCTTGGTCAGCCCGTAGATGGCGTTGTTGAAGAGCAGCAGGTTGATGTCCACGTTGCGCCGCAGGGCGTGGAGCAGGTGGTTGCCGCCAATCGCCAGGAAGTCGCCGTCGCCGCCCACCACCCAGACGTCCAGATCGGGGTTCGCGAGCTTGATGCCGGTCGCGAGGGACGGGGCGCGGCCGTGTATGGAGTGGATGCCGTAGGTCTCCACGTAGTAGGGGAACCGCGCGGCGCAGCCGATGCCGGAGACGAAGACGACGGAGTCGGGATCCGTGCCCACTTCGGCGAGCACCTTGCGCACCGACTTCAGGATCGCGTAGTCGCCGCACCCCGGACACCAGCGGACCTCCTGGTCGGTCTCGAAGTCGCGTGGCGTGAGCTGGATCAGTCGTTCGGCCAAGACGGGTTCCTCAGGAGCCCTCAGCCGGGGGAGCTTCCCCGACCGCTGACGCGTAAGGAAGTGTCGGTGTTCCTCCCTTCGGCGGATGCGTACTTCCATGCAAGGTCTTGCCGGTGGCGCCGGTGACCGTCCGCAGGCCGTGCCCGGACCGGCCCTGGCTGCCGTCGAGGCAGTCCCGCAGCGTGGCTTCCAGGTCGGACACCCGGAAGGGCAGTCCGTTGACCTGGGTGACGCTCCGGGCGTCGACGAGGAACTCGCTGCGGATGAGCCGTACGAGTTGGCCCTTGTTGAGTTCGACGACCGCGACGCGGGAGAAGCGGGCCAGGATGGATCCCAGGTTGGGCGGCAGCGGAGCGAGTTGACGCAGGTGCAGGTGACCGACGGCGAGGCCGGTGCGGTTCATCCGCGATACCGCTTCCTCGATGGCGCCGTAGGTACTGCCCCAGCCCAGCACGAGCAGGTCGCCCTGGTCGGCGCCGCTGTCGATATCGTGGTCGAGCCCGTCGAGGGCGACGCGGGCGACTTTCTCGGCCCGCAGGTCGGTCATGCGCTGGTGGTTCTCGGGGTCGTAGGAGATCTCCCCGCTGCCACTCTCGCGCTCGATGCCGCCGACCCGGTGGGCCAGTCCGGGCGTTCCGGGTTTCGCCCACGGCCGCGCCAGCGTATCGGGGTCCCGCGCGAAGGGCTCGAACCCTTCGGGGTCCGTCCGGAACGTCGGCTCGATCGACGGCAGCGCGTCCACGTCCGGCAGCTCCCAAGGTTCCGCCGCATTGGCGATGTAGGCATCGGACAGGATCATCACCGGGGTCATGTGGCCGGTCGCGATCCGCGCCGCTTCGATGACGATGTCGAAACACTCCGAGGGCGTGGCCGGCGCGAGTACCGGGAGCGGCGCCTCCCCGTGGCGGCCGTACAGGGCGAGGTTGAGGTCCGCCTGCTCGGGCTTGGTGGGCATCCCCGTCGAGGGTCCGGCGCGCTGCACGTCGATCGCCAGCAGCGGCAGTTCGGCCGCCACGGCGAGGCCGAGCGTTTCGGACTTCAGGGCGATGCCGGGACCGGAACTGGTCGTCACCCCGAGCCCGCCCGCGTACGAGGCGCCGAGCGCCGCCGTCGCCGCCGCGATCTCGTCCTCGGCCTGGAACGTCACGATGCCCCGACCCTTGAGGGAGGCCAGGAAGTGCAGCAGCGCGGAGGCCGGCGTGATCGGGTAGGAGCAGTACGTGATCTTGAGACCCGACAACGCCGCCACGGCGGCGAGCCCGAGGCCCATCGCGTCCGTGCCGGTAATCGTGCGGAAGAGCCCGTGGTGGAGTTCGCCGCGGGCGCCGAGCGCGGCGTCGCCGGCGTCGAGTTCCATGGTCTCGCCGTAGGCGTGTCCGGCGTTCAGGGCGGCGACGTTGGACGCCACGACGTCGGGCGCCGCCGCGAACTTCCGGCTGATCCAGTCGATCGCGGGTTCCCGCCGGCCGCCGAACAGCCAGAAGCAGAGCCCGAGGGCCCAGAAATTCTTGGCGCGTCCCGCCTGTTTCTTGCCGACCCCGGTGGACGCCACCGCTTCCGCGGAGAGACGGGTCATGTCGATGCGGATCAGCGGGAAGCCCGTGAGCGAGCCGTCCTCGAGCGGGTTCTCGGCGTAGCCGGCCCGTTTCAGGTTCCGGTCCGTGAAGGCGCCTTCGCCGGCCACGATCAGGCCGCCGGGCTTGAGCGTGTGCAGGTTGGTCTTGAGCGCCGCAGGATTGAAGGCGAACAGGACGTCGGCCTCGTCGCCCGGCGTGAGGACCCCGTCGCCGCCGAACTGGATCTGGAACGCGGAGACGCCGAAGGTGGAGCCCGCCGGCGCGCGGATCTCGGCGGGGAAGTCCGGCAGGGTCAGGAGGTCGTGGTGCTCGAGCGCCACGGCCTTCGAGAACTCGCCGCCGAGCAACTGGATGCCGTCTCCCGAGTCCCCGGCGAAGCGCACCACCGTACGGGGCCCGGGCTCGGCCCTGCCGGTCATGGAGCGCAGGCGGTGCTCGGTCACCGGGATCGCTCGAAACGGCGGCACGGAGTGCGTTCCGCTCCGGCGGTTGCGATGGGGTGCGACGGACGGTGCATCTCAGGTCGCTCAGGTCGGCTGGCGTCGGCGCTCGGAGGCGCTTTCGGGACGCGGCCTACGCCGCGTGCGGGGCGCGTAACCTAGCAGAATTCAAGGGAAATCTCCAAGCCGGCCACCGACCGATTCGGCAGAAGCATATATAGCCGCCCCGATCAGCCTCCGCGTCTGCCGAGGCGCCCTTCGAGGCGCGCCATCCAGGCGTGGATGTGATGCCGCGTCCACGGGATGTCAAGGGCGATGAAGGCGACCCCGAGAGGCAGCATCCAGAAGCCGACGATGGGAAGGAACCCGAACACGCCCCCGACCATCAGGAGGACTCCCACCAGGCTGCGGACGCCGACCGGCACATGGCGCTCCCCCCACTGGAGCGTGCGCAGCGTCGTCTTCGCGATCCGGCGGCGCAGCGTGCCGCGCGGCAGCGTGGTCGGGTGCGGGGCGCCGTCTTTCGGCGCGCCGTCCTTCGGCGCGCCGCCGGTCCGGGCGGGCCCGTTGCGGCCTTTTGCCACGCGACGTAACACGGGACGTGTCACGCGACGCCCGTCAGACCATCATCGGCCGGTCGTCGGGCGCGTCGTGCTGGTCGGGATGGGCGCGCCGGGCGAGGTCCGGGTCGATCGAGAGAAAGCGATAGCGCCCGTCCTCGTGCAGCGTGCGCTCGAGCCGGTTGCGGTGCATCAGGAGGTGGCAGTGCGCGATGGCCTCGCCGAGCGCCATCATGGTCTGGCGGACGTCCAGTTCGCGGGCGAACAGCACCGGCAGCAGGTCCTTGGCCACCTGGGGTTCGACGCAGCTCTCCTCGATGGCGAGCAGCCGGTCCTCGTGGTGGCCGATGAGCTGCCGGAGGCGTTCCCGCACGCCATGGAAAGGCAGGTTGTGGGCCGGCAGCACCAGTGTGTCGGGGGGCGTGTCGAGGAACTTGTCGTGGGACTCCATCCAGACCTGCAGCGGGTTCGCCTCCGGCTCGGTCGGGTGCACGCTCACGTTGGAGGTGATGATCGGCAGGATCTGGTCGCCGGAGATCATGATGCCGAGCGCCTTGCAGTGCAGGCAGGCGTGCTCGGGCGAGTGCCCGGATCCCACCACCACATGCCAGTCGTGGTGGCCGATCGAGAGGATGTCGCCGTCCTGCAGCCGATGGTAGCCCAAGGGCATCTCCGGCATGGACATGCCCTCGCTCGAGCGCCCGCGCCACGCCACCGCGAGTTGCTCGAGGTAGTCGCGTGGCATGCCGTAGCGCTCGTAGAACACGGCGCCCTGCCAGCTCGAATGGGAGCCGCCGCCGAAGCCACCGCTGCCGGACGAATAGGCGCGCGCCTGATAGTACTCGGCCCGGGTCATGTAGAGGGGGCAGCGGAAGCGTTCCGTGATGTTGCCGGCCTGCCCGATGTGATCCGGGTGCATGTGGGTGCAGATGACGCCCTGGACGGGCCGGCCGCCGAGTTCGCCGGTGAAGATCTCGTCCCACAGTTCGGCGGTCCGCGGCGTTCCGAGCCCCGTGTCCACGACGTACCAGCCGCCCTTGTCCTCGAGCAGGTAGAGGTTGATGTGGTTCAGGGAGCCGCCCATCGGCATGGTCAGCCAGCGGACGCCGTCGGCGATCTCGACGGTCGTCCCCGGGGCGGGGTGCGTGTCGTAGGGGTAGTTCAGTTCGCGCTGCATCGCTTCGATTATAGCCACTGGCCGGCGCTCGGGCGGGCCGGCCGGTCAGAACACGTTGAAGATGTGGCTGTACTTCAGGATGACCTCGCGTTGCGAGGCGGGCAGGCCGAAGCGGCCGTCGTCGTCCGTCTCGTTGTAGACGAGGTAGAGCCCGGCGTTCGCGGACTGCAGCCAGGCGAAGCGGAGGTTGACGGCGAGCACGTCGTCCTGCGCGTTGTGCTGCACGAGGGCCTGGAAGGAGACCTTCGGGGTGAACGAGTAGCTGACGCGCAACTGCGACAGGGTGACGTCGAAGTCCCCGCCGGGCAGTTCGTAGTCCGAGCGCTGCACCGAGAGGGAGGCGCCGAACGTATCGCCGGCCCGGTAGTTGACGGACGTGTTCACCGAGACCTGGTCGCCGCCGAAGGCGCCGCCGGCGCGCACGAAGACGTTGGTGTAGATCCGCCGGCTGGGGTCGGTGTTGATGCCGGTCATGAACTCCTTGTGCTTGTAGCGTCCGGCCGGCACGGTCACGCCGCGGAGTTCGAAGGGCTCGCGGACGCCTTCCTCGGTGAAGTTCACGGCGCTCAACGCGAAGGTGCCGTTCTTCCACCGCCAGTGGTTGTCGACGTGCAGGTACCCGGTCTCCACGTAGCCGTCGGGGTTGACGAAGCGCCGGTACGTGACGTGGGGGAGCATTTCCAGCAGGCCCCACAGGGACTCGGGACGGTACCGGCGGCCGATGTGCCACTCCTCCTTGCGGTAGTCGCGGCGGAAGAGGAAGCCCACCTCCGGGTTGAAGCCGCGGCCCACCTCCGTCACGCTGCCCCTGGCTTCCCAAGTCTCCGAGTCGTAGGTGCCGGCGAATCTCCACGCATGGTCTTCCCCGGTGATCCCGGGCGTGTCGGTCTGCGCGACGAAACCCTCGATCCTGCCGCTCTCGCCGATGCCCCAGCGGCCGTCGAAGGCGTAGGTCCGGTTGTCGTGATCCGGATTGTCGCGACCCACCGCGAGAAACCCGGCGGAGGAGCGGTCGCCGAAGAGCTGCCTCACCCGCACCACCGAGAAGTCGTCCGCGGGCATCTCGCCGAGTTCTCCGGCGCGCATGCGCAGCAGTCCGATGTTGGTGGAGCCCACCTTGCCGGAGACACGGGCTCCTGCATCCACGGGCAGGCGAACGCCGCTGGCCCCGATGCCGATCCGGCGGCTGAAGAACAGTTCGACCTCCTCGGGTTCCCCCACGCTGAACAGGCCGGCGTTCTCGAGGAAGAAGGGCCGTTTCTCGGGAAAGAACAGGCTGAACCGGTCCAGGTTGACCTGCTGCTCGTCCGCCTCGACCTGGGCGAAGTCCGTGTTGTAGGTGAGGTCCAGCGTCAGGCTCGGGGTAAGCGAGTACTTCAGGTCGACCCCCACTTCCTGTTCGTCGCTCCTGCCGCCGCCGTCGACCGTCCTGCCGAGGGCGTAGGGCGTGACGGAGAGGCTGCGATGGGCGGGGACGGCGATGCCCTCGACCGTGCCCGCGAGCGCGATCCTCTCGAGTCCGAACTGGTGGGGGAGCGGGGCCCAGAACGCGATCTCGCTGTGGCGGCGGATGACGCGCTCGAAGTTGACGCCCCAACTCTGTACGTCGGCGTTGCCATAGCGCAGCGATGAGAAGGGAATGGCCATCTCGGCGCTCCACCCGGTCTCGGTGATCGTCGCCCGCACGTCCCAGACCGCGTCCCAGTCCTGGTTGAATCCGGGCGTGGACCGAAAGGTCCGGGTGCCCTCGAAGTCGATCTGGGCATCGTACTGGACCCCGGAGGGGTTCGTGCCGAACACGAACCCGGTCTGCCGGTCGAGGAAGGTGTCGAGCACCAGCCGGAAGCTGTCGGCGTCGTCGAGTCCTCCGTCCCGCCGGGTGTCGGACATGACGATCGCTTCCGGCTCGCGGTCGTGGCAGACGACGCCGACGTACAGCGCCGCGTCCGTGTAGCCCAGGAACACCTCGGTGCGCTCGGACGCGGGTGCGCCGGCGGCGGGCTGGATCTGGACGAAGCCGGACAGCGGCTCGACGGCATGCCAAGCGTCGTCCGCCTCGACGACGCCGTCGAGCACGGGGACCTGCTCGAGGGGATAGGCGCGGCCGGTCGGCGCTCCCTGGACACTCAGGCCGCCGAGGACCGCGAGGAGTACGAGGAAACGAATGGGACGTGCTCGGGAAGTCAAACGATGCATTATAGGGGGCGAAGCCGCGGCTTCGTGCGGCGGCGCGCGTCAACGGGAACCGGGGAGGCGAGCGATGGGCAGGGGATACGGGCTGCACGGCACGGATTGCTTCGAACTGGGGTCGGACCGCGTCGGTGACCGGTTCGAGATCTTCGTCGCGCGGCCGCCTGACGCCTTGCCGGGCTCGCCATCGGCGGGGACCGCGCCGCGCATCGTGTACTGCGTGGACGCGGGGTCTACGGTGCCCAGCTCGTGGAGATCACGCGGATGCTGACCATGGACCTCAACCGGGAGATCGGGCCGCTGCTTGTCGTCGGCATCGGCTATCCCGACGACGTCCGGGAACGCCTGTCGCCCATGCTGCTGCGCAACCGGGACCTCGTGACCCGGGCTCGCGCATCCCGGACTGGGTAGTCGAGGCGCTCGGAGGCACCGGCCCGGAACCGGCGGCGGACCGCTTCCTCGCGTTCGTCGAGGACGAGCTTGACCCGCTGATCCGCGAGCGCTACGAGCACGACCCGTCGGCGACGTGCTTCTGCGGGGACTTGCATGGAAGTACGCATCCGCGAAGGGGGGAACGCCAACACTTCCTTACGCGTCAGCGGCCGAGGGAGCTTCCCCGGCTGAAGGCTCCTACGGCGGCCTCTTCGGGCTCTACGCGCTCTTCCGCCAGAGCCCGGCCTCCAGCCACTACCTGCTCGGCAGCCCGGGGATCGTGACCGAGCACGATGCGGTGTTCGGGGTCGAGGGAGCGCAGTTCGACGCCGGCGTCCCGCTCGCCGGCCGGGCCTACCTCTCTATCGGCGAGCACGAACAGGCGGACTCGGGCACGGCCTACGCGCTGCTCGGCCGGAACTACGAGCGGCTGGTCGCCCTGCTCCGGGAACGGGCCTACCCGGAGCTCGCGTGGACGGCGGAGATCATCCCCGGCGAGACGCACGCGTCGGTGATTCCGTTTGCGCTGTCGCGGGGGATACGCTGGCTGTTCGACCGGGACGGGTTGCCGCTGGCGCCGGTGCGGACGCTCGATTGAGTCGTCCACGCTCAAGGGGCGTGCGGCTCCGTGCCGCAGTGCCGCAGAGCGTTTATGGACATTATTTTAGACCGGTCATAATATATGTCCGTCGAGAGGGCGAGGCCGGACGGATGCAGACCATAGGAGCGGCGAAGTTCAAGGAGCAGTGCCTGGCGTTGCTGGACCGCCTTGGTCCGGACGGCCTCGTGGTGACCAAGCATGGCAGACCCGTCGCCCGGGTCCTGCCCTTCGAGCGACGGTTCGAACCCCTCATCGGCAGCCTGCGGGACAAGATCGAGGTCCGGGGCGACATCGTGTCGACGGGCGTGCGTTGGGAGGCCGGCGACGACGCCGATGCTGAACCTTGACACGCACATCCTGGTGTTCGCGTTGCAGGGCCAGTTGCGCCCGCGCGAGCGCGCCCTGTTGGAGGTCGAGGAATGGAGCCTTTCGGCGATTGTCCCCTGGGAACTCTCGAAGCTCGTACAACTCGGCCGGGTCGACCTGGACCTCGATGATCGGCAGGTTGCCCGGACGCTGAACGCGATTCACCTCTGGCCCATCGACTTTGCCGTTGGGCGGATGTCGACGCGCCTGGACTTCCAGGGCGATCCGGCGGACGAGCTGATCGCGGCGACAAGCGTCGTGCACGACGTGCCGCTCCTGACCCGGGACCGGGTGATCCGCCGGTCCGCGATGGTGCCCCTGGCCTGACCCCCTCCCGCCTCGGCAAAGCTGGTACATTAGGCGTTTGCGCCGACCCCGGCCGGGGCGAGAGAAAGCAAGGGGAGAACCGAACGATGACCATGAACGTCAAGCCCGTACCGCATCTCGACGACGAGGTGAACGAGATTCGGCTCGCCACGGCGGAGATCGTCAACGAGGACATCCTGCCGGTCGAGGACAAGCTGTACGGCTGGACGTCCGACGGCTCGCGTACGTCGAAAGACGCCGTCGCGGAAGCGCGCGAACTGCGCCACCAGATCCAGAACACGGTCAAGCAGCGCAAGCTGTGGGCGCCGCACCTGCCGCGGGAGTTCGGGGGCATGGACCTGTCCTTCCTGCAGCACGCCTACATGAACGAGGTGCTGGCCTACAGCCCCGGCGCCGCGTCGCTGTTCGGGGTCGTGGCGCCGAACTCCGGCAACCAGAAGATCCTCGTGAAGTACGGCACGCCGGAGCAGCACCAGAAGTGGCTGCTCCCGCTGACGGAAGGCCGCATGCAGTCGGGTTTCTCGATGACCGAGCCGCACAACGCCGGCTCCGACCCCCGCTCCATCCAGACCCGCGCCGTCCTCGACGGCGACGAGTGGGTCATCAACGGCCACAAGTGGTTCACGTCCAACGGCCACGCCGCCGACTTCTACATCGTGATGTGCCGCACGTCGGACCCGGACGATCCGGGCGGCGTCAACGACAAGATGACGCAGATCATCGTGCCGAAGGACACCCCGGGCGTGAACATCATCCGCGGCGTCCCCGTCTGGGGCAGGGCGTCGAGCCACTGCGAGATCGTCTACGACAACGTGCGCGTGCCGAAGGAGAACCAGCTCGGCCGCACGGGGACCGGCCACCAGGCCGCCCAGGACCGGCTCGGCGCCGGCCGCATCTACCACTGCATGAACTCCGTCGGCTCGATGTGGCGCAGCTTCGACCTGATGGTGGAGCGGATCATGACCCGCGAGGTGCACGGCGGCGAGAAGCTCGAGGAGAAGCAGTTCATGCAGGGCTTCATCGCGGACTCGTACATGGACATCCAGGCCGCGCGGCTCATGGTGGTCGACTGCGCCAACAAGATGGAGATCGGCGCCGATTCGCGCACGGACATCTCCTCGATCAAGGTCTTCGTACCCGCCGCGTTCCACCGCGTCGTGGACCGGGCGATCCAGGTGTTCGGCGCCAAGGGCGTCTCCGGCGACCTGCCGCTGTCGGGCTTCTACCAGGGCGCCCGCACGCTGCGCATCGCGGACGGGCCGGACGAGGTGCACAAGATCCTCATCGCGAAGAACGTCCTGCGCCGCTACCACGCCGGCGAGACCTGGGACTTCGGCAACTGAGGTTGCGGCGACACCACTCCGGCGCGGTGTCCGCCGCGCCGGCGGGAGCCACATGCACATGAACGAACTGATCGAGTCGATGGCGGCGGCCGTGCGGGCCGGCGAGGCCCTGCCGCCCATGCCCGAGGGGCTGACCATCGAGGCGGCCTACGAGGTGCAGGAGGCGCTCGTGCGGGCCGTCGCGGGAGACGCGCTGGCCGGGTACAAGGCGGGTCTGACCGCACCGGCGGGCCAGGCCCAGTTCGGCATCGACCACCCGCTGGTCGGGGCGCTGTACGAGGCGGGACGGCTGGACTCCGGCGCGGTCTTCGCGGGCGGCGCCGGCGTCAGCCTGGAATGCGAGATGGGCGTCGTCGTCGACGCCGCCGGAACGCCGCGCTCGGCGGGACCGGTCATCGAGGTGCCGCGCATCGGCTTCTCCCGCCGCGAGGACGCCACGGGCATCAACCTGTGCGCCTGCAACATCGCCGCGGACCGGATCGTGACCGGGCCTCAGTCGGCGCTCCGCGACGACTACGCGGGACTCTCGGTCACGCTGACGCGCGACGGAGACGCCGTGCTGCAGGCGAGCCTCGACGAGGCCCTGGGCGGCCCCGTGCCGGCGGTCGCGTGGATGGTGGAGACGCTGCGCGATCTCGGACGCCCGCTCGCCGACGGCATGCTCCTCATCACCGGCGCCCTCGGCGGCATCCACCCCGCGGAGCCCGGCGCCTACGTGGCGGACTACGGCGTCCTCGGGCAAGTCACGTTCACGGTGACGTGACCGACCACGCGGCGTCGCGTTCGTGATCCCGAGGCGGTACCGGACCCCGACCGGCTTCCTGATCGTCGCGAGCGTGGCGGTGCCGCTCGGCTTCGCCGCGTGGCAGGCGCTGCTCAACAACTTCGCGGTGGAGCGCGCCGCGTTCACGGGCGTCGAGATCGGCATCCTGCAGAGCCTGCGCGAGGTGCCGGGGTTCCTCGCGTTCACCGCGGTCTTCGTCCTGCTGGCGCTGCGCGAGCAGACGTTCGCCATCCTGTCCCTGGCGCTGTTCGGGATCGGTACCGCGTTGACCGGCTTCTTCCCGTTCGAGTACGGGCTCTACTGCACGGCGGTGCTGATGTCCGTCGGCTTTCACTACTTCGAGACGGTGAAGCAGTCCCTGTCCCTGCAGTGGCTGTCCCTGGAGGAGGCGCCCCGCATCCTTGGCCGCCTGATCGCGGTGGGCTCGATGACGTCCCTCATCTGCTTCGGCGTGCTCTGGGTCGCCCTCGAAGTGTTCGCCGTGGACTACGTGTGGATCTATCTCGTGGCCGGCGGCGGCGCCGTGCTGCTCGCGCTGTCGCTGTCCTCGTTCCCGCGGTTCGAGTCGAAGACGCCGCAGCGCAAGTCCCTCGTGCTCCGGCAGCGGTACTGGCTGTACTACGGGCTGACGTTCATGGCCGGCGCGAGGCGGCAGATATTCGTCGTCTTCGCCGGGTTCCTCATGGTGGAGAAGTTCGGTTACAGCGCGGCCAACATCGCGGCGCTGTTCCTCGTGAACCACGCGTTCAACTGGCTTTTCGCGGAGCGCATCGGAGCGCTCATCGGCCGCATCGGGGAACGCGCCGCGCTCACCTTCGAGTACGTCGGGCTGACGGCGATCTTCGTGGCCTACGCGTTCGTCGAGAACGCGTACCTCGCGGCGGGACTGTACGTCGCGGACCACCTCTTCTTCGCGCTGGCGATCGCGATCAAGACGTACTTCCAGAAGATCGCGGATCCCGCGGACATCGCGTCGACGGCCGGCGTCTCCTTCACCATCAACCACATCGCCGCGGTGGCGATCCCGGCCGCGCTGGGCATGGTCTGGATCGTCTCCCACGGCGCCGTGTTCCTGATCGGGGCGGCGCTGGCCGTGGGCTCGCTGGTGCTCTCGCAGAACATCCCGGCGCGTCCGCGGGAGGGTAACGAAGTGGTGTTGGGGCGGGTATGATCCGGGGCGGTTCCCGCCGCACGGAGCTTGCCGCCATGCCCGCACTGCCCCTCGAAGGCTATACGGTTCTCGACCTCACCATCGCGCGCGCCGGGCCGAGCGCCGTGCGCCTGCTCGCGGACTGGGGCGCCGACGTCATCCGCGTCGAGCCTCCCGCGACCAACGGCGCCCTGACCGGGGTGCGGCGCGGGCCCGACGAGCAGAACCTGCACCGCAACAAGCGCGGCATCGCGATCGACCTGAAGCGCCCGGAAGGGCACGCGGCGTTCGTGCGGCTCGCCGAGCGCGCGGACGTGGTGGTCGAGAACTTCCGCGCCGACGTGAAGCGCCGCCTGAAGGTCGACTACGAGTCGCTGAAGGCGGTGAACCCGGCCATCGTCTACGCGAGCATCTCGGGCTTCGGCCAGGAGGGCCCCTACAGCGCGCGGCCGGGCGTCGACCAGATCGTGCAGGGCATGTGCGGCCTGATGTCCGTGACCGGCACGCCGGAGACCGGACCGCTCCGCGTCGGCATCGCCATCAGCGACACCGCCGCCGGCATGTTCCTCGGGCAGGGCATCCTGCTCGCCCTGCTGCATCGCGAGCGCACCGGCGAGGGCCAGTGGGTGCACACCTCCCTGCTCGAGGCGATGCTGAACAAGCTCGACTTCCAGGGCGCCCGCTACACGATGCTCGGCGACGTGCCCGGTCCCCAGGGCAACGACCACCCGACGGCGACGCCGATGGGCACGTTCGCCTGCGCGGACGGCCTGGTCAACATCGCCGCCGCGTCGGACCGCATGTGGAAGAGCTTCTGCGGCGCCGTGGGGGCCGACGCGCTGCGGGAGGCGGAGCGGTACCGGGCGTTCCGGGGCCGGCGCGAACACAAGGAAGCGCTCAACCGGGACATCGAGGCCGCCATTGCCCACCTCTCGGTGGAGGAACTCGTGCAGGCGCTGAACGCCGCGGGCGTCCCGTGCGGACCGGTCAACACCATCGCCCAGGGGTACGACAATCCGCAGGCCGAGTTCCTGAAGATGAGGAAACCGGCGCCGCACCCCGAACTCGGCGATGTCGATCTCATCCGCTCGCCCATCAACCTGTCCCGGTTCCCGCAGGCGGACCGCTTCGACCGGGCGGCGCCTGACGTGGGCCAGCACACGCGCGAAGTGCTCGCGGAGTTCGGCTTCGGCGCCGGCGAGATCGACGACCTCGTCGCCGTGGAGGCCGTAAGCGCTTAGGCGCTTATCCGGTGGAGATGTGCGTCCCGGCATTGTTGGGGCTATCGACGCCGGGGCCGGCCGACTTCGGCATAGGTACATCGGCACGAATCAGTTGATTGCCGGCGAGGATGGCATGGGTTCCAGGCACTTCGCGCATAGCGGCGGCTCGGCGGGCCAGGAGGACTGGCATCCGCTGGTCGAACACCTCGAGGGCACGGGCGCGCGGGCTGGGGGTTTCCTGGCGGATGTCGGCGGGGCGGACCTGGGGCGCGTCGCCGGGCTGCTACACGACCTGGGGAAGTACACGCCGGAGTTCCAGGCACGTCTGCGGGGCGGTCCGCCGTGCAACCACTCGACGGCGGGAGCGAAGGTGGCGGTAGAGCGTTACGGCGACCGGCTCGGGAAGATGCTCGCGTTCTGCATAGCCGGGCACCATGCGGGACTCGCGAACGGCGTCAACGGTCTCCGAACCAGCTCGCTGGCCGAGCGGCTTGAACGCGAGGTCCCCGCGCTCGACGACGCGTGGCGGGACGAGATCGAACTCGGGAACGTCGCCCTTCCGAAGTGGCGGGTGCGGGGCCACGACGGGAGCGGGTTTTCGATTGCCTTCTGGATACGGATGATCTTCTCGGCGCTGGTGGACGCCGACCGCCTAGACACGGAGGAGTACCATGATCGCCTTGCGGGGAAGAAGCGCGTACGCGGTGGCCACCCCGCCAGCGTTGACCTCGCGACGCGTCTCACGACGCACCTGAACGCTCTCCTGCGCGCCGCCGCGCCAACCCCCTGAACGAAATCCGCGCCCGCATTCTTCGCCATGCACGCGGCATGGCCGACGCAACACCGGGAGTCTTCACGTTGACCGTTCCGACTGGCGGGGGGAAGACGCTCGCGTCGTTGGCCTTCGCGCTTGAGCACGCGGTTCGGCACGGTCTCCATCGCGTCATCTACGTCATCCCCTACATGAGCATCGTGGAGCAGACCGCTGCCGTGTTCCGCGACGCGTTGGCCGAACCCGGCGATGGAGACGCGGCCTTCATCGTCGAGCACCATAGCAGCATTGACGAGGAGCGGCTCTCCGGCCGGGAGGGCGCCGCGAAGCTGCACCTCACGATGGAGAACTGGGACGCCCCGGTCGTGGTCACGACCGCGGTGCAGTTCTTCGAGAGCTTGTTCTCCAACCGTCCGTCCCGGTGCCGCAAGCTGCACAACGTCGCGAACAGCGTCGTCGTGCTCGACGAGGCACAGACGCTGCCCGCCAGGTATCTGCGGCCGTGCGTGGCCGCCCTCGACGAGCTCGCGCGCAACTGGCGAACCAGCGTGGTGCTCTGCACGGCAACGCAGCCCGCCCTCGCCGACGGGAAGTTCCGTGGTGGGTTCACCAACGTCCGGGAGCTTGCCCCGGATCCGCCCGCACTCTACCGGACGCTGAAGCGGACGCGGATCAGGCACATGGGCGAGATGGACGACGCCGCGCTCGCGCGCCGGCTGCGAGGTTCAGCACAGGTGCTCTGCATCGTGAACACGCGCTGGCACGCACGCGAGTTGTTCGAGATGATCGCCGACGGCGAGGGGGCGCGTCATCTCACTACGCTCATGTGCGCGGCGCATCGTCGGGTCAGGCTTGCGGAGATGCGTAATGCACTGACCGCCGGTGCTGCGGTGCGCTTGGTCGCCACCTCCCTGATCGAGGCTGGCGTGGACATCGATTTTCCGGAGGTCTGGCGCGCGGAGGCCGGCCTCGAGTCGCTCGTGCAGGCGGCCGGGCGCTGCAATCGCGAAGGCCGCGTGGCAACGGCGGATGTGTTCGTCTTCCAGCCTGCGGAGGGCGACGGGCGCGTGCCCCCGCCGGAGGTCGCCCAGTCCGGCGACATCATGCGGTCCGTGGCGCGCCAGCACGAGGACCTGCAGTCGCTGGATGCCGTCGACGCGTACTTTCGGGAGCTGTATTGGACGAAGCGAGATGAAGCTCTCGACGCCAAGCGAATCCTGCGGGCGCACAACGAGCGCGCGCGCACCCTCGACTTTCCGTTCGAAACCGTGGCGCGGGAGTTTCGCCTGATCGAGACGCCGTTGGTCCCGGTCATCGTGCCGTACACGAACGGCACTCCGGACGAGGGGCCGGGGGCACTGGTGGACGCACTGCGTTACGCCGAGCGCCCCGGCCGCATCGCGCGTCGGTTGCAGCCGTACCTGGTGCAGGTCCCGCGACAGGCGCGCGAAGCGCTCATCGCTGCGGGCGCGGCGGAAGTCTTGCAGGAGGAACGTTTCGAGCGCCAGTTCGTCTGGGTGGTCAACGGCGACCTTTATGACGACGAGATCGGCCTTCGGTGGGACGACCCTACCTTCCGCACTGCCGAAGGGCTGATATCCTAAGTCCGGTGGGAACTTGCGGAGGGCTTGGAGGGAACGGGATGCCTTACGGAGCGCAGCTCCACGTGTGGGGGGACTACGCTTGCTTCACGCGGCCGGAAATGAAGGTGGAGCGCGTGTCCTACGATGTGATGACGCCCTCTGCGGCGCGGGGGATTCTCGAAGCCGTGCTCTGGAAGCCCGCCATCCGGTGGATCGTCGACCGCATTCATGTGCTGAAGCCCATTCGTTTCGAGAACCTGCGTCGTAACGAACTGGGGCACCGGGCCTCGGCGGATAACGTCCGCAAAGCCATGCGGGCAGGAACCACCGATGATCTGCACGCCGTCATTGAAGACGACCGGCAGCAGCGTGCGACCACGCTGCTGCGCGATGTCGGTTACGTGATCGAGGCGCATTTCGCGCCGACATCGGTCGCTGGAGAAGAAGACACCGAAGCGAAGTTCGCCGCCATGTTCAGCCGCCGGGCCTCTGCGGGACAGTGTTTCCACCGCCCCTATCTGGGCACTCGGGAGTTCGCCGCGCACTTCGCGTCCCTCGACGGAACCCCGCCGCCGTCGTGCCTGCCGGAGGATCAGCGCAACCGCGATCTGGGCTGGATGCTGCACGACATCGACTACGCTCGGGCCATGTCGCCGCGCTTCTTCCGTGCCGTCCTGCGCGACGGGGTCATGGAGGTTCCCCATCCTGATTCCGACGAGGTGAAGGGGTGAGCATCTTGGCGGCGTTGACGGACCAGTACGAACGCCTCGCGAAGGAAGGCGAAGCACCGGAGTACGGCTATTCGCGCGAACCGATCTCGTTCGCTATTGTGCTCTCGCCGGACGGCGTGGCCATCGATGTTGCCGATATCAGGGACACCACGGGGAGGATGCCGCGCCCGGCGCGTCATGCCGTGCCGCGGCCCGTGGTGCGTAGCGCGAACGTCGCCCCGAACTTCCTGTGGGACAAGACAGGCTACGTCCTCGGCGTGACGCGAGACGACGCCACACCCAACCCCGTGCCCGTGCGGCGGGGCGAGCACGACGCCTTCAAGCGCCTCCACGCCGAGTTGCTGTCGGCAACCGAGGACGCGGGACTTGCCGCGCTCGCGACGTTCCTGGATGCGTGGGATCCCGACGCGTACGCGGGCCTGCCCCACGCCCCGGAGATGTTGGACGCCAACGTAGTGTTCCGCCTGGATGGCGCGATGGAACTTCTCCACGACGGCACCGCGGCGCGGCGCTTGTGGGATGCTCACGTCGCGGAGCCGGGGCCCGGGGCCGGAATCTGCCTCGTGACGGGTCGTCGGGCCTCGGTGCGGCGCCTACACGCGAAGATCAAGGGCGTACGCGGGGCGCAGACGGCGGGGGCTTCCATCGTTTCGTTCAATCTGGACGCCTTCGAGTCGTTCGGGCACAAGCAGGGCGACAACGCCCGCGTTTCAGCGCCAGCGGCTTTCGCCTACACGACGGCACTCAACACCATGCTGGCGCGCAACAGTGGACGCAGCATCCTCATTGGCGACACGACCACCGTGTTCTGGGCCGCGGCGGGCGAGCGTGCCGCTGCGGCGGCGGAGGCCACGTTCTCGAACCTCATGGATCCCCCGCCCCCGTCGGATGCCGAGGAGTCCGTGGAGGTGGCCGATGTTCTCGAGAAAATCGCCGAGGGTCGCGAGTTGACCCAGGTGCGCCCCGATCTGCACGAGGACACCCGTTTCTTCGTGCTGGGCCTCGCCCCCAACGCAGCCAGGATATCCGTACGCTTCTGGCACGAAGACACTATCGGCGCAATAGCCCGGAGGGTCGCCGAACATTGGGAGGACCTGCGCATCGAGCCGTGGCCTTGGCGAGCACCTCCCGCATTGTGGAGCCTGCTGCGAGAGACGGCGCCGCAACACAACGCGGACAACATCCCCCCGTTGCTCGGTGGAGCGATGATGCGCGCGGTGCTCACCGGCGTGCGCTATCCCCGAGCGCTTCTCGCGGCCGTGGTGACGCGGATGCGGGCAGACAAGGATGTCAACGGGAGGCGCGCCGCGCCTATCGCCTCGGACGCCTGTTCGCTCTCTACGAGAACCTGCAACGCGCCGCGCTCGGGGGGCAGGTCAACGCCACGATCAAGGACCGTTACTTCGGGGCCGCGATGGCCACGCCTGCTTCCATACTCCCGCTCATCGAGCGCAACTCGGCGCATCACCTTGCGGCTCTGCGCAAGGACAAGGGCGGGCTGGCCCATTGGTTCGACCGCGAAATCGACGCTGTGCTTGAGGGGATCGACCACGCCTTCCCCCGGAGCCTTCGGCTTGAGGAGCAGGGGCGCTTCGCGATCGGCTACCACCATCAGCGAGCGCGGAAGGCAGACGCATCGCCGACAAGCGACGCTCACACCGAAACCGCGTAGAGGCACGAACCATGACGGCACTGCAGAACCGCTACGACTTCGTTTACCTGTTCGACGTAACCAACGGGAATCCCAACGGGGACCCCGACGCGGGCAACCTTCCGCGCCTGGACCCGGAGACCAACCAGGGACTTGTTTCCGACGTCTGCCTGAAACGGAAGGTGCGCAACTACGTGGCGCTGACGCGGGGCGATGTCCCCGGCTGTGACATCTTCGTCACGGAGCGCGGCATCCTCGAGATCAAGCAGAAGCGCGCCTGGGACGCGGTGGTGCCCGAGGCCTCGACCAAGGACCGGGAGAAGCTCCCCAAGGACGAGGCGAAGGCCCGGGAGATCACGCGGTGGATGTGCGACAACTACTTCGACGTGCGGACGTTCGGCGCGGTGATGTCCACCAAGGGCGCGAACTGCGGCCAGGTGCGCGGCCCGGTGCAGTTTTCCTTTGCCCGCTCGATCGAGCCGATCCTGCCACTGGAGGTGTCCATCACGAGAATGGCCGCCACCACCGAGGCGGACGCGGACGCGAAGGGGGATGTCCGGACCATGGGGCGCAAGCACATCGTGCCCTACGGACTGTATCGGGCGCACGGTTACGTTTCCGCGAGCTTGGCGGGCCAGAACGGGAGGGGGACCGGCTTTTCCGAGGAGGATGTCGCGGTCCTTTGGCAGGCGCTCGAAGGAATGTTCGATCACGACCGCTCGGCGGCACGTGGCGAGATGGCCGCGCGCAGGCTGATCCTGTTTCAACATCGCGGCGCGCTCGGGAACGCCCAGGCACACAAGCTCTTCGAGCGCGTATCGGTCAAGCGTGTCTTTGAGGGGGAGGAATTCGATCCCGGTGCCCGAAGTGCGCACAATCTCCCGCCCGCGCGTGCCTACGCCGACTACGCAGTTCACGTCGACACGGTCGACCTGCCATCCGGTATCGAGGTGATCGACCGTATCTGACGAAGTCCCCGCGATGCGTGCGCCGCCACACCCGCCCGACGAGCCGATTCCGATTTCGGCTCTCCAGCACATGCTCTATTGCCCGCGGCAGTGTGCGCTCATTCACAATGAGCGGCAGTGGGCCGAGAACGCGTTTACGGCCGAGGGGCGCGTGCTGCACGAGAGAGTCGATGCCGGGGGCCGCGAGCGTCGGCTTGGGGTGACCACCGGACGCTCGGTTCCCTTGCGTTCGGACCGCCTCGGCCTGACTGGAATAGCCGACGCCGTCGAGTTGCGCGACGACGGTCGCCCCTACCCGGTGGAGTACAAACGTGGCAGTCCGAAGGCGCACCGAGCGGACGAAGTCCAGTTGTGCGCTCAGGGGATGTGCTTGGAGGAGATGCTCGACACCGTAGTGCCCGAGGGCGCCCTGTACTACGGACGCACTCGCCGCCGACAGGTGGTCCTTTTCGGTAGCGAGTTGCGAGGTCTCACCGAGCAGGTGGCGGAGCGCGCGCATGCTCTGTTCCAGAGCGGTCGCACGCCGGCTCCGATACTCGAGGCCCGCAAATGCGCCGCATGTTCGTTGCGGGAACTCTGCCAGCCGGAGATCGGCGACGGCTCGCGCCACGTCGAACGATGGGTGTTGGCCGCAATCGACGCCTGAGCCCATGCGACGCCACCTCAACACGCTCTACGTCACGACGCATGACGCGTGGCTCCACAAGGACGGCGAGAACGTCGTGGTGAAGGTTGACGGCAAGAACCGCATGCGCGTACCCGTTCATCTGCTCGGAGACGTGGTGTGCTTCGGGGCTACTGGGCTCACCCCCGCCCTGATGGGCCACTGCGCCGACCGGGGCGTTTGCATCACGATGCTCGGGCGGAACGGGCGCTTTCTCGCCCGGATGGAAGGCCCGGTGTCGGGGAACGTGCTGCTGCGTCGGTCCCAATACCGCGCCGCGGACGACTCTCCGAGTGAAGCGGCCATCGCGAGTCATGTGGTCACGGGCAAGTTGCACAATCAGCGCACGGTGGTGCGTCGAGCGTTACGCGACCACGCGACCAAGAGCGGCCCCGATTGGCAAGATCGGCTGAACGGCTGCCAGATCCGTCTGCGCGACGCCGCACGCCGCGCCGCCCAGTCACGGGACACGGATGCGACGCGTGGTATAGAGGGAGAGGCGGCCCGCTTGTACTTCTCCGTCTTCGGTGACCTTGTAAGGCGGGACGAGGACGCATTTGCGTTTGCCGGCCGCTCGCGCCGGCCGCCATTGGACCCCATCAATGCGTTGTTGTCGCTGTTGTACACGCTGCTGGTGCATGACTGTCGCTCTGCGCTGGAGACGGTTGGCCTCGACCCGGCTGTGGGGTTCCTCCACAAGGAGCGGCCCGGGCGCCCCAGCCTGGCCCTCGACCTGATGGAAGAGCTTCGCCCGATCCTCGCCGACCGGCTGGCACTCTCACTGGTGAATCGCCGCCAGCTCGGTCCCGGAGATTTCGAGACCCAGCTCAGCGGGGCGGTCGCGATGCGAGACAATGCTCGAAAGACCGTCTTGGTCGCCTACCAGGATCGGAAAAAGGACGAGATCATGCATCCCTACCTCCGCGAAAAGACGACCGTTGGGCTCGTCCCGTTCCTACAGGCCAACCTGTTGGCAAGGCATCTGCGCGGCGACCTCGACGGATACCCGCCGTTCCTCTGGCGCTAGTGCCCTGAGCCATAAATAAGTTGAACTAATGATTGTTCCGTGCCATGGTGGCCGTCGACCTTTGGGAGACGAATGCGATGGCGCGACCCATTTCGGTTTTGGAGCTGACGGCGGAAGAGGAAGCGGAACTCGACCGTCGGGTTCGCGCGGCGACCACCACGGCGCGGGACGTGGTGCGGGCGCGCATCGTGCTGCTGCGCGGCGAGGGGATGAAGCAGGCGGACGTGGCGCGGGCGGTGGGCGTGTCGACGACGTCGGTCAACAAGTGGTCGCAGCGCTTCGAGCGGCTGGGGCTGGACGGTCTGGCGGACCGCGCGGGGCGCGGCGCCAAGGCGACCATTGCGCCGGCGGTGGTCGAGGCGGTGGTGGCCAAGGCGGGCCAGGACGCGCCCGGCATGCGGCGGCGCAGCACGCGCACCACGGCGGCCGAGGTCGGCATCTCGGCGTCGAGCGTGGGGCGCATCTGGCGCGAACACGGCCTCAAGCCGCACCTCAAGCGCACCTTCAAGCTGTCGAACGATCCGCGGTTCGAGGCCAAGTTCTGGGACGTCGTCGGGTTGTATCTCGATCCGCCGGAGCGCTCCGTCGTGCTGTGCTGCGACGAGAAGACGCAGATCCAGGCGCTGGAGCGCACGCAACCGGGCCTGCCGCTCGGCGTCGGCCACGTCCGCACCGCGACGCACGACTACATCCGGCACTGCACGATCACGCTGTTCGCGGCGATGAACTATCTCGACGGCAAGCTGATCCAGCGACTCGAGGCCAAGCACACGCACGTCGAGTGGCTGCGCTTCCTCAAGCAGATCGACGCGGAGACGCCGGACGGGTTGACCATCCACGTCATCGCCGACAACTACGCCACGCACAAGCACGCCGCCGTCAGGGCCTGGCTGGTCCGCCACCCGCGGTTCGAGATGCACTTCACGCCAACGTCGAGTTCCTGGCTCAACCTGGTCGAGCGCTTCTTCGCCGAGCTGACCGCCGTGATCCGCGACGGCAGCTTCGCCAGCGTCGCCGCGTTGCGGCGCGAGATCGTGCGCCACCTGGCCGCGCACAACGACCATCCGCGGCCCTACAGGTGGACCGCCAACGGCGAGGACATCCTGGCGAAGATCGAGCGCGCCAGGGAGCGACTGGCGGACATCCAGGAGGCCAAGCAGGAGGCCAATCATTAATTCAATCCATTTGTGGCACAGAACACTAGAGTCTCCTGTGCTGATGCTCGTTACCTACGATGTCGCGACCGCGGACGCGGCCGGTCGGCGCCGGCTCCGTCGGGTGTCGCGCCTGTGTGCGGACTTCGGGCAGCGCGTGCAGTACTCGGTGTTCGAATGCCAGGTTGATCCCGCTCAATGGACGATGCTTCGGGCGCGACTCGTCGAGGAGATCGATGCGGATACGGACAGCCTCAGGTTCTACCGGCTTGGAGCGGAAGGCAAGCGCCGCATTGAACATGTCGGTGCCAAGCCCGCTTACGACCCAGACGGCGTACTCGTGGTTTAAGACGCGCGAACCTCAAGCGAACGTGATTTCCACGGTGGGTTCGCAACTTGCATAAAGCGACGCTACTGTTGGAGTTTCTCGGACTTGTTGGGCGTGCACGATCTCCCAGTGGACTCGTTCCGGCGGGGTTCGCGTGCACCCTCCGATTTGCCGTTCCTTAACAATCAGATAGAGTCACGGCGTCGCCCCCTACGCGGGGGCGTGGATTGAAACCCGGAACCAACCCATACCAGTGGAGACCCACAAGTCGCCCCCTACGCGGGGGCGTGGATTGAAACAGCAGGCCCATCTCCGCGGTCAGCCGCATGATGACGTCGCCCCCTACGCGGGGGCGTGGATTGAAACGTCTGGGGGGACGGGACGACGCTGAGCGTCGAGGTCGCCCCCTACGCGGGGGCGTGGATTGAAACGAAGTGGAGGGAAAATAGGGTGGCGCGTAGAAAGTCGCCCCCTACGCGGGGGCGTGGATTGAAACTTCGAGAAGCCGGGGACGGCGGGAGCGAACGACGTCGCCCCCTACGCGGGGGCGTGGATTGAAACATAGGCGTTGTGGAGCATGGTACGCTGTGCCTCGTCGCCCCCTACGCGGGGGCGTGGATTGAAACGGGCGCGATGGTGGGGCCAGGTGCTGCGACGGCGTCGCCCCCTACGCGGGGGCGTGGATTGAAACCAGACGTTGAAGGCGTGGCTGGACGCGCTCGATGAGTCGCCCCCTACGCGGGGGCGTGGATTGAAACGTCGAACGCCTGCTGAACGCGATCGCGGCGGCAAGTCGCCCCCTACGCGGGGGCGTGGATTGAAACACGTGCACCTTGTGCGGCATCACGATCAGCGTCGGGTCGCCCCCTACGCGGGGGCGTGGATTGAAACGTCAAGGGCGGCTTCATCGCGCGCCGGCATCCCGTCGCCCCCTACGCGGGGGCGTGGATTGAAACTCGCCGCGGTCGCCCTTCTCGCCGGCGGGGCCGGGTCGCCCCCTACGCGGGGGCGTGGATTGAAACATGGTACTCGTGTTTTGCCGTCCGCCGATCCTGCGTCGCCCCCTACGCGGGGGCGTGGATTGAAACCCGGAGCGACCCGAGCCGCTACCGATGTAGTGCGTCGCCCCCTACGCGGGGGCGTGGATTGAAACACCCCGCCCGATACAGGATGACGTGACTCAGCGGTCGCCCCCTACGCGGGGGCGTGGATTGAAACCGCATGTCGGGCCTGGGTAAGCGCGACAAGGCGCAGGTCGCCCCCTACGCGGGGGCGTGGATTGAAACTGCGCTGCCAGCTCCAGCTCCGCGTAACGCGCAGGTCGCCCCCTACGCGGGGGCGTGGATTGAAACGCCGCCTGGCCGACCAGATCGATCGCGGCGTCGGTCGCCCCCTACGCGGGGGCGTGGATTGAAACCTGGCCAGGACCTCAGCGACATCCATCACGCTTGTCGCCCCCTACGCGGGGGCGTGGATTGAAACCCGATTGGCACCAAGTGCAGCCGGTGATTTGCAGTCGCCCCCTACGCGGGGGCGTGGATTGAAACGGTTTGGTACGTCAGGAACGCCGTAGGCGTGCCGGTCGCCCCCTACGCGGGGGCGTGGATTGAAACTATGGGGAGGTCAACATAGTGTGCGCGGGATAGGGGTCGTCCCCACGCGGGGGCGTGGATTGAAACACCGTGAGGAGCAGCAGCCCGCCGCCGACGAAGGTCGCCTCCCACTCGGGGGCGTGGATTGAAACGTAACGTCGAACGTCGAGAAGATTGGCGTGGGCGGTCGCCTCCCACGCGGGCGCGATAGGTAACGAGGGCGAGACGGTGACTGTTTCCTACTACAGCGAGCCCGTGGCCGAAACCCGCCCCACGCCGACACCCGCCGACACCTGAGCGTGAGACGTTGGAACACCGTCTCGCTGTGCTTGAGCGCTCCGGCGTGCTGGTTTCTTCCGGGCACGCGTTGGAGGCTGTCGGCTCCTCCGCACGCGGATCGCATACTCGCATAGCCGCGCCCGTTGACATTGGTCAGTCTGACCAGGTAGAGTCATTGGTCAGTTTGACCAGAGTGGCGTTCGCATGGGAGTGACGTATTCGCTGTACGCGGCAAAGGCCCGCTTCTCGGAGGTGATCAGACAGGTGCGTGAGGGTGCGACGGTCACCGTCTCCTATCGCGGCGAACCGGTGGCGGAGATTCGGCCGTTGAACGACAAGCGGGAGACTCTCGAGGAGCGGTTGCAGGCGCTTGAACGCAGGGGCGTGCTCATCCCGGGGCCCGGGGAACGGCGCTTCGAGCCCATCGCGAACCGTCCCGGGGCGCTGGAGCGCTTTCTGGCGGACAGAGGCGAGTGAGCGGCGAGTGAGCGGCGATGGCATGAAGCTCGCCTATGTGGACACCTCGGCGTTGGCCGCCCTGGCCTTCGGCGAGGCGGAAGCGAGCAACCTCGGCGACCTCCGCGGCGACTTGGCTGCGTATGAGTGCCTGCTGTCGTCCAACCTGCTGGAGGCCGAATTGCGTTCCGCATTCTCGCGCGAGGGCCTGCCCTTCGAACGCCGTGCGCTCGGAGACGTGCAGTGGATCTTGCCCGAACGGCCCCTGACGCGGGAACTGTCCGTGGTTCTGGCCAGTGGTTACCTGCGAGGGGCGGACCTGTGGCACGTCGCGACCGCCCTGTACGTCACACCGCGACCCGAGGACCTGGCGTTCGTAACGCTGGATGCCCGGCAGGCCGCGGTCGCCCGGGCCGTCGGCTTCATGACGGTGCCCGCCGCCGGCGGCGGATGACCCGCGTTCAGTCGGACGTCCCCGCCGCGTCCCGCGCCGCCGCGATCCCACGCTTCTCATCCACGGCAAGTAGCAACAGCCCGCCGACGACGAAGAACGGCACGACGGTCGCCACCCCGGCCCGCTGACTGTCGAACGCCTCGGTCATGAGGCCGAATAGCAGCGGTCCGAGGAACGCGGTGATCTTGCCGGAGAAGGCGAAGAAGCCGAAGAACTCGGTGCTCTGCCGTTCGGGGACGAAGCGGGCCAGCAGGCTCCGGCTGGCGGCCTGGTTCGGACCGACGAAGATGCCGAGGGCCACGGCGGAGACCCACAGCCACGTGACGCTGGGCGCGAAGGCCGCGAGCAGGGTGGCCCCCGTCAGCGCGACGAGGCTGACCAGGATCGTCGTGCGGGCGCCGATGCGGTCGTCCACGAAGCCGAAGAGGGCGGCGCCGAGACCGGCCGCGACGTTGATGGCGATGCCGAAGACGATCACCTCCGACAGGCTGAGCCCGAACGTGCCGGCCGCATAGATCCCACCGAAGGCGAATACCGTCACCAGGCCGTCGTTGTAGACGAGGCGCGCGACCAGCAGCCGCACGATCTCCCGGTAGCCGCGGAGCCTGCGCAAGGTCGCCAACAGCGCCCGATAAGCCCCCGCCGGCCCTCCGGCCGCGGTTGCGCGGTGCGACTGGCGCGGCGCCATCAGGAGCAGCGGCAGGCTGAACACCAGGAACCAGGCGGCGACGAGCAGGTTGGTCGCCCGGTAGTTGAAGCCCGCTTCCGTGGAGATTCCGAACAGCGGGTCGTCCCGTACCAGCACCAGCAGGGCGATGGCGAGGCAGGCCAGGCCGCCGGCGTAGCCCAGGCCCCAGGCCCACCCGGACATGCGGCCCATCCGCTCCTTCGGTGCGATCTCCGGCAGGAACGCGTTGTAGAACACGCCGCCAAGCTCGAAGGCGACGTTCGCGAAGACGAAGAGCACCAGGGCCAGGAGCACGGCATGCTCCATGCCGGGACGCACGAACGTCAGCGCCGCTGTGGCCGCGCAGCAGATCCACGTGGCCGCCGCCAGGTAGTGTCGCCGGTGACCGCCGCGGTCGGCCATCGCGCCGAGCAGCGGCGACAGGAGCGCGATGGCGATCCCGGAGACCGCGACGGCCCGGGACCACTGTCCCGTCCCCGTCACCTCGTCCGGGGCGATCGCCGCCGTGAAATAGGCCGCGTACACGAACGTGACCACGAGGGTCGTGAAGGCCGAGTTCGCCCAGTCGTAGAGGGCCCAGGCGAGGCCCGTTCTGGGCGGGGGGTAGCCTTCGGGCGCGGCTTGAACGGTGGCGTGCATGGGCCGCTACCCTGCGGGGACGCCGTCGGATCTCACGCTGACGTGCACGGAGAGTTCCTCCTCGTCGCCGCCCTGCCGTACCCCGCGGGTCGGGGAGACGTCGCGGTAGTCGCGTCCCACCGCGACCCGGATGTGCCGGTCCGGGAGACCGAGGTTGGTCGGGTCGAAACCCACCCAGCCGAGCCCGGGCAGGAGACACTCCACCCACGCGTGCATGGCGTTGCCGGGCACGTGTGCATGATCGTCGCCGGTAACGTGCAGGTAGCCGGACACGTAGCGCGCGGGGATGGCCCAGGAACGCGCGATCGCGATCATGACGTGCGCGTAGTCCTGGCAGACCCCGCGGCGCGAGGCCAGGATGTGCTCGATCGGCGACTCGGCGGTCGTCGCGCCCGGCGCGTACGTGAAGGCGGCGTGCAGCGTGTCCGACAGCGCCGTGACGGAACTGAGCGGGTCCCCCAGCGGCGCCAGCGCCAGCTCGCCGACGAAGGCGTCGAGCGCGGCCGTCGGCCGGGCCAGGGCGCTGGGGTGCGTGAACTCCCAGAGGTCGAAACGATCGGTCCAGCTACGCACCGTGTCCCAGGTGTCGGGGGCGAGCCCCGTCGGGCGTGGGTTCGCGGGCTGCAGCTCGACCGTCGAGCGGGCCGTGATCGTCAGCGCATCGTGTTCGCGGTGCAGCGCGAGCAGGTGGTGCGCGTTGCCGAACCCGTCCCGCGTGCACTCGAGGCTGCTCGGCGGTTCGGTCTCGATGGCGAAGGCGAGCACCCGCTGGCGGCAGTCCTCCAGCGGGCGCAGCCGCAGCGACATCGCGCACGCGCTGGCAAGGGAAGCGTAGCGGTAGCGGGACACGTGCTCGATCAGGTAACGAAGACTCACGGCCGTTGCCTCGGGGAGACCGGACCTCACGGGAGCATAGCGACCGGCGGCGGTGGTTGCATGCGAGCCAGGAGGGACCACGTCGGGCTATCCGGATGCGATGTCGGGGACCACCCAGACATCCTTGCGGCGGGGTTCCTGGAAGCCGCCGCCCCCGCCGGTCCCACCGTGGGACACGGGGTGGCACAGCGCTCCCGGCACGACGCGCGTGCGGCGCCCCTGCAGGACGAAACAGGCCAACGTGACGGCGCCCGGGCGAAGCCGACCGTCGAGGAAGCACGGAGCGGTGGTCACCTCGGGAACCCGCCGGGCGACGAAACCGTCCGGGGCAGCCCGCAGGCGTGCGGCGCAGGCGGCGCGCTCGGCGGCGGAAAGCGCCGGGCCGAACAGCACCTCGTTGTTGCCCCGCTGTTCGATGACCACTTGGTCGAGGTGCTCGAGGGTGTGTTCCAGGTGGTCCGGCCGGCTGCATGCCCAGGTCTCGACGCCGGGGAGCGTCGGCTCCTCCGCGAGGTAATAGCGGATCGCGTCCTCGACGAAGGCGAACACGGCAGGGTCGTCGGCGACGCCCGTGCCGGGTGCGTTCAGCACCGCGACGCTGCCGCGTCGGCATGCGTGCAGGAGGCCGGGCACGCCAAGGACGGAGTCGGGCCGAAACGCGAGGGGGTCGAGGAAGTCGTCATCGACCTGCCGGTACAGGACATGGACGCGCCGGCGTCCGCCCGCGTGGCGCAGGTGTACTTGCCCGTCGTCCACCAGGAGATCCGCTCCCGTGACGAGTTCCATCCCGGCCGCCTCGGCCAGGCGGGCGTGCTCCGCGAAGCCCGTGCCGTAACGCCCCGGCGTGAGCAGGACGACGCGGGGACCGGCGCCCCCGGGCGCGAGTTCGCGCAGGGTCTCGAGCAGCGCCGACGCGTAGACCGGTGCGTCCCGCACGGCGCAGGCGACGTAGGCCGAACGGAGGCGGTCCTTGAGGACGCGGTCGTTCGCGACCATGCGGTCGCCCCCCGCCGGGCAGCGCACGTTGTCGCGCACGACCTCGAACCCCCCCGGCGTGCGCGCGACGTCGATGCGGCACACCGCCGCGGGCACGCCATCGGGCCGGACGGCGCCGCGCATCTCGACGCGGAACTGGGGACTGCCACGCACGACGGCGGCCGGAACGATGCCGTCCCGCACGATCGCCGCATCGCCGTAGAGGTCGGCGACAAGGTGGTTCAACGCCCTGACGCGCTGTTCGAGCCCGGCTTCGAGAAGCCGCCACGCACGCTCCGGCAGGAGCAGCGGGATGCCGTCCGGGGGTGCCCCGCCCAGGTCCCCCGCCGCCCTGGAAGAGCGCTCGGCCGGCGCGAGCGCGGCGGCGTCCCGCTCCCGCGACGCGTCCCGCTCCCGCAACGCGTCGCGTAAGCGCCGCCAGTGCGGGCGAAGTTCGCCCGCCGCGGTGCACGCCTCGTCTGGGATCGCGGGGTCGGGCTCGTACGCGTCGAGGTCCAAAACGCAAGCTCCGTAGCGGCGCTCCTGACGGTCGGATTATAGGAACGGGACGGGCCGTTCCGGGGTTCCATCCGCGAGCGCGGCCCTGGCGCCTGGAGCGCGCTCCGTGCTTGACACCCCCCGGTGGCGCGGCCATGCTGCCGACCGAACCACGGCGTCCCCGTGGAGCGGGGCGATGGGCGACAGGACACGCAAGATACTGGTCGTCGATGACGAACCGGACCTCGAACGGCTGATGCGGCAACGCATGCGCCGCGAGGTGCGGGACGGCCGCTACGAGTTCTCCTTCGCGCGCGACGGTTTCGAGGCCCTCGAGCGGCTGCATGAAGACCGCGGCATCGAGATGGTCCTGTCCGACATCAACATGCCGGGCATGGACGGGTTGACGCTGCTCGACCAGATTCCGAAGGTCGACCCGAACATCCGCGCCGTCATCGTCTCCGCGTACGGCGACATGCAGAACATCCGCACGGCCATGAACCGGGGCGCCTTCGACTTCGTCACCAAGCCCATCGACTTCAACGACCTCAAGGTCACGATCGACAAGACCCTGAGCCACCTGCAGTTGCTGCGGGAAGCGCTCGAGACCCGTGATCGGCTCGTGGCGCTCCAGAACGAACTCGACGTCGCGAGCCGGATGCAGCAGTCGATCCTGCCCACGGTCTTCCCCAAGACGCCCGGCTACCAGGTGTTCGGCCAGATGGAGGCGGCGCGGGAGGTGGGGGGAGACTTCTTCGACATCATCAACCTCGAGGGCGGACGGATCGGCCTGACGATCGCCGACGTCTCCGGCAAGGGCGTGCCGGCGGCGCTCTTCATGATGTCGAGCCGTACCCTGATGAAGGGCTCGGCGATCGGGATGCCCGCTCCGGGGGACGTCCTCGAAGAGGTCAACGGCCTGCTCGAGGCGGACAACGAGGCGGCGATGTTCGTCACGCTGTTCTATGCCGTCCTCGATCCCCAGAGCGGCACGCTGCAGTACGCCAACGGCGGTCACAACCCGCCGCTGATCGTGCATCCAGGAGGGTCTTCGGCCCTGCTGCCGACCACCGGGGGGATGGCCCTCGGGGTAATGTCGGGGTTCCCCTACCGCCAGAGCGCTACGACGCTGGAGCCGGGCGACATCGCCGTCCTGTACACCGACGGCGTCACCGAGGCGATGAACGCCAACGACGAGGAGTTCGGCGTCGAGCGGCTGCAGGCGGTGTTCGGGGAACGCCAGCCGGACAGCGCCCGAGCGGCCAGCGAGGCGATCTTCGACGCCGTCCACGAGTTCGCCGGCAGCACGCCGCAGTCGGACGACATCACCTGCCTGATCGTGGTGCGGGAGGCCTGACGTGAGCGCCAACCTGTCCGTGCAGGTCGCCACGAACGTGGAAGACCTGCGACGGGCACAGGACGAGATCGAAGCCTTCTGCAACGCGCAGTCCTGGCCGGCGGACATCGTGTTCCAGGTCGGCCTGGTCGTCGAGGAACTCGGGATCAACGTCGTCAACTACGCCTACGAGGACGGCGGCGAACACGAGTTCTCGATTTCGATCAGGTCGGACGACCGGTCGCTCACCCTGGAGATCGTGGACGGCGGCCGGCCTTTCGATCCGCTGGAGGAGGCGCCGGCGCCGGACCTCGAGGCGTCGCTCGAGGATCGGCCCATCGGCGGACTCGGCGTCTATCTGGTGCGGACCATCATGGACGAGTTGAGCTACCGCCGGGAGGACGGTCGCAACCGCCTGACCGCGATCAAGCGGAGACCCGGATGACCGCGCGGGTCCGGCGGCTCTGCGCGCTGGGTCTGTCCGTCGTCGTGTGGGGGGGAGCGCTGGCGGAGCCGGGCGTCACCGACGAGCGCATCCTGTTCGGCCAGTCCGCGGCCTTCAGCGGACCGGCGCAGGAACTCGGCACCGACATGCGGCTCGGCATCGAAGCGGCTTTCGGGGAAGCCAACGCGCGGGGCGGCGTGCATGGCCGTCGCCTGGAGCTGTCCTCCCTCGACGACGCGTACGAACCGGAGGGCGCTATCGCCAACACCCGGCGCCTGATCGAAGAGGGGGTGTTCGCCCTGATCGGCGCGGTGGGCACGCCGACCTCGGTGGTCGCCGTGCCGATCGCCGCCGAGGCCGGCGTTCCCTACGTCGCACCGTTCACGGGGGCCGCGTTTCTGCGCGATCCGAGCTGGGGGAACGTCATCAACCTGCGGGCGTCCTACGGCCAGGAGACGGAGGCCATGGTGGCGCGGCTGATCGCGGACCGGGGCATCGGCCGGATCGCCGTCATGTACCAGGACGACTCGTTCGGTCGGGCGGGTTACGCGGGGGTCATCGAGGCGCTCGAGACCCGGGGCATGGAGCCGGTCGCGACCGGGGTCTATCCGCGCAACACCACGGCGGTGAAGACCGGACTGCTGGACCTGCGCGCGGGCGACCCGGAGGCCGTCATCGTGGTGGGCGCCTACGAGCCCGTCGCCGCCCTCATCGCCTGGGCCAGGCACACCGGCTTCGATCCCGTGTTCGTCACTATTTCGTTCGTCGGCAGCAACGCGCTGGCCCGGGAACTCGGCGAGTACGGCCCCGGCGTCTACGTCACGCAGGTGGTCCCGTTCCCCACCGGTCCCCGCCCTCCCGTCGTGCAGTCCTATGCGCGCGCGCTCAAGGCGGTGGCCCCGGACACGGCTCCCGGCTTCGTCTCGCTGGAAGGATACCTGGCGGGTCGTCTCGCGCTGGTCGCCCTCGAGGGCTGTGGACGCGAGGTGGACCGGGCGTGTTTCCTGGGGGTCCTGCGCGACGCGGCCCGGGTCGATCTCGACGGCTTCGAACTGCGCTACAGCGAGACGGACAACGGCGGTTCAAGCGCCGTGTACCTCACCATGATCGGATCGGACGGGCGGTACCGGGCCGTTGCGAGCCTGGCGGAGCGCATCCGCTGGCGGCGGCCCGAAGGTCGCGCCGTCCGTACGGACGTGGGGCGGTGACGGACACGAGCGAACGATCGTCGTCGGCGGAGCTCGCCACGGAGCCCGTGGCGACGACCGAGGCGCCGGGGTCCGACGATTCGCCTGGGCCGGAACCGGCGCCTGCCCGGGGTCTGCGCGAACGCCTGCGGCGGCTCGCGGCGAGCCGCTACCGGATCTCGGTACAGCTCTACGCCGGCATCGGCGTCGCCGTGTCGTTCACGCTGATTGCGAGCCTGGTGGCCTGGTGGTCGTTCAACCGTCTCGGCGACGCCCAGGACCGCGTGAACCAGCACAGCGTTCCCGGCATGGCGGCGGCGTTCGGCGTGGCCCGGCAGGGCGCGGCGCTCGTGGCGGCGGCGCCGCGGCTGACGGCGGCGGCGAACCGCGAGGAGTTTGGTGTGGTGACGGCCGAACTCGACCGGGAAGAGGTCGTGTTCCAGTGGCGGCTGTCCGAGTTGATGGACCAGGGCGAACAGCACGGCGGCGTGCGCGGGCGGGCGGACGCGCTGATCGCCAATGTGGAGGCGCTCGAGGGTTCGGTCGCCCGGGGCTTCGATCTTGCCGACCGCGGCGCGCGGGTGAGGCGGGAACTCAACGACCTCCGGGCGCGGCTGACGGCCGTCCTGGTGCCCGTCATCGACGATCAACTGTTCTACGCGGTGACGGGTTACCGGACGCTCGGCGCGCCGGCGCGGCCGCGGGAGGCCCGGTTCGTCGAGCAGGAGTTCGGCCTGTACCGGCGCCTGGCGGGGCTGCGTACGGAGTCGAACGTGGCCGCGCAGATACTGACGGACATCTTCAACCTGCCGGACCGGGCGCTGCTCGAGGCCATGCGGGACCGTTTCCAGGCGAGCGCGGGGAGCATGGAGCGTCACCTCTCGGCGCTCGGAGACCTCGCGGTCCGGGAGCAGCTCGCGCCGATGGTGGCCCGCCTGACGGAGCTCGGGACCGGCGACGGCGGCGGGTTCGACCTGCGCGCGGCGGAACTGGAGGGCGTAGAGCGGCAGGAACGCCTGCTGGCGGAGAACCGCGCCCTCGCCAATGACCTGGCGCTGGAGGTGGAGGGTCTCGTGAGCGAGGCGCGCGAGAGCGCGAGCGCGGCCACGCAGGCCTCGGCGGACGCCATCCTCACCGGCCAGAACCTGCTCCTCGCGCTCAACGGCATCAGCATCGTGGGCGCGATCCTGATCGCCTGGCTGTTCGTGGGACGCGTGCTGCTGCGCCGGCTGGGGCGTCTCTCGGATCGCATGCGCGCGATGGCCGGGGGGGACCTCGAGGCCACGGTCGACATCGGCGGACGCGACGAGGTCGCCGACATGGCGGCGGCGCTCGAGGTGTTCCGCCGTCACGCGCTGGAGGTGCAGCGGCTCAACCTCGTCGAGCGCCTTGCCGAGGAGCTGCGCGAAAAGAACGACACGCTCGAGCAGACGCTGGAGGAACTGAACCGGGCCCAGGACCAGATCGTCATGCGCGAGAAGCTCGCGGCGCTCGGCGAGCTGACCGCCGGCGTGGCGCACGAGATCAAGAACCCGCTGAACTTCGTCAAGAACTTCTCGGAGGCGTCGGAGGAACTCCTCGAAGAACTGATCGAGACCCTGCAGGAGGCGGAGAACGCGCTCACGGAGGATCAGCGCGACCTGGTCGGCGAGCTGGGGGAGGACCTGACGGAGAACCTGAAGCTCATCCGCGGCCACGGGGACCGCGCGGACCGGATCGTGCGCGACATGCTGCGCATGCAGCGCACGGACACCCAGCGGCAGCCCACGGACATCAACGAACTCATCGACGACCACGCGCGCCTGGCCTTCCACAGCGCGCGGGCCAACGACTCGGACTTCCGGATGGACATCAAGCAGGACCTCGACCCGGGGATGGGCACCCTGGAGGTGGCGTCCCAGGATCTCGGCCGCGTCATCCTGAACCTCGTGGGCAACGCCTGCTACGCGACGCACGAGCGGCGGCTCGCGGAGGAGGCCGAGGGGCGGTCCTTCGAGCCGACGCTCAACATCGTCAGCCGAAGGCACGAAGACCGGGTGGAGATCCGCGTGCGCGACAACGGCACGGGCATGCCGAAGGAGGTCGCCGACAAGATCTTCAACCCCTTCTTCACGACCAAGCCCACGGACCAGGGCACGGGACTCGGCCTGTCGCTCTCCAACGACGTGGTCCGCGAGCACGGCGGGTCGATCCGCGTCGAGTCCGAACAGGGCAGCTTCACGGAGATGATCGTCGAG
>JAJDVW010000017.1 GCA_022825925.1 Pseudomonadales bacterium | reverse complement strand
TCATGACTTCGTTTCCGCGCTAACCGGCGAGCAATACGGCGTGAGCTATCCGGCGGTCAAGGAAGACCAAGTCAAGGAGCAACGGCTTGAACTGCCACCCACCCTGGAACAGGGCCGCATTGTCGAGAAGATCGAGGCTCTATTCGACGAGATCGACCGCGGAGTCGAGAACCTTCGCGATGCCGAAAGAGCTATCGGCCTCTACCGGCATTCACTGCTCAAGTCGGCCTTTGACGGCAGCCTCACCGCCGGATGGCGGGCAACGAATACCCACCAACAGGAAAGCCCAGAAGCGTCTGCCCGATTCGATGTCCCTTCCCCGTCAGCGCGTTTCCCTTGGCCGAGCGTCCATGTGCGGGCGCTGCTCGACGCGCCGCTCGTCAACGGTCGATCCGCCAAAGACAAAGAAGGAGGCTTTCCCGTACTTCGCCTCACCGCGCTCAAGAGCGGCAAGATCGACCTTCGGGAGTCCAAAGAAGGCGACTGGACCGAAGGCGACGCCAAGCCGTTCCTCGTGAAACGAGGTGACATATTCATCTCGCGAGGCAACGGCAGCAAGAAGCTGGTTGGCATCGGCGGTCGTGTTCTGGATGAGCCGACGCCGGTCGCGTTTCCGGACACCATGATCCGGGTGCGTCTGGACACGAATGCCGTTCGGCCAGAGTATTTCGTCTTGGCGTGGAACTCCCCCACCGTACGCCAGCAGATCGAGATGGCGGCTCGGACCACGGCGGGAATATACAAGATCAACCAAGGCCACGTTCGTGAGTTTGTACTTCCTCTTCCTTCTCTTGCGGAGCAATCAGAGATTGTTCGCATCCTCGAGGAGCGCCTCGAGCCTGCGAACGCCCTTCAAGCCGAGATCACCACCAACCTCGCCCGCGCCCACGCGCTCCGCCAGTCCGTCCTGAACAGAGCCTTCGCCGGCAAGCTCGTCTCCCAGGACCCCGATGACGAAGCCGCCGCCGTGCTCCTTGAGCGCATCAAGGCAGCGAACCGGCCGCAAAGGCGTAGGCTCGTGTCACGGAAGCGAGAGGTGACGCGCTCGTGAGTGGTCGTTACGACACGACGGGAAACATCGAAGCGCAGTTCGAACCCGGTTCATGCGGCCGTGTGCTGGCGAACAAGCTTGGCGTCTCCGACCCGAAAGAAATGGATGACCTCGAACTGAGCCTGTTCGACAAGCTACACAACCATGTCGTCGACTCGGTCGAAACGGATCAGCGCCTTACCGTTGCCGACATTCGTGAATGGCATCGTCGCTGGCTGGGTAACGTGTACGCCTGGGCCGGCAGGTACCGCACACTTAACATGAGCAAGGGGGACTTCATGTTTGCGGCCGGCGGCCAGGTAGCGAGGCTCATGGCCAAGCTCGATGAGGAGGTACTTTCAGTTCACACGCCTTGTGCCGGAATGTCCGAGGATCAACTAACCGAAGCGATCGCCGTCGTTCACGTCGAGCTGATACTGATCCACCCGTTCCGAGAAGGAAACGGCCGATTGTCGCGCCTGCTGGCAAACGTGATGGCCCTCCAGGCGGGCCGCCATGAACTGGACTACACGACTTGGGATGAACGGAGAACCGACTATGTCGCCGCCATTCAGGCGGGCATGACGGACCATGGACCCATGAAGGGCTTGGTCAGGCGAGTGTTACGCGAGACGGCAAGGTACGCAGATGAATGATCCTTGCTTCGATCTCCTGCACGGGCTGTCCCGTTTCGATCGCCGTCGAACTGGCCACGCTGCGAATCCGCTGCCGATCCGCTTTGGCGGCGTCGCGGAGGTGAGGATTCATCACGGAGAGCGTCTTTCGTTTCATGACTCCATGATAGCCGATTCGGCCCGTCGACTCTCCGCGCTACTGGACGCTGGGCCGCACCTGCATCGGGCGAGGACCGCGAAGAGGGCTCGGCCAGCGAACACTGCGGAGCCACGATGAGAGAGGCACTTCCCATCAACATCGACCACCTCTTGCGGCGGCGCACCATCGAGGGCGAGCGCATCGAGTACAAGGCCGGATGGAACCCGGAGAGCGTCCTGCATACGCTCGGCGCGTTCGCGAACGACTTCCACAATCTCGGCGGCGGCTATGTCGTGCTCGGCGTGGAGGAACGGGACGGCCGTCCCGTGCTGCCGCCGAAGGGGTTGGACCCAGATGCCATCGACGGCATACAGAAGGACTTGCTCAACCTGGGGAACGCAGCGATTCAGCCCCCGTACCATCCGTTGACGGCGGTCCACGAGACCGACGGCAAGACGATCCTCGTGCTGTACGCGCCCGGCGGCGAAACCCGTCCGTATCGCACGAGAGTCAGCCTGTCGACAAGCAGCCGCGAATGGGCGTATCACATCCGCAAGCACAGCAGCACGGTGCGGGCGCGCGGCGAGGACGAGCGCGAGCTGCTCGGGCTGGCCGCGACCGTGCCGTTCGACGACCGCTACCACCACAACGCCTCGCTCGACGACCTCTCCTTCCGCTTGATTCAGCAACACCTGCAGGACGTCGGCAGCGACCTCTTGCGGGAAGTAGCCGAGCTGTCGATGGACGTCCTGGGACGACGCATGAACATTGTCGGCGGCCCCTCGGAAGCCCTGTTCCCCAAGAACGTCGGCCTCTTGTTCTTCAACGACCGGCCGCACGAGTTCTTCCCGGCGACGCAGATCGACGTGGTCTGGTTCCCGGACGGCCCCGGTGGCGACCATTTCGAGGAGAAGGAGTTTCGCGGGCCGCTCGCAGCGATCCTCCGCGACGCCGTGACCTATATCGAGCGCAACTTCCTGAAGGAGGCGGTCGTCAAGCACCCCGACAGGCCAGAAGCCGACCGGTTCTGGAACTTCCCCGGGGCGGCGATCGAGGAGGCGCTCGGCAACGCCATCTACCACCGCTCCTACGAGGAGCGCGAACCGGTGGAGGTGCGGATCACGCCCGAAGAGTTGCTGGTCCTGAGCTATCCCGGCGCGGACCGCTCGATCCGGATGGAGGATCTCCGGCGAGGTCAGGCGGTGAGCCGCAGGTATCGCAACCGGCGGATCGGCGAATTCCTGAAGGAACTGGACCTGGCGGAAGGCCGCTCGACGGGCGTGCCGAAGATCCTGCGGGCGATGCGCAACAACGGCTCGCCGGCACCGAGCTTCGAGACCGACGAGGATCGCACCTGGTTTCGCGTCCGGCTGCCGGCGCACCCGTCGTTTCCGCTCCGGCCGAATGGCGACAGCGCCGAACAAGATGCCGGACAGGACACCGTACATGATAACGCCTTGAAATATATAGAAAACGGTCCAATCACCGAACAAGATACCGAACAAGATACCGAACAAGTCACCCCACAAGTCGGTCGTTTGATCCTGGCGCTGACACGGGAAATGCGACGGCACGAGTTGCAGGACCTTTTGAGCATTACGCACCGCCCGCATTTCCTGGAGATATGCCTCAACCCCGCACTCGAAGCCGGCCTCATCGAGATGACGTTGCCCGACAAGCCCACAAGCAGAAACCAGCGGTACCGTCGCACGCCGGCCGGAGACGCGCTGGCCCGCCAACTCGCGGAATCCCGCCAATGAACACCGCCTCCATCGTCTCGAAGGTCTGGAGCTTCTGCCACACGCTACGCGACGCCGGCGTGGGCTACGGCGACTACCTCGAGCAGCTCACCTACCTGATCTTCCTCAAGATGGCCGACGAGTACGCCCGGCCGCCCTACGAGCGCGACATCGGCATCCCGGAGGGCTGCGACTGGATGAGCCTCACCCGCCGCCAGGGCGCCGAGCTCGAAGCCCACTACGTCGCACTCCTGCGCACGCTCGGCCAGGAACGAGGCATGCTGGGCCAGGTTTTCGCCAAGGCGCAGAACAAGATCGACGACCCGGCCAAGCTCTTCCGGCTGATCGACATGGTGGACGGCGAGAACTGGGTGACGCTCGACGCCGACGTGAAGGGCGACATCTACGAGGACCTCCTGGAACGGAACGCCGCAGACACGAAGTCCGGCGCCGGACAGTACTTCACGCCCCGAGCCCTCATCCGGGCCATGGTGGCTTGCGTACGCCCCGAGCCGGGCAAGACCATCGCCGACCCCGCCTGCGGAACGGGCGGGTTCTTCCTGGCCGCCCACGCGTACCTCGCCAATCCGGAGAACCACGCCCTCGACCGGGACCAGAAGACGTTCCTGAAGCACGCCACCTTCCACGGCAACGAGATCGTGGCGGGAACGCGGCGTCTCTGCCTGATGAACCTGCTCCTGCACGGCATCGGGGAGATCACCGGCGACACCGCCATCTCGCCCGCCGACGCATTGGTTTCGCCGCCCTCGGACACCTTCGACTACGTCCTGGCCAATCCGCCGTTCGGCAAGAAGAGCTCGATGAGCTTCACCAACGCCGAGGGCGAACAGGAGACCGACGACCTGACCTACAACCGGCAGGACTTCTGGGCGACGACGTCGAACAAGCAGCTCAACTTCGTCCAGCACATCCGGACGATGCTGAAGACTGCCGGGCGCGCGGCCGTCGTCGTCCCCGACAACGTGCTGTTCGAGGGCGGCGCCGGCGAGACGATCCGCCGGAAACTGCTGCAGACCACGGACCTGCACACGATCCTGCGGCTGCCGACCGGCATCTTCTACGCGCAGGGCGTCAAGGCGAACGTTCTCTTCTTCGACAACCGTCCCTCCAGTCCCGATCCGCAGACTTCAAGGGTCTGGTATTACGACTACCGCACCAACGTGCATCACACGCTCAAGAAGAAGCCGCTGACCCATGCGCATCTGGAAGACTTCGTTGCGTGCTACGGGCCCGAGAACCGCCACCTCCGCGAACCGACCTGGAGCGAGGAGACCCCGGACGGGAGGTGGCGCGCCTATGCGCGTGACGAACTGCTGCGGCGCGACAAGGCCAGCTTCGACGTGTTCTGGCTGAAGGACGCCTCCATGACCGATCTGGAGAACCTCCCGGAGCCGGAGGTGCTCGCCGACGAGATCGTCGAGAACCTGCGCTCGGCGTCGGCCAGCTTCGAGGCCGTGGCGAGAGATCTGCGGTAACCCAGGGGACCGGGACGGCCACCAGGAAAGGAGTCATCCGACCCCACCGAAGTGGTAGGGTTGCGGCGTCGGGGACACCGTGCGGTTTTGAACGATGACCTCCACCCAACTTCCCGTCGAGCGCGCTCAGGTGATCCCCGAGTGGCGCGAGGGGCGAGGGTCGCTGGGCTCGGCGACGGTCGAGCTTTCCGGCGGTTGTCCGGAAGTGTTCGCGTCCGTGGTCGAGCGCCTCGGGGTGCAGTTCCGCAAGGCCTGGTACGACCTCGCGAGCCAGATCGCGGTGTTCATGGCGCCCAGCGCCATGCACGAGAGCACGGCACGTGGAACCTTGGAACTCGTGCAGGCGCTTTGCGAATGCTTCGGGCTGGCGGTCGTGCCCATGGGCGCGACTTCCGCGCATGCCGCGCGCGCGGGCGGCGGGTCCGCCCGGGCCGATCCCGACGAATCGTTCTTCGTCGGTCCGCGCGCCGAGAGATTTCTCGTCCTCATGCACTCACGCGGTCGCGAAGCCGCCATCGCCGAGATGCAAGGGGAGCCGCGCGATCTGGTGGTCGAGGTCGAGCATGCCCATCGCTCGACGAACAAGCGGGGCATATACCGGGACGCCGGGGTCACGGAACTCTGGGAGCTTGCGACGGGCGCCGCCGGACGAGCGCCCGCGATCTGGGACTTGCAGACCCGCGCCGCGCCCACGGAAACGCCGGCGTCCCGCGTGCTGGCCGGGGTGATGGCCGACGCTCTTCCCGCCGCCATGGTCGAACTTGATCGTATCGGGGGTCTGGTGGGGTTGGGCCGTGCGTTGGGGCGCGGCGAACCCGCGGCTCGAAGCTTGCTGGCTTCCGCCGGCGTCGCCGCGCCCAAGGGGCGGCGCGAGGAACCGGTGCCGTAGTTCGACACGGGCGGGAGCGAGCTTCGCCGGCGCCCCCAAGGCCATCATGGTCGCGCTGCCGCGATGCGCTCCTACCCCTTACCCCCGTACCGCTCCCGGTTCTCCTCCCTGCTCGCCGCGCTCTTGCGCAGCAGCACGAACACGGCGCCGGTGCCGCCCTGCCGCGGCGGCGCGCTCGAGCAGGCGATGACCTCGGGCGCCTGCCGCATCCAGTGCGCGACGTAGCTCTTCATCCGTGCCGGGGTCGCGCTCCTGATGCCGCGGCCGTGCAGGATCGCGACGCAGCGCCAGCCCCGCCCGCGGCACACGGCGAGGAAGCGGTAGACGTCCCGTCGCGCCTCCTCGATGGTGCGCCGGTGCAGGTCGAGCCGTCCTTCCACCTCGTAGCCGCCGCCCTTCAGTTTCTGGAACACGGCAGGCTGCACGCCGTCCTTCTTCCACTCGAACCGCTCGTACGGATCCATGGCCCGAACCTCCCCGGTGTGGAGGTAGTTCGGATCCGGTTCGAGTTCCCGCGCCACGGCCGCGTCCCGGCGCCGCTTCTGCCCCGGCGTGGGCGCCCCGGGGGGTGCGTTCGGCAACCGGCGGGAGTCGAGGCGCTCGACTCCGTCCAGGGCCTCCATGGCCTCGCGGAAGGCGTCGTCGTTCACGGCGCGATCGACGGATAGCGCGCCGAGCGCGTGCCGGGGATGGGCCGGTTGTCCGCATCGTGATAGGTGAACACGACCGACAGCTTCACGCGGTCCGAGTCGTTGCGGCCGGCGGCATGGAAGAGGCGGCAGTGGAAGAACAGGACATCGCCGCGGTCCAGTTCGAGCGGCACCGCGGAGGCGATGAGATCCGCGTTTTCCGGCGGCTCGGGACGCAGGAACAGGTCCCGGTCCAGCCGCCCGCGGCGCACGTGCAGCGCGTGGCTGCCCGGAATCACCCACAGCGCGCCGTTCGTCGCCGTCTCCGGACCGAGCGCCAGCCACACCGAAACGAGGTCCGGACGCTCGAAGGACCAGTAGCGGATGTCGTGGTGCCACAGGGTGGCGCTGCCGTGACCCGGGTGCTTCGTCATGACGCAGTTGTGGTGGCACTGCGACAGCAGCATGCGCTGACCGCCGGTCAGGGCGGACAGCGTCGCCCGCACGCCGGCGTCCGTCGCCCAGCGACGGAACTCCGCGCCGCGCGCGTATGCATTGAGCAGGCGCCGCGGCGTGTCTCCCCCGCGAGCGCCGCGGGCGGCGGGAGCGCCCGGGTAGCCGACGTCGGCTTCGAACTCCGCCGGGCCGACCAGCGGGTCCAGCGCGGCCTCCGCCGCCGCCGCCATGCCGGCGCAGGCGTCAAGCGGCGCCAGTCCGCGCACGACGACGTAGCCGTCGCGGGCGAACGCGGTCGCAGCGGCGTCGGGAACGGCGGTGTCGGGAACGGCGGTGTCGGCGGTCGATGGACGCGCGGCCAGGCGGTCGGACATTGCCGGGGGCCATCGGTTAAGATGCGCGCACTGTACGTTACTTTTCGTACCGTCACTAGCGCGTGACCAGCGAGCGGACGCGCCCGGAGCGGTACCCGAAAATGCACGGTCTCCTGAAGATCCTCCTCCCCGTCGTCTTCCTGGCGGTCGCCGTCGGCGCCTCCTTCGTCATGATCCAGTCGCGGCCGGAAGCGATGCAGAAGCCCGCGCCGCCGCCCTCGCTGCTCGTGTCCGTCGCCGTCGCCGAGCGCGAGCCCGTCCGTTTCACCGTCTCCTCCCGCGGCTCCGTGTCGCCGCGCACGGAGACGACCCTGGTGTCGGAGGTCGCCGGACAGATCGTGGAGGTGTCCCCTGCGTTCGTCAGCGGCGGATTCTTCAAGCGCGGCGACGTGCTCATCCGCATGGACCCGCGGATCTACGAGGCGAGCGTGAAACGCGCCCGCGCCGAGGTCGCCAAGGCCCGCACGCAGGTCGCGACCGAACACGCCCTCGCCGGCTATGCGCTCGAGGACTGGCAGCGGCTGCAGCGGCTGGACGCGGCTCGGGGGCCCGCCTCGGACCTCACCCTGCGCAAGCCGCAACTGCAGCAGGCGCTCGCCGAACTCGAATCGAAGAACGCCGAGTACGACAAGGCGCGGGAGGACCTGCGGCGCACCGTCATCCGCGCGCCCTACGACGGCATGATCCGCGAGAAGATCGCCGATGTCGGCCAGTTCGTGAACGTCGGCGCGCAACTGGCGCGCGCCTTCGCCGTGGACCGCGCCGAGGTGCGCCTGCCCCTGACGCAGCAGGACCTGCGTTACCTGGACCTCGAGCGTCTCGAGGGCGGGGGGACGCTACCGGTCACGCTGCACGCCCGGTTCGGCGACGACGCCTTCTCGCGGACCGCGCGGGTGGTGCGTTCCGAAGGCGTGTTCGACGCGGCGAGCCGCGTGCTCTACGTGGTCGCCCAGGTCGACGACCCTTACGACCTGAACCGCGCGCCGGAGGAACCGGCCCGGCCCCTGCGCATCGGAACGTTCGTGGCGGCGGAGATCGCCGGCACGGCGGGCGGCGACCTGTTCGCCCTGCCCCGGCACGCCCTGGTGCGGGGAACCGCCGTCTGGGTCGTCGACGATGCCCTCGCCATCCACCCCCGCGAAGTGGACGTGGTGCGCACGGACGACGAGTTCGCCTACATCGCCGCCGGAATCGCCGACGGCGACCGCTATGTCACCACCCCCATCGACCAGCCGCTCCCCGGCATGAAGGTGCGGCTGGGTGGCTGACCCCCAAGGCGGGTCGTTCCCACTCGAGGACGAACCCGAGGTCCGCGGCCTGATCGGCTGGTTCGCCACCAACCACGTGGCGGCCAACCTGCTGATGTTCCTGATCGTCGGCGGGGGCATCTGGGGCCTCATCGTCGTCAAGAAGGAGAGCTTCCCCGAGTTCAACTTCGGCCGGATCACCGTGGCCGTCCCCTATCTCGGCGCCGCGCCCCAGGAGGTCGAGGAAGGCGTCGTCGTCAAGATCGAGGAGGCCATCGAGTCCATCCAGGGCATTCGCCGCGTCGACTCCATCGCCTTCGAAGGCATGGGCCAGGTCATGATCGAGGTCCAGGAAGGCCATGACGTGGCGGACGTGACCGACGAGGTGAAGCTCGCGGTGGACGGCATCTCCACGTTCCCGGCCGAAACCGAGAGGCCGGTCATCTCGAAGTACACGCACCGGCGCGGCGTGCTCAACCTGCAGGTGCACGGAAACCTCGACGAGGCTTCCCTGAAGCAGCTCACGGAGCGCATCCGGGAGGAAGTCATCGCGCTGCCGGAAGTGTCCTACGCGGAGGTGATGGGCTCGCGGCCGTTCGAGATCTCGATCGAGATTTCCGAACACACCCTGCGCCAATATGGCCTCACGCTCGATCAGGTCGCCCGCGCCGTCCGTGGCTGGTCGATCGACCTGCCCGGCGGGGCGATCCGTTCGGAGGCCGGGGACATCCGCCTGCGCGCCAAGGGGCAGGCCTACACCGGTACCGAGTTCGAGGCGATCGTGCTGCTGACCCGGCCGGACGGGACCCGCGTCACCCTCGGCGACATCGCGACCATCACGGACGGGTTCGCGGAGGTGGAGAGCTTCGCCTTCTTCAACGGCGAACCGAGCTTCGGCATCAACGTCATGTCGACGAAGGAAGAGAACGAGATCGAGATCAGCGAGGCGGTGCGCCGCTTCGTCGGCGAGCGCCAGGCCACCCTGCCGGAGGGCGTCGGTCTCACGGCCTGGGCGGACGGCTCGTTCTACCTGAAGGGCCGCCTCAACATGATGCTCGAGAACATGGCGATGGGCGCGGTGCTGGTGTTCGTCATCCTCGGCATCTTCCTGCACATGAAGATCGCGGCCTGGGTGATCATCGGGCTGCCGGTGGCCTTCCTCGGCGCCTTCATGATGCTGCCCGTCCCGTTCGTGGACGTGTCGATCAACATCATGAGCCTGTTCGCGTTCATCCTGGTCCTCGGCATCGTCGTGGACGACGCGATCATCATCGCGGAGAGCGCCTACACCTATACCGAGGAGCGGGGCTACACGCCGGCCAACATCGTCGCCGGCGCGCGCCGGGTCGCGGTGCCCGCCACCTTCGGCGTGCTGACGACGGTCATGGCGTTCCTGCCGATGCTGCTGGTCACCGGGCCGATGTCGACCGTCAACGGCGCGATCGGCTGGGTGGTGGTGTTCTGCCTGCTCTTCTCGCTCGTCGAGTCGAAGCTCATCCTGCCGTCCCATCTCGCGGTGATGAAGTCCTCGCACGGACCGAAGGCCGGCTTCGCCGACCGGGTCGACCGGGGGCTCAAGTGGGTCATCGAGAACGTCTATGCGCCGATCCTCGAACGGGCCATCGAGTTCCGCTACGCGACCCTGGCCTTCTTCGTCGGGCTCCTCATCCTGGCCGGCGGGCTCGTCGCCAGCGGCCTGGTGCGATTCGTCTTCTTCCCGGAGATGGACGCGGACTTCGTCGTCGCCCAGGTGGAGCTCCAGGAAGGGGCTCCCGAATCCCTCATCCGGGACATCGTGGAGGAGATGGACGCGGGACTGCGCGCGGTGAACGAGGACATCAAGGCCGAGCGGAACATCGACGTGGATGTCGCCCAGTCCCTGTTCGCCTACGTGTGGGAGGGGGCCAAGGCGCGCATGCAGGTGGAACTCGACAGGAGCGAGGACCGCCCGGTGAGCCCCAAGGAGGTGGAGCAGCGCTGGCGCGACAAGGTCGGGGAGATCGCCGGGACCAAGGAGCTCAAGTTCTACTCCAGCATGCACATGGGCGGGGATGCGCCCATCCAGATCTCCCTCAAGGGCAACAACCACCGCCTCGTCGAGGAGGCGGCGGTGGAACTCGTCGACCACCTGCGCACGTACGCAGGCCTCTACGAGATCAAGAGCAGCGCCAGCGCCGGTCCCGAAGAGCTCAAGCTGCGCATCCGCCCGGAGGCCGACGCCCTCGGCGTCACGCTGGCCGACCTCGCCCGCCAGGTTCGCGAGGCCTTCTACGGGGCCGAAGCGCAGCGCATCCAGCGCGGCGACGACGAGGTGAAGGTGATGGTCCGCTACCCCCGCGCGGAGCGGAAGTCCATCGGCAACCTCGAGAACATGTGGATCCGCACGCCCGACGGCCGGGAGGTCCCGTTCGGCGCCGTGGGCGAGTACGAGATCGTCCAGGGCTACAACGCCATCACGCGCACGGACGGACAGACCGCCGTGACCGTCAAGGCCAACGCCGACCTGGCCGTGGCCGAGCCGATGCGGGTGGTGGCGCAGGTGACCGAGGAGTTCATGCCGACGCTCCTGAGCCGCTATCCGGGCGTGACCTACGACCTCACCGGCAGTTCCCGGGAGGAACGGATGTCCCTGGAGGCGATGGGCTACGCGTATCTCGCGGCGCTCTTCGGCATCTACGCCCTGATGGCGATTCCCCTCAAGTCCTACGTGCAGCCGCTCATCGTGATGACGGCCATCCCGTTCGGCATCATCGGCGCCGTCATCGGGCACCTGCTGCTCGGCTTGACCCTCAACGCGGTTTCGCTGATCGGCATCATTGCGCTGTCCGGCGTCGTGGTGAACGACAGTCTCATCATGGTGCACTTCGTGAACCGCGCGGTGTCCCTCGGCGCCTCGCCGGCCAGCGCCGCCTTCGAGTCGGGCAAGGGCCGGTTCCGGGCGATCCTGCTGACGTCGCTGACGACGTTCTTCGGGCTCGTCCCGATCCTCGCCGCCGGCGGCATGCAGGCGTCGATGGTCGTCCCGATGGCGGTCTCGCTCGCGTTCGGAATCGTCTTCGCCACCGTCATCACCCTGATCCTGGTGCCGTGCCTGTACAACATCGTGGATGACTTCAGGCGCGCCACGCACCTGACGCCGCGGGTGACGGCGGCGCCGGGGGGCTGACCATGCGCGCCGCGCTCATGGAACGCGAGCGCCTCTGGGTCGAGGACGTGCCAGACCCGACGCCGGCCGAGGGCGAAGTCGTCGTGAAGTCCGTGGCCTGCGGCATCTGCGGGTCCGACCTGCACGCGGCGCGCCACACCGAGGAGTTCGTCGCGACGAGCATCGAGGCGGGCGGCGCCTTCAAGCTCACGACGTTCGACCCCGTCGTGCTCGGTCACGAGTTCTGCGCCGAAGTCATGGAGACGCGCGGCGACCTCCGGGCCGGAGACCTCGTCTGCTCGGTGCCCGCCCTGGACCGGCCGGTCACCGTGGGGGTCGGTTACTCGACCGAGGCGCCCGGGGGCTTCGGGGAGTACATGCTGCTCTCCGAGCGGCTGTTGATGCCGGTGCCCCACGGCACGCCGAAGGACCACGCCGCCCTGACGGAGCCCATGGCCGTCGGCTACCACGCGGTCAACATGGCGCGCCTCGTGGGCAACGAGGGGATCGTCGTCATCGGCGCCGGACCCGTGGGGCTGGCCGTGACCGCCAACCTGAAGGCCCGCGGCGCGGGGCCGGTCGCCGTTTCCGAGTTCTCCTCCAGGCGGCGCGACCTGGCCATCGCCCTGGGGGCGGACGTCGTGGTGGATCCCCGCGAGCGGAGTCCCTACGGGCTGTCCGAGATCACCGGTCGGGACCGGACCGTAGTCTTCGAGTGCGTCGGCGTCCCCGGCATGATCGACGAGATCTTCCTGAACGCGCCGCAGCGGGCGCGCATCGTCATCGTCGGCGTCTGCCTGCAGACGGACCACTCGAGGCCGTTGATCGCCGTCAACAAGGAACTCAACGTCCAGTACGTGCTGGGCTACACGGTGCGGGAGTTCCACGAGACGCTGCACCACATCGCCGACGGCAAGCTCGACGTCGGACCGATCGTCACGCACACCGTCGCGCTCGACGGCGTCGCCGACGCGTTCGACGATCTCGCCCGACCCAACGCGCACGGCAAGGTGATCGTGCGGCCCTGGGACTGAAACCCCTTACCCGGGTGCCGCCGGAGCGACCGGCTCGCCGTTCACGGTGACCTCCAGCCGGCCCTCGCCGGGCCAGTAGCGGGCCTCCACGTAGCGGTGCTCCTCCCAGTGCAATTCCACGTTGGTCCAGACGTACAGGGGTTCGCGTGGGGAGGGTTCGCGCCGCTTGCGCAGGCAGCCGTCGAGCCAGAGTTCGAGACCGCCATCCGCCGCGACCACGACGCATGCGCACTTGTGCCCGACCGGGACGGTCAGTGTCCTGTCGCGATCCATGGCGATGGGGCAGAATGCTCCGCGCTTTCGGCAGGCGGCGGATTCTGACATTCCCTGGCCGCATGTTGCACGAGGGGACGTGATGATCGCGGAGGATTTCGCCCCTGTGTACGCACAGGCGTGCGCGTACTCGAGACTGAGAGCATAGCGGTGCCCTATGGTTGAAGGACCACGTGCGCGCACGGGGCGAAAAGACCCGCGAGGGCACGGCCAGCGCAATCCGCATCCGGGCGGTTGCGGTCCCAACTCAGTCAAAACTCGGAGAACGAATGACTTCGGTTCATGGCTCAAGCGGCCTCGTGCAACATACGGCCAAAGGTCGTTTCATACGCGTGCTCCGCTCGCGGGAGGTGGTCACGCTCTCCTTCGGGGCCATGATCGGGTGGAGCTGGGTCCTTCTCACCGGACACTGGGTCGACAACGCCGGCTCCCTCGGCACGCTGATCGCCTTCGCCGCCGGGGGGGTCGCGATCGCCTTCATCGGGTTGACGTACTCGGAACTCGTCTCCGCCATGCCCGAGGCGGGCGGCGAGCACGTCTACACACATGCGGCACTCGGTCCCCGGTGGTCCTTCGTCTGCACCTGGGCGCTACTGATGGCGTACACGGCGGTGTGCGTGTTCGAGTCCGTGGCGCTGCCGACCGCAGTGGAGTACCTCTTCCCCGAGATCCGGATGGGCACGCTCTGGCAGGTAGCGGGGGCGCCCGTGCACCTCGGCTTCGTGGTCCTGGGCGTGGCGGGCTCCGTGGTCATGACCTGGATCAACGTCATCGGCATCCGCACGGCGGCGTTCGTACAGAGCGCCATCACCGGGGCGATACTGCTCGCCGGGCTGCTGCTGCTCGCCGGCGCCGGGGCCAACGGCGCGTGGCAGAACGCCGAGCCGCTCGTCGCCGTGCCGGTCACCGGCGTCCTCACCGTGCTCATCATGGTCCCGGCCCTCATGGTGGGGTTCGACGTCCTGCCACAGTCCGCGGAGGAGATCGACCTGCCCCCGCAGCGGATCGGGTGGCTCCTCATCGGGTCCCTCGTGATGGCGGTGCTCTGGTACGGGGCCATTTCCTTCGGCGTCGCCCTGGCGCTCGATGCCGACGCCCGCAGCGCGTCGACGGTGGCCACCGCGGACGCCGCCGCGTCCCTGTGGGGCGGTCGCTGGGCGGGGGCCGCGCTCATCGCCGGCGGCGTGGGCGGCATCCTCACGAGCTGGAACGCGTTCATCATCTGCGGCAGCCGCCTGATGTTCGCCCTCGCGGAGTCGGGCGTGCTGCCGGCCGCGTTCGCCCGGCTGCACCCGAAGTACCGCACGCCCTGGGTCGGCATCGTCGTCCTCGGCGTGCTCTCGTGCATCTCGCCCCTGTTCGGCCGGTCCATCCTCGTGTGGCTCGTCAACGCGGGCTCCATGGCGGTGGTGGTCGCGTACGTCTTCGTACCCATCGCGTTTCTGGTGCTGCGGCGCAGGAATCCCGGAATGCCGCGTCCGTTCCGCGTCCGCTGGCCCCGAACCGTCGGCGTCACGGCCATCGTCCTCGCACTCGGACTGCTCTCGCTCTACCTGCCGTTCAGCCCCTCGTCGCTGGTGTGGCCGTACGAGTGGGCGATGGTGATGGGCTGGGCCGCGATCGGCGTCGGCGTCTGGCTCGCGGCGCCGTTCAGAAGAGCCCGAGCTGCTCCGTCCGCGGCCGAAACAGGTCCGTCCTGAGGGTAGGCAGACCAGAAACGTCCCCGCCAACGACGCCGGTGCTACCATCCCGGGTCCGATCGGCAACGCCCCGACACCCCCGCGAGACAGATCATGCAGCTATCCGCAGTGCTCCTACCTGCCCCCGAAGGGGGATTCACGGCAACCAATCCCGAGACGGGGACGACAACGCAGGGGGAATCTCTCGAGGAGGCGTTGGCCAACCTACGGGAAGCGACGGAACTCTACGTCGCCGAGTTCCCGTTAGAACCCTGCGGCAACGCGCTGCTCACCACTATCGAAGTCAGTCCGCGTGCCGCGTGAGTTGCCGAGAGTCTCTGGACGTCGGACCATTCGAGCGCTCGAGAAGCTGGGCTTCACCGCCATGCGTCAACGGGGCAGCCATGTGGTTATGCGGCGTGGCCCATCGGGATGCGTCGTACCGACCCACAGGGAACTCAAGACCGGGACCTTGTCGGGGTTGCTGAACCAGGCCGGCCTATCACGCGAGGAGTTCCTGGACGCCCTGCGGGAGGTCTAGAACTCAGAACAGGCGGACCTGCTCCGTCCGCGGACGAAACAGGTCCGTCCTGAGGGCCGGCAGGCCCCGCTCCGCGAGCCCGTGCTTGCGCACGGCGACTTGGTGGCGCTTGGCCAGCAACTCGGCGAAGGGTCCCTCCCCCCGCATGCGCTTGCCCCACTCGGCGCTGTACTCCCACCCACCCCGCGTGTCGCGCACCCGGCTCATGACGTGTTCGGCCTTCAGCGGGTAGTGCTCGCGCAGCCACTCCTTGAACAGGTCCTTCACCTCGTAGGGCAGGCGCAGCATGGTGTAGCGGACGTCCCTCGCCCCGGCTTCCGCGGCCGCCTCGACGATGCGCTCGAGTTCGTGGTCGTTGATGTACGGGATCATCGGCGCCGCCATGACCCCGACCGGGACGCCCGCCTCATGCAGCGTCCTCACGGCCCGCAACCGCGCGCCGGGAGAAGCCGTGCGGGGTTCCAGCCGGTTCTTGAGTCCGTTGTCGAGGGTAGTGACGCTGAGCATCACGACCGCGAGCCCCTGTTCGGCCATCGGCACGAGCAGGTCGAGGTCCCGCACGACCGCCGCGCCCTTCGTCACGACGCTGACCGGATGGCGGTACTCCAGCAGCGTCTCCAGGATGCGACGGGTGATCTCCAGGCGGCGTTCGCCGGGTTGGTAGGGGTCGGTGTTGGTCCCCATCGCCAGCGTCGAGCAGGTGTACCGCGGGTGGTCGAGCGCCTCCCGCAGGCGCTCCACGACACCGGTCTTGTAGAAGATGCGGGTCTCGAAATCGAGGCCGGGCGAGAGGTCGAGGTACGCGTGGGTCGGGCGGGCGTAGCAGTAGATGCAGCCGTGCTCGCAGCCCTTGTAGGGGTTGATCGACTGGCTGAAGGGGATGTCCGGGGAGTCGTTGGTGGCGATGAGGTTCTTCGTCCGGTCCGGCAGGAACTGCGTTTCCGGGGTGCTCTCCTCGAACTCGCCGAAGTCGCCCGACTCTCCCAACTCTCCCAACTCTCCCACGGAGGGCGCCCAGCCATCGTCCACGGGCGCGCTCCGGTGGTGCTCGAAGCGGCCCGCCGGGTTGGACACCGCGCCGCGCCCCTTGTGGACCTGCTTCCGGTTCACCTCCGAATCCCCCCGGCTGGATGGACCTGCCATTATACCTGGATATTCATCCATGAAAAGGAGTCCGCGCTATCATCCGCCGGCCGAACGTCCCGCGCGCGGAGCGCGACAGCCGAGGGAGGACCGACGCCATGACCCTGACGCTCTGGGGCGGCGCGACCGGCCGCACGATCCGGCCCCACTGGGCCCTGCACGAACTCGGGGTCGAGTACGAGGCGAAGCTCATCGGCCCGCGTACCGGCGAGACGCAGACGGACGAGTTCCGCGCGCTCAGCATCAAGGAGAAGGTGCCCGTCCTGGTGGACGGCGATCTCGTGCTCACGGAGAGCGCCGCCATCGTCACCTACCTCGGCGACAAGTTCGGCGGCCTGACGCCTGCGGTCGGCAGCGTCGAACGGGCCCGCTACAACGAGTGGACCTCCTTCATCCTGATGGAGCTGGACGCCCACACGCTCTACGTACTGCGCAAGCACGGCGACCTGGCGGCGCTGTACGGCGAAGCGCCGGCGGCGATGCGGGCCGCGCGGGACGGATTCAACAAGCAGGTCCGGTGGGCGGAACGACGCCTGGGCGACGCGCCGTTCGCGGTCGGCGACGCGTTCTCCGGCGTGGACATCCTCCTCACGTCCTGCCTCGACTGGGCGCGCGCGTACGGCTTCGACCTGTCCCCGGCGCTCGAGGCCTACCGGGAACGTCACCGGGAGCGGCCCGCGTACCGGAGCGCGGCGGAGCTGAACTACTCGATCAGGCCCGGCGCGTAGTGGAAGCGCCCTCCCCGAGCAGCCAGTCCATGATCCGCGGGTTCTCGTCCCGCGGATAGGTGTGGGAGAGGTCCTCGATCTCGCGATAGACGACATCCGCCCCCGCGGCGGTGAGCGACGCGTTGGCCGTGCGCGCGATCTCCACCGGAAACATCCAGTCGAGGACGCCGTGGATGAGGTAGACCTGGAGTCCCTTCAGGCGCTCGGCCGGGCTGGCGTCGAGCAGCATCGGGTGGAAGCTCGCGGAACTCGGCGCCAGGTGCGTGAACGGCGAGTCGCCACGCAGTCCGCTTACGTAGGCGAAGGTCCCGCCGTCGCTCATGCCGGTCAGCAGCAGCCGGTCGCGGTCGACGTTCCAGCGTTCGCAGACCTGCTCGACGATCGTGTCGAGGTGGCCGCTGTCCACGTCCGGCCCCATCAGCGACCACGTGCGGCCCCGGGCGGTCGGGCTGACCAGGATGGCGCCGCGGCTGCGCGCCTCCCGCAACCACGTCCAGAGGAAGTCCGCGCCGTGCCCGCTGCCGCCGTGCAGGGCCATGACCAGCGGCCACGGCTCCGCGCCGTCGTAGTACTCCGGCACGTACATCGAGAACCCGCCGCGCTCGCCACGGGCGTTCGAGGCGTGCATCACGCCCACGTTGTCCCGGCGGGCATCCGCCTTCGCGAGCTTCTCGAGCAGCGCCTCGTCGTCCCGCAGGCCCGGCTCCAGGAAGAACCGGCTCACCGGCGGCAGCGCCCCCGCGATGACGTAGAGCGACTCCGTGGCGCGCGTCGCGCCGCGCATGGCCCGGTACGCGCGCATCGGCCCTTCCGGGCTTCGGGCGGCCTCCGCGATCCCCTCGAAGGCCTCGCAGACATGCTCGGCCGTCTTCTCGACCTGCTTGCTGAAGTCCTTCAGGTGCTCCGGCCAGTCCGCTTCCCGGAAGGCCGGCAGCGCGTCCCGTATGGGCTGGTCCGTCCCCGCCACCTTCGCCGCGAGCAGCGCCAGGTTCGGCGGGTGCAGGTGGCGGCTGACGTGCGCCAGCGCGTCCATGCCGTTCAGAATCGGCGGCAGCAACGCCGTGATCGCGTCGAGCAGCCGCTCGGTGTCCGCTGCGGAGGCTTCGGAGCCGTCGGTCATGGTGTCCTCCCGAACGCCGACTATAATCCGGCGACGCGCAGGGCGTCGATGCGGCACGCGGCCGCGCACCTGCGGGAAGGGGGTCCCGGGATGGCTGAAGCAAGACAGTTCGACCGCAACGAAGAGAACATCGGCAACGTGCTCAACATGGAGCACATCAACCTGACCGTGCCGGACCAGCAGGTCGCGGCGCTCTTCTACGTGACGGGGCTCGGCTTCACGCGCGACCCGTACATCGACTTCGGCACCTTCAACATGTGGGTCAATACCGGCGAGCAGCAGTTCCACCTGCCGAAGAGCACGGCACAGCGATGGCGCGGGCACATCGGCGTGGTGGTGCCGAGCCTCGACGACCTCAAGCGGCGGTTCCAGTTCGTGGCGAAGCCGCTCGCCGACACGCGGTTCGCGTGGGAAGAACGCGACGACCACATCGCCGTGACCTGCCCCTGGGGCAACGACATCCGCGTCTACGGGCCGGACCGCTTCCCCGGACGCTACCTGGGCATCCCGTACGCCGAGACGCCGATCCCCGCCGGCACCGCGGCCGGGATCGCCCGCTTCTACGAGCGGGTCTTCGCCACCTCCGCCGCGGTGCTCGACGACAACGCCGGCTGCCGGGCGGAAGTCTCGATGGGGTTCGACCAGCGGCTGGTGTACAGGGAAACCGAGGACGATATCCCCGAGTACGACGGCCACCACATCGCGATCTACGTGGCCGACTTCGGCGCGCCGCACGCCTACCTCGCGGAGCACGAACTCGTGACCGAGGAGTCCGACCAGCACCAGTACCGCTTCCAGGCGGTCGTGGATCCCGACACCGGCGAGACGATCACCGAGCTCGAGCACGAGGTGCGCAGCCTCTGGCACCCGATGTTCAAGCGCAACCTGGTGAACCGGAACCCGGCCCAGACGTTCTTCAACTACCGGGAGGGGCGCGACGCGTTCTATCCCGGGTGAGCGCGCCGTACTACCTGCCGCTCGCCGACGAGATCGCGGTATTCGAGGCGGCTTACAGGAGCCGCCTGCCCGTGCTCCTGAAGGGGCCGACCGGGTGCGGCAAGACCCGTTTCATCGAGCACATGACCTGGCGGCTCTTCGAAGCTCTCTCTTGTGGTGAAGAGCTTGGTGAAGAGTGTGGTGAAGAGGCGCCGCCGCGGGAGGACCGCCCGCACCCACTGGTCACCGTGTCCTGCCATGAGGACCTCACGGCGACGGACCTGGTGGGCCGGTTCCTGCTGCGCGGCGACGAGACCGTCTGGCAGGACGGCCCCCTGACCCACGCGGTCCGCCAGGGCGCGATCTGCTACCTCGACGAGATCGTCGAGGCGCGCAAGGACACCACGGTGCTGATCCACTCGCTCACGGACCACCGCCGCGTGCTGCCCATCGACAAGACCGGGGAGCTGCTCGCCGCCCATCCCGACTTCCTGCTGGTGATCTCCTACAACCCCGGTTACCAGAGCATCCTGAAGGACCTGAAGACCAGCACGCGGCAGCGCTTCGTGAGCCTCGACTTCGACTACCCGACGCGGGACGTGGAAGCGACGATCATCGCCCACGAGTCGGGAGTGGACGACGAAGCCGCCGACCGCCTGGCGGCCATCGGCGTCAAGGTGCGGCACCTGCGCGAGCACGGCTTCGAGGAAGGGGTGAGCACGCGCCTGCTCATCTACGCCGGAGAGCTGATGCGACACGGCATCGCGGCGCGTCGCGCCTGCGACATCGCGATCGTGCAGACCGTGTCGGACGACGCCAACGTCCAGAAGGCGGTAGCGGACATCGTCGACGTCATCTGGCCATAGCCGGGTTTCCCGCCACCCGCGTAGGACGGCGCGGGCGCGTGGGCCGGTGGGGCTGGGCCGCGAGCGGAGCCGAAGGCGTCGGTTGCGGGGCGGTAGCCGCAGTTCCGGCCATGGGCCAATTCGGAGCCAAGACGCCGTCATGACCCACCTCATAGACATCGAGCGGCCGCTCGCGCTGTTCGCCGAAGGCATCGCCGGACACTACTGCCACCTGAAGGTCGGCGACGAGGAGGTCGCCGACCGCAACGGCGTCTACCTGCCGGAGTCGATAGAGCTGTTCGAGGACGACGAGGCGAACGCCGCCGTCTTCCGGCTGCGCGTCTTGGTGCAGCTCGGCTTCCACGAATTCGGCACCTTCGAGTTCGACATCGACGAGGCGCGCGCGCGCATCCCCGAGCTCGCCGCCCGCGAGCGGCCCGAGTCGCATCGCGAGTCCGACCTGACCGTCTTCTTCAACCACTTCGACGCCCCGGCGCTGGCCCGCCGCCTGTTCCAGGCGCTCGAGCTCGCGCGCGTGGAGGCCCGGACGCTCGCGACGTACCCGGGCGCCCGCAGGTACCACGAGGCTTTGGCGCCACACGTCCCTCCACCCCCCGCGTACCTCGCGCCGGCGCTGGAGGAGGTCCGGGCCCCGGAGGCCGACGTGTACACCACGGCCGAGGCCACCGTCGCCTGCTACGAGGCCCTCTCGCCCGAGGCGTCCCCGTACCCGAGCCGGGAGTTCCCGGCGCAGATGGAGTGGCTGCAGCGCGAGGCGCGGCTCACCGACTGGGAGGAGGAACTCGACCGCGCCGCCGCGAGCATCACCGCCTTCGAACTCGCGGCGGAAGCCGGCGAGGTGCAGGTGGGGGACGGCCAGGCGGACGGCGAGATACGCGACATCGGGCGCGATCTGGTGCGCGAGCGCGACCAGTTGCAGCGCCGCATCGACATGGAGCGCTCGGCCCTCCGCCATCGCCTGGGCGACGCGCACGACGCGGCACGGAGCTTCCGCTACGACGAGTGGGACTACCTCGCGCACGGCTACCGGCGCGGCTGGTGCCGCCTCTTCGAGGAGGCCCTGGCGCCGGAGGACGACGCCGAGAGCGCGAGGCTCCTCGACGCCGTGCGACCGCACGCCCACGCGGTGCGCCGGCGCTTCGAGCAGATCCGGCCCGCCGGCTATCAGCGGGTCGCGAAGGTGGCGGACGGCGACGAACTCGACCTCGGCACCATCGTCGAGGTGCGTTCCGACCTGCGCGCCGGCGTGTCCGCCGACGACCGCGTCTACAGCCGCAGGGACCGGCTCCGCCGGGACGTGGGCGCCGCCTTCCTGGTGGATCTCTCCGCCTCCACGGACGACCCCGTCGCGGCGAAGGAGCCCGCGGCGGAGCCGTCATCCGAGCCCCGCGCGACGGCGCCGCAGAACCTCCGCGACCCGTGGTTCGACGACGATGACGATCCCTACGCCGCGCTCGACCACCCGCCCGACGCGCCCGAGCGCCGGCGCATCATCGACATCCAGAAGGAAGCCGTCGCGCTCCTCGCCACCGCCCTCGAGGGCATCGGCGACCGCTACTCGGTGTACGGCTTCTCGGGGTACGGCCGCGACTGCGTCGAGTTCTACGTGGCCAAGGAGTTCGACCAGCCCCTCGACCGCCGCGCCCTCGATGCGATCGCCGCCATGAAACCGAAGCGCAGCACGCGGATGGGCCCCGCCATCCGCCACGCGACCGCGAAGCTCGAAGCGAGCGGGGCCGCACTCAAGGTCCTGATGATCGTGAGCGACGGGTTCCCGCAGGACTGCGACTACGGGCCGACGCGGGGCGACCACGAATACGGCCTGCGCGACACCGCGAAGGCACTCGAGGAGGCGGAGCGGGCCGGCGTCTATACGTTCTGCATCACGGTGGACCGCTCCGGCCACGACTACCTGCGGCGCATGTGTCCCGACGCGCGCTACATGGTGATCGAGGAGACGGAGGAACTGCCGACGGCGCTACAGAAGGCCTACCGGCGGCTGACCCAGGTCTGACGCGGGGTCGTTGGCGGCGGAGCGCAGTGCCCCGAGGACGACCCAACGGCGGCCCGTCCGGACCGCATGCATGGCGCGGGACGGGCGACCCTAGCGCTCGCCCGTCCCGACCCGGCGGGATCAGTCGTCGCCGCCCATGATGCCGAACAGCGCCAGCAGGTTCATGAACATCACGTAGATGGATACGAACAGGTTGTTCGTCGCGATGATGTAGTTCGTCTCGCCGCCGCGCACGATCTCGCTCGTCTGGTAGAGCATCAGGGCGGCCGCGACGAGGACCATGAACGCCGAGATCACCGCCGCGAAGGGCGACAGGTCGAAGAAGAACGAGCACGCGATCACGCCGAGCACGACGAAGAAGCCCACGACCAGGAACGAGCGCAGGAAGCTGAAGTCCTGCCTGGTCACGATGGTGTAGAGCGAGAGGCCGACGAAGGACGCCGCCGTCACGCCGAAGGCCTGCGCCACGATCCCCGGGTTGACCGCCGCGAAGTAGCCGATGATCGGCCCTGCGGCCACCCCGATGAAGCCCGTGAACACGAAGGTCCAGAACAGGCCCCAGGCGCTGTTGGCGGTCTTGTTGACGAGGAAGGACAGCCCGAAGAAGCCGACGAGATACACGATGAAGTTGAACGGCGGCAGGTTCATCGCGATCGCCGCGACGCCCGTCACGCAGGCGAAGGCGATCGTCAGTGCGAGCAGCATGTAGGTGTTGCGAAGTACCTGGTTGACTTCGACGACCGGCCGCGCGGCCGCAGCAGCATGGAATCTTGGCTCTGCCATGGTCACTCCGAGTGGTTCCTGAGAACGTATATAGTGAATCGTCCCCGGGTTTTCAAGGAGAGACGGACCTGCCCGATCCTCCGTCCACTCCGTCCAGGACGCCTTGACGCCGAACGCGCCCGGCTCGGACAATATCGCCCACGGCTACGTAGCTCAGCTGGTTAGAGCACGCGATTCATAATCGCGGGGTCGGCGGTTCAAGTCCGCCCGTAGCTACCACTTCCCCCGAGCGCCGCCACACGCACCCGTGCGGTCGCCGGTCAATCGCCGAACGCCGCCGGCAGCGCCTCCCGCGGCGGCGCGTAGAAAATGCTGCCGGTCACCGGCCGCGACCAGCCGAGCAGGCGGTCGCGCAACCCGTCCCCCGTACGCCCGAACATCGAGTCGAGCAGCCAGCGGAAGCGGGCGACGTCCGCGCTGAACGCGAGGAAGTAGAGCCCCGCGTCGCGCACGCCCCCGACGGGACTGCTGCGCCGGTAGATCTTGACGGGCCGGCCGTCGCGCTCGAGGTCCGTGCGGCTGACGTGGCTGTCCGGGGGCATGGCGTCCCCGGTGAGTTCGACGCTGTCGGGCTTCGTCCGGCCGATGACCCGCTCCTGTTCCTCCACCGCCAGCCCCGCGAAGCCGGCGAGGTCGTGCACCCACCGCTGCGCCAAGACGAAGCTGCCCCCGGCGTGCTCGCCGTCCCCGACCAGCGCCGCGGCCATGCGCGCTTCCGCCTTGGGATTGGCCGAGCCGTCGACGAACCCGGTCAGGTCCCGACTGTCCCGGAAGAGGAAACCGTGGTCCTCGTGCGCCAGGTCGGCGACGCCGGCCAACACGTCCCGCCAGGCGAGGGCGCGCGCGAAGAGCTCGTCGCGGCGGTCGCCGTGCAGCCACACGAAGAGGTCGCGCTGGGTCGCGGGGGCGTGCATGCCGTCCATGCCGTCGAGGGCATCGAAACCGAAGTCGCGCGACGGGGCGGCTACGCGGGCGAGCGCTTCACAGAGCGCCGGTCCGAAACCCACGACCTGGTGTCCGGCTTCGACCCCCGCGATCGCCAGGGCCCGTCCCGGCAGGACCCGCGGCGCGCCCTGGACGGTGAACTCCAAGAAAGCGTGGTGCTTCGTGCCCTCTTGGAAGATGCCTGGCTGATGCATCGTCATGCGGGTGGGTCCGGAGGTTCAGCGATTATACGCAGCGCCCGCCCGCGCCCTGGCGCGGCGTCGCGCGGCACATTGGGATTATGCTGTCGCCATGTCGCGAGCCGCCTCATGGGCCGTCGGTCTCCTCGTCGCCGCGGCGCCGTGCGTGCACGCCGCCGAGAGCGACGCCTTCTCCCGGGGCGACCGGATCGCCGCGACCTGCGTCACGTGTCACCACCCCGCCAACATCCACATCCCTCCTCTCTCCGGCACCTCGGCCGCGGCGCTCTCCTCGTTGACCGTGGCGGAGGACACCGTCATGCACCGCCTTCTCTCGGGACTGACGCCGGAGGACATCGAGGCCGTCGCCGAGTCCCTGGCGCGGACCGGCGGGGAGGCGCCTTGACCACGCGCCGGCGCCTGCTCGCGGCGGCCGCGGGAGTCGCCGGCGCCGCGTTCGCACCCGCCGTGGTCGGAGCGGCCCGGCCCCGCGTGGCCGTGGTGGGCGCAGGCTTCGGCGGCGCCACCTGCGCGCGTTACCTCAACGCCTACGACCCGGACCTCCACGTCACGCTGATCGACCCCGCGACGACGTACGTCACCTGTCCCATGAGCAATCGCGTCGTCGCCGGCCAGCTCCCGCCGGAGGCGATCGCCTTCCCCCTCGACCACGTCGCCGACGAGCATGTCGCCGCCCGCGCGGTGGCCGTGGACGCCGGGCAACGGCTCGTGATCACCGGAGAGGGCGCCGTGCCCTACGATCGCGCGGTGCTCGCGCCGGGGATCGAACTCGTCCACGACGCCATCGACGGCGCACCCGGCGGCTTCCTGCACGCATGGCGCGGAGACGCGCAGGCGGTGGCGCTCCGCGACGCGATCCGCGGCATGCGCCCCGGCGGCGTGTTCGCGATCGCCGTGCCGGACAATCCGTACCGGTGCCCGCCCGGCCCCTACGAGCGCGCCTCGCTGGCGGCCGAGTACCTCCGGGAGCGCAACCCGCGCGCCAAGGTCCTGATCCTCGACGCCAAGGACGCCTTCACCAAGCAGCCGCTCTTCGAGGAGGCCTGGCGGGCGCGGTATCCGGGGATGATCGAGTGGGTGCCGCGCCGGGACAGCGGCACGGTGGTCGCGGTGCGCGACGGGGTCTTCATCACGGATTTCGACGAGCACGCGGTCGACGTCGGCAACCTCGTGCCGCCCCAGCGCGCCGCCGGCATCGTGCGCGACTTCGACGAGGGACGGGGCTGGTGCAGCGTCGACCCGATGACCTTCGAGTCCACGGTCGCCGCCGGCGTGCACATCGTCGGGGACGCCATCGAGGCGACGCCGATGCCCAAGTCCGCGTTCGCCGCGAACAACCAGGCGAAGGCGTGCGCGGCGGCCGTCGTCGCCCTCCTCCGGGACCGGCCGCCGCCCGCGCCGTTCATGATGAACACCTGCTACAGCCTGGCCGCGTCCGACTACGGCTTCTCCGTTTCCGGGGTCTACGACGTGGCGGAGGGCGCGATCCGTGCGCGGACGGCCGGACAGAGCCCGCTCGGCGCCGAGCCGGGGGTGCGCGAACGGGAAGCGCGTCACGCGGGCGACTGGTACCGCGCCATCACCCGGGACGCGTTCGGCGTCGGCGATCCGGAACGCGGACGGCGGGTGGTGTTCGAGCGCGAGCGGGGGGACTGCGCGATCTGCCACGAGCTGCCGGGACTCGATGCGTCGAGCCACGGCAACGTCGGGCCCTCCCTCACCGACGTGGGCGCGCGCCTCGATGCGAGGACCATCCGCCGCCGGATCGTCGATCCGCACGCGGACAACCCCGAGAGCGTCATGCCGGCGTACGGCCGGAGCTCCGGGCTGCACCGGGTCGCCGAGGGCTTCCGCGGGCGCAGCGTGCTGGGGCGCGCGGACATCGACGACGCGACGGCGTACCTCATGGGACTCAAGGGCAGTGGCTAGCCGACGACGACTGCTGACGACCCTGATGGTGGCCCCCGCCGCCCTGCGGGCGCGCGCCGACGTTCCGTCTCCGGTGTCCGTCGAACTGCCGCCCATCGCCGAAACCGGCAACTCCGTTCCCATCCGGGTGTCGGTGGACTCTCCCATGACCGCGGACGACCATGTCCGCAGCATCGAGATACGCGTGCCCGGCAACCCGGAACCGGTCGCCGCCACGTACTTCTTCACGCCCGAAGCCGGCCTCGCGGCGGTCCGCACGAACATCCGCCTCGCGCGGACGCAGCGCGTGACGGCGGTCGCCGAGTTCAGCGACGGCCGCCGGGCGACGGGCTTCGCGGACATCGTGGTGACCCTGGGCGCCTGCGTGGAGGAGATCTACCCGTGAGGGCGCGGGTGAACCTCCCGCGGACCGCCCCGGCCGGCGAAGTCGTCACCGTCAAGACCCTGGTGGCCCACCCGATGGAAACGGGCTACGGGCGGGACGTCCACGGGACCGTCATTCCGCGGAACATCATCACCGACTTCACCTGCACCTACGCGGGCCGCGAGGTGTTCCGCGCCGCCTTCCACCCGGCCGTCGCGGCGAACCCGTTCCTGGAGTTCCACCTCCGGGCGACGGTGTCCGGCCCCGTCACCTTCCGCTGGCGCACCGACCGGGGCGAAGAGACCACCGTGGAACGCGCCCTCGAGGTCACGTGACCGCCCTGCTGGTGCTGGTCGTCGTGGCGCCCCTCTCCGGGAGCGAGTTCCTGAACCCGGAGACGCGGGCGCTGCAGAACGATCCGTTCGAGAACCCCGGGTATCTCTGGGTGGACCGCGGCGCCGCGCTCTGGCCGGAGACCGGGTGCGCAGGCTGCCATGCGCTTTCCGATGTCGTCGCCTCCGACTTCCCGCGCTACGACGAGACGAGCGCCGCCCTGATCGACCTGTCCGGACGCATCAATCGCTGCCGTTCGCTGGACGGCGCGCCGGCCTGGGACCACGACGACGAGCCGCTGCTCGCGCTGACCGCGTTCCTGCTCAACCGCGAACGCGGGGCAGCAATCGAGCCGGTCGCGGACCCGCGGGCCGAGCCGTTCCGCGAGGCCGGGGAGGCGTTCTTCCGGCGGCGCCGCGGACAGCTCGACATGGCCTGCACGCACTGCCACGACGCCCTGGCCGGCATGCGCCTGCGGGGCGAACGCATCAGCCAGGGACACACCAACGGCTTCCCCACCTACCGCCTGCTCTGGGGCACGCTGGCCTCGACCCACCGGATGTTCCGCTGGTGCAACGAGGCGGTCCGGAGCGAACCCTTCCCCGTCGGCAGCCCGGAGTACGTGAACCTCGAGTACTACCTCCGGCATCGCGGCCGGGGTCTGCGCATCGAGACCCCCGCCGTTCGGCGATAGCGCCACCGCTAACGCGCCGACTGGACGTAGTTCTGGATCCCCGTCCTCTCGATGAGTTCGAGCTGGGTCTCGATCCAGTCCACGTGCTCCTCCTCGGACTCGAGAATGTCCTCGAAGATCTCCCGGCTGACGTAGTCGGCCACCGATTCCGAGTACGCGACCGCCTCGCGCAGCGTGGGCATGGCGGCCGTCTCGAGCGCCAGGTCGCATTCGAGGATCTCCCGCACGTCCTCGCCGATCAGGAGCTTCCCCAGCTCCTGCAGGTTCGGTAGGCCGTCCAGGAAGAGGATGCGCTCGATGAGCCGGTCCGCATGGCGCATCTCGTCGAAGGACTCCTTGCGCTCGTGCTCGCCGAGTTCCTCCAGGCCCCAGTCGGTGAGCATCTTCGCGTGGAGGAAGTATTGGTTGATCGCCGTCAGCTCGTTCTTGAGGGTGCGGTTCAGGTGTTCGATGATCTTCGGATCCTGCGGCTTCATTCGCCTTCATCCTCCGTGACAAGTGGTGGCGAGTATGGCCCCCCAGATCGCTTCCGTCAAACGCAACTAATTGAAAAACAAATAAAAATCATTCTCATAGCGCGCCCCATAGCCGGTCGCGGATTGCCGGGGCCGGAGGCTGCGCGGGCACCGCGCCGACTTGACGACCGTCCCGGCAAGGCGTATGGAGTGGCGCCATGGTCCGAAAACCGTGGATGTCGACCTCGCTGCTGGTGGCCGCCGTCACCTGGGGCGGGGTCGCGTGCGCATGCGGCACCGCGTCGCTCGCCGCCGAGCCGGCCTCCGGGCACGCGGCACACCACGGTGGCGGCGCCGAGCCCGGTCACGTGGACTGCGAGCGCCTCGACTGCAAGGGGGACTGCGCGGTAGAGGGGCTCCCGCCCGAGCGCGCACTCGCGCCCGCCGACCCGCCCGCCATGTCCCCGGACGAGAGCGTCGCGGTCGCGGCGATTCCCTTCCCCGCGGAGCGGGCGCCCCCCGGTCCGCGGCGTTACGCCCCCGCCGTCTGGAAGACCTTGCGCGCCGCCGATACGCCGGTGCGCCGCTTCGACCTACTGCTGAACTAGCCACTCCGGAAACGTCGCGGTCGCCGCGACGAGTGCTTCGCGCCGCGGGCGCGCCGGCCGAGAAGCCGCGCCGTTCCGCGGGGACGCTTCACGATTTCGGAGGAAGGTCATGAACATCCTGCCAGCCGCGGTGGCCAGCCTGTCGGCCGGGCTGCTGCTGTCGGCGCCCGCGCCGGTCCACGCGGAACCCGCCGGCGATCCGCGGATCGGGCTGCTCGCGGAGACAACTTACGCGGACAACGGCGACCCCACCCTTGCCGCGCTGATCGGCGAGGCGCTGGAGCGCAACCCCGGCATCCGCGAGGCGGAGCTTTCGAGCGTGGCGGCGCGGCACCGCATTGCGCAGGCCACGGCGCTCCCCGACCCGACCGTGTCGCTAACGGTCCACGGCCAGCCTCCCGAGACCCGCGTGGGACCGCAGCGCGGTGGCATCGCGGTGCAGCAGGCGCTGCCCTGGTTCGGCAAGCGCGCCGACCGGGGCACCGTGGCGCGCACCCGCGCCGACGCCCGCGACGCGCTCGTCGAGGCGCAACGCGCCGCGGTCGTGCGGGACGTCAAGGTCGCCTACTACGAACTGGCCTACCTCGATCGGGCCATCGCCGTCGCCGACCAGGAAGCGGACCTGCTGCGCCTCTACGAGGCCCTCGCCGAGGCGCGCTACTCCCAGGGCACGGGGCTGCAGCAGTCGGTGGTGAAGCTGCAGGCGGAGGTCACCCGGATCCTCTCCCGCCGCGACGCACTCCTGCAGGAGCGTATCGCGGCCGAGGCGGAGCTGAACGCGCTGCGCGACCGGCCCGCCCACGACCCGCTGCCCGCAATCCGCCTCGGGACCCGCCCCACTACACGCCCCCCCCCCACCCGCCCCCTGACCGACACGGACGACGAGCGCCTGCGGGAACTGGGCAGAGCGCACCGTCCGGAGGTACGCGTGGCACGCCTGCACATGGAGACGGAACGCGGCAATGTCCGGCTGGCCCGTCGGGAACCCTGGCCCGACATCGTCCTCGGCGCCGCCTGGAGCCCCGTGGGAGACCGGCGGGACCGCGCCGGCCGACTCGTCCCGCCGGGCGACAACGGCAGGGACCAGTTCAGCGTCAGCGTAGGGGTCCGCATCCCGTTGCAGCGCGGCCGGTACGCGGCCGGCGTCCGGGAGGCCGCGGCGCGCCTCGACGCCGCGCGCGCGGCATTCCGTCGCACGGTGAACGATGTCGATGTCGCCGTGCGCGCCGCCGGCGCCCGGCTGACGACGATCGACGAGCGCATCCGGCAGCACGAGCGCGCGCTCGTGCCGCAGGCGGAACAGGCCCTGCGCGCCGCCGAGGCCGCGTATTCGGCGGGCACTGTGGACGTCCTGGACCTGCTCGACAGCGAGGAGATGCTGCTCGACGCGCGCCTCGCACTGGCGCGCCTCGAGGCGGACTACATGCAGGCGCTGGCGGACATGGAACGCGCGATCGGCACGGCGTTCCCGGAGGTGTCGTCATGAACGCGCCCCGCCCGCTCGTGTCGGTGCTGGCCGGGTCGCTCCTGGGCGCCGGCGCCACCATGGCCGTCCTGGTCTGGAACCCGTTCGGCTGGGGGCTTTTCGCCAGCCGCGCGCCGGACACGGTCGAGACCACGGGCGCCGCCGCGGAGGAACGCCGCATCCTCTACTGGCGGGCGCCCATGGACCCCTCCTTCCGGTCGGACAAGCCGGGCAAGTCCCCGATGGGGATGGACCTGGTACCGGTCTATGCGGACGCCGCGGCAGCCGACGGCACCGTCCGCGTCAGCTCCGGTTTCCTGCAGAACTTCGCGGTGCGCACCGCCCGCGCGCGTCGCGGCGCGATCCCGGTCTCGATCCGCACCGTCGGGGTCCTCGCCCACAACGAGGAGAAGCTGGTCTCCGTCAACACGAAGTTCCGCGGCTGGATCGAACACGCCCGCGTCCACAACGTCGGCGAGTACGTCGAGCGCGGCGACGTCCTGTTCGACATCTACAGTCCCGAACTGGTGACCACGCAGCGCGAGTACCTCGCCGCGATGGAGTACGCGGAGCGCCTGCGGGACGCCGGCGCCCATCCCGAGACCGTGGAGCGCGCCCGGTCCCTGCGGGACGCGGCCCGCGAACGCCTGCGCTACTGGGACATGACGGAAGCGCAGATCTCGCAGCTCGCCGACGCGGGCGCCGCTTCCCGGACGGTGCGCTTCTTCGCCCCCGCCGCCGGGTTCATCGTCGAGAAGATGGGCGACTCCCTCGAAGGCATGGCGCTGGCACCGGGCGTCACCGTGCTCAAGATCGCCGACCATTCGACGCTCTGGGCGCAGGCGGAGTTCTACGAGGAGGACCTCCGCCACGTGCGCGAGGGCAGTCGCGCCGCCATCGAGGTCGACGCCTTCCCCGGCCGCCGGTGGACCGGCACGATCCTGTTCTTCCGGTCCGCCGTGAACCCCGAGACCCGGGCGCTGACGGCCTTCGTCGAGGTCGCCAACGAGGACCTGGCGCTCCGCCCCATGATGTACGTGGACGTCACCGTCCGCACCGAGGCCGACGAGGACGCCGTCCTCGCCCCGGCCGAGTCGGTCCTGCACACCGGCGAGCGGTCTGTGGTGATCGTGCAGCGCGAGGACGGGGGCTTCGAGCCGCGCGAGGTCGAGCTCGGGCGCACGGCGGACGCGATGCAGGAGATCGCGTCGGGCCTCGCCGCCGGGGAGCGCGTCGTCGTCTCGTCGCAGTTCCTCATCGACTCCGAGAGCAATCTGCGGGCCGCCATCTCGCAGCTTTCCCGGGGGGAGCCCGGGGGCGAGCCGCGCGTGGACGACGCGCCCGCGGCGGATCATCGGCACCACTGAGGAGCCGGGCGTGCTGGAACGACTCGTCGGCTGGTCCATCCGTAACCGGATTGTCGTCGTCCTCGCGACGCTCATCG
>JAJDVW010000011.1 GCA_022825925.1 Pseudomonadales bacterium | reverse complement strand
TCATGACTTCGTTTCCGCGCTAACCGGCGAGCAATACGGCGTGAGCTATCCGGCGGTCAAGGAAGACCAAGTCAAGGAGCAACGGCTTGAACTGCCACCCACCCTGGAACAGGGCCGCATTGTCGAGAAGATCGAGGCTCTGTTCGACGAAATCGACCGCGGAATCGAGACCCTTCGCGATGCGGAGCGAGCCATCGGACTCTATCGGCAGTCGCTACTCAAGTCCGCCTTTGAGGGTCGTCTCACCGCAGTGTGGCGGGACCAGAACCGTCACAAGCTCGAAAGTCCGGATGCCCTACTGGCACGGATGCGAGAGAAACGCGAAGGGTGTTACAGGGCAGCTCTTGAGGATTGGGAACGAACCGTTGTCGAATGGCGCAAGGGCGGTGAGAAGGGCAAGCGGCCTACGAAACCCAAGGCGCCAGGCGCTACTCGCCCGACCAAGCCCAGTCAGCAGCTTCCGTTGCCGGCACTGCCACAGGGCTGGGTGTGGTCGTACCTTGGCTCGTCCTCAACCGGGCCTGAGTATGGGACGGCAGCAAAGTCCAGTGCTCAAGGTGAGGTTCCAGTTGTGCGCATGGGCAATATCCAAGACGGGAGGATCGACTGGACGGATCTCGTCTATACAACCGACAAAGAGGAGATCGCGCGATACTCACTGCGACCCGGTGACGTCCTTTTCAATCGTACCAACAGCCCTGAGCTGGTCGGCAAGACGGCGATCTATCGGGGCGGGCGGCCTGCCGTGTTCGCGGGTTATCTTGTACGCGTGAACCAGATCGATGAAGTCGCCTCGGGACCTTACGTTGCCCATTTCTTGAATTCGCCCCGGGCACGCGAGCATGGCAAGTCCGTCAAGACGGATGGAGTAAATCAATCCAACATCAATGCGACAAAGCTCCAAGAGTACCCCTTGCCCTGCTGCTCCCCGGCAGAACAAGCCGAGATCGTCCGCATCCTCGACGCGCGCCTTGAGGCCGCTGAGGGGCTGGATGCCGAAATCGATGCGAGCCTCGCCCGCGCCGAAACACTCCGCCAATCCATTCTCAGAATGGCACTCTCTGGCCAACTCGTTCCCCAGGACCCGACCGACGAGCCCGCCTCCACGCTTCTGGCTCGGATCCGGACCGATTGCGGCACCAAGCGTACCAAGCGATCAAGGAGGCGCGCGGAAGCATGAGCAGCAGCTATCAGAGAGAGGGCTCGATCAGCAATGCGCATGTCGGTCGAGCCTTTGAAGACCGGACGCGGAAGGCTCTCGCCAAGTTGGGTCTGCGGCTGGACCCTGACCACAAGGTGCCATGCGGCTTGAACGCGGTGTTCAAGAACCATTCCTTCGACCTTGGATCGGAAAGCCCGCCGGTGATCGTCGAGTGCAAGTCGCACACCTCGACTGCGGGCGGCAACGTACCGAGCGCCAAGATGAAGAACTGGGCAGAAGCCATGTTCTACTTCCACATGGCTCCGTCCAACTACAGGAAGATCTTCGTCGTCGAACGCAGCGTACGCCGTGGTCGAAGCGAAAGCCTGCTGAACTACTTCCTCCGAACACAGCCCCACATGATCCCCACGGATGTGGAGTTCTGGGAGCTTGACGGAGACGAACTGGTCGCCCAGGAGGTTCGGGCGTGAACACCGCCTCCATCGTCTCGAGGGTCTGGAACTTCTGTAACACTCTACGTGACGCCGGCGTGGGCTACGGCGACTACCTCGAGCAGCTCACCTACCTGATCTTCCTTAAGATGGCCGACGAGTACGCACGGCCGCCCTACGACCGTGACATCGGCATCCCGGAGGGACACGACTGGACCAGCCTCACCCGCCGCCAGGGCGCCGAGCTGGAAGCGCACTACATCACGCTGCTGCGCAGGCTCGGTCAGGAGAAAGGCATGCTGGGCCAAGTGTTCGCTAGGGCGCAGAACAAGATCGACGACCCAGCCAAGCTCTTCCGTCTGATCGACATGGTGGACGGCGAGAGCTGGGTGACGCTCGACGCCGACGTGAAGGGCGATATCTACGAGGACCTCCTCGAACGGAACGCCGCGGACACGAAGTCCGGCGCCGGACAGTACTTCACGCCCCGCGCCCTCATCCGGGCCATGGTGGCTTGCGTACGCCCCGAGCCAGGCAAGACCATCGCAGACCCCGCTTGCGGAACGGGCGGGTTCTTCCTGGCCGCCCATGCGTACCTCGCCAATCCGGAGAACCATGCACTCGACAGGGACCAGAAGACGTTCCTGAAGCACGCCACCTTCCACGGCAACGAGATCGTCGCCGGAACGCGGCGTCTCTGCCTGATGAACCTGCTCCTGCACGGCATCGGGGAGATCACCGGCGACACCGCCATCTCGTCGGCCGACGCGCTGATCTCGCCGCCCTCGGACACCTTCGATTACGTCCTGGCCAATCCACCGTTCGGCAAGAAGAGCTCGATGAGTTTCACGAACGCCGAGGGCCAACAGGAGACCGACGACCTGACCTACAACCGGCAGGACTTCTGGGCGATGACGTCGAACAAGCAGCTCAACTTCGTGCAGCACATCCGAACAATGCTGAAGACTTCCGGACGCGCGGCGGTCGTCGTCCCCGACAACGTCCTGTTCGAGGGCGGCGCCGGCGAGACGATCCGGCGACAGCTGCTCCAGACCACCGACCTGCACACGATCCTGCGGCTGCCGACCGGCATCTTCTACGCGCAGGGCGTCAAGGCGAACGTCCTGTTCTTCGACAACCGGCCGGCCAGTCCCGATCCGCAGACTTCGGAGGTCTGGTACTACGACTACCGCACCAACGTGCATCACACGCTCAAGAAGAAGCCGCTGACCTTTGCGCATCTGGAGGATTTCGTCGCGTGCTACCGGCCCGAGGACCGCCACGCCAGGGAACCGACCTGGAGCGAGGAAGTCCCAGACGGCAGATGGCGCGCCTTTGCGCGGGACGAACTGCTGCAGCGGGACAAGGCCAGCCTCGACGTGTTCTGGCTGAAGGACGCGTCCATGACCGATCTGGAGAATCTGCCGGAGCCGGAGGTGCTCGCGGATGAGATCTTGGAGAACCTCCGCTCGGCGTTGACGAGCTTCGAGGCTGTAGTCGGAGACAGCTGACCCGTGGCTGATACGGCAACCCCAAACGCCTCGTTCGCTGCGATGACAGACCATCCACTGGCCGAGATAGACCGGCTACACGACAGTTGCGGGGTATACACCAACCCCTGGATCGTCTGCCGGATACTCGACGCAATCGGGTGGACCGGTGATGCTGACCTTTCAGAATCCCGGCTGTTAGAGCCGGCTGCCGGCAATGGCGAGTTCGTCATCGAAGCCGCACGCCGGCTCGTTCAATCCCTACGAAAGCACAACGTACCCGTGACCTCCGACACGCTCGCTCCCCGCATCAACGGCTTCGAGCTTCACTCTGGCGCTTGCGCGGAAGCTCGACAACGAACCAAGGGGGCCCTCGATGAAATCGGAGTACATCCATCCACGTCTGCTGCTTGTGCAAGACACTGGTACGTCAATTCGGATTTCTTGCTCACGGACCGCACCGCCCGCCTCTACACACACACCGCTGGCAATCCGCCATACATTCGGTGGGCGAAGATTCCGCCTTCGCTCAAAGAGACCTACAACGATCAACTACCACGCAACATGACTGGCGGTGATCTCTTCTTACCCTTCCTCGACCTTGCCTTCGAGCAGCTTCAGCCCCATGGGCGTGCCGGCTTTCTCTGCTCCGACCGATGGCGATACATGGCCTTCGCCAGCGCTTTTCGACGCAAATGGATCCCACACCTCGCCATTTCTTCCGAACAATCTGTCCCGGCCGCCGAGGCCTTTCAGTCCGACGTCGACTCGTACCCCTCCATATTGGTGGCAACGAAACGGCTATCGCCGTGCACTTCCCCATCCTCTCCACCCCACAAATCGGGCTGCACACTTCGTGACCTGGGTTACACCGTTAGGGTCGGACCCGCGCTCGGACATAGCCCGGCCTTCGTTCTGCAACCCGGCGAAGACGACGTCGAACCGGAGCTGCTCAGACCCTGGATTGACGCATCGGAAGTGGCCGAGGGTTCTATCAAGTCGCGTGGTCGTCGCGTCGTGACGATCTGGAACGCTGACGGCGACCTACTGGACCTAAAACGCTTTCCAATGCTTTTTGGGCGCCTACACCGCTTCTCCGCTACCTTGAGACAACGCTTCGTCGTGCGCAACGGTGGCGTCTGGTACCGCACGATCGATAGAGTATGCGCTCAAGACTGGATCCGACCCAAACTCTTGGTACCCGAAATCGCCAAGATCCCTCGCGTCGCCATTGATCGCTCCGGTGCAATCCCTTCCCATGGCGTCTACGCCATATTCGCGCCCGACGACGACGTCGATGCCCTCTACTCTCGCCTCAGAGATGGCGGGCTAGCTCATGCCTTGCAGGGCGTTTCTCCTAAGATCAAAGGCGGTTATATCCGCTGCTATAAACGGTTCCTGTTAAATGCTCCAATCCTGAGTCCATCAAACTGATAGCCATGCGCGTTCTCGCTTCCAACTACGCTCCTACGCCTCGCCAGGACGTGGCTTCTGCAGCTGCTCTAAAGACCGCGTTCGATCATTGATTTTGGCTTCACCCCATGGAACCCCTCAATTTCACCATCGACTCACACCTTCTTCAAGAGCTTGGGGAGCGTCTCGTTGGCCGCCCCTACATCGCCTTGGCGGAACTCGTCAAGAACGCCTTTGACGCCGACGCTAACCATTGTGAAATATACCTCTCCGAAGACGAGATTGAGGTCTGCGACGACGGACACGGCATGACCTTCACCGAGTTTCGCGACTTCTGGATGCGCATCGGTACGACCAACAAGGTCAAACAGCAGTTCTCAAGGGAGTACGAACGTCCGTTAACCGGTTCCAAGGGAATCGGGCGACTAGCCGTCCAGTTTCTTGCGAAAGAAGTGGAGATCGTCACCACGGCGAAACGGGGCCGCAACCGGGTGTACGCCGAAGTCGACTGGGAGGAAGCTATCGACGCTGGAGATCTCACCGAGGCGGTCGCCTACTACCGCGTATCCCAGAAGAAAGAGGAGTACGCAAACGGTTCCCGCAATGGTACGAGAATTACTCTCAAAAGCCTCAACCACGACTGGTCCTATGACGAACGCGACCAGGACTCACCGGTCCGCTCGCTCGCCCGCGAGGTATGGATGCTGCAGCCTCCGTTCGCCGGCGCCACGCGAGCCGAAGACATCTCGCCCGAGACGTTCCGGATCGAACTCCTAGCCAACGACGAGCGCATAGAAGGGCTGTTCCAAGACCAGCTCTCGAAGATTCTTGACGTCTGGGACGCGAAGATCACCGGCGAGATTCGCGCTGGCCGCGCCCGAAATCGGTGTGCCATTAGCATCACCTTTCGTGACGGCGACACGTACCTGATAGACATTCCCATAATGCGCGGCCACATCGACCAGTGCGACTTCGAGATTCGCATATTCAAACTCTGGGGCAAGCAGCCAGGCGGGATTGCTGTCGATGACGCGAGGGCCTACTTCAAGGAATTCGGAGGCGTACATGTTTACGATAGTGGTTTCCGCCTTCCCTACTACGGCATCGAACAGGATTGGCTGGGCATCCAACTGGACCACTCGCACCGGCTTTCCCTGTCTCAACTGTTGCCCCACGAGCTGAACGTACCGCTCGCAATGCACGACCTGCCGACTACCGAGAGGATTTTCGGCGTTGTGAACATCGGCACTACGCGGGAACGTAGCCGGGCTGGGACGGCGGCCCAGAGGAGTGGCCAGCTGCTGCAAATCAACATCGGACGCGACCGTCTCGTGGACAACGACGCGTATAAGGAACTCAAGCGCGTCGTCCGATGGTCCATCGACTACTACGCCACCCGCTACCAGCTCCGGCAGGAACGCGAGGTTTCCCGGCTGCGCCCGATAGAAGCCCCCGATGCGAAGCTTGACCGTCTAAGGCAGACCATCGCCGAGATCAAGCCATCCATACCCGCGCCGCTCCACGACAGGCTGCTGGACGAAGTGGACGACTACTACGACGGCCTCAGGAAGGAGAACCGCTACGTCGAACGCCAGACAGCCCTACTTGCCCCGCTCGCCGCCGCCGGGCTCGCCGCCCTCGCTTTCGAACACGAAAGCAACAGGCAGCTACGCCGCCTTGTCCGATTTGTGAACGAGCTGTCCCGTCTCTCCCCCGAACGTTCCACCGATCATGAGACCCTAGAGGCGCTCGTGACTGACTTCCGCGGCTGGATTGAGCAGTACCAGCGAACACGTAGCCTGTTTTCTACTCTCACAACCAGCGAAGATCGGGAAGAAGCGAAACGATTGCGCGCCCAAGCGACGGTTCGCATCGTCCTTCGCAACACACGGCCACTCCTGCGCCGTCTTGAGGTGCACACGGCCGATATCCCAAAGAACCTATTACTTCCCGTGGCTACTATGGCGGATTGGCAAGCGTTGCTTCAGAACATCTTCGTCAATGCATCTAACGCGATGCTCGATTCCGCCTCTAAGAATCTTCGGGTGACCGGCGGCACGCTTGCGCGCCACCGCAATCACTTGACCGTAAGCGACACAGGCGTCGGCGTCGACCTGGCAGAGTCTCATGAATTGTTCGATCCGTTCGTTCGCCGGCTGGATCTATCCCGCGAGCGGATGTCCCTGGGCTTGGGCGGAATGGGCCTTGGACTGACCATCGTTCGTATGATCTGCGAATCCAGGAATTGCGGATACGGGTTCGTGGAGCCCGATCCCAATTTCGCCACTGCGTTCCGACTGACCTGGAGAGATTGACCTCGCGATGACCACCACGATTAACATTTGGGACGACCACACGCTTTCCGCCCGCGGCTGGAAACGGGACATCCAACAACTACTTGACGATCCCGACATCGGCGTCCGAGCGTTCGAGATCGGCGAGATAGACCACGAACTACATGTCCTACACAACCGGCGGGAAGCATTCCTTCGTGGCGCCACTGAGCCAGACGAGCCATCGGCACTCGACGACACTCGTGTGCTCATCGTCGACAACGACCTATTCCACCTACAAGACTTTAGCGATTTCTCAGCCGAGACTGTAGCCACGCGGGCCGGCGTCTACACAGACTGCGGCTTGATCGTTGTCCTCAATCTCAACCCCGATATTGACTTCGATCTATCACTCCGGGGTGACCCAGATAGCAAGGCCGACCTTCACGTCAACGACAAGTTCATAGCCAATCCGGGCCTTTGGCGACAATGCCCGAGAGAACACGGTTGCTTCCGACCTTGGCATTGGCCGTTACTCCTTCGCGAGGCGCAGCTTCACGACCGTCGTGTCGACGACCTCCACCGAGCACTTCTCGACCAAGATTCAGGAAAACCTATACTAGACTACCTGCAATTTCCCGATGAAGCCAAGAACCGGCTCTCCAGAGTCGCTCGGGCTTTTCTGCATCCTCTGCGGAATGACACCGAGAACATCTCCTTCTCGGATTTCGTGGACGGCAATGCGCAAGCGGTCGCACTGAAGGACGGTGAGATGATCATTCAGAAAGAGGACATCAGGAAGGTGGCCCGCATCGGCGCCCGCCGCGTGTACAAGTGGTTTGTTCGCCACATCGTCGGCCCGCAGGACATCCTCATCGATTTTCCTCATCTCCTTCAGAAACTCCCCTTCCTCATTCCCGAGCACCAACAAGCTCTCATCGATCATTGGAACTCCGCAGCTTCCCTAGATGACGCACCAGTCGCTCTCGTCCGAGATGCCATCTCCATCGATCCGCTCCAGCTCCCCAACTGGACCGACCGACCTCTTTTCTGGTCACACGATTTTGAGAGCCCCGATGTGTTCGACCGCGTCCTTGCCGGAGTCGACCTCAATCCTGAAGGGTTTGTATTCTGCGAGGATTCGTCCGCATTCCATCCGTCCGACGTTTCCCACCGGTTCGTCGCAGCCCACAACACCGCATCTGATGATCGATTCGTTCGATGGTTGCTGGACGCAGAGAACATCCGCTTCGGTCCGCAAAGCCGCCTGGCCGTTTGACTCCCGGACCCCCGGACTACGAGCCACACGATGGACCAGCATGACATCACGGGCGCGAAGGCACTCGTCCGCTTTCTCAGTAGAAGGGGCCTTCATTGGCTTAACGCCGGCACACCGCACGGGTCTTGGTCTCGAACCTTCCGCATCATCGGCGATAACTTTTCCATATACCAACGTGCAGATGCGGTCGACGGCGTTTTCCTCAAAGCGGGAGCGCGAGGAGAGCGCCTGGACGGCGAAATCGACGGTCCCCATATACTTCTGGCGCCGCCCTCCAGCAACCAACATATCGTGTGCTTGCTCGGCATTCGATGGGCGTTAGCCGACGCATTTACCCATATGACGCTATACCTCCACACATTCGGTCAGTCGAGTACCCGCGGCAACAAAGTCTGGCACCGTGGCTACCGCCTCGAGTTGCCACATAGCCAAGGGGACCATAGGTACACACATGTCCAACCCGTTACCGCCGTCGGTTGGGCCGCAAGAACACCCATACCGTTTGAAGATCAAAGCGTCCCGGACTCCTTTCCAGCGTTTCCACTACGCGGACACAACCTCACCACCCTGTGCGCCGCACTCGCGGTTGGGCTTCACGGCTTCGACGTGGTGACAGAGGTTGTGGACCAGTTGAATGGGAACCGCTTCCAACGCGCCGTCAAGCAGCTATTGCTCTGACATTACGCCAATCATCAACTGGTCGGCCGGAGTAGACCGCCTGTCGTCGACACACCCTGAGACTGTGGTCAGCAATGCGGGCCGTGATGCCCGTCCCTGCCATCGGCGACTACACGCTCACACTCCCTACAGATTCGCTTCGAGAGCGGTCAAGAATCCGGCGGGGTATCGGAGATTCCCCTCGTACGCCCGACGGACGAACCCGGTCAACGCCCGTTTCGATAAATCCGGCCACCGCTCGGTGGCGAACGCCGAGAGACGACCCGGCCGCGTACGCAACGGGCACTCGGACACGGTCGCGATCATTCTGGGCCCTCCCATATACCACGCGGCCCTAGGCCAGCGTGCGCCGTCGAGGAGTACCCTGTCGTTGCTGGCGTCGTAGCTGCCTGGCGTCAGCAAGCGCCGCCCGATCCACTCCGCCACCGGCACGGAAACGGCGTTGCCCACGAGCCGCCAACGGCTCCGCCCATGCCTCACGGTCCTCAGTGCGGATGTCCACCGAGGCGGAAACCCCTGAAAGTGTTCGACAGCCTCTATCGAGGGCGTAACGACTCTCCCGTGCGGCAGCAGAACCGCGGGAGGAGATGGGATCCCGACGCCGGATCCGGCTTTCAGCGGAGGCACGGCGTCCGATGTCAGCCCGTGACCGGAGCGGCCTTCCGTCCAGTAGAACCCGATCGGACGCCGCAAATCCAACGCTGGCCAAGTTCGATCCGCCGTGTCGTCGGCAAGCAGCACGTCCCGCGGGTCGCCGTCGAGGGTGGCTACGATGTAGACTCGTCTACGTCTTTGTGGCAGTCCGAAAGCTCGGCTGTCCAACACCCGGGAGGCCCAGCGATAGCCCAGTCCTTCAAGGCGCGAAAGCACGTACGCTATCGCGGCCCCGCCGGCGAGGTGCAGCATGAAGTAGACGTTCTCCACCACTACCCACGGTACGCGCCTGGCCTCAAGCAACCGGAACAACGCGTTGACGGCTTGCGACTTCTCGCCCTCGAAACCCTGCTTGCTCCCGGCCATGGACAGATCCTGGCAAGGGAAGCCTGCCGTCACGACCTCTGTCTCCTCCGGCAGCTCCGCGAGCTTGAGAACGTCGGTGTCCAAGATCACGTCGCCGAAACGATGCCGGATGACCTTGTGGGCGTCTGCGTCGATCTCGCTCATCAGGAGCGTTCGATGTCCTGAGCGTTGAAAGCCCAGTTCGAACCCGCCGATGCCAGCGTACAGCCCCGCCACCACCATCAAGGACACCTCCATCCGCACCGCGGACGACCAAAGCCAGTCGCCACAGCCGCCGCCGTTCCCGGCCAGTGGGCGCTCTGGCACCTCGTCCAACCAATGCAACGCCGGCATTGCCGCTCTGCACGCCTCGTGCGGCGTCCACACGCGGCCCACGCTCGTAAGTCGCCTTCTGGACGGTGTGGGATGGACAGGCGGCGCTGACCTCGGCAACGCCTCTCGCCTAGTTCACGCAACAGCGCCGCGTCCACTGTGAACTGTGCGGACGTGAGGTCAGCTTTTCGTCTCTTGTCAAGCATCCTGGGTGACTCGGGCTACTCGCCCGACCGAACGGGACGAAAGGTGCGCCGCGTGCCGCCGGCTTCGCAGGCGGGCACCTCGTAGCCTGCGAGGTGCTCTTGGGGCTGTCAAGCTGCGGTCCTGTTGCGTCCATTGCGTCAGGCTGCGGGGGCGAATCGTGGTACCGTCTCTGGCATGGGACCTGACGGCATCGTGGCACCGCCTGACGATCTGGCGCGCAGTCGCGTATGCCGCCTCGTGCGTCGCCGCCATGCCTTGCGGCATCTCGCCGTCGACGACCGTCCGGCCCGAAGCCGGAGACAGGTCGAACTACTTCACTGGTACGTTGCATGCCGCCTCGTTCTGGAAGGCGAATTTCGCCCTGACGAAGTGACGCCGAGGCCGCCGTTCGACGTGGTTCGGCGACCGGGCGGGAACCTGCTGCGCTTCGATCCGTCCAAGGCCACAGGCCGCGAGGCGACCGTGTTCGGCGGATTGAAGACGAAGAGGGTGGGTGTCTTGGTGAGCAAGCCCCAGTTGGGCCCGGTCCTCGCCGTCTCGTGCCAGGGAACGCCGAGCCCCTTTCGAAGTCTGACGAACCGTACGGAGAAGACGGTCGGCGAGTGCGCGAACGTCCACATGGCCTATCCCGCACTGGTCTTCGGCTGCCTCTTCATGGTCCGCGCCAACGAGGCCGGGATGGTCATGGCTCCCAACGACATGGCCGTCAACGAGGAGGGTCATCCCGTCGAAGCGATCCTCCGCTTCCACGCCGCCCTGCGCGAGATGTCCGGACGCCATGGGATTCGAGACGACATCAGCCGGTACGAAGCCGTGTCCATGGGGTTGGTCAAGGTTCGCTCCGGCGTCGCCGGTCGCCTTTTGACGGGCTTCCCGCCTGCCGACAGTCCGCTGCATCTTGAGCGTTTCTTCTCGACGCTCTATCAACGCTACGAGGAACGATTCGTCTACGGCGCGCCGAACCTCAAGTCCGTCACGGGCCGTCTCGAATGGTCACTCGACTCGCCAGCGTTGACCACGGCGGAGCCGAGACTCGACTACAACGTGCGGCTTGCGTCGCCGTGAGGCGCACGGCGGTCAGCCCACCGCCTGCTCGAACGCCTCGATCGAATTGATCGGCGCCGAACACGCGAGGCCCGTGCACACGAACGCCGTGACCCGTTCCCGCGTCTCGGCGCTGACCAGGCGCGGGAGGTAGCCCGGCAGGACGCCCTCCTCCCCGTACGGGATCCCGTACACGCTGCGCCAGGGTCGGTAGCTCTCGCGCGCGATCTCGAGCCAGGGGTCGAGCGCGTCGCGCGGCCCCCGCACGACCACCTGCTCCGGGGGCTGCACGTTCGCCTCGACGACGTTGAGCAGCGTGCAGTGGCCGGCGGGGTACTTCTCGATCGAGCCCCGGAGCGCCTCGAGCGTCCCGTGGGCGGCGTCGAGGTAACGCGTTTCCCCGAACAGGTGGCCGAGGGCGACGAGGGCCCGCGCGGCGGTGCCGTTCCCGGGCGGCAGCGCCTCGTCCATGGTCGGCATCGGGCGGTGGATGAGCTCCTCGTGATCGTGCGCGGTCAGGAAGAAGGCGCCGGCTTCGCCGTCGTGGAAGTGCGCGAGCAGGGCGTCCGCCAGCGCCTGGGCGAACCGTGCGTCCTCGCCGCGCCAGGACGCCTGCAGGAGCGCGAGCACGCCGTCCAGCAGGTTCGCGTAGTCGTCGAGGTAGCCCGCGTACTTCGCCCTGCCGTCCCGCCAGGTCGCCATGAGGCGTTCGCCGTCCCACAGGCGTTCGCGGAGGAAGTCCGCGGCGCGCTGCGCCGAGACGAGCCAGGCGGGCTCTCCGAGACGCACCGACGCTTTCGCCATCCCCCGGATCGCGAGGCCGTTCCAGGACGTCAGGACCTTGGTGTCCTTGTCCGGCGGGGTCCGCTTGCCGCGCTCGGCGAGGAGTTTCGCCCTGGCCGAATCGAGCAGCTCGTCCGCGGTGCCCGGCTCGAGGCTCAGCCGCTGCACGACGGCGCGCCAGGCGTCCCGCCGCCGCAGGTTCCACTTCCCTTCGAAGTTCGCCGGCTTGTCGAGGCCGTAGAGCGTTTCCACGACCAGGTACTCGTCCTCGGTCAGGAGCCGCTTCACGTCGGGCCGGCGCCAGACGTAGTACTTGCCCTCCTCCCCTTCCGAGTCCGCATCCAGCGAGGAGAAGTAGCCGCCCTCGGGATGCTGCATGTCGCGCATGATCCAGGCCGCGGTCTCGCGGACCGCGCCCTCGAACAGGAGGTCGGGACCGAGGCCGAGGGCGTCGGCGTAGAGGCCGAGCAGCGGGCCGTTATCGTAGAGCATCTTCTCGAAGTGGGGGATGGCCCACTGCCGGTCCGTGGCGTAGCGGCAGAAACCGCCGCCGACGTGGTCGTAGATGCCGCCCCGGGCGATCTTGGTTAGGGTGGTGGTCACCATCTCGAGGGTGCCCCGATCGGGCGCGCCGGCCCTGGCGCCGAGCGCCCAGTGACGCAGCACGCGCTCCAGCGTGCTCGGCATGGGGAACTTGGGGGCGCTGCCGAAACCGCCTTCGGCGTGGTCGAACTGCGACGCGAGCTGGTCCACCGCCTTCTGCAGCAGGTCCTGGTCCTCGACGCCGGTGACTTCCGCCTCCGTCGGGCGCAACGCCGAGAGGGCCTCGGAGAGCTTCTCCCCCTGCTCGGTGAGTTCCGTGCGCTGGCTGTTCCAGCCGTCGGCCACGCGCAGCAGGAGGTCGGTGAAACCGGGCAGGTTGAACCGCGCGCGTTTCGGGAAGTACGTGCCGCCGAAGAACGGCAGCAGGGTGTGCGGATCGAGGAACATCGTGAGGGGCCAACCCCCCGTCTGCCGGGACAGGAGGTTGAAGGCCGTCTGGTAGACGCGGTCGAGGTCGGGGCGCTCTTCCCGGTCCACCTTGACGTTGACGAAGTGCGCGTTCATCGCCTCGGCGGTCGCCTCGTCCTCGAAGGACTCGTGGGCCATGACATGGCACCAGTGGCACGCGGAGTACCCGACGGAGAGGAGGATCGGCTTGTCCTGCGCGCGGGCTTCGGCGAGCGCCGCCTCGTCCCACGGATGCCAGTGCACCGGGTTCGCGGCGTGCTGCAGGAGATAGGGACTCGTTTCGTCGGCGAGCCGGTTCATGCGCCGGGCGGCACCTCGCGGGGACCGGGATTCGAACGGAACATACGGCAAAGGGTAGGCAGTGACCAGCGCGGACCCGCCCCGGGAGCCTGCGCCCGGCCCGGGGCGTTTTTGGCGGATGCGGGCTTCTGTGGAACAATCGAGTGCCTGAGCGGGTGCGGGAGGGACGCCCGGCGGCCGAAGGGGCAGGCGTCGACGTCTCCCCAACGACGCGGAACACATGCGCGACAGAATTGATGCGGACGGATATCGGCCCAACGTCGGGATCGTGGTGGCGAACGACAGGGGCCAGGTGCTGTGGGCGCGGCGCGTCGGCGGTCGCGATGCGTGGCAGTTCCCGCAGGGCGGCATCCAGCCGCGCGAGTCCCCCAGGCAGGCCCTCTTCCGCGAGCTGCAGGAGGAGATCGGCCTGACCCGGGAACGGGTGGAGGTCCTGGGCTGCACCCGTGGGTGGTTGCGGTACCGGCTTCCGAAGCGCCTGCGCCGGCACGACTCAAGCCCGCGCTTCAAGGGCCAGAAGCAGAAGTGGTTCCTGCTGCGGCTGCTGGCCGACGACGCGCACGTCAGCGTGGACTCGACCGGCAAGCCCGAGTTCGACGCCTGGCGCTGGGTGAGTTACTGGTACCCCGTCGGCAAGGTCGTGGCCTTCAAGCGGGAGGTCTACCGGCGCGCGCTCAAGCAGCTCGCGCCGTCGCTGGTGGTCGAAGAGGAGTTCTGAGGCAACGTGCTGAAGGACCTCCGCCAGATCGTCCAGGACGTGGGCGCCGCCCCGAGCTTCAAGGCGGCCCTCGACACCATCGTCTCGCGCGTGCGCACGACGCTGGGTACGGAGGTCTGCTCGGTGTACGTGGTCAACCGGGAGACCGGCGACTTCCACTTCGCCGCGAACGTGGGCTCCCGGTCGGACGCGGTGGGGCGGGTGGTCATCTCTCCCGGCGAGGGCCTGGTCGGGCTCGTCGCGGAGCGGGCGGAACCGATCAACCTCGACGACGCGCCGCAGCATCCGAACTTCGTGTACCTGCCGGAGATCGGCGACGAGGCGTTCCACGCGTTTCTCGGGGTGCCGATCATCCACCACCGCCGCGTCCTCGGCGTGCTGATCGTGCGCCAGCGGGAGAGCCGCAAGTACGACGAGGAGGAGGAGGCCTTCCTCGTCACGCTCTCCGCGCAACTGGCCGCGGTCGTGGCGCACGCGGAGGCGTCGGGGGACATCCGCGAGCTTTCCGAACGCCTGACCGGGCCGCAGGACACGCGCTTCACGGGCATCGCGGGCTCGCCGGGCATCGGCATCGGCACGGCCGTCGTGATGCATCCGGGCGCCAGCCTCGACGGGGTCCCGGACAAGGAGGCGGAGGACGTCACGGCGGAGCTGGCGCTGTTCGACCGGGCGATCGCGCAGGTGCGGCGCGACATCCACGACGTCGGCCGGAAGCTCGAGGCGACGCTCGCCCCGGAGGAGCGGGCGCTCTTCGACGCGTACCTGCACATGCTCGACGACGACGCGCTCGCCGAGGAGGTCCGGGAGCGGATCCGACGCGGACAGTGGGCGCAGGGGGCGCTGCGGCAGGTCATCCTGGAGCACACGCGCGCCTTCGAACGGATGGAGGACTCGTATCTCCGGGAGCGCGCCGCCGACGTGCGCGAACTCGGCCAGCGCGTACTCGCCTACCTGCGGGACATGCGGCGCAAGCGGACGCGGTTTCCCGACGACACGATACTCGTCGGCGACGAACTCTCGGCGGCGATGCTCGGCGAGATCCCCAGGGAGCGGCTGCAGGGCATCGTGTCGCTCCGGGGCTCGAGCAACTCCCACGTGGCGATCCTCGCGCGCGCGCTGGACATCCCCGCGGTGATGGGTGCGGTCGACGTGCCCCTCTATGGCGTGGAGAACCGCCAGCTCATCGTGGACGGGTTCTACGGGTCCGTGGTGGCGAACCCCTCGCGCCCCGTCGTCGATCACTACACCGCGCTCATGGAGGAGGAGCGGGAGTTCGCGGAGGAACTCGAGGAGCTGCGGGACCTTCCGTGCGTGACCCGGGACGGCCAGCGGATCGCGCTGTGGGTCAACATCGGCCTGGTCGGGGAGATCACCCGCTCCCTCGACCGCGGCGCCGAAGGGATCGGGCTGTTCCGGACCGAGGTCCCGTTCATGACGGAAGACCGCTTCCCGACCGAGGAGGAACAGCGCGCGATCTACCGGGAGCACATGGCGGCGTTCGAACCGCGCCCGGTGACGATGCGCACCCTCGACATCGGCGGGGACAAGGCGCTCTCCTATTTCCCCATCTCGGAGGACAACCCCTTCCTGGGCTGGCGCGGCATCCGCGTCACCCTCGACCATCCGGAGATCTTCATCTCCCAGGTCCGCGCGATGGTGAAGGCCAACGAGGGCCTGGAAGGGATCCTGCGCATCATGCTGCCGATGGTCAGCAGCCTCTTCGAGGTACGCGAGGCGGTCGGCCTGGTCGAGCGCGCGCACCGGGAGGTCGTCGAGGAAGGCTACGAGGTCAAGCGACCGCAGGTCGGGGTGATGATCGAGGTGCCGTCCGCGGTCTACCAGGCGCGCCAGATCGCGCGGCTGGTGGACTTCCTCGCGGTCGGCTCGAACGACCTCACGCAGTACATGCTGGCGGTGGACCGCAACAACGCGCACGTCGCGCAACTCTACTGGGAGATCCATCCCGCGGTCCTGCACGCGATGCGCGAAGTCGCGAAGGCGGCCCACGCGGAGGGGAAGGGCATCGGCATCTGCGGCGAACTCGCCGGGACCCCGGAAGGGGCCGTCCTGTGCGTCGGGATGGGCTACGACGTGCTGTCGATGAACGCGACGCACCTGCCGAAGGTCAAGTGGGTCATCCGGCAAGTCTCCCTGCGCGACTGCCGCCGCATCCTCGCGAAGGCGCTGCGGATGGTCGACGCGCACGACATCCGCGACCTGCTGCGCGCGGAACTGATGGACGCCGGCCTCGAGCGCGTCGTGCCGCACCACGAGGTGCCGGCGGCGGTCTGACCGGCGGCGGCGTCAGCGCCACCAAAGCCGTCGCCCCACGGGCGCCGCCTTTGGCCCCAGCCCAAAGCCGTTCCAGCACGGCGTCGGCCAAGGCGCTGTCGCGCCAAGTCCGCCACCCTGCTAGACGACCCGCGACACGCCCCCGTCCATGTTGATCGCGCAGCCGGTCAGGTAGGAAGCGCCTTCGGAGGCCAGGAACAGGGCGACGCTGGCGCATTCCTCGGCTTCGCCCACCCGTCCCATGGGGAGCCGCGCGCCGGCCCTGGCCACGTATTCCTCGAACGAGAGTTCGGAACCGGAGGCCTCGTACCCGCGGCGGATCTGGTCGGACTTGATGCTGCCGATCATCAGGGCGTTGACGAGCACGTTGTGCGGGGCGCCTTCGCCCGAGAGGACCTTGGTCAGCGCCATGCCGGCGGCGCGCGACACGGAGGTCGGCGCGGAGCGGGGCGGGGGCGCCTTGGCGGCCGTGTTCAGGATGTTGACGATGCGCCCCCAGCCGCGTTCCTTCATGCCCGGGAAGGCGAGGCGGGAGAAGCGGATGGCGGCGAAGAGCTTGAGGTCGAGGTCCGCCTGCCAGACCTCGTCGGTGATGTCCTCGAAGACGCCGGTCCGGGACTGCCCGGCGTTGTTGACCAGGATGTCGACCTCGCCGAGGTCGGCGACGACGCGGGCGTGGGTGTCCTCGATCTGGCGCGGGTCCGTGACGTCGCAGGCATAAGCGCGCACCTCGCCGCCGTCCCGGGCCTCGATCGCGGCCTTCGCCTCTTCGAGGGGGCCTGGCCGGCGAGCGAGGAGAGCCACGTTGGCGCCCGCTGCATGGAAGGCCGTCGCCATGGCCCGGCCGAGGCCGAGGCTGGAGCCGGTGATGAGGGCGGTGCGGTCGTCGAGGCGGTATTCCATGTGGCAGGTCCTTGTCTGGAGTTACGGGCCCTAAACATCCTCGACCGGCAACGGATCGCGGCCCACTCCCAGTCGGAGCGCGTTGTGACAATGCTGTAGCGCCGCTTCGTTCCGGCCAAGCACTATCTCGGACTGGTTCCCGCACTCGGCGTTCGTCTGGATGTCCGCGGCCATCACGTAGTCCTCGTTCTCGACGGCGTCCCTGAATCTCTTGAGTCTGTCATCAACGGAAATCGCGTGATCCATGAAGTGCTGCTTTACCTTGGGGTCGATGTACCACGTGTGAATCGTCCGAGACTTCGAAGGTGAGCCCTCGAGCGGGAAGATACGCAACACGTCGACCCCGAACGCGTCCACCATCATGATGACGTTGGGGAAAAAGAAATAGACCGTGGCCGTGACCTGCCTGTAGGGCCAAAGACTTCGGTTCGGCATGAGCATCCGCATCAGATCGATTTTCTGGTTGGCGAAGACCATGCGGTAGTTGTTCTTGAAGCGTTCGAACGTCTGGAGGTTCCCATGGACCTCCTTCCCTACGGTCTTCGCGTGGAGGATGTTCAGATGGTAGATCTCGCCGTAGGAGACGACGCCCAGCTTCCAGTTCATCCGTGCATCGATGACTTGCGTGCCGGCATGGGGATAGTCGGACAGATTCCAGTGCAGCAGGTCATGCTGGAGGCCGGACAGGCACTGCTCCTCGTCGAGGGGATCACCTCCGGTCGGCCGCACCCACAGCGTCCCGTGCATTTCGGCCGACGGCAATTCGATGAGCCGCAGGCCCAGGCTCTCCACGTTGCCGAAGTGATCGCTTTTGTTGACCGCCAGCAAACGGCCGTCGATGCCGTAGGTCCACGCGTGAAAGGGACACGTGAAGCGATCCTTGCAGCCGCGTCCTTCGGGCACGACGAGACTCCCCCGATGCCGGCAGACGTTCGCGTATGCCCTGAAACGGCCCTCGCCATCCCGGACCAGGAGTAGCGGGACGCCCGTTGCGTTGTCGGACCAATATGCGTTGCGTTCGGGCAGCTGGGACGAAAGACCCATCAGCAAGGGCGTGGTGCGAAAGAACGCCTCCTGCTCCTGCGTGAGAAGCTCCGGGCACGTGAAGTCGGACATCGGCACGCGCATGATGCCGCCGGCATCGGCGGTCGTGCCGTTGGCGATGTGCTCGACGAGAGCGTTCAGGATCCTGAGTCGTTCAGACTTCTCCATGGCTCAAGGCTCCAATGCGTGGTTTCGTGCAGCGGCGTGGGCGCGCCTTCGTGAGTCGACCCGTCGCCCTTGGGCCTCGCTCCCGGAGGCGTGGGACAAACTCTCCCTGGCCGCTTCGACGCCGCTCTTGATTGCGGCATTCAGGGACGGCAAGCCAGTGTAGTGGCCGGCGAGGAACAGACCGCGCGCGCAGTTGCTCAATCGCGGACGCATGTCATGTACGGCTCTCAGCATGCCGCCAGGAGCAAGGCACAGGGCTTCCGGCCAACGGTAGACCCTCGCGAACAGGGGACGCTCGGGCATGGCCGGAAAGAAACGGCGCAGTTCTTCGATCACGCGTCGCGCGATCTCGTCGTCGTCCACGGCGAAGAGCGCTTTTGCTTGTTCTCCGATCACCAGCGCGTGGACCAGGGTCTTGTCTGGAGGCGCCGCGTCCGGCGTCGTCGCCCCGAGGTTGGTGACCATGGTCAGGAAGGTCGGAGACCCGGGAGGAAACAGCCCGGCGTGTGATCCCTCCGCGAGGATGTTGCTGTCCAGCCCGAAAGCCACATTGCAGCACGCACTGTAGCGGACGCCCTCGAGCACGGCCCGAATCTCCGCCGGCAACTCCGGGACGATGCGGGCGGCGGTCGATGCCGTGGTCGCGCAGATGACGGCGTCGGCCTCGATCTCTTCTCCGCTCGCCGTGACGACGCCGCGAACGGCCCCGTCTTCGAGGACGATGCGTTCTACGGGCATGGACGTGCGCACGAAACCGGCGCAGGCGTCGCCAAGGGCCTTGGCGAGGGCGCCGATGCCCTGGCGCGGCAGACAGGTGCGCGTCGCCGGATTGATGGTCCAGAGCCACAACAGCGCCATGCCGTACGCGGCCCCCACCTGGTCGGAGCTCCCCGCGGCGAAGCAGTTCAGGTCCAGTTCTCCGGCCTGCCTCAGGTACCGACTGAACGAGTTGGCGCGGGCGAACTCGGCGAAGCTCTCCGGGGTGTCCAGATCCAGCATGCGGGTGTGGTCCTCGAAATCGAGGTCTTTGGAGCGTTCCCTGAGCATCGCGAACAGGCGCAAGAGCTCCCAGTTTCCGGCGAGCGTGTACCGTGGCGAGAAGAGCATGGTCTGCAGCGTTGCCAGGGTCTGCTTGAGTGAACCTCCCACGTACGCGCCCCAGAAACGGCCGCCGGCGTAGCTTTGGCCGCCCTTCTTCCTGGGGCCCGGCCGCAGTTCCACGTCCAGTCCGCGCGCCAGCTCCCTGGTGCTCGCGAAGGACTCGTGGATGACGCTGGCGCCGCCGTACACGTGAAACCCCTCGGTCTCCTCGCAGAACATGCGCCCGCCGATCCTGTCCGAGGCCTCCAGCACGCGAATGCGGTTGTCGTCCCGACCGCGGACCGCGAGTGCCCACGCCGCCGCGAGACCGGCCGCGCCCGCCCCCACGACCACGATCCGCGGAACCCGGTTGGCGTTTGGGGTGGCTTCAGGAAGCGTCATGAGCCGCTTTCGGCCGTACGCGGGGTGGCGGGCCGGCCATGGGGCGCTACAGGACCGCGGCCTCCCATTCGCTCAGCATGGCGAGGAGCCTGAGCATCATCTCGTCGGTCTCTTCGGAGCTGATGGACAGCGGCGGCGAGATCCAGATCGGCACGCCGCGGGCGAACGCGGGCTGGCGCGCGGCCCCGTAAAGGGAGCTGTACATGGCGAGGCCGTGCTTGAGCGCCATCGCCTGGAAGAGTTCCTGGGCGTCGACGCTCTTGTCGAAGAACGCCATCGTCTCCTTGTCCTTCACCAGTTCGAGCACCATCATGAGGCCCCAGCCCCGGACGTCCGCGACCGTGGGATGCGAGAGCAGTTCGTCGCGGTAGGAGAAGACGCGCTCGCCCTGCGCGTTGCAGTTCTCGAGCAGCTTCTCGTCTCGGATCACGTGGATCAGCTCGCATCCGGCCGCGCAGCCCAGGGGATGTCCGCCGAACGTGTAGCCATGCACGAACGGGAAGCCCTGCTCGAAGGGAACGTTGATCCTGCTTGACACCGAAACCGCGCCGAACGGTACGTAGCAGCTCGAGATGCCCTTGGCCATGGTCATGATGTCGGCGTCGACGCTGAAGTGTTCCATGGCGAACCACTTGCCGGTGCGGCCGAAGCCCGTGACGACCTCGTCGGCGATGAGCAGCACGTCGTAACGGTCGCAGATCTCCCGGATCGCGCGCCAGTAGCTGTCCGGCGGGACGCAGGCGTAGTCCGCGCCGCAGCCGTGGGGGGTGGCCAGGAACGCGGCGACGGTCTTCGGGCCGGCGTAGTGGATCGCGTACTCCAGCGCCCCGGCGCACTCGACCCCCCACTCTTCGCGGCTCGTGCCTTCCGGCCGGTCGAAGTCGGAGTACTGCCGGACATGCGGCCACTTCGGCAGCATCGGCTCGAAGGCCGACTGGACGACGGGGTTGTGCGATACGCCGAGGGTGCCCAGCGTCATCCCGTGGTAGGCGTCCCGGTGGCTGACGATCTTGTACTTGTCGCGGTTGCCGCGGGCCATCTGCGCCTGACGGGCGAGCTTGATCGCCGTCTCGACCGCTTCGGAACCGCCGGAGACCAGGAAGGCATGGTCGAGGTCCGCCGGCGTGATCTCGGCGAGCAGCCGGCAGAACTCGGCCCGCTTCGGGTCCGCGATGGAGGGGTGCGTGTAGGTGTAGTGCTCGAGCTGCTCGGCGATGGCCCGCTTCATCCGCGGGTGGTTGTGCGGCAGGTTGACCGCCATCGGGCCCCCGGACACGTCGAAGTAGCGGTTGCCGTCCCGGTCGTAGATGTGCACCCCCTCGGCGCGCGCGATCTCGACGTCCATCGGGTGGTAGGAGAACGCGTGGTGCCAGTCGCCCTCGGGGCGGAGGGTGCGAGGCAGGTTGTGGGTAGCGGTGGCGGTCGCCATGGCGTGCATCCGGAGGTTGGGGAGCCCCGGATGTTAGCACCCGCCGGGCGGCCGAACGGCGGACGCTACGTCCCGGACGCGCCGATGCGAATCGTCTCGGCGACGCGCCCGCCGGGCGCGCCCATGGGCCCGTAGAGCTGCTCCACGAACTCGATTCGGCCGTCCTCGAAGATGACCGCGGTGGACGCGCGGGTGCCGTACTCCTCGCCGCGCAGGAATGCCGGGGTCGCGCGGCGCGCGCTCTCGATCTCGTGCCCGTCGGCGAGATATCCCTCGGACTCCTCGACCATCAGCTCGAGCACGGCGTCGGCGTCCGCGGTTGCGGCGATGCGGGCGAGGGCCGCGGTGCCGCGTTTCGTCTTGGGCCACTCATCCCCAAGCCAGGTGTTCGTCAACCCGTAGACCCCGCTGTCCAGCGTACGAAGGTCCCCCGTCCGGTTCGAGGCGTAGACGAGGTCCGTGCCGTCGAACACGATCAGGTTGAACCCCTGGTAGCGCGTGCCGTCCAGGGCTTCGGCATAGGAAAGGGCGCTCTGGCCTCCCTCGAGGAAGCGCCGCGTCAGGTCGCCCCGGGAAGCGGCCGGAGACGCCGGCAGGTCGAAATCGGTGTAGTTGGTCAGCGCCGCGAAGCGGCCGCCGGTCGAAACGGCGAGCCACGTGCCACCGGCCTCGAGGTCCCGGCCGCCGAAGACCTGGGGCGTCCCATCCCAGTAACGTGCGGGGTGCGCGGGGCGTGCGTAGAATTCGTCCCGGTTCGCGGCGACGACCAGCGGGCGCGGCGAGTGCCCGTCATGGGCCAGCAGGATCAGGCACATGTTCCTGTAGAGTTCGGGTGCCGGGGAAGGAGAAGCAGCGCGAGTCTACCATGCACTATCCCCGTCTCGACCCGGTTCTCCTCGACCTTGGCGCGTTCCAGATCCGCTGGTACGGGGTGATGTACGTGCTGGCGTTCGTCGTCTGCCACGTGCTGGCGACGCGCCGGGCCGAGGCGGCGGGCTTCGGCCGCCAGGACGTCTCGGACCTGGTCTTCTACGGCGTGCTCGGGGTCATCGTCGGCGGGCGCGTGGGATTCGTGCTCTTCTACGGCTTCGACCAGTTCCTCGCGGACCCGCTCTGGCTGGTGCGCATCTGGGAGGGCGGCATGTCCTTCCACGGCGGACTGATCGGCGTGTGCGGGGCGCTGTGGCTGTTCGCCGCGCGGCGCGGCCGGGGGCTATTCGAGGTGACGGACTTCGCGGCGCCGCTGGTCCCGGTCGGCCTCGGTCTCGGGCGCCTCGGCAACTTCGTCAACACCGAGCTCCCGGGCCGCGTGACCGAGGCGGCCGCGGGGGTGCGCTTCCCGTGTCCGGCCGTCGCCGAGCTGACGCTGACCTGCTTCGGCCAGTACGAGACGGCGGCGCGTCACGTCTCGAGCCTCTACCAGGCGTTCACGGAGGGCGTGGTGCTGTTCGTGCTGGTGTGGCTCTTCTCGGTGCGCCCGCGGGCCGCCGGCGCGGTGTCCGGCGTGTTCCTCGCGGGCTACGGGTGCCTGCGCTTCGTGACCGAGTTCTTCCGCGAGCCGGACCCGCACCTGGGGCTGGTCGGTTTCGACCTGCTCTCGATGGGACAGCTCCTGTCGCTCCCGATGGTCGCCTTTGGTATCTTCCTGCTCGTGCCCCGGGCGGCGAGCCGATGAAGCAGTACCTCGACCTGATGCGCCGCATCAGGGAGTCGGGCGTCCACAAGGGCGACCGCACCGGCACGGGCACCTACAGCGTCTTCGGCCACCAGATGCGCTTCGACCTCGGCGCCGGTTTCCCGCTCGTCACCACCAAGAAGGTCGTCCCGCGGCTCGTCATCCACGAGCTCCTGTGGTTCCTTTCGGGCAGCACCAACATCGGCTACCTGAAGAAACACAACGTCAACATCTGGGACGATTGGGCCGACGAGGACGGGGAACTCGGGCCGGTCTACGGGGCGCAGTGGCGGTCCTGGCCGACCCCGGACGGGGGTAACGTCGACCAGATCGCCAACGTCGTGCGTGACATCGCCGAGAACCCCGACTCGCGCCGCCTGATCGTCTCCGCATGGAACGTGCCGGAGGTCGCGAGCATGGCGCTCCCGCCGTGCCACACGATGTTCCAGTTCTACGTGGCCGACGGGAGGCTCTCCTGCCAGCTCTACCAGCGCAGCGCGGACGTGTTCCTCGGGGTGCCGTTCAACATCGCCTCCTACGCGCTGCTGACGATGATGGTGGCGCAGGTGACGGGCCTGCGGCCGGGGGAGTTCGTGCACACGTTCGGGGACGCGCACCTGTACGCGAACCACCTGGAGCAGGCGGACCGGCAGCTTGCGCGGCAGCCCCGAGCGCTGCCCGAGATGCGGCTGAATCCGGGCGTGGCCGACATCTTCGGCTTCGACATCGACGACTTCGAACTGGTGGGGTACGACCCGCACCCGGGCATCAAGGCGCCGGTCGCCGTCTGAGCGGTTCGGCGTGATCAAGGGGCGGTGAACACGCGCGGCATGGCAGAACGGCAACTCGCGACCCGGTTTGCCGAACGGGTGCTCGCGGCCCGCTGGCTGGTCATCCTTGGCACGCTCCTGGGGGTTGCCGTCGCCGCGAGCGGCATCGCCCTGCTCGAGTTGTCGGCGAGCTACCGCATCTTCTTCGACGAAAACAATCCGCAGCTCATCGCGCTGGAGGAGTTGGAGAACACCTACGGGAAGAGCGAAAACGTGGTCTTCCTGGTCGTCCCGGACGACGGTGACGCCACCTCCGAGGACGCGCTCTCGGCGGTCGTCTGGCTCACGGAGACGGCCTGGAAGACGCCCTGGTCGAGGCGTGTCGACTCGCTCGCCAACTTCCAGTACACGACCGCGGACGGAGACGACCTCTTTGTACGGGACCTCGTGGATCCACGGGAACTGACCCGCGCCGAAGCGCGATCGCGCATCCGTGCCGTCGCGCTGTCCGACCCGCGCATCGCGGGGAGCATCCTGGCCAACAACGGTGACGTAAGCGTCGTGAACGTCACGGTCCAGATGCCGGAGGAGGGGCAACTGGAGGCCGCGGCCGAAGTGGTCGAGTTCGCGAGATCCGCGGCCGTCGAGGCGGAAGAACGGTTTCCCGGCATCGACCTCCGGGTGGTCGGTACGGTCATGGTCAGCCAGACCTTCATGGAAGCCTCGATCGACAGCCAAGTGATCTTCCTGCCGGCGAGCGTCCTGCTCATGGCCGTGATCCTGGGTCTCCTCATCCGGGGCTGGGCGGGCGTGGCCGGTACGGGGATGGTCATCGTCTTTTCCATTTTGGCGTCGATGGGCCTCGGCGGATGGATCGGCCTGCCTTTCTCGCCGCCCATCTCGCCGGCGCCGACCATCGTCCTCATGATCGTGGTGGCAAACTGCGTGCATGTGCTCGTGGCCATGCAGCAGCGTCTGCGGGCAGGAGACGCCCAGCACGCCGCCATCGTCGAATCCCTGCGGCTCAACCTGCATCCGGTGTTTCTGGCCAGCCTCACCACGGCGCTCGGATTCCTGAGCATGAACTTCTCGGAAGTTCCGCCCTACCGCCATCTCGGCACGTTCGTCGCGTTCGGCATCGGCGCCTCGTTCGTGCTCTCCGTCACGTTTCTCCCGGCCCTGCTCTCGTTGCTCCCCCTGCGCGCCGGCACGGACCGGCGGCTGCCGCGCGGACCTTCGATGCGCGTGCTGGCGGACCTTGCCCTGCGCCACAGGAAAGCGCTTTTCGTTGGCTGGCTGGTGATCGTGCCCGCGATGGTCCTGGCCATTCCACGCAACGAACTGAACGACGTGCTGGTCCACTTCTTCGATGAGAGCGTCGAGTTTCGGCAGGACACGGACTTCATGGACGAGCGCCTGAGCGGCAATACTCTGCTCGAGTACTCGCTGCGGGCCTCGGACGAAGGGGGCGTCACCGATCCGCTGTTCCTTCAGGAGGTCTCCGACTTCGCCGACTGGTACCGGGGGCAGCCCCCGGTGCGACACGTGTCGGTGATCACGGATACGTTCCGGCAGCTCAACCAGAGCATGCACGGCGACGACCCTGCCGCCTACCGAATCCCGGAAAGCCGGGAGCTGGCGGCCCAGTACCTGCTGCTGTACGAGTTGTCGCTTCCGCCAGGCCTGGACCTGAACAACCAGATCGACAGATCCAGGACCGCCACGCGCGTGTCGGTGTCGGCGGAGACGCTGTACTCGCAGGACCTGCTCGATCTGAATGCGCGGGCGCAGGCGTGGCTCGACGAAAACGCCCCTCACGTGGCCGACGTCAACAGTACGGGTCCAGCCGCGCTGTTCGCATACATCGGACAGCGCAACATCCGCGCGATGGTGGTCGGAACCGCCCTCGTGCTCGTGGCCATTTCGGCGATCCTGCTCGTCGCACTGCGATCGCTGCGGCTGGGCCTGATCAGCATCGTTCCCAACCTGTTGCCCGCCGTGCTGGGTTTCGGGGTCTGGGGACTGACAGTCGGTCAGGTGGGGCTCGTGCTCTCCGTGGTGGTGGCGATGACCGTGGGCATCGTCGTGGACGACACCGTGCACTTCCTCAGCAAGTACCGACGCGCGCGGCGCGAGAGCGGTCGGAGCCCGGAAGACGCGGTGCGCCATGCCTTCGACACGGCTGGCCAGGCGCTGTTGACGACCACGGTGGTGCTGGTGGCCGGTTTCCTGATATTCGTGTTCTCTCCACTCGTTCCCACCGCCGAGGTCGGGATCATGACCGCCATGATCATTGCATTTGCGCTCGTCGCGGACCTGACGTTGCTGCCGGCGCTGTTGACTGCGTTGGACCGGGGGCCGGGGGAACGGACGACGGCTGCGCGGTGAGCGTTTCCAACAGATCCACCAGACCCCTGGAGTAGTCCCTCACCACCGTGTTCAACAATCCGTTTGACTCGTTTCACGACACCGTGGCCCAGGCAAAGGCAGAGCGTGAGCAACTGGACCGGCTGCTGACGGTCTCCACCCCGCGGGAGCGCCTGCTGGTCGGCGCGATCGCGCTGCTGCTGCTTGTCCTCGCGGCGTGGCTCGTCTTCGGCAACGTGGCGCGCACCCTCGCCGTGGACGGCGTGCTGGTGGGGCCCGGCGCTTCGGGCGAGGCCGGTCCTCCGGCCCGGACGCTGATCTGGGCCCCGCCGGACATCGTGCCGCAGGTCAGGGCGGGCATGCCGGCGGCGATCGAGGTGGTCGGGGCGGATGCGCAGACCGCCGTGCTTGAAGGAACGGTCGCGGGAATCTCCGCGGTGCCGCCGTCCGGTGCGCCAGGGGCGTTCGAGTCCGTCGCGCCGGTGTCCGGGTACCGGCTCGACATCACGCTCGACGGAAGCCTCGACCTGGCACCCCTCGCGGGGCGGGAGTGCCGCGTCGTCCTCGAACTCGAGCGGCAGTCTCCGGTCGCGCTCTTCGGCGCGAGGCGACCCTGAGGATGCCCTCTCGGGTCGACGGACGGGCCGACAGACAGGCCGGCGGGGGGGCGGCGCCGAAACGACGGGTCACCACGCCCATCGTGCTCCAGATGCACGCAACGGAATGCGGCGCCGCCTGCCTCGGGATCGTGCTCGGCCATTTCGGGCGCCGGGTGCCGCTCACCGAGCTGCGCGAGAGATGCGAGGTGAGCCGCGACGGCAGCAGCGCCGCCAGCATCCTGCGGGGTGCGAGGCGCTACGGTCTCGAATGCAAGGGGCTCAGCGTGCGCGCGGAGCAACTGAAGGCGCTGCCGCTGCCCCTGATCGTGTTCTGGCAGTTCAGCCACTTCCTCGTCCTGGAAGGCATCGACGAGCGCAGCTTCCACCTCAACGACCCGGCCACCGGGCGACGTCGGGTCTCCGCCGAGGAGTTCCACAAGGGCTACAGCGGCATCGCGCTGCGATTCGAGCCGGGCGCGGAATTCACGCGCGGCGGCGAGCGTCCCGGTCTGGTCCGGCAACTGGACACGTTGCTCGCCGGGTCATGGAGCGTGCTTGCCGGCGTGGCCGCCTGCGCGCTGATGCTGACGTTGCTGGCGCTCGTCGTGCCCGCATCGCTGCGCGTCTTCGTCGACGAGGTGCTGGCGAACCACGGCCCCTGGGGCGGACTGGTCGCCGCCCTGGCGGGGGGTGGCGCGCTGGTGTACGTCCTGTCGCTGCTCAAGCACCGGTTCCTGCGGCGCCTCGCGATCCGGATCTCGGTGCAGGGCTACAACGAAGGGCTGACGCGGCTGCTGCGTCTGCCGGTGGAGTTCTTCCACCACCGGCTGGTGGGCGACCTGACGGATCGCGTCTCGTCGATCGACCGGGTCGCGAAGAACCTGACGGACCAGTTCGTCGTGCTCGTCGTAGACATGGCGATGAGCGCGGTGCTGCTCCTCGCGATGCTGGTCTACGACATCGTGCTCGCGGCGATCGTGGTGTTGCTGGCCGTCCTGCACGGTGTCCTGGCGCGCTCCGTAGACGCGCTCCGGACCGTGCGAAGCCAGGCGATGCGTCGGGAACAGGGGTTGCTGATCGGCGTCGGCATGCAGATGCTGAGTCATGCGGAGAACCTGCGCATGACGGGATCGGACGACCGGTATTTCTCGCGCTGGAGCGGCCAGCAGGCGCGCGAGTTGCAGGCGCGCCAGCTTCATGTGGAGCTGGGCGCCGTCAACACCGCGCTGCCGGGCATGATCGCCGCCATTCGCGCGGCGGCGATCCTGGGCGTGGGAGGAAGCCTGGTCATGGCCGGGGAGATGACCCTCGGAACGCTCGTCGGACTCTACGTCCTGGCCGAGATGTCCCTGGCGCCGGTCGGGCGGTTCCTGGAGTTCGCCGACCGGCGCCAGGCGCTGGAAACCGATCTGCAACGGCTGGAGGACATCTCCAGTACCGCGGAAGACCCGGTCTTCAGCCGCCGCGGTCCGGACTCCGAGACCATTCCCACGTTCAACGGCCGGCTCCAGCTTGCCGGTCGGCTCGAACTGCGCAACGTGACCTTCGGCTTCAACAGGAGCCGGCCGCCGCTGATCGAGGACTTCAACCTCGTCATCGGGCCCGGGCAGCGGGTGGCGGTGGTCGGTCCGAGCGGGTCCGGGAAGTCGACCCTGGCGCGCCTCGTCGCCGGCATCTATCAGCCCTGGTCCGGCGAGATCCTGTTCGACGGACACCCCCGCGACGAGATTCCCGAAGAGGTGCTGCGGCGGTCCGTGTCCATGGTGGATCAGGACGTCGTGCTCTTTTCCGCGTCCCTGCGGGACAACATCACCTTGTGGAACCCGGCCGTGCCGGACGAGGTGATCGTTGCCGCGACGCGGGACGCCTGCGTCCACGACGAGATCCTCCTGCGGCCGCAGGGGTATGGGACGCTCGTGGAGGAAGGCGGGGCGAACTTCAGCGGCGGCCAGCGCCAGCGGCTCGAGATCGCGCGTGCGCTGGTCGGGCATCCGACCGTGCTGGTCCTGGACGAGGCCACCAGCGCGCTCGACGCGGCGACGGAGGAACACGTCGACGATGCCCTGCGGCGTCGGGGCGTCACCTGCCTGATCGTGGCGCACCGGCTGAGCACCGTGCGCGATTGCGACGAGATCATCGTGCTCGACAAGGGTGTCGAAGTGCAGCGCGGCACGCACGACGCGTTGATTGCGGACGAGGAAGGCGCCTACTACAAGCTGGTCAAGTCGGGCTGATGCAGGACACGGAGCGGCAGTACGCGTCGTTGGCGGAGCTGGCCGGTCGTTCCGGCATCTCCGTACCGTGCGCCGGCAACCTGCCGGTGGAACTCGACGAGCCGGACAGCGTCTGGTTCATCGACCGGGGCGCCGTTGACCTGTTCCTGTTCGAGCGCAGGGAGGGCGTGCAGCAGGCCGCGCCGCAGCACCTGCTCCGCAGCGAGTCGGGCCGGCTGTTGCCCGGTGTCGCGCCGGAGGAACGAGAGGCGGACGGCCAGGACACCACGCTCGGGCTGGTCGCCAAGGGGCTGCCCGGGACCGTGCTCAAACGCCTGCCGGCGTCCAGCCTGTCGGAGGTGCATCCGGCGGAGCTCGCGGAGCAGACCGACACCTGGCTGACGGCCATCACGGATACGCTCGCCCGCTTCGTGAGCCGCTTCCCGCGTCCGACCGCCCTCGCCGAACCCGGTGTGACCCAGGCGCTGACGCCGTGCACGCTGTCGGCACGGCGGGGCGTGGTGTGGGTATCGGAACCGTCGCGTGGTGCGAGCCTGTTCATGGACCTGGTCGACCAGGCCGAACTCGCCGAGGCGAGCGGTCCGCGTGAGGCGCTGATCCCGCTGACGCGGACGAGTTGGCTCACCCTGTTCGACGAGGCGACCGTGGCGGGCCTGTCCACGGAAACGCTGGCGCGGGAAGACCGGCTGTTGCCGGCGCTGGCCTCGTTTCACGCGGTCGCCTTCCGCCTGGAGCGCCTCAACCGCCGACTCGCGGTGGTCGACGACGCGAATCTCGAGCGGGAGCGCACCGCGAGCCGGCGCACGGCGGAACAGGCGGCGCGGCAGCGGCTCTTCAACATCTACGACCTGCCGGTCGACCGGGATACGGCCGTCGAGGATACGGCGCTGGCGGATGCACTCGGCATCGTCGGGCGCCATCAGGGGATCGACTTCCGCGTCCCGGCACGCGCGCGGCCGTCCGATCCCCCGGTCAGTCTCGTGGACGTTCTAGATGCGTCCGGGGTGCGCGCACGGCTCGTGCGGCTCGGGAGTGACTCCGGGTGCAAATGGTGGCGCGGCGACAGCAACGCATTGCTGGCCTTCCGCGTCGAGGACGGGCAACCGGTCGCGCTGCTTCCGGGTGCGCTCGGGCGCTACCGGGAAGTCGACCCGGTCAGCAAGCGCAGCGTCCGCGTGACGCCGGCCCGGGCCGCGGCGCTGGCGGACGAAGCCTGGATGTTCTACCGGCCCTTGCCGGCCAGGGCCGTGCGGCCGGCGAACCTGCTGGCGACGGCCATGCGTGGATCTGGCGCGGACGTGGCGCGCCTGGTGCTCGCGGGGATTCCCGGCGGCCTGGTCAAGCTGCTCCCCGCGCTTGCGCTGGGATTCGTCGCGAATCACCTGGCGGGGGACGGAGGCGAGGGGGCGCTGTATGCCGTGGCCGTGACGCTGGCGGGGTTCGGCCTGCTCGGCGCGCTGCTTCACCTGTTCCAGAACACGGCGATGATGCGGCTCGAGGGGCGCGCGGCGTCGCGCGTCGAAGCGGCCTTCTGGGATCGGCTCATGCGGCTTCCACCCAGCGTCCTGCACCGCCAGCCGGCCGGCGATCTGGCCATGTCCGGGATGACGTTCCAGAACCTCCGCGACGGCTTGCAGGGGGTCGTCGCCGACAGCCTGCTGTCCGCGGTGTTCCTGCTGCCGGTCTTCGGCGTCATCTTCTTCCATGACGCGACGCTCGGGATCGTCTCCCTCTTCTTCAGCCTGGCTGCGCTAGCGGTGACCGGGGTCCTCGGGCTGTGGCAGATCGCACCCCACGGGCGGATGATCGGTGCGGTGCGCCGCGTCGCCGGCCACCTGTTCCAGGTGGTGGGCGGCATCGCCAAGCTGCGCGTGGAGAACGCGGAGGGATCGGCGTTCGCGATCTGGGCCCGCGACTATCGCGAGCAGAAGCGCGCGGAACTGGAACTGGGGGCGCTCGAGGGGCATGCGCGGGCATTCGGTGACGCACTCCCCTTCCTCGCGGGCGCGGTGCTGCTCTTCGTGGTGGCGAACGCGGACGAACGGAACGTGCCGGTCGGGGACTTCCTGGTCGTCTACACCGTCTTCGTCGTCTTCCAGTCCGCCATCGCCCGGCTTGGCGAATCCTTCGGCACCGTCGCCGCCATGGTGCCGGCCTTCGACCGGATGCGGCCGCTCCTCGCGGCGGTTCCGGAGGCCGAGGTCGAGGGAGAGCCGGTGGAGCGTCTGGGCGGCGACGTCCTGTTCGACCACGTCTCCTTCCGCTACGACCCGGAGGGACCCCTGATTCTCGACGATGTCACGATTCGGGCCCGTCCCGGCGAGTTCATCGCCGTTGCCGGGGAGTCCGGCGCCGGCAAGAGCACCCTGTTCCGGCTCGCGCTCGGGATCGACCGCCCGTCCGCCGGGGCCGTGTACTACGACGGACGCGACCTGAAACACCTGAACCTGAAGCAGGTGCGGCGGAGAATCGGCACGGTTCCGCAGTCGGTGCGGCTCCATCCCCAGGACATCTGGGACAACATCGTGGCCCACCACGAGGGAACGACCACGGAGGAAGTGTGGGAGACGGCCCGCGCCGCCGGCATGGAGCGCGAGATCAAGGCCATGCCCATGGGGATGATGACGATGGTCGGCGGCAGCGGCGCGGTCCTGTCCGGCGGCGAGAGTCAACGCGTCACGATCGCCCGGTCGCTGATCGGCGGCCCGCGGATCATGCTGCTCGACGAGGCCACCAACTGGCTCGACAACGAGAGCCAGGCCGAGGTCATGCGGAACCTGGCGCTCCTGACGTCGACCCGGATCGTGATCGCCCATCGCCTGTCCACGCTGGAACAGGCCGACCGGATCTATGTCATGCAGGCCGGAAAGGTCGTACAGGACGGCTCTTTCGCGGAACTCATGGAGGTCGAGGGGGTGTTCCGGGAACTGGTCAGAAGGCAGGTCGCCTGAGTCGGGCGGGCAGATGCAGGAACCCCTCGACGCGACCCAACGGCTCCTCGCGAGAGCGCGGAGGGACGCCGCGTTTCGCGCGCGCCTGCTTGCGGACCCGAAGGCCGCCATGGAGCAGGAACTCGGCCGGGCGCCGGCCGACGGCTACGAGATCCACGTGCACGAGGAGACCGATGCCGCGACGCACGTGGTGCTCCCGCCGAAGAGCAGGTTCAGCGAGGAAGAACGCGAGGCGGCCCGGACCGGCGGCGCTTCACTCGAGTTCCTGAAGAAGACCATGTACGACCCCGCGCCGCCGATGCGTCCTCCGGCGCGGAACCCGGCCGCCGACGGGTTGCGTTCCTTCGCGCCGGAGGCGCCCGAGGCGCTGGCGGAGGCGGGCAGGGCGAGCATTCGCCGCGGTCTCGCCTTCCTCGAATCCACGATCGACGAGAACGGGGCGTGGCACTGCATTCGGTTCAACACCGCCGACCCGGACATTCCGCGCCACTTCGAGAGGCCGGCTTTCGTTTCGGCCATGTGCGCGCTGGCGCTCGAGAGCTGCAGCGATCCGCTCGCCCGGGAGCTGTGCGCCCGTACCCGGGCGTATCTTGTCGACACGATGGAGTATCCCGGCTTCTGGCGCTACTACCGCCACCTGCCCCAGGATCTGGACAGCAGCACGCTCTGTTCGCTGGTCGTCGGGACGCACCCGTGGATCATGCTCGAGCGGAACGTGCCGCGCATGCTGGCGAATCGCGACGAGGACGGTCGTTTCATGACATGGGTGCTCGAGGAAGACGAACCCGACGTGGTGCCGGCCTTCCGCATCGAAGCCGATCCGGTCATCAATGCGAACGTGATCGCCTACCTTGGCGACCGGCCGGGGACCCGGGACGCGCAACGATGGCTGAGGGCGCTCATCATGGAAGGCAGCCCGGAGGGCATGTCGAAGTGGTATCCCCACACGGTCACGGTCTACCATGCGACCACGCGTGCGATGAACCGTGCGGAGCCTGTCCTGAACGAGTTGCGCCACGTGCTCCCGGACCGCATCCTGGCCTTGCGCGACGAGCGGGGAGAATTCGGGAACATCCTCGAGACGGCGCAGGCCGTGTCGGCGCTCTACAACATCGGCGGGCTGGAGCGGATAGACGTGAAACCGCACGTCGAGAGGTTCATCGCCGCACAACGCGAGGACGGTAGCTGGCCCGAACTCCTGGCATTCGGTGACCAGTCGGCGCGATGGGGCGCGGTGGGACCGATGGGTCACGGCTCCGAGGCCGTGACGTCCGCGTTCTGCGTGGAGGCGCTGGAACGTCTGGTCGAGACACTGGGCGCGGGAACGGTCGGCGACAACGCCGACCGCCGTGCGAGGGAGTAGCCGTCAGGCAGAGTACAGCCGCCATGCCGCAACAAACAGCCGCCTCCGTTGGGTCGGACGGGCCTGACGTCACGCGGTACATCGAACCTTCGCTGGTCAACGCCCTTCCGCACTATCTGCCCCTGGGCATCTTCCCGTTGATCCTCGTCGCCGTGATCCACGGTGGCTGGTGGCTGCTGCCGCCGTTTCTGTTCATGAGCGTCGCGGGTCCCCTCGACCGGGCGCTGGGTCCCGACGGACGCAACATGGACCCGGCGAACACGCCGGAGCGCCGCCTGTTCTGGCACAACCTGCCGGTCTGGTCCTGGGCGCTCCTGTGGCCGCCGACGCTCGTCTTCGGCATGTGGCAGATCCTCGTGGCCAACCCGTTCGCGCTCTGGGAAGACGTGCTGCTGGCAATCGTCCTGACCATGGAGGCGCAGGCCGTCTTCGTCGTCGGTCACGAACTCGTGCATCGGCGTTCCACCTGGGAGAGGCGACTGGGCGAGTTCCTGCTGGCGTCGGCCTCGTATCCGCAGTACGCGACGGAACACGTCTACATTCATCATGCCCACGTCGGTACGCCCACGGACGTGGGTTCGGCGCCCAAGGGCGAGAGCTTCTGGAGCTACTTTCCCAAGGAAATCGTCAGCAATCTCACCAACTCCTGGAAGGCGGCGCGCCAGCGCCTGGCGCGGCGCCGGTTGCCCGCGTGGCACTACACGAACCCGTTCTGGCGATACGGGCTGTGCGTGGCGTTCTGGTACGGGCTGGTGTTCTGGATGAGCGGCATCTGGGCGGTGCTGGTGTTCGCGTTCCTCGGCTTCGGCTGCGTCTTCTCCATGAAGATCAGCAACTACTTCCAGCACTACGGTCTGCGCCGGGTCCGTCTGCCGAACGGTCGCTGGGAGAGGGCGATGCCGCGGCACTCCTGGAGCGCGGACTGGAAGTTCAGCAACTGGATGTTCTTCAACATGCAGCGCCACGCGGACCACCACGCGATGGCGACCCGGCAGTTTCCGTTGCTGCAGATCCGTGACGCCGACGAGTCGCCCGTGTTGCCGGGGACGTACGCGGACATGATGAACCTCGTGCTGCGGCCGAAGCGCTGGTTCGAGAAGATGGATCCGCTGGTGGATCAGTGGCGCGAGCGTTTCTATCCGGAGGTCGACGACTGGAGCGCCTACGACAGCCCGATTTCGGCGGCGCGGCCGGAGGCATTCGACGCGATCGTCGAGATCTTCGGCGCGGCGCCGAGGCTCGCCGGCTGGATCGAGCGGAGTCCGGAACTGCTCGATACGCTCCAGGACCGGGAGTTCACGGATCTCGACCTGCCGAGCGGCTTCGGGCCGGACCCGCAGAGCGAGGCGATCGCGCGGCGCGGGCTGGCGCGGCTGTACTGGACGCGCGAAATGGGCGTGCCCGAGATGCGGGAGCTGATCGCCGAGTTGCCGACGGCCGATGCGAAGGAAACGGCCGAGACCGTGCGGAACTGGTCGAACGACAAGGCGTTTCAGGTCGGCATGCACGTCGTGCGCGGCAACCTCTCGCCGGGGGAGGCCCGGGTCGCGCTGTCCAACCTCGCCGAGGCATCCGTCACGACGGTGCTGGCGGCCGTGGTGGCGGACTTCGTGGACCGGGCGGGCCCGCTACGGACCGGCGGGGTCGCAGCGGTCTTTTTGGGCGACCTTGCGAGCAGGGAGGTCTGTCCGGGCGTGGCGGTCGACATGCTGTTCGTGCACGACGGCCTGCGGCCGGGCGAAGACGAACGCCTGACTCGGGGCTTCCGCGAAGGCCTGACCGACCTCACGCAGGACAGCCTGTTGTTCTCTCCGTTGCCGCGCGAGTCCGAAGCCTGTGCAGCGCTCGCGCTCGGCGATCTGGCCGAGCATGGGGAGAAGACCCCGCGCGGCGAGATTCCACCCCTCGCCCGGGCGCGCTGCGTCTTCGAGTGCGGCGACCCGGACATCGGCCGCAGGTTCGGTGCAGCACGGGGCGAAGTCCTGCGGGGCTGCGGCGCCGACGAATCGCGGATCGCGGCGTTGCGGCAGCCGCGGGACGAGTCCGCCGAAGCGGACGTGTCGTCCTTCACGGGCATGCCGGGCGGACTGGGCGACATCGAAAGGACGGCGCGACTTCTGCAGCTGCGGGAGTTGCGGGAGGCGGGGGACATCGACGATCCCGCCCCGACCGCCGCGGACGTGTTCCGGCGCGCCGGCGCCGAGCCCCTCGCACGGGCCGCGGACACGTGGCGGGACCTGCAGGGCATCATGCGCCTGGTCGGGGAGCGGGGCTTCGATCCCGACGCGGCGGGCCCGGGGGTCAGGTCGCTTGTCGCGCGCGCTTGCGGACACGAGGACTTCGATGCGCTGCGCTCGGCGTTGGCCGACACCGCGCGCCGCGCCGCCGCGGAGCTCGACACGCTCGTCCCGGGCGCTTGAGGGGATGACCGCGCCGACGGATCGCGCAGGCGGATCGCCGGGACGGACCCGGGCGGACACGGGTGCGGGGCGCGGCATCCTGGCGAGGACCACCCCGGAGGACCAGGGCCTCGTCAAGCTTCCCGCGCTCACCCCGCACCTGCAGTTTCGCGACGTCGGCGAACAGCGGTCGCTGCTGGTTTCGGAGTCGTTCAACACCCTGCTGCACGGCGAGCTGTACCGCGAACTGCTCCCGCTGCTCGACGGCCGGAACGCGCAGGCCGAGATCGTCGCGGCCCTCGGCGAAGCCCATTCCATGGTCGACGTGCTCGGCGCCATCGTTGCGCTGTCCGCGAAGGGTTACGTGGTCTCCGCGGAGCATGGCATGGACCCCGCCCGGGCCGCCTACTGGTCGGCGCTCGGCGCGTCGCCCCGGTGGGTCGAACGGCGCCTCTCGGAATCTAGGGTCTCGATCATCGGCGACGGGGGACGTCTCGCCGCTCATCTCGAAGCGTGCGGCGCCCGCACGGTGCCGGACGCACCCGACCTCACGGTCGTCGTCTGCGACGACTACCTCGAGCAACGGCTGGCGGAAGTGAACCGGCGTCAGCTCGATGCGGGCGCACCCTGGATGCTGGTCCGGCCGCGCGGCGTGGAGCCGCTGTTCGGGCCCGTGTTTCGTCCCGGCGAAGCGGGACCCTGCTGGGCCTGCCTCGCCTACCGCCTGCGGGGCCACCGGGAGGTCCACAACTTCCTGCGCAACGTGGCCGGCGAGGATGCTGCGTTCAAGCCGTTCGCCACCCAGCCGGCGGTGCTCGGGGCGCTCCACGGGCTGGTCGCGGCGGAGGTCGTCAAGTGGCTGGTGCTGGGAGCGGCGGCTCCGATTCACGACGCGGCGGTCGCGATGCATGTCGGCTCCTTCGCGACGTCGCACCACCCGGTCGTCCGCCGCCCGCAGTGCGCGGCGTGTGGCGACGAAGCGTTGCATCGTCCGGACCGCCCGCCCGTTCCCGTGTGTCTGCAGCCGAGCTCCAAGGCCCATCGCACGAGCGGCGGCTCGCGATCCTTGGCGCCGGAGGTCACCCTGGCGAGATACCGCCACCTGGTGAGCCCGGTCAGCGGTGTCGTCACCTGGCTGTCGCGCACGACCGACGAGGCCGACTCCTGGCTGCACGTCCATTGGGCGGGCAGCAATCTCGGCATGCGGAGCCGGAGCCTGAGTTCCCTCCGGCGCAGCCTGCGCAGCAAGAGCGCCGGCAAGGGCAGCACCCGCGAGCAGTCGGAGGTCAGCGCGCTCTGCGAGGCCGTCGAACGTTACTCGGGCGCCCTCCACGGCGACGAGATCCGGGTCCGAAAGCGGTTCCTGGAATGGGGCGGCGGGGAGGACGCGATCCATCCCAACGCCGTGCAGCTGTTCAGCGACGACCAGCTCGACCATGCGGCGAGCATCAACGCGAAGGGGCATCCGTACAACGTCGTGCCGCCGCGTCTCGACCCCGACGCGGAGATCGAATGGACACCGGCGTGGTCGCTGACGCAGCGGCGCCATCGCCACCTGCCGACGTCGATGCTCTACAGCATGGCGCCGGAACAACGCGGTCCCGCGGACCTGATCGCGGACTCGAACGGCTGCGCGGCCGGCAACACCCTGGAGGAAGCCATCGCGCAGGGCTTCTACGAACTGGTCGAGCGCGACGCGTTCGCCATCTGGTGGTACAACCGGCTGCGCGTGCCGGCGCTCGACCTCGCGAGCTTCGACGACGAGTACCTCGCATCGGCGCCGGACTACTACGCCCGCCACGAGCGGGACCTGTGGCTGCTCGACGTGACCTCCGATATCGGCATTCCTTCCTTCGTTGCGCTCTCGCGCCGGCCGGACGGAAAGACCGAGGACATCATCTACGGCGCCGGAGCCCACGCCGATCCGCGCATCGCGGCACTGCGTGCCGTATGCGAGCTGAACCAGTGCCTGACCTGGCTGCCGCGTCCGGGAGGCGGCGACGGACGACCCATGATCGACGATCCGCTGGCGCTGTGGTGGTGGAAGACCGGCCGACTCGCCGACTGCGACTGGCTGGCGCCCGCGGCGGACGCTGCGCCTCGCGGGGCTTCGAGCTTCCCGGTGGTCGAGTCCGCGGACGGCCGCGACGACGTCGAGTACTGCCGATCGCTGGTCGAAGCCAGGGGCATGGAGTTCCTGGTGCTGGACCAGACCCGCCCCGATGTCGGCATGCCCGTGGTGCGGGTCGTGGTGCCCGGCATGCGCCACTTCTGGGCGAGGTTCGCTCCCGGCCGGCTGTACGACGTGCCCGTCGCCATGGGCTCCCGCACGCGGCCGCTCGCGGAAGCCGATCTCAATCCGGCGCCGGTAATCGCCTGAGGAGGACCCATGGACATTGACGAGGCAGTCGCACTCACGCAGGACCGTCTTGCCCAAGAGGGCGGCAGCATGGGCGACCTGCTCGCGAACTTCCGCGGGCGGGTATCCCCGGTGCTCGTCGGAGACCGGGAATGGGAGCGCATCCTCGAGTGCGCCGGGAGATTCCCGGTAACGATGGGCGCCCTGCCGTTCGGCTTCGAACTGCCGCTGCACGAACGCGCGCCGCGGGCGGACCTCGGGGTCTCCCTGGCGGGCCGAACGCGGCCGGCGGCCTTCTTCGAGGAACGCGCGAGGACCAACCCGGCCGACGAGACCGCCCGGGCGATCGTGCGGCTGTTCGAGCGCATGGATGCCGAAGAGTCGCCCCTGCGCGAGATCGTCGGCCGCAAGCTGATGCTCGAGTACGACATCGGATCCGCCCGGAACGGGGAACGTACGCGCCCGGGGATGTTCCTGCGGCCCGGCGAACGCCCCATCGTCGGCGCCAACGGTCAGGCGGACGATGTCGCGACGGTGGTCGACGCGCTCGTCTCCTGCGTGGGGTGGGAGCCCATCGACGCGGAGCGGGAGGGCGTCGAGCGCGCGTACCTGGCGCAACCGGAAGATACGCGCATGGACTCGTTCGGCGTGTTTCCGTCCCGTGCGCGGTCGATCCGCCTGGCGGTCATGGGCTTCACGACGCAGGCGGAGGCCTGTTCCTATCTCGAGCGCGCCGGGTGGCCGGGGCGGATCTCGGTCGTCGACTCGGTGCTCTCGCGTTTTCGGGAACGCGCGCACGTCGTCAGGACCGGGCTGAACGTCGATGTGCTGCCGAACGGCCTGGGTCCGACGCTCGGCCTGACGCTCATCGTCAAGCAGAGGTACACCAAGGACTCACGCTATTGGCTGGACGGCCTGACCGACTGGGATCCGTTTCTGGACGCCCTGCGCCACGAGGACCTGGTGGTGGCGGAGAAGCTGGCGGCCCTGGCCGGCTGGGTCTCGAAAGCCACGCCGCTGTTTGCGAAGTCCGGCCAGTACGTGATGCTGCGCGGCATTCACCACATCAAGCTGGTCGTCTCCGACGACCGGCTACGGCAGGCGAAGGCCTACGTCTTCATTGTGCTCTCCGCCGCGGCCTCGCTCTGACGCGGGAGCCGGGCGGAGGGGCGACAGGCACGCCCAAACCGACGACCGCCCGGTATCGGGCGGCGCGTCAGGCAATGTCGGTGGCTTCTACCAGCAGCAGCAGAGGCCGGCCGAGATGGCTTCGAGCTGTTCCTCGGTGAGGTTCGGATCCGGCGGCAACGCGAGGTGCACCGTCTCCATGTCGCTCTCGTGGACGTGGATCGTCATCGACTCGGGAATCGAGATGCCCAATTCCTGGCTGATGGCGTTCTTCGGATCCGCGAGGAGCTGTTGCCGGAAATCCGCATCGAGGGCGGACTTCTCGACAATGTGCTGCAGCATGTCATCGCCGCTTCTCATCGCAATCTCCCTTTTTCTGGCAGAGTGGTTGGCAGAGGTTCGATGTGGCCCGAAGCGTACATGGCCGTGGCGCACAAGACAATTGCACCCTAGCACGTGCGACACTGTGCCCTAACAATGCAATCGACCTGCCCTATCGACCGACGGACACGCAGCGCCGCGGTAGTCGCCCCGCCCGTCGGGTGCCGGCGCTGCCTTGATGTCGGCAAGCATATCCATGACCATTGATTCGGCGGCGAACTCCGGGTTGCGCCACGGTGCGTTCGCCGCTGGCGCGCAACGTCGGTCCGGAGGAGGCGAGCGCATGTTTTTCGAAGGGGCGATCTCGGCCGACTCGCATGTCCTGGAGCCCCCCGCGTGCTTCAGCGAGCACATCGATCCCGGCTTTCGGGACAGGGCGCCGCGCATCGAACTCGACGGCCTGGGCCGGCATGTCTACGTGATCGAAGGCGTGAGCACGCCCATTCCCGTGGGCACGGCCGACGGGGCGGGGATGCCGCCGTCGATGCGGACCTACCACATCCTCAAGGCCACGTTCGACCAGTGCAAGCGAGGCGGATGGGATCCCGAACACCGCCTCGCCGACCAGGAGCGCGACGGCATCGCGGCGGAGATCATCTATCCCTCGGTGGGCCTGATCGTCGTCAGCCACGCCGACATCGACTACAAGGACGCGTGCATCCATGCCTACAACCGCTGGCTGGAGGGATTCTGCGCCGGCCTGCCCGGGCGGCTGTTCGGTCTGGGCCTGACTTCGGTGCGCTCCGTCGACGCGGCCATCGACGACTTCCGCCGGGCCAGGGCGCAGGGCTTCGTCGGCATGATGCTGCCGGGGGTGCCGCATTTCGAGGACTACGACCACCCCGACTACGACGCGCTGTGGGAGTGCGCCGTCGATCTGCGGATGCCGGTGTGCTTCCACATCCTGAGCGGCAGAGGGTCGCGCACCGTACCGGCGGTGCTCAAGAAACAGGTCAGGAGCCAGCGGATGATCGGCTTCATGCAGGCCATCGGCGACGTTCAGGACGTCATCGCCACGATGCTGCTGGGGGGCGTTTTCGAGCGCCACCCGGGCCTGAAGATGGTGAGCGCCGAGGCGGATGCGGGCTGGATGCCGCATTGGGCGTACCGACTGGACCACGCGGCCTGCAACGAGACCGACGACGGCATCGTCGACGGGCTGTCCAAGCTGCCGAGCGAGTACCTGCGTTCGAACGTCTTCACCACCTTCCAGGACGACTGGGTGGCCTTTGCGACCAGGGACCTGATGAGCTACAGGCAGTTGCTCTGGGGTAACGACTTTCCGCACCCGGACTCCACCTGGCCGCGGTCGCAGCAGCTCCTGGCGGAACACGCGGCCGGCCTGCCGGAGGCGGAGCGTAGCGCCATCCTGCGCGATAATGTGCGGGAACTGTTCCAGTTGCCCGTTCCAGCGGCCTCGGGGGATGTCTGAGATGTGCGCCGATCACGAAACTGCCGACCCCGGGCCGGGCGGCCGTGCGTTCTTCATGGGCCGGCCGCGCGACGGATCCTCCGCGCTGTCGAGGATCTGCGCGCTGACTCTCGCGTGCTTCTGCCTGCCGTGTACACAGGCCGTCGCCCAGGAGGAGACCCCGGAGGACAAGGGGCTGCGGATAGCGCGCGAAGCGGATGCCCGCAACCACGGCTTTGGGGACTTCACCGCCGGACTGACGTTGGTGCTGCGCGACCGGCACGGGCGGGAGAGCGTCCGCCAGATGCGCTTCAAGGTGCTCGAGGTGCCGGAGTACGGGGACAAGAGCCTGTTCGTGTTCGATCAGCCGCGCGACGTGCAGGGCACGGCGCTGCTGACCCACGGCCATGTCAACGCCCCGGACGACCAGTGGCTGTATCTGCCCGCCCTGAAGAGGGTCAAGCGCATCAGCGCCGCGAGGCGGTCCGGGTCGTTCATGGGCAGCGAGTTTTCGTACGAGGACATGAGTTCTCCGGAGGTGGAGGAGCATGCCTACAGGTACCTTCGCGACGAACCCTGTGGCGAACGCACCTGCACGGTGACGGAGCAGGTTCCCGTGGAAGGGAAGTCGGGATACAGCCGCAAGGTCGTCTGGCAGGATGCGGACGAACTCAGACCCTGGAAGGTGGAGTTCTACGACCTCAAGGACTCGCACTTCAAGACGCTCACCTTCGAGGACTACCGCCAGTACCTGGGCCGGTACTGGCGGGCGGGACTGCAGACGATGGTGAACCACCTGACCGGGGCGAGCACCGAGTTGCACTGGACCGACTACCGGTTCCGCACCGATCTCGACGACGGGGAGTTCACCCAGACGGCACTCCGACGCGTCCGTTGATGCGGTGGGGCGGCGCATTCGCGGCCGTGGCGCTCGTGAGCGCCGTGGGCGCCGGGGCGCAGACGCTCGACTGGTCCGGCAACGTCAGCGTGCAGGGGCGCTGGTACCCGGAGTCGCCGGCGTTCCAGGGCCAGCGTTCGGGTACCGCCGGGTTCGTGGCCGAGCCGACGCTCCACGCGGAGGTCGCGCCGGGCGCGAGCTTCACGCTCACGCCGCTCCATCGCTACGACAGCGCCGACTCCCAGCGCACGCACACGGACCTGCGCGAGGCCTACCTGCTGACCTGGGGCGACTGGGGCGACAGCGCGTGGGAGCTGCGCGTGGGCGTCGACCGCGTCTTCTGGGGCGTGGCGGAGCTCCACAACCTCGTGGACGTCGTCAACCAGCGCGACCTCGTCGAGCATCCACGCGACCGGCCCAAACTGGGCCAGCCCATGGTGCACCTGACGGTTTCCGGCGACTGGGGCATCGCCGAGTCGTTCGTGCTCCCCTATCATCGCAAACGCACGTTCCCCGGCCGCGCCGGACGCCTCAGGTCGGGCCGGCTGATCGAGGAGGACGCCCTGTACGAGAGTGGGGCCGAAGAGCGCCATATCGACTTCGCGGTCCGGTACGGCAACGCGGTGGGCTTGCTGGATTTCGGGCTGAGCGGGTTTGTCGGCACGAGTCGTGAACCCTTCTTCGTGACCGCCGACCCCCGGCCGTCAAGCGACGCGCCGTGGAGCCCCTATTACGAGCAGATTCGGCAGTTCGGGGTCGACGCGCAGCTCACCACGGAGGGCTGGCTGTACAAGCTGGAAGCCATCCGCCGCGAGGGAGCGCGCAACCTGCTGGGTCGGGAGGAGGACTATCACGCCTTCATCGTCGGCCTGGAACGCTCGCTCTACGGCCTGTTCGGCTCCGGGGCGGACCTGACCCTGCTCGCGGAGTGGCACTACGACGACCGCGGCCGCCGTGCCACGAGCGTGTGGGATCATGATTTGTTCATCGCCGGCTTCCTGGCGCTCAACGACGTCCAGGGCACGGAGTTCGTGGCCGGCATCCTGAGCGACCTCCGGCACGACTATCGCGCGCTCAACATGGAACTGAAGCGCCGCCTGTCGGAGAGTTGGTCGATGCGCCTGGAAGCCATCGCGAGCCTGAGCGTGGACCCGCGGGACCTGACCTACGATGGTCGGCGCGACGGCTTCGTGGGCGTGGGACTCACCTACAGCTTCTGATGGCGGTGGAGTCGCGTGGAATGTTACAGCCGGGCAGCGAGTCCCTGCGGAAGATCGCGGTGGTCGGGCGTGGGACGGCAGGGTCCCTCGCGGCCGCCAGCGTCACGCGTCTCCACCCCGACGCGGACCACGAACTGCACCACATCTACGACTCGCGCATCCCCGTCATCGGCGTGGGCGAGGGCAGTTGGCCGAGCCTCGTGGAGGAAGTGCGGCAGTTGACGGGGTTGCCGCACGAAACCGTCCAGCAGCGCCTGAAGGGAACGCGCAAGTACGGCGTCGCCTTCGAGGGGTGGGGCCGGCGCGGCCGGGACTTCACGCACTACTTCACCCCGCAGCAGGTGTCCTACGCCTACCACCTGTCCGCCGACCTGCTGGCGGACATGCTCCACGAGAGCAGCCGTGCGCGGCACATCGACGCGAAGGTGCTCGACATCGCCAGGGTGGACGGCGGCGCGCGGGTGGAGTTCGAGGGCCGCGCGCCGGAACGCTACGATCTGGTGTTCGACGCCCGGGGGTTTCCCCGGGAGCTGGATGCCGACGAGCACGTCGACATCTCCTTCATCCCCACCAACACGGCCGTCATCCGCCGCTGCCCCGCGATCGTCGAGGAAGCGGTGGGCCCGGTCCTGCAACACACCTACACCCGCGCGGTGGCGCGCCCCCACGGCTGGATATTCGTCATTCCGCTCGCGGTGCACACGTCCTACGGCTACATATTCAACCGGGACGTGACCGGCCTCGACGAAGTCGAGTCGGACTTCGATGCGTTCCTTCAATCCGATGGCGTGTCGGAGTTCGAGCAGCGGGCCGTCCTCCGGTTCCCGAACTTCGTCCACCGCCGGATCTACGACGGTGCGGTGGCCCGCATCGGCAACGCGGCGGCGTTCATGGAGCCGCTCGAGGCGACGGCCATCGTGTCCGCGCAGATTCAGATCGGGATGGTCCTCAAGACGCGCCTGGGCCGTTCCGTGGAGCATCTCGACCGGGACGCGCCGGCGGTGAACCGGTTCCTGGTCAAGAACGTCCTCCGCTACGGGCTGTTCGTCGGCTGGCACTATTCCCGCGGGTCGCGATACGACAGCCCGTTCTGGCGCTTCGCCCGCGACCGGACCTGGCCGCGGTACCGCTCGGCGGCGGATCCGGCCGCGGTGGACTGCAACGCCCTTGGCGAGTTCGACGAGATGATCCGGCTGCTGCACCAGCCGGTCATCGACCAGGGTGACTGGCACCGGATGTGCGCGGTCCCGCTCACCAGCTATGCGCAGATGTCCCAGGGCCTCGGCTGCTAGCGCGGGCCGCGGACTGCATGCGCATCTCGCTGATCTGGGCCATGGCCAGGAACCGCGTCATCGGACGCGGCGACGGCCTCCCCTGGCGGCTGCCGAAGGACCGCACGTTCTTCATGTCCACCACCATGGGGAAGCCGGTCATCATGGGACGGCGCACCTTCGAGACGCTCGACCGGCCGTTGCCGGGCCGCACCAACATCGTGGTCTCGCGCTCCGGGTTCCGGGCGGACGGCGTGGTGGCCGCGCCGGACCTGGACACGGCGTTTCGGCTCGCGGAGGAACGTTGCGCGGCGGACGGGGTCAACGAGTGCTTCGTGGCCGGCGGCGCGCACATCTACGCGCTCTCGCTGGCGCGGGCGGACCGGCTCTACGTGACCCTGGTCGATGCGGAACTCGAGGGCGACACCTTCTTCCCCCCGGTCGAGTTCGTCGACTTCGAGGTGGTCGCCGTCGAGAACCATCCCGCGGACGACCGGCATGCCTACCCGTTCACCATCCGCGTATTGGACCGTGTCGCGTGAGGGGCGCGCACATCCCGGCGCGGCTTCCGTGACCGCTCGCACGAAGACCTTCGCCGTCGCCGGGCTGCTCTGGGCGGCGGCGTGCGCGGGCCCGACGGCGCCGCCCCGGGACGTCCTCGGAGAGCTCGTCATCGAAGGCGTACCCCCGCTCCCGGGCCCACTCGTCACCCGGCTCGAGGCCTACCAGAACACGCGCTCGGCGGTGTTTCTCGGTTGGCTCGGGGAAGGCATCCTGATCAGCACGCGTTTCGGCAACACCGCGCAACTGCATCGCGTCGACGAGCCGCTCGGCATGCGCCATCAGGTCACGTTCTTCGAGGAACCGGTGGCCGCCGCCGCAGTCAGCCCGGACCCGGACGCCGAGGGGTTCCTCTACGTCAAGGACGTCGGCGGCTCGGAGTTCTTCCAGTTCTTCTGGCTGGACCTCGTCACCGGCGAGTCGACGCTCCTGACCGACGGCCGCTCGCGCTACTCCGACATCGCCTGGGCGGCGAGCGGCCGCCGCTTCGCCTACACGAGCACCGAGCGGAACGGGGTCGACTGGGACATCCACGTGCGGGAGATGGGGGCCGGCGTCGAAGGGGGCGTCTCGGTGGCGCTCGAAGGGCGGGGCGTCGGCTGGACGGCGGTGGACTGGTCGCCGGACGAGACGCGCATGCTCGTGCGGCAGTTCGTGTCCATCGACGAGTCGTACCTGCACGAGGTGGACCTCACGTCGGGAACGTCGCGCCGGCTCCTCCAGCGCATCGGCCGTGCCTCGATCGTGGAGGCGCGTTACGAAAGCGGTGGGGAGCGCGTCCTGTTCACCTCGGACCTGGGCGGGGAGTTCGTCGGACTGCACCGGCTGGATCTCGCGACCGGCCGCGTCGAGGCGTTGACCGCGGACATCCGGTGGAACGTGGAGGAGTTCACGGTTTCCCGGAACCGGGAGTGGCTGGCCTTCACGGTCAACGAAGGCGGCATGGGGCGACCGCGGGTGTTCGCGCTCCCGGACCTCGAACCCGTGTCGTTGCCGGCGCTGCCGGAAGGCATCGTCCATGCGCTGGGCTTCAGCGCGGCGGGCGACGCCCTTGGATTCGTGGTGAACCACGCCGCGGCGCCCGCGGACGTGTACAGCGTCGATCTCGCGACCGGGAGCCTGACGCGGTGGACCCAGAGCGAACTCGGGGGTCTCGACGCCGGCGACCTGGTCGCCCCGGAGCTGGTCGACTACCCGAGCTTCGACGGCCGGCGCATTCCGGCGTTCGTGTACCGGCCGCGGCGTCCGGGCCCGCACCCGGTCCTCGTCAGCATCCACGGGGGCCCGGAGGCCCAGTTCCGCCCCGCCTTCTCGTACTCGACGCAGTTCTTCGTCAACGAGCTCGGACTCGCGGTGGTGGCCCCGAACGTCCGCGGCTCCGCCGGCTACGGCCGCACGTGGCTGTCGCTCGACAACGGCATCCTGCGGGAGGACAGCGTCCGGGACATCGGGGCGCTGCTGGACTGGATCGACGCACGTCCCGATCTCGACGGGGAGCGCGTGGCGGTCAGCGGAGGCTCCTACGGAGGCTACATGGTGCTCGCCTCGATGGTGCACTTCGGGGACCGCCTCAAGGCCGGCGTCGAGCGCGTGGGCATCAGCAACTTCGTCACGTTCCTCACCAACACGCAGGGGTATCGGCGCGACCTGCGCAGGGCGGAGTACGGCGACGAGCGCGACCCGGAGATGCGCGCGTTCCTGGAGCGCATCTCGCCCCTCAACCACGTCGACCGCATGACCCGGCCGATGCTCATCTCCCAGGGGCTCAACGATCCCCGCGTCCCCGCCGGCGAGAGCGCGCAGATCGTGGCGGCGCTCCGCGCGCGGAACGTGCCCGTCTGGTACGTGCTGGCGCGGGACGAGGGCCACGGCTTCCGCAAGAAACTGAACCGCGACTATCAGCTGGCAGCCACGGCGCTGTTCCTGACGCGCTACCTGCTCGACTGACGAGCGGCCGCGTGTCCGCGACCGCCATCTGCGTGAATCCCATGTCCGGGCGCGACGTGCGCCGCCTGGCGGCCCGCGCGACCAACATGACCCAGGAAGCCACGGACTGCTCGGCAACGGGAGCCGCGCGGAGTAAAGCGTCTGTCTACCGGTAGCCGAGTGGCTGCCGGCTTCCCGCGTATCAGGCGTCTCTTTCCGCTAGGGTGTCGGGTGACGTCGGGGCCAGGTGCAGGCCCTCCAGCCGGCTGAGACGCCGTTCGTACCGCTCGTCCATCTTCCGCAGGTCCTCCCGGATCGACGCGAGTTCGCTCTTCACGGGTTCGAGCTTCGCGTCGAGCTTCGACTCGAGCATGTAGTCGAGCGCGGCAATGAGTCCCGCCAGCACCGTCACCACCGCGCCGGCCGTCACGGCGAGATCCTTGACCCGGGCGAACGTACGGTCACGCATGGGCAACGGCTCGTGTCATGGTCAGGCCGCCCGCCGCGCGCTCACGGTCGCGACGTCCGGACTCGCGGGATTCACCACGACCGTTCGCGCGCGTGGAATCACCACGAGATCATGTCCTGCATGGCGATGGCGCCGAGCAGGGGTTGGTCCCCCATGACGAGGGCGCCGCCGAAGCCGGTCCGGTTGGCGAAGCGCAGTTGCAGGGGGCCGACGTAGGGCACGGATCGCCGGGTGCCGTCGACCAGGACGATGGTCCGGATTTCCGCTGCCTCGAGCCCGAGTTGCCGTTGCACGCGCGGCGGATTGCACATGAGGTCGCGGCCGGTGTCGGCGAGCGCGTCCATCTCCACCGCGGGCAGGTCCGGCCGACGCGGGTTCCGCAATTCGATCTTCGTCGGGGTCAGTCCCATGGGTCCCTCCGGGTCGAACCCATCATACCGCCGTAGACGATGGGGCCAATGGCCGATGTCGCCTGGTGAAGCGCGACATCGACCACGACAACCGTACGAATTCAGCCGGCGTTCGGTTGGGGGGTGGGGGGGTGGGGGGAGGGGGGTGGGGGGGAGGAGGGTTTGCGGGGCGAGGCGTGGGGGGCGAGGCGGGAAGTGTTTCGTCGTGTACCGCTCGGTTATCATGATCGCTCGCGGTTACGGGGCACGGCCCGGGTTCGGTCAATGAAGCTTTGGTGTTGGATGCTGGCGATCGCCCTCGGGGTCGCCCAGGTCGGCTGGGCCGCCGAGGTCGCCGCGACCGCCGAAAGGAGCTACGAGGAACGCATGCGCCTGCAACTCGAGCTGGCGGCGGTGACTCCCGCACAGTACGACGCCTTCCGGGAAGTGCTGCGGGACTATCACCAGGCGCGCAACGGCGCGACGCGGCGGGTGTCGCGGCAGGGCGGCGACATTCCGACGCGCGTGGCGCGTGACCTGCGGCGCCTGGCCAGCCGGACGCTGAAGGACCTCGGCGAGGTCCTCGAGCCGGAGCAGTTGGAGCACATCGAGAGCTACCTCGAGCTCGCGAACGAGCAGTACATGACGCAGGCCGGGTTGCGCTAGTGTCGTGTCACGCGTGTTCTGCCGCTTCAGCGCGTCCCACGGGGTCTAGTGGCCGCGCCACGCAAGCGTGGCGGTGGCGCGTTCCCCGCAGGGAACATCGGGCATATTGCGAAGGGGCGCAACACCGCCACAGGCGGCATCTTCATGCGAGGGGGCGGCCCGCGCAGGGGTACTCCCCTCGCAAGCAGACCGCGTTGTGGTCCTTGCCAACATGCTCGATATTCCCTGCGGACCACGCGGACCACGCCTTGCATTGACACGCAGGGCGAACCCTGAAGCGACAGAACACGCGTGACACGACACTAGCGCCGTCCGCAGTACCCGACCCATGCGCATCGCCACCTGGAACGTCAACGGCCTGCGCGCGCGCCTCGACTTCGTGCGCATCTGGCTGGAGGCCAGACAGCCCGATGTCGTCGGGCTCCAGGAGCTCAAGGTCGGCGACGACGAGTTCCCCGGCGCGGCGTTCGAGGACCTCGGCTACGAGGCCGTCTGTCACGGCCAGAAGGGCTGGAACGGCGTCGCGATCCTGACCCGGCACCCGGCGGAGTCCATCGAGCGCGGCCTGCCCGGCCAAGAGGGGTTCGGGGCGCGCCTCGTCGGGGCGCGGATCCGGGGGCTGACGTTCACCACGGTCTACTGCCCCAACGGCAAGGAACTCACTCACGAGGACTTTCCGGCGAAGCTCGCCTGGTACGACGACCTGGCGGCCGCCTGGTCGCCCGGGGCGGGGGTGCCCGCGGTGCTGTGCGGCGACTTCAACGTCGTGCCGGCGGCGCTCGACACGTGGCGGGGCGAGCAGGGCGACGGCCGCATCTTCCACACCGTCGAGGAGCGGCAGCGCTTGGAGGCGCTGCTCGGACTGGGGTTGCACGACCTGTACCGGGAGGTCCATCCTGAGTCGCGGGCGTTCTCCTGGTGGGACTACCGGGGCGGCGCCTTCCATCGCGGCCAGGGGTTGCGCATCGACTTCCTGCTCGGCACGCGCCCCGTGCTCGACCGGGTGACGCACGCCGAGATAGACCGCGACTTCCGCAAGAAGAAGGAAGGCCTGACCGCGTCCGATCACGCGCCGGTCATCGTCGACCTCGACTGGCCGGGCTGACCGCGCCGGCCGGCGCCCGCTTGCCCCCGCGTCGGCGCGGGACTACGCTACGCCAACTCGACGACGAGGGGAGCGTGTCATGGCGGAAGCGGTGGATCTGCGCGAAGAGGCGGGTGTCCAGGAAGAGATCGCCGGCAGGGGCGTGAAGGTCCGCGAGTCCGAGCGCGGCCCGTTCGCCATCTGGGAGAACCCGGAGATGGGCCAGGCCTACGAGCTCGACCAGGCCCTTGCGGAGCAGGTCGCCGAAGGGTTCGACTTCAGCGCGCTGGCGGAGAAGTTCGGCGAGGGCCCCGCGCGCGACAAGCTCGTGGACATGCTGAAGGCCATCGGCCCCGGGGTGTCGACCACCATGCTCTTCTCGCAGCCGGGTCCCAACGGCATGAGTCTCGCGCACGTCTGGTTCGGCGCCGACTTCCCGCTGTTCCGGCACAGCCATCCGCGCTTCGGGGACTGCCTGTACTACGTGATCGCAGGGGAGATCATCGTGGGCCGGCGGCATCTCGGGCCGGGTTCGGGGTTCTTCGTCCCGAACGGCATGCCCTACAAGTACACGGCGGGGCCGGCCGGGGTGGAGCTGCTCGAGTTCCGCGCCGGTGGCGGCGACTCCGAGGCGCCCGGCATGAAGTTCGACGAGCGCTCGCTGGACGCGGTCCAGAACCTCATCGACCGCGCGAACGAAGCGCGTCCCGGCTGGAAGCGGCCCGAGAAGATCGGCGACACGGCGCTCGTGCAGGCCGAGCTGGACTTCGGGTAGCGATAAAAGCGTTAAACGAGCGCCTCGTACGTCAGTTTCTCGAAGCGTTCCGGCAGGTCTGCGGTCGGCAGGAACTGGTACATGAACACTTGGGTGAAGAAGAGCCCCGCGAGGTCCTCCGCGGGGTCGCAGAAGAAGTAGGTGCCGGCGGCGCCGCCCCAGCCGAACTGGCCTGCGGAACCGGGCATGAAGGAGCCTTCGACACCCTTGCGCACCGAGTAGCCGAACCCGAACCCGTAGTTCGGGCCCATGGCCAGGTCGATGTTCCGCGCACCGATGTGGTTCGCGGTCATGAAGTCCACGGTCTTGCGCCCCAGCACCCGCGCGCCGTCGAGCTCGCCGCCGTTCAGCAGCATCTGGGCGAAGCGCGCATAGTCCGCGGGCGTGCTGAGCATGCCGCCGAACATCCCGTTGCCGGACATGAGGTCGCGGTTCGACTTGCGGCCCTTCTCGGCGTCCTCCGGGCGCTCGCGGATGGCGAGATTCTCGTCCTCGTCCCAGCGGTACTCGGTCGCGAGCCGGGGGAGGTTCTCCTCGGCGCAGTAGAAGCTGCTGTCGTGCATGCCGAGGGGGTCGAAGATGCGTTCCCGGAACAGCGTGTCGAGGTCCTGGCCCGTGAGGCGGGTCAGGAAGAGGCTCAGCACGTCGAAGTCCGATCCGTAGTTCCAGGTCTCGCCCGGCTGGGCGAAGAGCGGCGCGTCGGCGATCGCGACCACCTTCTCCTCGTAGGAAAGCTCGGGGTCGTTGGGCCGCTCTTCTTCGCCGAAAAAGCCGGTGCCCTCCCAGGTGGGCGCCATCTGCGCGGTGTAGGCTGCCGGCGTGCGGCTCATGCCGGGGAGGCCGGACGTCATCGTCAGCAGGTCGAACAGGGTGATCTCCCGGTAGGCCGGTACCGTGGCCCCGAGCGCCATGCCGCCGCGCACCGTCTGCTCCGGGCGCGGGTACGTCACGACCCGGGGATTCTCGAACTCGGGCAGCCATTTCGATACGGGATCGTCCAGGAAGAACGCTCCGTCCTCGAAGAGCGACATGATGACGGCCGCCGTCACGGGCTTGGTCTGCGAGTACATGCGGAACAGGCTGTCCATCCCGATGGGCGCCTCGCGCTCCATGTCGAGGCGACCGCTGGCGTGCAGATGCACCACCTTGCCGTGGCGCAGGATCACCGTGGCGGTCCCCGGGATCTCGCCGGCTTCGGCGGCGGCGTCCATGACCGCCCCGATGCGTTCGAGGCGGCTCGGAGAGAACCCGGTCTCTTCGGGTTCGGCGACCGGCAGTCCGGCGAATTCCGTGGTCATGGCGTCTTGGTTTCCTGATTGGGGACGGGTCGGCTATTGTAGGGCCGCTTTGGCAAGCGCGTCGAAACGCGGTAGCGCCGTCACACCGTGGTCTCGAAGGCAAGGACGCGCCATGGACCGAATCGAGGCGGACAAGCTACTCCGGACAGCCATCGGAGATCCCGGTGCTCGGTTCCGCCCAGGTCAGTGGTCCGCCATCGATGCACTGGTCAACCACCGTGGGCGACTGCTGGCGGTGCAACGGACCGGCTGGGGCAAGAGCGCAGTGTATTTCGTCGCCACGCGGTTCCTGCGGGATAGGGCGAATGGCCCCACCCTGCTTGTCCGACGGAGCATTGGTGGTGCACTCCAGCCGAAAGGGAGGCACGTGGAGTGGCGCGTGCGAGAATCCGAAAAAGGGATGGGTGCCGGTCTCGCAGACAGACGCCTGGCTGAAGCGTGCGCTGGCCGAGAACAAGGTTGCCAAGCTGACGAGGCCTGTGCGCTACCAGTGGGTGCAATCCCGGACGGTCTCGGCCGACCAGCCATCGGTACTCTGACCGCCGGGGCGATTGATCAGCTTCGCGTGGGCAACGCCACCGTCACCCGCGCGAGCGCCGTCGCGAGCCCCGCCTGGTTCTCGTTGCGGATGTCGAGTTCGACCAGGTGCCGGCCGTCCTCCACGCGCTTGCCGGCGACCTGCCCGAAGACGGTGTTGGTGTCGCCGACGATGTTCGGGTGGCGGACCTTCGTGTCCATGCGCAGCAGCGTGCCGTCGTCGCCCATCCACTCCGTCGCCATCTGGCCGAGCCAGCAGACGCGCTGCGGGCCCCAGTCGAACTGGCCGGGCATGTTGCGACGTTTCTGGGCGTGCTCCTTGTCGAAGCGGCCGCCGCCGCCGAGGTCCTTCGACCCCTCGGCCTCGAGCGCGGCGCGCGGGCTGCGTCCGGTGCCCACCACGCCGTGGGTGAACAGGAAGAGCTCGGTGACGGTGTAGGTGCCCTTCTCAAGCACCGGCAGCTCCTCGCCCTCCGCGACATCCTCCCAGTAGCGGCTCTCGCCGCCGCGCCGGGTGCGCTCCCAGACCAGGGCGTCCGGGGACTGCTCGACCGCCTGGGTCTTCTTCTCGCGGTCGTACTTGATGACCCCGCGTTCGCGGAGGTTCTCGTAGCGGGCCATGTTCGTGCGTTTCGTGGCCACGAGTTCCTTGCGCTGGTTGTAGTAGGACACCATGGCCGTGCAGATGCAGAAGTCGCCGATCCGGTCGCTGTGCTTGCGCTCGATGCCGACGACCTCCTCGAGCGCCGAGATGCGGTCTCCGAGCCAGATCGTCTTGTGGAACTCGAGGTCGCCCCCGGCGTAGTTCATCGGGAAGTTCGCCGAGGACAGCCTGGCGCCTTCGATGTTGCCGTTGATGGAAGCCATGATCCCGAGGCTCGCACCGTAGATGAACATCGGGTGGGCGGTGAGCATCCCGAAGCGGCTGTCCGCCGCGTAGCGCTCGCTGCGGTAGAGGGGGTTGTAGTCGCCGATGCCGTCGCCGAAGCGGCGGATGTTGTCGGCGCTCGCCTCGCGCGGCGCGCCCCGGGGCGGCAGCGTGACGCCGATGCCCTTCGCGTACTCCTCTTCGAACTCGTCGAGCGTCGTGATCGGCGTGGTACTGGCCACCGCGTCCTCCCGTCGTGAAACGATGCGGAACGCGGCAAGCTAGCGCCCGGGCGGGCGGGTGTCAAAGGGTATAAAACAGGAAAAGCGGCTTCCATGCGATCCGGGAGTGGGCGACGTGGGGAGGTTGGCCGTTGTGTGCGCTACTCGACGGACTGCAACCGTTGTGCGTGAGCACGGGGTCACAGCCTCCAGCAGCCACCCCCGCGTGTCCATCGCCTCGTTTACACTTTTGGGGCACCGCATGGACGACGAGTCCGACACCGGGACTGCTACTCATAGCCTGTAGACGCATCGTCATCAAGAACCGAGTGTTGAGCCATGGCCGATCAGGTGCTTGCTCGATTTGGCGACCATCTCCGTGAGTTGCGGCAGCAGCGGGCGCTCTCCCAAGAAGGGCTCGCCGAACTGGCCGGCCTGCATCGCACGTACCTGGGCGGCATCGAACGGGGCGAGCGCAATGTCAGCCTGATCAATCTGGCCGCGATTGCGAGTGCTCTTGATCTCCCACTGAGCGCGTTGTTTAAGGGCATCAGTGACGGCGGTGCCGCGCAAACCGATGACTGATCGGGCGACCCATGGCTGTTCGCTAGACGCCGCGTGCCTCCAGGACTTCGGTCTTACAGTCGACATGATCAGAGGCGCGATCGAATACACGCACGATGTGCTCGACCGGATCGATCAAACTCTGGTCGCATCCGAGCGTGACCGCCTCGGCAGCTTGCTTGAACTCGCTAATCTGTCCGCCATTGTGGGTAACCTCTTCCGTGGAGGCATCGCGAGCGTCTCTGACGGCGCGTTCAGGGCAAACCGACCACATGCGTTTCCCGACTTGCTCGCCAATACTCCGGGCACTCGCGATTTGGAAGTCAAGGTCGCGCTCGAAGACAACAGCCCGAAAGGGCACCTCGTCAAGCCTGGTCCGCACTTGACCATTCGTTACGTGCTTGCCGACGCCGCGGGGAACTTCACGCGGGGTAGAGGAACTAGTGGAGACGTTGTCTGGATTTGGGACGTGCGTCTCGGTAACTTGGAGAAAGCGCACTTCAACTTCAGCAACACGGAAGGTGACTCCGGCAAGACCGCCGTCATTAATGCAAGAGGAATGGACTCGCTGAGTCCTGTGTTTCTGGACATGAGAAGATGCCCCCACGCACCGGAGGGCAAGCGGACGCGGAAACTCAAACAGCGGCTGCGGACAGGGAAACGACTTCCTGGACACTCTCGCGTTTGAACGCACCCCTGTCCTCCGCAGCCAATATCGCTTCGCCGACTGATCGCGCGAGCAGCGGTGGAACGGCGTTCCCGATCTGCTTGACTATCTGTGCTCTTGTTCCGGCGAACTGAAATGTGTCGGGAAACGACTGGATTCGGGCTCCTTCCCTAGGCGTAAGCGCCCTGTCTTGGAACGGGTGAATGCACCGATTCGATGCGGGATGCACGAAGTTGACCGTCAACGTGGTACTAGGGCCATCGGGATCCAACCTGCTATAGGATGAGCTAAAGCCACTTCGAATCAAGTCTTTGGGTATCGACGAGATGTTTGGGCCGGCGTACTTGATGATCTCCAGCATGTGTTCGCTATGACGCGTGGCATCGTGCAGAGTCAGTTGGTCCGCAGAACGTCTTGCCCACGCTTGAAACGGATTGGTCGGCGACGAACCGTACGATTGCATGGATTCCCCTGAGCGCACGGTGGGAAGATCGCCTATCGCGTCGATGACCGTAACCGAGTCGGGGAGATGCTGCGAGAATAGGGGATCCGTGCGAACGACCTCGGGGCGATTCCCCGCCATGCTCTTGTAGTCGTTCCTATGGGAGGGTAGGGGCCACTCGAAGTCGACACCGACACGATTGCCAACGACGAACAGTCTTTCCCTATTCTGGGGGACGCCATAGAGGGATGCGTTCAATACCCGCCACGTCACCGAGTACCCGCAAGACTGGAAACCCTCCAGAAGGCTTGCCAGTGCCCTGCCCTCGCCGTGCGTCAAGATGCCCACTACATTCTCGAACACAACCCAACGTGGCCTGAGGTTGGACACAATCAGCAGGAAGTCCTCGAGCAGGGAGTTCCTCTTGTCCCCCTCCGTGAGAGTACGGAACGGACGGATCGAAGAGAACCCTTGGCACGGCGGACCTCCCACCACGACATCGACTCCCCGAGAGACGGTATGGATCTGCTCCAGCGGGTAGCCCCGAATGTCCGCCACCAAGCCGGTTGCGTGTGGATGGTTCAACCGGAAGGTGTTTACTCTATCGGGGAGCAGGTCCAGACCAGCCACCGTCCTGAAGCCACCGGTCAGCTCCAGCCCGAACGCGAAACCCCCCGCCCCGCAATAGAGATCAAGTACGCTTAGCTCGTCGGCGAGTGGGTCATCAACCGTGGGTGGCTGGATCGTTGATTGCCGAACTCGCGCGGTGGTGTAGCCCTCGCCCGCCTCGACCACGTCCGAGTACGCTTCCTGATCCCTCGCCAACCTATCCCATGGAACGCCGAACAGCTCCGCAAGAGCCTCGAAGACGGCGCGCGGTGGGGTCGCTAGCCCTCGCTCCCACTTGCGAATCTGGTGCTCCGTGATGCCGACCGCCGCAGCCACGTCGCGTTGGCGCAACCCATGCCGCATCCGTATGGCACGAAGGTGTCCTCCCATCAGGGTCTTGCCAGTTCCTTGCCGATTCCGAAGCTCGGCTTGCATCCTATCCGTATCGCATCCCTCAGTCCAGAGAGAGAGACCTGGGAAAGCCCCTGCTGGAACGGCGCGGGCGTAGTCCAATGCGGTGGCCTCGGGCCGACGGTTTTGGTCGCGCCGGCGCCCGGCCGGGCGGGTGTCAAGGACAGCCTAACCGGCAAGGAACTCCCGGATGTGCCGCGCCGTCTCCTCCGGGCGTGCCTCGGCGAAGAAATGGCCCCCGCCCATGGGATGGGCCGTGAGGTTCGGAAAGTGACGGGAGAACGAGTCCCAGGCGGGGTCTCCGCGCGGGACGCCGTCCACCACCTCCGCGCCGGACGCGTCGGCGACCGTCTCGCCGTAGAGCCAGAGCGTGGGTCCGTCGTAGCGCTTGTGCCGGTCCTCGACGGCGTAGTCGAGGTACTCGAGGGGGATGGTCTGCTCGCGCCACCAGGCGCCCATGGTCTCTTGGGACACCGGCTCGTAGCGTTCGCCGTTGGGGGCTTCGGGGTCCGGTACGACCCGGTGAAACTCCATGGCGCGGTAGTAGGCGCAGGTCACGCGGCCGTGGTCGCCATCGCGGTACGGGGCCACGTACGCGTCGATGTCCTCCTCCGTGGTCCAGGGCTCCGGCGTGGTCAGCTCGGGGGACTGGAACTCGAACGGGCATTCCGGCGGCGGCGACAACGAGGTCCGCTGGCCTCCGATGACCGACCGGATGAAATCCTCCGCGTGGCCGGCGAAGAAACGCTCGGCCCGGTCGCCGTCCATGAACCAGTAGTAGTACTGCACGAACGTCGGCCACCCGGTGCAGATCGTGTCGAGCAGGCACAGGCGCTCCACCCGGTCGCCGTGGTCCAGAGCGAGCTTCACGGCGATGATGCCGCCCCAGTCGTGGGCGAGGACGGGGCAACGGTCGATGCCGAGCGCGTCCATGAAGGCCACGATGTCGCGGGCGAGCTGGGCACGGTCGTACCCGTCGGGCGGGGCCTCGGTCCGCCCGTGGCCGCGGGTGTCCGGCGCGAGGATTCGGTAGTCGGAGCCGAGCAGCGGCGCGACCCGGCGCCACTCGTGGCAGGTCTCGGGCCAGCCGTGGATGGCGATCACGGGCTTGCCGGCGCCGTGCTCCAGGTAGTGCATGCGCAGGCCGCCTGCGCTGACGAAGCGTGATTCCATGTTCCGAGCCTCCGTGTGTGGGCGTTTGCGGTTCGGGCCGTCAGTGATTCTACGGCACCTCCTGTCACTTTGCGTTGAAGCAGAAGCGCGCCCCCGTTGCATTGCGACGTGTCTTGCCGGACACTCGGGGTTTTGCGAACCCGAGGGTAGAGGGGACAGCCATGCATGACCTGCTGATCCGCAACGGACGCTTGGTGGACGGAACGGGCGCCGCCCCCTTCGAGGGCGACGTGGCGGTCGATGGGGGCACCATCGTCGCGGTCGGTCGCGGCCTCGGCGGCTCCGCGCGGCGCACCATCGACGCCGCCGGCGCGATCGTCACGCCCGGCTTCGTCGACATCCACACCCACTACGACGGGCAGGCCACCTGGGACGACCTCCTTGACCCATCGGCGAGCCATGGCACCACCACGGTGGTCACGGGCAACTGCGGCGTCGGCTTCGCCCCCGTGCGGCCGGGTGGCCATACGGCGCTCATCGAGCTGATGGAGGGCGTCGAGGACATCCCCGGCACGGCGCTCTACGAGGGCATCGACTGGAACTGGGAGACGTTCGGCGAGTACCTGGACCTCCTCGACACGAAGGCATGGTCCATGGACGTCGGCGCCCAGATCGCCCACGGCGCCGTGCGCGCGTACGTGATGGGGGAGCGGGGCATCCGCAACGAGGCCGCGACCGCCGGGGACATCGAGGAGATGTCGCGCATCACGGGACAGGCCATGGCCGCCGGCGCGCTCGGTTTCTCGACCTCGCGCATCCTCGGCCACCAGTCCATCCACGGCGAGCCGGTGCCGGGCACGTTCGCCACCGAGGACGAAGTGTTCGCGATCGGCCGGGCGATGGGATCCGCCGGCACCGTCTTCGAGCTCGTGCCGGGGGGCTCGGTGGGCCAGGGCGGCATCGTCCTCGGCAACGAGGCGAAGCTGGATTCGGAACTCGACTGGATGAACCGTCTCTCGCGGGAGACGGGACTCCCCATCACGTTCCTGACCGTCGAGTTCGGCGAGGACCCGGACGTCTGGAAGCATGTCCTCGACTACGTGGCGCGCGCGAACGCGGGAGGTGCGCGACTCTACCCGCAGACCGCGTCGCGCCCCGCCGGCATGCTGCTCTCATGGCAGTCGAACCACCTCTTCCTGCGCCGTCCGACGTACCTGCGTATCGCGGACCTGCCGCTCGAGCAGCGGCTGGAGTGCCTGCGTCGCAGGGAGACGCGCGACGCCATCCTCGCCGAAGAGAACGCACCGCCGCTGTCGGAGTCCATCAACGACGTGATGCACCTGATCATCGCGCAGCGCCTCGAGCACATGTACCCGCTCGGCAACCCCGTGCAGTACGAACCGCCGCCGGAGGAGTCGGTCGTGGCCCGCGCCGAGCGGGCCGGCGTCGACGTGGAGGCGTACGTGTACGACCAGATGATGGCCGAGGACGGCATGGCGATGCTCATGACGCCGGGGCTCAACTACGCCCGCGGCAACTGCGACGCGCTGTACGGCATGATGGCGGACGACCACTCGGTGATCGGGCTCGCGGACGGCGGCGCGCACTGCGGCCTCATCTGCGACGCGTCGAGCACCACGCACCTGCTGACGCACTGGGTGCGCGACCGCGACGGCGACCGCCTGCCGCTCGAGTACGTCGTGCGCAAGCAGTGCGCGGGTACGGCGGAACTCTACGGGCTCAGTGACCGCGGGGTACTGGCGCCCGGCAAGCGCGCGGACATCAACGTCATCGATTTCGACAACCTGTCCCTCGGCCAGCCGCGCGCGGTGTACGACCTGCCGTCCGGTGGGCAGCGCTTCCTGCAGCCGGCCCACGGCTACCTGGCCACGATCGTCGCGGGGGAGGTCGTGCGGGAGAACGACGAGGACACCGGGGCGCGGCCGGGGCGGCTGGTGCGCGGGCGCAGGTAGGACGGTCTGACCCGCGGGATCCTGGTTGACGGGCGGCCCCACGCCTTGTCAAGCTAGTTGGATATCACGACAAGAGGAGTTGGCGCCATGGCCGAAGCCACCGAGATCCGCAAGGAGAATCTGGATCTCCAGGACGAGAACAACGTGCTCATGCGGATGGGTGCCGGGGATTACGCAGCGGAGATCCGCGAGCTGGGGCTGGAGGAGTACTGCCGGACCTGCGACGAGCAGGGCTTCGCGGTCATCCCACCGGAGAAGGTGGCGCCCCCGGAGTTCATCGAACGCTTGCGCGGCCGTGTCCTCGAGGTGGCGGAACGCCGCACCGGCAACCCGTTCTCCCTCGACGCCAACGGGAATTCGGGCAAGTACCACTCTGAGCCGCAGAACGAGGGGCAGTTCCTCCTCTATTACATGCTGTTCGAGGGACGGGTCTTCGAGGAGTGGCTGAGCAACCGCACCATGAAGGCCATGGTCAACCACTACATGCGCGGTGAGGGGCAGCTCTCGTCGCTCACGTCGTTCGTCAAGTGGAAGGGCGGCGACTATGGCGACACGCTCGGGCTGCACACCGACACGCCCCGGCCGCTGTCGGGTCGGCTGCCCGACGGATGCAACGACGTCTGCAACTCGGCGCTCTGTCTCACCGACTACACGAAGGAGGACGGCGCCATCGCCTTCGTGCCGGGCAGCCACAAGCTCTGCCGCATGCCGGAACCGGGCGAGGGCGTGGACGACGCGGTCGCCGTCGAAGCGCCCGTCGGCTCGTTGATCTTCTTCAACGGCAACGTGTGGCACGGCGCGTTCCCGAAGCACACGGACGGCCTGCGCCTGACCCTGACCACCTACGTCTGCCACCAGCGGCTCAAGACGCAGGAGCAGTACCAGCGGCACGTCCCGCGGGAGATGCTGGAGCGCAACCCGCCGGAGTTCGCACGCTTCGTGGGCGCCGGCGACCCGATGGGGTGGGCCGAGATCGGTCCGCAGTTCAGCCGCTTTCTGAAGTGGGAGGACGAAACTCGCCCGGTCCCGGAGGAAATCCTCGAAATGCACCCGTAGGGACTGGCCGCCCGGGGCGGTGGACGACAACTTCCGGCAGGCGTGGATCCAGATCGCGGGGCTGCCGGCGCCGGTCGTCTGGAGCGGCGCCGGGCTCGGTGGTGATCCTGCACCTCATCCGCATCTTCACCACCTTGCGCGTGACCCCCGAACGGGAGGCGGAAGGGCCCGACTGCGCCAGAACGGCGAAGCCATCGGCAACGATCCGTGACCGCACCTTCACGCCCTGGCAGAGGGCTGCCGGCTCGAGCAGCTACGAGATTCAGGGGTGCTGGGTTCCAGCGCAGAGAGCATCAAGTGCTTCTGTCTCGATCACGATGCCGGTGGGCGAGCGGCGGCACTGTCGTACCACCGTCACCGGCCCGGAAACGTACCTTCGGTGGGTTGCCGCGAAGGAGAGGAGGGGTCGCTTGGGGACGCACCGTTGGCATACGCTTGCACCCGGGCGGCGTGTTGCACCCGCCGCCGAGTTGTGAGGACGCTGCCGCATGTCCCTGAGTCACGCCGATTCCCGACGGTCCATGAAGGGACGATCCGCGGTGGTCGTCGTGCTGACGCCGGTGGCCGTACTGATCGCCTTGATCGTCGCGGTCGTGATGCTCAGCGGCGAGCCGGACAGGGGGCGCCAACTCGACGCGGACCTCTGTCCCACGGACACGGCCGAGATCCGGGGCAGCGCGACGTTTCTCTTCGACTTCAGAAAGCCGCTGTTTGTGGATCGACCGTCCCGGGCCGGTGATCTCCTGCACCAGGTGGCTCTCGCGCTGCCGGGCCACGTGGAGATGCAGGTGTTCACGCTGGCAGCTTCCAGCGCATCGCCACGCACACTCGTCGGACGGCTGTGCAAGCCCTACGACAACCACGAGATTCGGGTGGAGACGGCGAAGGACCAACGCGCGGGGGTGCGCGACTGCGACGATCTGCCGGCGCAGATTCCGGATGGCGTCCGCGCGTCGGCGATCAGGTTCTGCTTGCTGCGCGATGGGCTGCGGACGCGGGTGGACGCCTTGGCCTGGCAGTCGATGTCGCAGGCCGAGGAGGTCGACGGCGCATATCTGGTCGAGGCGCTCGAGGACAGTTGGATCGACTTCGAGAGCCGGCGTCCGCCCCACGTGCTCTACGTGTTTTCGGACATGATGCAGCACGCCCATTGGTACTCGCACCTTGATGTGCCGTGGACAGACTGGAGCTACGGAGAGTTTCGCACCGCGCTCGGGCTGCAGACCTGGAGTTTCGACCGACAGCCGGGCGGTGCCGGCATGCGCGTCGAGGTGTTCTACTTGCCGCGCAACGGGCGTACCGACCAGCCGCGCCCCAAGAGGGTTCACCAGCAGTTCTGGCGGGAGTACTTCGCCGATGCCGAGGTCGTGTTCCACGAGCAGCCGTCGGTGCCCAACTACGCGGCGAAGCGGCTGATGAACGTGCCGACGGAAGCGGAACAGGTGGCGCAGGAGCGCGAAGAAGCCGAGCGGCTGCTGCGTCAGGTCAGAGAGGAACAGGCTGCCCTGGAGCGGGAGCAGCAGGAACTGCAACGCCGGGCGGAGGCGGAGCGCCTTGCAGCGGCAGGGGTCGCCGACGACCGGGAGACAACGCCCCCGGTCACGGAGACCGAAGGCGAGGCCACGCCGGCGCTCGATACGGAGGCCGAGTTCCCGGCGGCGTCACCGCCGGGCACCGAGGCGGAATCCGGGGCGGCGCCAACCGTGATCGCGGAGGCCGAATCCGAGGCGGCGCCAACCGTGATCGCGGAGGCCGATTCCGAGGCGGCGCCAACCGTGATCGTGGAGGCCGAATCCGAGGCGGCGCCAGGG
>JAJDVW010000130.1 GCA_022825925.1 Pseudomonadales bacterium | reverse complement strand
CGACCCGCCCGAACCCCCGACTGACCACCGAAAACACGCCTCTACTCACCGCTCCCCGCCAGCCGTCCACTGCGACACCGTCCAACATCCCCACCCAACGGCGTTACAAAACATCAGTCCCTCAAGGGTGGGAAAGTCCTGCCGGTGCGCTGCCGGTGCGCCTCTTTGCGCCCCCGGGCCCGGGGCGGGACGCCCGTTCAAGCGTCGCGCACGCCCACAACGAACCGGGTCAGCCCCTCCTCCAGCATCGTGCGCGGACAGCCGAAGTTGAACCGCTGGAATCCCGCGCCGCCGAAGCGCGCCCCGTCGGAGAAGCCGAGGCCATGACGCTCGAAATGGCCGGCGGGATCCTCCAGGCCGAGTTCCCGCACGTCCAGCCAACCGAGGTACGTCCCCTCCACGTGAGTCATCTCGACCCCCGCGAGGCCGGCGACGGTCTCCTGCAGGCGGTCGCGGTTCCCCCGCAGGTAACCGTTGAGGCTCGGGAGCCAGTCCGTGCGCTCGCTGTAGGCCCACAGCGCCGCGGCGTAGGCCAGGGGCGACAGGTGCGCGATGAGCCCGGCCCTGGCGCGCAGGAAGGCGCGGCGCAACCCGGCATCCGGGATAACGGCGACGCCCACCCCAAGGCCCGGGATGTTGTAGCTCTTGTTCGGCCCGAAGAGGGTGATGGTCCGCAGCTCCGGGGTCAGACTCGCGACGCAGGTGTGCGAAGCGTCCGGATCGAGCAGCAGGTCGCAGTGGATCTCGTCGCTCACGAGCGTCATGTCGTGCCGCAGGCAGAACTCCACCAGTGTCTCCAGCTCGTCCCGCCGGTACACGCGGCCCGTCGGGTTCTGGGGGTTGCAGAGCAGGAACGCGCCCGTGTCCGGCCTGACGGCGGCCTCGAAACGATCCTGGTCCATCACCCAGCGTCCCCCCTCCCGGACGAGGTCGACGACGATCCCCTGCTTGCCGACGTGTCCCGGGACCGCCAGGAACGGGAAGTACACGGGTGCCGGAATCAGGAGGCTGCCGCCGCCGACCGCGCGGCCGGCCAGGTTCAGGCCGGGCACGACGCCGGGCAGCCACACCAGCCAGTCGGCGACGACGGTCCAGCCGAAGCGGCGCTCGAGCCAGTCGATGAACGCCGCCTCGAGTTCCGGCGGCGTCCGCGTATAGCCGAGGACCCCGTGATCGAGACGCTCGGCCACGGCCGCCAGCAGGCCGGGCGGAGCGCGGAAGTCCATGTCCGCCACCCAGAAGGGCAGGACTTCGGGGCCGTAGAGCGACCACTTGGCGCTCCATGTGCCGGTGCGGTCGATCAGCGTGTCGAAGCCGTAGTCGGTCATCGATGCGGACGGCGCTCAGTCGGCTTGCGGGTCCGTGCCGGCGACCGCGCGATCCTTCGGCGCGCTGCCGTAGGCGCCGCGGAAGTCGCGGAACGGACCGTCGCGCCACTCGAGCGCGGCCTTGAGCCCGTCCTCGCGCACCCTGCGGCCCCACTCCTTCGCGGCCGCCCGCTGGGCGCTCAGCGCCTGGATCTCGGTGCCGGAGTGCAGCGCAGTGCGGATGCCCATGGTCTCGTACTGCCCTGAATCCGCGTCTCGTAGAGGATGTCGCGGTAGTCCATCGCTGCTGCCTCGCTGTCCACGGGGGATGCGCGGGAGCATGCCACATCCGTGGCTTGCGCCTGCGCTTTCGAGAGGAGAGAGGGGAGCCGTCTTGCGGCGGCGGGTCGCGGTCAGTGATAGACGCCGCTATCGTTGCGGATGACGAGGTTCAGCGACTCGTCCGTGACGTGGGTGTCCCGGTCGGCGTTCACCCGGGCGAACGCGTCATCCAACGCCCCGGCGAGACACGCGGGGCAAAGGCCTTCCGTAAGGAGGTCTTCGACGACCATCCCGAGCACGTCATAGACGGAGATCGTCTCTTCCTGTTCGTCGTTGAAGCGCCAGATGGCGTCTTCCACCAACCGCGCCACGGTTTCGGCGCGGGTCGAGTCCCGCATCGCGCGCTGCTCGTCTTCGATCATGGGTGCTCCGTCGATCCGGGCCGATCGGGGGCCGATCAGGCCGGGGGATTCTAGCAGACGGGGCGCGACGTACGGCCGGGGGAACGACGGTGCCGATCCGCACCGCGTGAACGCTCTTGCAGCCTTGTGCGTAAGGCTTCCTTGCCTTACCATAGTCTGCGTATTGGCGTACAGACAGGTTCATCTCAATGACCATCGCCCTCACCGTCACCGCCAAGGGACAGGTCACCCTCCGAAAGGAAGTCCTCCATCATTTGGGGGTCCGACCCGGGGACAAGATCAGCGTCGACCTCCTCAATGATCGCCGGATACAGCTTCGACCGAGACCGGGCGAGCCCGCGTCGACGATTTTCGGGCTGCTGAAACACGCAAGCACCCGGCCTCTGTCCGTGCAGGAGATCAACGAGGCGACCGCGGATGGTTGGGCTGGCGAGGAGTGAGGGTCACCGCCGACACCAACGTGCTGCTGCGCGCCATCCTCCAGGATGACGATCAGCAGACGGGCGCCGCGGAGGCGCTACTCGCCAGCGCGACGACCATCGCGATTCCGGTCCCCGTGTTGTGCGAGTTCTCCTGGGTGCTCCGGCGCAGCTTCGATCAATCGCCCACCGAGATCGCAGCCGCAATTCAGGCAATCTGCGCGATCGAGACCGTCGTGACCGACGGGCCGGCCGTCGAAGCGGGCGTTGCAGTGCTCCTCGCCGGCGGCGACTTCGCCGACGGGGCGATCGCCCAGCAGGGCGAACGTCTCGGCGCCACGGTGTTCGCAACGTTCGACCGGAAGGCGGCAGCCCTCCTCGGCCAGGCCGGACTCGCTGCCGCGGACCCCGCTGAGCTCACCGGCTGACGGCCACGCGCTCGGGCGCCCGCGGCTCGACGCACCGGACCTCCCGTGCCATCATCGACCATCTCGTCCGTGGCGGGCCGGCGTCCCGTCGCGACCTTCGGAAACAGGGCCTTGCAGGGGGAGCCATGAGCCATGACATCGTGATCCGGGGCGGCTTGGTGGTGGACGGTACGGGTAGTCCGCCGGTCGCGGCCGACATCTCCATCGACGGCGACCGCGTGACCGCCATCGGCCGGATCGACGAGCCGGGGCATCGCGAGATCGACGCCCGCGGCAAGTACGTGACGCCGGGGTTCGTGGACATCCACACCCACCTCGACGCCCAACTCGGCTGGGACCCCGCCGCCACTTCCTCCTGCTACCACGGCATCACGTCTATCGTGCTCGGCAACTGCGGCGTGACGTTCGCGCCGTGCAAGCCCGAGGACCGCGGCTACCTCGCGGAACTGATGGAGTCCGTCGAGGACATTCCGCGCGAGTCCATCATGACGGGCCTGCCATGGAACTGGGAGACCTACGGCGAATACCTCGACGCGCTCGATGCCATGCCGAAGGGCGTCAACGTCGGCGGCATGGTCGGACACTGCGCCGTGCGCTACCACGCCATGGGCGAACGCAGCCTGGACGAGGCGCCGGCCGGCGCCGACGACATCGCCCGCATGGGCGGACTGGTGGACGAGGCGGTCTCGAACGGGGCGCTGGGCTTCTCGACCTCCCGCACCTTCCTGCACCGCGTTCCGGACGGCCGCCCGGTTCCCGGCACCTACGCCCAGCCCGAGGAACTGCTCGCGTTCGGCCGCGTGCTCGGCAGGCACGGCGCGATCTTCGAGGCCGCGGCCCGGCTCGGGGAACGCGACGCGCCACACCTGCCAAACACCCGCCGCGAGGTGGCCTGGCTCGGCGAACTGTCGCGCGAGAACGGCGTCAACGTCACGTTCGGCCTCGCCCACAGCGAACGCCGCGAGACGCTGTACCAGTCGGTGATCGATTTCGTGAACGAAGAGAACGCCGCCGGCGCGCGGATCCGGCCGCAGACGACATCGCGCGGCATCGGGGCGCTGTTCGGCATCCAGAACCGTCCCCCGTTCTCCTCGCCGTCCTGGCAGGCCTTGGCGCCGCTGGACCTCGGCGAACGGCTCGCGCGCCTGGCCGACGCGAAGGAGCGCCGGCGCCTGATCGAGGAAGTCGACCCGGCCGAGGTCGCCTTCGACCTGGACCGGCTCTACGTGCTGTTGCCGGGCCACGTCCGCTACGACATGAATCCCGCGGACTCGCTGGGAGCGCACGCCCGTCGCCGCGGCGTCTCCCCGGTGGACGCGTTCATCGACCTGAGCCTCGAAACCGACGGGCGCGCGGTCTGCTACCACGCCTTCCTGAACCCGCGCATGGATACCGTGGAAGCCATGCTTCGCCAGCCCGTCGTGGCGATGGGCCTCGCGGACTCCGGCGCCCACGTCGGGCAGATCATGGACGCCAGTCAACCGACCTGGCTCCTGTCCTACTGGGTGCGCGAACGCGGACTCTTCCCCATCGAGGAGGCGGTCAGGCGCTGGACCTCGGACACCGCCGATCTCTTCGGCCTCTCCGGCGTGGAGGAGGGCCGCGGCCGACTCCACGCGGGGACCCTCGCCGACGTGAACGTGATCGATCTCGACGCCATGGAGGTCGGCCTGCCCGAGTACGTACACGACTTCCCGGGCGGCGCCGGGCGCTACGTCCAGACCGCGAAGGGCTACGACTGCACGCTCGTCAACGGCGACGTGTTCATGGAGGACGGCAAGCCCACGGGGAACCTCGCGGGACGGATGCTGCGCCGCGGTTGAGCGTGTCGCGCGTCGTGTCGTCGTCGGACAGCTCCGGCACGGTGACGGCCGGGACCGACGACTCCGGGCGGCCAGCCGCCGGAGATCCCGCCGGACGACCGGTCGACGGCGAGCACGGCGCGACGGCGTCCGACTCCATTCCGACCGGGTTCTTCTTCGAAAACCTGTCGGACGACTTCCGTCGGACCGTCGTCCGTGCGGCCCTCCAAGGCCGCAAGAAAGCCCAGCCCTCGCAGCGCGACCGTCTGAACGCCCAACTCAAACCGCTCCCGGTCGCGGGCTTCCGCGACGCCAGCAAGGCCCGGCCGAGCCAGTTGCGGGAACCCGTGCTCGACGCCATCCGCCATGGCGACGACCGGCTGGCGGCCGCCGTGCTCGCCCTCTGGGCCGAGACCGAGGAGCCGCTCCGGAAGGCCGCCCTGCAGGTGCTTGCCGACGCGAACATCGCCGTCGTCGAGCCAAACTTCCCCAACCTGCGGCTGGTCGACTCCTGGCCGTTGGACGACTGGCGCGCGCGCCGGGACGCCCTCGTCGAGAGCCATCCCGACATGGACGCCGAAGCCGCGGGACTGATGCTCGCCGTATGCGCCGGGCGCGTGCCGCTGCAGCCCCTGGATCCCTCGCTACTCCTCCTGACGCCCCGTTTTCGGCGCTGGTCGGAGGAACTCGTCGCACTGCCTTGCGATGCCGCCGAATGGGAGGAAGTCCCGAGCTTCGCGGCCACCATCCTGGGTCTCGGCGCGGCCAAGCTGGAGGAGCTTGACGTCGCCGCCGCGGAGGCCCGGGACGGGGCGCTGCGGCGGGTTGGCGAGCAGTACGCCGACGAACTCGAGTACCTCGGCATCGATCTCGGTCCCTGGTCCGCCTGGGACGGTCCGGACCCCGCCGACACCCTGGCCCTCACGGAGGAACTCGCCACCGCGCTCAACCGCTATCGCGTCATCCGCCCGCAGGCGGCCTCCCGCGTGGAGGAAGCCGCCCGGGCCGAACAGCGCGCCCGGCACGAGGCCGGCATCCTCGAGCTCGCGGCCCGGTGGAAGACGCTGCCGCGCCTCTCGGACGAAGATCTCGACGATCCCGGGTTGGAGGAAGCGTCCGACCCGGAGCGCCTCGCGGACCAGCTCGCCGAGTTGCGCCGCGAACACGACCGCCGCGAGGCCGACATCGCCCGCCTGGAGGACGCTGCGGAGGCCGCCGCGACCGAACGGGATCGGCTCGCCGCAGACAACGACGTGCTGCGGCTGGCCAAGGAGCAGCTCGACGGAGAAATCGGCGACCTCAAGGGCGATCTCGCGCAGGCGCGGAGTACCGAGGAACACTGGCGCCTCGCATATGTCGCCGCCCGCAAGGCGGAATCCTCCGACGAGGACGCCGACGCCGGCATCGCAACCGTACGCCGGGCGATCGAGGTCGCGGAACGCGCCTTTCCCGAGGCGCTCGCCTTCTCGCTGAACGGGAAGTCCGACCCGGACACCCCATTCGGCAGGCCGGCGGAGGTCTTCGACGCGCTGGCGTGGCTCGCGACCTCCTACCGGCGGCAGCCCGCATCCTCGATCGGCGAGTCCTGCCCGGGCTGGTTCTACAAGCCGGCCCAGTCGGAGTCGACCGTCGGCATGTTCCGCGAGTGGTACCGGACGTTGTTCGAGGGCCGCGCGTACGACATCACGACGCACATCGGCAAGGGCAATTCCTTCGACCCCCGCAGCACGATCCGGATCGCATTCGCCCAGGACGAGGAAAGCGACCGCGTCGTGATTGGCTACATCGGGCGTCATCAGCGCAACCGCCAGTCCTGACCGCACGCCGCGCCCCGGGACGGGGCGGATCACCAAACCCTTCGCGCATCTCGCCAAACCATGGCGGACCTTGCCACGACATATCGCTACGAGTATCTCCCCGGCAAGGGTCCGGAGCCCGGATCAAGCACTTGCGCGATCTGGCACGAATACTGCTGCGCCTTGTGCCGGGAGCCGGAGCAACATGTCACTGATCCGAACGTTCGTCGAACACCGCCTGGCCGCCAACCTGGGCATGGTGCTCATGATCCTCGCCGGGGTGTGGGCCATCGCGCAGCTCACGGTCCGCCTGAATCCCGTGCAGAACCTGCCCTGGGTCTACACCGACATCGTCTGGCGCGGAGCGAGCGCCCAGGACGTCGAGAAGCTGGTCACGGCGCCGCTCGAGCAGCAGCTCAAGAACGTCCCCGACGTGAAGACCGTGCGCAGCGTGACACGGGACGCCGCGACCCAGGTGCGGGTGGAGCTCGAGCCGGACGCCGACATCCAGGAGGCGGTGGACAGCGTCAAGCAGCGCATCGCGCAACTGCGGAGCCTGCCGAGCGAGATCGAGCCGCCGGTCATCTACTCCCTGCGCCAGCGCGACCTGGTGGCCGCCGTGCTCATCACGAGCGCCGGCAGCATCGAGGAACTCATCGCCCTCGCCCGCGACATGGAGAACGACCTGCTGACGGGCGGCGTGGACCACGTCGAGTTCATGGGGTTGCCGGTCCAGGAAATCGCCATCCAGGTGGACACCCGCACCCTGTTCGAACTCGGCATCACCTTCGAGGAGCTCGGGGCCCGCCTCTCGATGCTGTCCATGGACGCGCCGGCCGGCACCGCCGGCCGCGGGCAGCTCGCCCGGCAGTTGCGCAGCCTCGACCAGCGCCGCGCTTCCACCGAGTTCGAGGAACTGCCCGTCCGGACCGCCGACGGCAGTCTCGTGCGCCTCGGCGACATCGCCCGCGTCGAGCGGCGGCCGCTGGTCGACTACCCGCAACTCTCGGTCGGCGGCGCGCCGGCGATCGCCCTGTTCGTCCGGCGCGACCTCGAGACGGACTCGCTCACGGCGGCGCGCTCGCTCAACGCCTACCTCGACGCGCTCCGTCCGACGTTGCCCGAGGGCGTGCACCTGACGCTGTTCCTGGAGGCCTGGCAGTTCATCCGCGACGAACTCAGCCTGATCCTCTGGAACGGCTTCACGGGGCTCGTGCTGGTCATCGCCGTGCTCATGGTGTTCCTGCGCCTGCTGCCGGCGTTCTGGGTGACGGTCGGCATACCCGTGACGTTCATGGCGGCGCTGCTGGCCTTCTATTACCTGGGCGGCACCATCAACGGCATCAGCCTCATCGGCCTCGTGATGGCGCTCGGCATCGTCGTGGACGACGCCATCGTGGTGGGAGAGGAGGCCCTCAGCCAGTTCGATGCCGGGAAGTCCCCGGCGGAGGCGGCGACCGCCGGCGCGACGCGCATGTTCGCCCCCGTGATCGCCTCCTCCCTGACCACGCTCTGCGCCTTCAGCGTGCTGCTGACCGCGGACGAGGCGCCGATCACCGAGATCGCGATCATCATGCTCGTCGTGATCGGCGCTTCGCTGGTGGAGTGTTTCCTGATCCTGCCCGGACACCTCCGCCACGCCTTCGAGCGGGTCCAGCGCCGCCCGCCCAGCCGCGCGCGTCAACGGTTCGACGCCGCGTTCGCGCGCTTTCGCGAACATCGTTTCCGGCCGCTCGTGCGTCTCGCGATGGACCACCGGGGCACCGTCGTCACGGCGGCGTTCGGCCTCTTCGCCGTGATGCTGCTCGCCTGGACGACCGGGTGGATGAAGACCCAGATGGGCCTCAGCCTCGATTTCGAGCAGGTGCGGGCCGATGTCCGTTTCGTGCCGGGCGCGGCGGACCGCGACAAGGAAGCCTTCCTCGCCCACCTCGAGGACGCGCTCGCGGCGACGGACACCGGGCACGGCGGCAACAACCTCGTCGCGCATCTCGTCGTCGCCAACCACGCCACCCTCGACGGGGAGTCGAAGACCGGTCCGCAGTTCGCTTCCGTGCAGGTCGAGATGACTTCCCCGGAGCGGCGGGACCTCTCGGCGGACGCGTTCGCCGCCGCCTGGCGCGAGCAGGTACGGCGCACTCCGTCCGTCGATGCGCTCGGGATAGCCCGTGAGCGGAGCTGGTTCTCGGACTTCTCCATCCTCATCAAGGGCTCGGACGTCGAGACCCTCAAGCAGGCCGGCGACGAGGCGATGCGCGAACTCGTGACCCTCGACGGAGTCTCGAACCTGCGCGACGACCTGCCCTACGGCAAGGACCAGTGGCTGCTGAGCCTCAACACGGCCGGCCGGTCGCTCGGACTGTCCACCGGCGAACTCGGCCGCCAGTTGCGGGCCGCGTACGACGGGCGCCGCATCCAGATCTTCCAGGACGGCGACAACGAACTCGAGGTGCGCCTGCTGCTCCCCGAGGAGGAGCGCACGGACCTGCGGCGCATCCAGCAGTTCCCCATCAAGGCGCCGGGGGGCGAGATGCTGCCCCTGGCGGCCGTCGCGGACCTCTCGGTACGCCGCGGCATCGACGCCATCCACCACCACGACATGGAGCGCACGCTGCACGTGCGCGGCGACGTGGACCTGGGCAGGATCACCGGGCGCGAGGTCGTCGCCTATTTCGACGCCAACATCCGCGACCGGCTCGTCGAACGCCATGGCGTCAGCACCGGCCTCGACGAGATCAGCCTCGCGGAACAGGAAGCCCTGAGCGACGGCATGCTGCAGTTCCTGCTGGCGCTCGGCCTGATCTACGTTGTGCTGGCCTGGGTGTTCGCGTCCTGGACATGGCCGCTCGCCGTGATGTCCGCAATTCCCCTCGGGCTCACCGGCGCCCTCCTCGGACACGCCGTGATGGGCCTCCACATCAACCCCATGTCCCTGCTCGGCCTCTTCACCCTGACCGGCATCATCGTGAACGACTCGATCATCCTGCTCTCCGCCTACAAGCGGCTGGTCGCCGAGGGCGTGCCGCCGGAGCAGGCGATCGAGGACGCCGCCTGCCTGCGGCTGCGGCCGGTGCTCCTGACCTCGGTGACCACCGTGGCGGGACTCTTCCCGCTCATGCTCGAGCAGGCGCCCATCGCGGCCATGTTCACGCCGCTGGCCGCGGCCATCTGCTTCGGACTGGCATACGGGACGGTGCTCGTGCTGGTCGTGATTCCCGTGATGCTCTCCCTCGTCATCTCCGGTAGCGAGCGGCTGGCGAGAGCCATGGGCCGCGCCGAGCCCCGGGCCGCCTGAGGACCCCACCATGCCGACCCAGTTCATACGTCTCGTCGAGTGGCTCTCCCGCGTACCGCGGAAGAAGCTCTTCCCGGTCGTCGCCGTGCTCCTGACGATGCTGACCGCGACGGCCCTCGTCGCCTTCGCGCCGGAGCCGGACCGCCGGCCCGCGGAAAGCCTGGCGGTCCCGGTGACGAGCCTCGTCGCCACCGTGGACACGCGCGCGCCGGAGGTACGGCTCTTCGGCCGCGTGGAGACCCCGAACACGGCGCGTCTCACGGCCCTGGTCACGGCGCCCGTCGAGTCGGTCCAGGTGCGTGAAGGAGACCGCGCCGACCGCGGGGACGTGCTCGTGCTACTCGACGGAACGGACACCGCACTCCTCGTCCGCCGCCGCGAGTCCGATCTCGTGGATGCGCGCGCGAGTCTCGACGCACTCAAGCTCGCCGGCGCCGACGACCGCGAGGTGCTCACGCACCAGGAGGAGCTGCACCGCCTCGCCACCGAGAAGGTGGCCCGCTACCGGCGGCTGCGCGAACAGCGCACCATCGCCGAGGAGACCCTGAAGGCCGTCCTCGAGGAGCACCACGCCCAGGCCATCGCCCTGTCCCGGCAGCGCCGTCTCGTGGCCGACTTCGAACACCGCCTCGCGAGCGCCACGGCCCACGTCGAGCGTGCCCTCGCGTCCCTCGAGGAGGCGCGCGTCGCCCACGAACGCACGCGCATCCGCGCACCCTTTCCCGGCCGGGTGACCCGCATCCCGGTCGCGCCGGGCGAGCTCGTTGCCCCAGGGACCACCGTCGCCGAGATATACGACGACGGCGCCCTCGAGATCCGCGTCCAGATTCCGAACGTGCATCTCCCCGCGGTCCAGACCGCGCTCGCCGCCGGCGATCGACTCCCCGTCGTCGCGGACCTCGGCGACCGACAGGCCCGCGGCGAACTCGAGCGCCTCGTCGGCGCGGTCGGGGCCGGACAGTCCGGCGTCGACGGCCTCGTCCGCCTCGCGGCGGGCGCGGCGCCGCCGGACCTCGGTCGCGCGGTCAGCCTGACGGTGACGTTGCCGCCGGTGGCAGGGGTCGTCGCGCTGCCCGTGCAGGCGGTCTACGGCGAAGGGCGGGTGTTCCTGATCGCCGACGGCGTCCTGTCGGGCGTCGAGGTGGAACGCGTCGGTGCCGCCACCGGCGAAGACGGGACGCAAAGCCTGCTCGTGCGTTCCACCGCGTTGCACCACGGCGCGCGGGTGCTCACGTCGCAGTTGTCGAACGCGGTGACGGGGTTGCGGGTACGGGCGGAGGACGCGGGAGTCAGTGCCGTCGGTGGGTGAAACGACCGGCCACTATCGGCGGCTGGCCGAGCTCCCGGTCACGCGGTGCCAAGGCTCTCCACGCGATGCCGCCAACGCGAGTCCGCTACCCGACGCACCAACGCTTCGTCAGCGGTGACCAGCGACGTGTCCTCGCGCTCGGCGAGCGCGAGATAGAGGCAGTCGTAGACGGGGTGACCGAGCCCGTGCGCCACCCGGAAGGCCTGTTCGTACAGTTCACCGGCAGGCGTCAACGTGTCGAACCATCGTGGCAAGGCGGCCAGAAGCGCCTCGGCCTGGGCGAGCGGGACAGCCCCGGTTCTCACCCGCTGCCACGCGACATTCGCGCACTCGACGAGGATCAGGTCGGGGGCGAGCAGCGATGTCTCCGCCTCGGCCATCGTGCGCGCGGCATCGGAGAGGTCTTCGGCGAAGAACCACTTGCAGGCGACGCTCGCATCGACGACGCGGCTCACCGGCTATCCCGGTACGCGCGCAACAGCGCCGTGCTGTCCGGGAGAGGTCCGGGCGTCATCGCCCGTATGCGATCCGCTTCGCCCAGCAACGCGTCGCGGCTCGGGCGAGCAGCCCGCGTCAGGATCATGCGAAGCTCGGCTTCGAGGGAGCGGCCCGCGTCACGCGCCCGTCTCTTCAGAGTCCGCACGACCGCGCGGTCCAGCCCGCGCACCACTACCTGCGCGGTGACGCCATCCGGACCAGAGAGGGTCGTCCGCAGATGCGTGTTCCCTTTCCGCTCGAAGATCACGGAGTCCAGGTCCGGGGAAGCCGGTCTCGCGCGCCAGCCCGCTTCCATCCATGCCCGGGCCTGCGAGTGTGTTCCGTCGTTGCCCCACCACGCCGGATGCGTGCGCGCGCTCCGAGGCAGCGGCTTCGCGATGATCCGCTCGATCTCGGCGAGGGCCAGCGTGCAGGAGTCCCCCTTATGGCTGCCCAGGAACTCCGCCAGGGGTTCGTACTTCGTCATCGGCTTCGTCGATGGGGAATGAGAAGGGAATGATATCGTCCCTATCCCTTTCACTCACGCGAGGTGGTTCTCGACGGCACCGCTCAGATCACGCGCCACCAAGGGGCGGCGAGGACGTCGGAGGCGAGCCACTCGACGGTCTCCCCCGCGTGCAGCAGCAAACCCGATCGGGACTGCTCCGCGTACTCCCGCCGGAACGCGCGCAACTGGGTGGTATCGCGCAGACGCGGCCTGGTCGTCGCCTTGACCTCCACGGGAAGCAGCGTGTCGCCGGCTTCCATGACGAAGTCGACTTCGGCCCCCCGCGCCGTGCGCCAATAGCTGATCTCCGCGGGCTCCAGTCGCGAGTCCCGCCACGCCACGAGGTCGCAGAGGACGAGATTCTCGAGGTGTCCCGGCGTCGGTTCGGAGTTCGCCAATCGGAGCGCGAGACCGGTGTCGGCCCAGTACAGTTTCGGGGACTTGATCAGCCGGGTGCCCCGGCTGACGGAGTAGGCCGGGAGCCTCAGCAGCAGATACGAGGCTTCGAGCAGGTTCAGATAGCGATGCACCGTAGGCTGGGGCAGCGAGATGTCACGTCCGATCTCCGTCTGGTTGGCAACCTGCCCGACGCGCACGCAGACGGCGCGCATGAGCCGGCGGTAGTCGACCAGCGACGCCACGGACGACAACGCGGTCAGGTCGCGTGCCAGATACGTGCGTATGTACCCGTCCAGCCAGATCGAGCGTTCCCGGGAATCGGTGAAGTGCAGGGCCGAGTGGGGGAAGCAACCCCGTTTCGCGACGGACATCCAGTCCGCGGGTCTGGCGGGCTCCGATTCCAGGAGCTCGGGCCATTGGCGGTCCGGGGTGGCCAGGAGATCCCCCCAACGGCCCGCGCTACCCAGACCGAGCTGCTCGCGCCGGGTCATCGGCCACAGGGTCAGGTAGCTGGCACGCCCCGCCAGCGACTCCGATACCTGGGCCATCAAGGCCAGATTTGCGGAGCCCGTGATCAGGAACTGCCCCGGCCGGCCGGGACCCCCTTGCCGATCCTGGTCGATCCTGTGCTTGATAGTCCGGAGGAGCGCCGGCACATGTTGGATCTCGTCGATCGTTACGGGCTCGCCCTCGCGAAAAAGGCTGTCGGGGTCCCTTTGGGCGGCTTCGACGAGGTCGAAGTCGTCCAACGAGAAAAACCGTCGTGGCCCGGGCGCGAACGCTCGCGCGAGCGTGGTCTTGCCGGTCTGTCGTGCACCGGTCACCACAACGGCAGGCATCGTGTCGAGATGCACTCGCAGCGGTTCGGCCAAGGCTCGTGTGCGTAAATCATTCACGCGCTCAATGATAGTCATTCAAAGAGTGGTTGGATATCGCGTCGCAGCCGTCGACCAGGTTCTCGCGGTAGTAGGCGCCGAGCGTCTCGGAGTCCGAGGGCTCGAGGACCACCAGCGGCAGCGGTGTCGTGGCTATCCGCCGCATCCCGTCAGGCGGCGCACAGCGGGACCACGTACGGTCCCTCCGGGATGACGGCCACGGCCGGGTCTCCGCTGCGCGCGACGCTGGCGGCCACCGCCTCGTGCACCGACTCCACGACGTCGACACCGGTGAGCGCGCGCTCCGCCGCGTCGAGCCCCTCCGTGAAGAGCTGGACGGTCGCCGTCTCCTGCGGCTTCGTCTGCATCTGCGTCTGCCACTCGTCGATGTCGGCCCGCGTCTTGCGGCCGATGTCCCGCAGGAACCGGTCGGGACCGTGCCGCGTCAGCCGCTCTTGGGCGGCGCGGAAGTCCCGGGAGCCGAAGCCGTCCGCGCAGGCCGACGCGACGATGAGGGTGCCATCGTCCTCGAGGATGCCCATGGGCGTCACCATCCCCTTGACGGTCTGGTAGTAGGTCTGGTCGAGCGGATAGCCGGCGGCCGACGTGACGACGGTGCTGAAGCGCCGCGGCAGGGAGACCGTGCAATGCCGGTGCGCGAACTCCACCGCGGCCAGGTGGCTCGCGACGATCTCCCCGAAGTTGACGAACGAGAGCCGGCGCTCCTCGTCGATGACCACGTTGAGCGCGTACGCCTCGCCCAGCATCCGCACGATCTCGAGTTGCTCCTCGTGCAGGGGATTCCCGTCCAGGTTGGCCTGCACCGCCGCCGGGTGACCCATGAAACGCGCGTTGTGGAGGGTGCGGATCGTGTCCTCGTGGGCGACGCCGGGCACCACCACCTTGCGGCCGCCGGAGTAACCCGCCATGAAGTGCGGTTCGACGAGGCCCGTCGCGATGCGCAGGTCCGCTGCCACGAGCCGCCGGTCGAGTTTCGCCGGGGTGCCGCGCCTGGCCGTGACCCCGAGGTCCACGTGCGCGCCGGCGTCGCGGGCGAAGTGGTTCTCGACGCGGACGTTGCCGAGCACCAATCGTCGCCGATGACCCGCGCGAGTTCATCCCCCTCGTTCGGGCGGTGCAGTCCCGTGGCCACCAACACGACGATGCCGGAGCGCGGGACGCCGGCGGCGAGCAGCTCCTCGATCATCGGCCGCAGCAAGAGCCCGTTCGGCACGGGTCGCGTGACGTCGCAGACCAGGATGCAGGCCGTCCTGCATCCGGTTGCGAGTTGCCGGAGGGGCGCCGCGTTCACCGGGTCGGCGAACGCCCTTTGCACGGCGGCGCCCGCGTCCTCGAGCAGCGGCATCGGCGGCTTGCGCACTACGGTCACGTCGCACTCGGGCCCAAACCGTACTGGCAGACCGCGGCGCCCATAGCGCAGTTCGACGATCATCCGCCCCGCTCCCGTTCCGGCGAGCGCGCGGCCCAGCCTACTCCCCCGCGGACGACCCCTGGAACTGGGCGAAGCCCTCGGAGCCGTCGGTCTCGTCCTCATCCAGGTACCGGAACGAGATCGAGCCGAACAGCATCTCGTCCCAGGACTGCCGGCCCCAGGGCACCTCCCGGCTCGGGTCCGGGTTGGCCGGGTTCTGGGCCGAGTTGTCCCAGGTGGTCGTGTGCACGATGCGCGTGCCGGCGGGCAGCACCTTCGGGTCCCGCAGGATGTAGCTCGTCTGCCAGTTGAAGTCGTAGCTCGGCACAGACAGGAGCACCTCGCTCGTGCCGTCCGGGTAGTGGGCCACGAAGTCCGACGCAATCCCGCGGTAGTGCGAGTGCGGCAGCATGCTGTAGACGAGCACGTCGCGATCGAGCACCTGCGACTGGGACTCCGTGTGGGCCCTGGCGTGCGGCGGGATGCGGATCTTCGTGTTCATGAGCACGGTGCCGCCGAGCTGGTGCTTCGGCGGCTCGTCGTGGAAGTAGAGCCCGAGCTTCGAGCGGTCCGTGGTCGCCTTGCCGTAGGGCGTGTAGTGCATCTGGAAGACGATGCGCGCTCCCGCCGGCAACAGGGTGCCGGTGTCCTCGGGGTACTCGCGCACGACCGAGCCCGGCACGTAGCCGCCGAGCCCGCCGCCGCGGCGCCCGAAACCGCCCTCGCCGGATTCCGGCCGCGGGACGATGAAGCGCGTGATCACGTGGTGCAGCGCCTGCCGGTCTCCCGGGAGGATCTCCGTCGCGCGTATCCACACGTCCCGGTCCAGCGGATTGACGACGCGCGGGAACTGGTATTCGACCACGCCGGAGGCCGGCACGTCGTACGGCGGAATGTCGATGACGAGATCCGGTTCGCCGAGTCCCCAGGTCGGCCACTCGCGGTCGAGTTCCGCCAGCGGGTCCGGCCCGTCGCCCCGCGGCGAGCCGGCCTCGATCCAGCCGACGAGCGCCCGGATCTCCTCGGGTTCGAGCGAGCGGTCGTTCTGGAAGTGTCCGTATGCCGGGTCCGCGTGCCAGGGCGGCATGCGACGCGTACGGATGACTTCCCTGATCATCGGCGAGAAGCCGCGGATCATGTTGTAGTCCGTCATCGACCACGGGCCGATGCCGCCTTCGCGGTGACAGGTGACGCAGTTGTCCGCCAGGAGCGGGGCGATCGTGTCGGAGTAGGACACGGGGGCCGTTTCGGGATGGGCGATCTCGCACCCGGCCACTGCAGCGACGGTCTCCGCTGCCGGCGCTTCGGTCCCGGCAAGCACGGCGTCGATGGCCGCGGCAACGCCGGCGGGCGTTCCGCGCCAGGCCAGGCGCCAGCCGCGCGTGTCCACGACCAGCGCTTCGCCCGCGCGATCGAGTCCGAGCGACGCGCCGACGATCCCGGTGTCGTCCACCAGCACCGGCGACCCGACGCCGAGATCCCCGGCCCGCGCCGCGACCTCCGCACGGGCGTCCGACGAGTTCAGCATGAGAAACGCGACTCCCCGATCCTCGTACGCGTCCCGCGCCGCGTTGAACGCCTCGATCGCCGCCGGTTGGGTCGGACACCCGTTCCCATGCGCCATCACCACCACCGCCGGCATGTCCGACAGGTAGTAGAGCTCGTGTGCGGTCCCCGCGTGGTCGAGCAGTTCGAAGTTGTCGACCCGATGCTGGACATCGAGCGTCCAAGCCGGCAAACCGAGCAGGAACGGGACGATCGCGGCGCGTCGCATGGCGGGTGTCTCCGGGGAAGGAGCGGGCGAGTATACACACGCGCCCGTGCATAATGGCGCGTTCGCCGCAGCCGACCGGAGCCCGCCAATGGCCGACCTCTTCGCACTCTCCAACGCCGTCATCGACGAGGGCAAGGGCATGGAGGACATCGGCCCGATCAACCGCATCAACCACCAGCTTTCGCACATCGACGACGGGATCGCCGTGGTCGAGGCCTTCTCGCACTGCGTCCTGTTCGAGACGGACGACGGCCTCGTCGCCTTCGACACCAGCAACCCCGCCGGCGGCGGCCGCGTTGTCGAAGCGGTGCGCGGGTGGCGCGGCGACCGCTTCCACAGCATCGTCTACACCCACGGGCACATGGACCACGTCGGCGGCTGCGGCGCGTTCGTCGCCGATGCCGAGGACCGACGGCACCCGCGCCCGCGCGTCGTGGGCCACGAGAACGTGCCGCACCGCTTCGACCGCTACACCATGACCGACGGCTACAACCGCGTCATCAACGAGCGGCAGTTCGGGCAGTTCCGCCGGCACGGATACGACATGGCGAGCACCGGCAGCTTCCTTCCGGACGGCACGCCGAGGCCGGATCTCGTCTATCGCGACACGCTCGACCTCGACATCGGCGGCCTCGACATCCACCTCATCCACGGCAAGGGCGAGACCGACGACCACACCTGGGCGTGGATTCCGAAACACCGCGCGATCTGCGCCGGGGACTTCTTCATCTGGAACTTCCCCAACGCCGGCAACCCCCAGAAGGTGCAGCGCTTCCCGCGGGAGTGGGCGGCGGTGCTCCGTACCATGGCGGCCCGGGACGCCGAGCTGTTCCTCCCGGCCCACGGCCTTCCCATCCGCGGGGCCGAACGCATCCGCAGGGTCCTCACCGAGGTGGCGGAGACCCTCGAGGGGATCGTCGGCGACACCCTCGCCATGATGAACGACGGCGCGCGGCTGAACGACATCGTCAACACGGTGATGGTCGACCAGGCGATCCTCGACAAGCCGTACCTGCGGCCCATGTACGACGAGCCGGAGTTCGTGGTCCGCAACATCTGGCGCATGTACGGCGGCTGGTACGACGGCAACCCGGCGAACCTGAAGCCCGCGCCGGACGGAGCCGTCGCGCGGGAGATCGCGGACCTGGCCGGCGGCGCCGCCCGGCTCGCGGAACGCGGCCAGGCGCTGGCCGACGACGACCTGCGGCTGGCGTGCCACCTCGTCGAGATGGCGGCGCTGGCGGAGCCGGACAATACGGCGGTGCACAAGCTGCGCGCCGAGGTGTACCAGCGGCGGCGCGGGACCGAGACTTCCCTCATGGCCAAGGCCATCTTCGGGGACGCCGCGAACAGGTCCAAGGCCGCGGCCACGGAAGAGGGAGCCTGACCATGACCGAACTCAGCGGCAAGACCGCCGTCGTCACCGGCGCCAGCCGCGGCATCGGCGAAGCCAGCGCGCGCGCCCTCGACACGGCCGGCGCCCGGGTCGTCCTGACCGGACGGACGGTCTCCGACCTCGAGCGGGTCGCGGCCGACCTCTCCAACGCGCCGGTCATCCTCGAGGCGGACCTGGCGCCGCCCCGCGCGGGCACGGAACTCGCCGAGCGTGTCCTCGCCGCGGTGGACGGCGTCGACATCCTGGTCAACAACGCCGGCATCCCCATGCGCCGCACGCCCGACCAACTGACGGAGGAGGACTTCGACCTCGTCTTCTCGATCAACGTGCGTTCGCTGCTGATGCTCACCCTCGGCCTGGCCGAGTCGATGACGGAGCGCGGCGGCGGATCCGTGATCAACATCTCGTCAATCGCAAGCCTGCGCGGTCCCCTCGGCCGCGTGGCCTACGCCGGTACGAAGGGAGCCGTCGACGCCATCACCCGCGCCCTGGCGGCCGACTGGGGTCCGAACGGCATCCGCGTCAACTCGCTGTGTCCGGGGCTCATCGCCACCGCGATCTGGGAGAAGGATCGCCAGACCATTCCCGGGCTCATCGAGCGCCTGGAGGACGGCATCGCGCTCAAGCGCTGGGGCTACGGAGACGATGTCGCCGACGTGGTGCTGTTCTTCGCGAGCGACGCGTCCCGGTACGTCACCGGTGAGGTGGTCGCGGTGGACGGGGGGATGGCCCGGGTGGGGGCGGCGCCGCGGCCGAGGGATTGAAGGAAGCACCAAGCCGTCCCGTCTCGACCCATTGCCCGGCTGCAGCGTGGCCGGGCGGCGACGACGAGGCCCCTCTCCGCGCCGGGGAGTAACATGCTCGGCTCCATGTCTGCCGAACTCATTGCCACCCTCGCCGTCGGCGTCGCGATCGGCGGCTTGGTGCTTGGCGGCCAGCGCTCGCTGCGCCAGGACATCGCGGAGGTGCACAACGATTTCCTCGAGCTGCGCGAACGCATGGCGCACCTGGACGGCCACGCACCTGGACGGCCTCCTCGATGGACTCCGCGAGGCTATCGGCACGCGCCCAGTGGCGCAATGGGCCTCCGGCCATGCGTTGCTACGCGTTCGGTAGGCTTGCCCCTGCTCCAGACTCTTGTCAGTACGAAGCCCGCGCGCGGGGCTGACGGCCTAGACTGCCGGAGCCTCTCCAGAGACCGGCGGCGAGAAGCGCGCAGCACTGGTCGCTGACGCACGGGCGACCGTGATGCGGGCGAAGCGCAGGGGTGGGCCTGTCCGGGGCAGACCGGTCTCAACGCGCCCGGTCCCCTCACAGCGAGGGAACGATGAGACATCATTGATGGCCGGAGGTGCCAGACGCGCGGTGGTGCCACGCTCGCGCCCGCTCGGGGGTGAGTTAAGCGCCAAACTGGAGAAACTGGGTGCCTCATGCGTCGGGGAGGAGCGGCGTCACGATCAGGGTGGGTGTGATCGGAGTGCCGGGGAGCCTGTGCCTTGGACGTCACCCGAAGCAGACGTAGCGCGTATAGACGCATTGGCGAAGAAAACGTTTTGCCGAATACCAAGAGACGCAGAGGGCGGGTGCCTTCCCGGGCACCCCACCTCGGTTGTTCGTGTCAGCCGACGGTCACATACTCGGTCCTTCCGGACTGGCCAAGGAGCTGGCGATGGCAACGCCGAGGAAGAAACCCGAGGTGCCGCAGGTCAAAGCGATAGAGGAGCGGTGGACGAAACCCCTGGCCGATGCAGGCTGGACGGCGCTCCCCAACGTCGTGCTCGACAAACAGGCGGTATTGGGCCTCGACCCGATGGACGTCAACATCATTCTGCAGATCGCGAAGTACTGGTGGCAGCCTGAGTCGGCTCCGTACCCTGGCGTGGAGAGACTGGCGGAGGCGATCGGGGTACATGTCCGGACCATCCAGAAGCACATCACGAGGCTGGTGGACGCTGGTTGCTGGAGCGGCACCCTCAGTTCTACTCGCAGGGCGGACAGAAGAGCAATCGGTACACGTTCAAGGGGCTGATCGAGGAGTGCACACCCTTCGCTGAGGAGATGGTCGCCGAACGGCAGAGGAAGCGGGCTTCGGACCGGGCGCGGGTCCGGCGGAAGACGCCGCTTCAGGTGGTAGGGAACTGACGGAGACCTGAGGCGGCGTCCGCCTTGGAGGACTCCCGGCGACGGACCAGCGGAGCGTCGATGAAGTTCAGACACCGAGGATTGCGCAGGCTGTACGAGAAGGGTGACGAGCGCGGTGTCTCTCGCAACCATGTGACTCGCGTCACGCGCATCTTGACAGTCCTTGAACACGCGCGAAGTCTGGGTGACGTGGACCAACCAGGCTTCCGGCTGCACGGCTTGAAGGGGTCCGACAAGTGGAGCGTGCGGGTATCGGCCAACTGGCGGGTCGTGTTCCGGTTCTCTGACGGCGAGGCGGTCGACGTCGACCTTTTGGACTATCATTAGCGTGCTTGTCCAACGGCACGAAAGAGATGTCCATGTGCGCCCCGGGACACCCCGGCGAACTGCTGCGCGAGAACATCGACGCGATGGGATGGTCCGTGGCGGAATGTGCCGGGCATCTGGGTATCTCCGCCGCAGCGCTGTCGCGGCTCTTGAACGGGCGTACCGGCATGTCGCCGCGCGTCGCGCTCGCTCTGGAGCGGCTGGGATGGTCGACGGCCGAGTTCTGGATGCGCGTTCAGGCGGGACACCAGCTAGCCCAGCTCAGGAAGGAGGAGGTAGCCTGAGTAGTGGCCCACGCGCCCTTCGGAGGTCGGCGATCAAGCTGCTTCAAGCGCGGTCAGTCGGGCACGGTTGATCGAGGTCTCGGGCGCGGGAGCGGAGCGTCACGATGCTTGGTTCCAGGGACGGAAGCGGTGGGTCGAGTCAGATTCCATGGTTCGACCACCCTCACCCATTCCCATGGCAGGTCCGGATCTATAGGGAATTCTGCCGGGGCCTCGTCCGCGAGGAGCCGCTGTACCTGCCGACCGGCACGGGCAAGACAAGCGTTGCACTCCTTTACCTGCTTGCCCTTCTGGAGGGTGCGCCGCTACCGCGCCGCCTGGTGTACATCGTGGACCGACGTGCGATCGTGGATCAGACACGCGACAGGATCGCGACCTGGGTCCGCAGGCTCGCGTCAAGAAGCCGTATCCCCCGGAGTATTGCCTGGGTGGAGTTGAAGGGACCGGGACATGCAGGACTGGAAGATTCGGCTCGACGTATCCCCCGGCGTGCTGCCGGGGTGGAGTTAAAGGAAGGCCATCGACTACCGGGGTCTGTACAAGGCGCCCGCTATCCCCCGGCCTACGCCGGGGTGGAGTTTGAAGGGCGAGCGGCCCGACGCGGGCATACTGGACCGGGGGGTACGTGCCGGTCGTCCCTGCACCCGTTTCAGGGCCGCTACGAAATCATGCGGGCAGGGAACCAGCCCGCTCCGCCTAGAAAATACTGAACCCCCCGTCGATCTTGATCACGTCGCCCGTGTGCCAGCGCGACGCGTCGCTCATCAGGTAGACGGCGATGGCGCCGAAGTCGTCCGGGGTGCCCCAGCGGCGCATGGGGATGCGGGGCATCACCGCGCCGACGAACTTGTCCCAGGAGAAGAGCCGTTCCGTCATCGCGGTGTCGACCCAGCCCGGGATGATGGCGTTCGCGGTGATCTTGTAGCGGGCCATCTCGACGGAGAGCGCGAGCGTCATGGCGATCATGCCGCCCTTGGTCGCGGCGTACGCCTGGCCTTTCGCGGCGCCCTGGATGGCGGTGCCGCTCGCTGTCAAGACGAGGGTGCCGCCCTCGCCCTGCTCCACCATCTGCCGCGTCGCGGCGCGCAGCGTGTAGAAGACGCCGTGAAGGTTCACGTCGATGACGCTGAACCAGTCCTCGTTCGAGTGCTCGAAGAACGGCTTCTGGTTCTGCGTGCCGATGCCCGCGTTCGGGAAGCAGGCGTCCACGCGGCCGTAGCGCTCGATGACCCCGGCCATGGCTTCCTCCACGGCCGACTCGTTCGAGACGTCGCAGATCGTGGCGGACGCCGAAGGGTTGATCTCCTTGAGATCTTTCTCCGCGGCGGCGTTCTTCTCCGGGTTCGTGCCCCAGATGCTGACGTCCGCGCCCGCGGCCGCGACGGCCTTTGCGAATCCCAAGCCGATGCCGCCGTTGCCGCCGGTGACGACCGCCACCTTGCCGCCCAGATCGAACGCGTCGTATGCCATGGAGTCCTCCGCCCCCTGCCCGTGGGTCAAGGCGCGGGATGTTAGCAAAGGGACGGAAACGGTCCGGTCAGACCCGCCGCCAGATGTCCGCGTTGGTGAGAAACGCGTTCCAGGCTTCCGTCGGATGCATCTGGGCCTGATCCTCGAACTCGCGCGCCAGCACCCAGACCGTGTGGATGGCGTCGTGGCCGTCCTCGTCGGCCAGCAGGCGCCCGGTGAACGAGACCATGGCGTGCAGGTTCACCTCGAGGTCCTGCCAGTCCACGTGGAACGCGATCAGCCCGTCGTTGCGCCGCCCGACGATCTCGTACGAGCGCCCCGCCGCGGCCAGTCCCTTGCGGGTGCGGAACTCTCCGGTGATCGTGCCGTCCGAAGCCACGGCCAACCTGAGGGTCGAGCCGTTCTGGTTGACCCAGCTCCCGTCCAGATCCATCGCCGCTCCCCTGAAAGTGTCCCCCTGCCATGCTATCAGCCGCACGTGCGCCCGGCGTCGGGAGGCGGCTTGTGGCAGCTTGTGGCTTGTGCGCACTTTGGCACAGGCATTGTCCAGCGAGGGGGGCCGGGGTACATTGGCTGTCATGCTCGAGCCCCGGTCTTCCACTCCCTGCCTCCGCCCCTGGCTGTGCACCGGCAGCCGCGGCTCTCTCGTACTCACCGTCGCGAGCGATGAGCCGGAAGCGTTGCGTGCGCAGATCGAGGACTTTCGCGACGGATTCCGCAAAGTCTGGTTCGATCTGTCCGCGGGCTTCGCGGAGTTCATGTCCCCCAGCCAGGCGCACGAGTTCACCGCCCGTGACGTCCATGACGTCGTCATGGCGCTGTGCCACGCCGAGGGCATCGACGTGGTGGACATGGGATCGACGTCCGTGCGAACGCCCGACGGCGAAGCCGGTGGCGACCCCGACGAGTCGTTTCTGGTCGGCGAGCGCGCAACCCGCTACCGCGAAGTCGAGGCGAAACGGGGGACCGAGGCCGCCGACGCCTCGATCGAGGGCGAGCCGCCCGACATCGCGGTCGAAGTGGAGCACACCTCGCGCAGGGACGAGAAGGCACTGATCTATCGCGAGTGCGGCGTCGGGGAACTGTGGGATATCGGTACGCTTCGCGTTGGCGCCGTCAGCGTCATCCATGACCTCCAGACGGGCGACCGCCCCCGCCGTCTGGCGGCGTCCCGCTACCTTCCCGACGTGCAGGCGGCACGCCTGCCCGACGCCATCGCCGCCTTGAAGGGACTGGGCGGACCATACGTGTTCATGGCGAGGCACGGCCGGGGGGAGCCCGTCGCGCGCACGCTCTGGTCCGCCTTGCGCGGCACGCCCGATTCGCCCCGGGACACTCTCTGACAAGCGCCGACGAGGAGTGCGGCAGCCTCCCGTCTCCGTAACATCCAGGCCCAGCGCTACGGGTCCGACGGCGGCCCGATGCGGAACGCGATCAGCCCGTCGTTGCGCCGCCCGACGATCTCGTACGAGCGCCCCGCCGCGGCCCGTCCCTTGCGGGTGCGGAACTCTCCGGTGATCGTCCCGTCCGAAGCCACGGCCAACCTGAGGGTCGAGCCGTTCTGGTTGACCCAGCTCCCGTCCAGATCCATCGCCGCTCCCCCGAGATGTCCCGTGGTCGTACCTTGGCGGCTTTGCCAACCTGCCGAAGCGCGGCACCGCCGTCAAGCTCCATGCACCGCCGGGCGGCTCCGGCACGTCCTCCGCCAAGGGATCAGTGGTCCGTCGCGAAGGCGGACGACGGCCTGCTGTCGAGCTTCGACGTGGAGGAAATCACGCCGGCGGCGCTGCTGTGTCTGCAGTGGCCGGCGGGGCCGATGGGCGGAATGCAGAAAGCATGGCTGGCGGCTTGGAAGGCGCGGTGGTGGTGGCTACACTGCGAAACCGTGGTACGTAGCGCCTTTCGTTCGCACTGTCGTGGCGTAGAGCGTAGGCTGCGGCTGAACTCGCCGGTTCGACTTCCGTCGCGTTGCTGATGCCGAGGGGAACTTGCCATGCGCATAGAGCATTTGCACCTCGACAATTTCCGATGCTTTGACGCCCGGGAGTTCTTCTTCGCCGATGGGTTCACGCTTCCAATTGGGGCGAATGCGACCGGGAAGACGGCCATTCTCGATGCCTTGGCTGTCGCAGCCGGTGCCGCGCTTACGGAGGTCCCAGACGCGTCGAGCAGACTGATCCGGCGTGTGGACGTTCGACGCACCAGTTTCAGTGGCGCAGAGGTGGGTGGCATTGAGGAGCACTATCCGGCTCGCGTTGCGGTTGAGGGCACGTTCGATGGCCAGTCGCTGTCTTGGCAGCGCGAATTCCGATCTGCCAAGTCGCACACGACCCATCGGGAAACCAGGAGCATCCGCAACGCCATGCATCGGCTCATGGAAAGGGGGCAAAACGGCGGCGAAGCGATTTTCCCGTACATCGGCTACTACGGCACGGGGCGGCTGTGGCTGGAACAACGCACCGCGAAAGAGGGCGGAGTGGATCCCGGCGAGAAAATCTCCCGATACGGCGGCTACCGGCACTGCCTTACGCCACGGTCTTCCACCCGCGACCTCGTTCGGCGCATAAGGCGGCTGACGTTGATCCAGGCTCAAAGAGGCGCGCGGTTGGAGACACTGACGTCAATCCTCGACGCCGCCACGAACTGCGTCGAGGATGCTGCCAGCGCGTCCTTCGACTTTGACGACGACGACGTGTCGATCACGTTCGAGAGCGACTTACGGGTACCCTTCAGGATGCTAAGCGATGGCCAGCGAGGCATGGCTGCCCTGGCGGCAGACATTGCCATGCGTTGCACGATTCTCAACCCGCATCTCAACGGCGATGCAAGCCGTGAGACGCCGGGCGTAGTGCTTATCGACGAACTCGACCTGCATCTGCACCCTCGCTGGCAACGTCGTGTGGTGGATGATCTGCGCCGCACGTTTCCACGTATCCAGTTCGTTGCAACCAGCCACTCGCCATTCATCATCCAGTCGATGGCGGATCGCGTTGGCGTGATCAATCTCGATGCCAGCGACGAGGAACCGTCCGCCATCTCCCAGCGCAGCATCGAGGATGTGGCAGAGGACATCATGCGAGTCCAGCAGCCCCAGCGCAGCCGCCGATTCCTGGAGATGAGCGAGGCGGCAGAGGCGTACTTCCGAGCGTTGGAGAATGTGTCCGATGACGATGCCGAGGGCATCCAGGCGCTACGCGAGCGCTTTGATCAGCTGCGGCCTCTTTTCGCCGACAATCCTGCCTATGCCGCTTTCCTGCGCATGCACGCTCCGCCTGCCGAGAGCGACAGATAGGCTGCCAGCCCCGGAGGGCATCCGTGCGGCGAGTAGATCGGGGCCCTTGGCCAGAAGAAGATGGCCAGCGGAAGGCATTCCATCCGTACAGAAGAGCAAAAAGGGACTTGCTTGAGCGGCTTGGCCCCTATTGCAGCTATCGCGAACGCAAGGGCGACCTACACGTCGAGCATGTCGTCCCGCGACACCACCGGCAGGACCTTGCGGAAGAGTGGACCAATTTCCTGCTTGGGTGCGTCAACTGCAACTCAATCAAGCGGAAGCGGAACCAATCGCGCGCCGGTTATACATGGCCGGACGACGAGGTGATGTGGCGTCCGTTTGAATACCTGCCGCATGGCAGAGTCAAGGTCGCCGGGAACCTGTCGGATTCCAACCGAATCAAGGCGGAACGGCTTTTCGACCTGGTGGGACTCGGGCGTCAGCCGGCGTCCAACCCGACGGCGTCTGACTTGCGCTATCTCAGCCGCCTTGAGGCTTGGGACAACGCCGTGGTGGCGCGCGCCAAGCTGGTCGAGGGGCGCATCGATGTGGACACGGTTGTCGAACTGGCCAAGGCGACAGGATTTTGGTCTGTTTGGATGACGGTGTTTGTGGGCAACTCGGCCGTTTGCGACCGCCTTCGGGATGCGTTCCCCGGCACAAGGTGACGCGACAGCACAATGACGGAGACACACGTCCTGGTGCCGGCGGACAGTCACCTGTTGCATGACGGCGCCCGTATGCTGACGCGCTTGCTGGGAGCAGCCCGCCTAACCAGACGGTGCGCCAGCTCATGTACGGCTACCTGCGCCACGGCTTCCGGGACGTGGGGGCGTTCGACCCGCACCCGTACGTGTTCGAGCGGCTGCTCATCGCGATGGCGAACAAGGGCGAGTGGCGGCCCGTGTTCGAGCATCTGGCAGCGGCCGTCGCCGCGCAGTCGGGCATCAGCCTACATCGCCGGGGGAACCCTGCAGGGGTTCTACGCGGCCTGCCTGGGCTTCTCGGATCTCTTCGCGTTCCGCTCGGAAGCGGAGCTTGGGAAGGGGTACGCGGACATCGGCCTGGAACCGCTCCTCGCGACGTACCCGCACCTGCGGCGGGACTATCTGATCGAACTCAAGTACCTCAAGCAAGGAGAACCCGACGCACGCATCGCGGCGGCGGTAGAGGACGCAACCGAGCAGTTGCGCGGATACGCCGCCGACGAGCGTCCGCATCGGCAGTATCCCGACGAGCGTTTCGCGGGCTTGATCGTGGTGTTCCGCGGCTGGAAGATTGGTGGTCTGCGAAGCGGTGGCATAGACGCCGGCATCTGGATATCGCCGGTTGCCGTTCCCGTCTTCGACGGCGGTCAGGACATCGTGTCCCAACTCGCGAAGCTCCCCCACAACCGGCACCGGGACGTTCTCGTCCGCGTAGAGCCGGGCCACAGTCTACTGTTCCCTTTCGTTCTCTTGTTCGTTCTCCTCTACCAGACCGTCGATCTCCTCCCGGTGCACCTCGTAGTAGGCCCAGGCATTGCGCAGGTCTTCGTGGCGCAGGGAAGGATAGGCGTCCAGAAGGTTCGACTCACTGCAGCCCAGTTGGCGCGCACGCACCAGCACCCAGACGGGAATCCGCGTCCTCAGCAGGCAGGCGTCTCCTCCACACACGCCGCGAGTGCGTTCGACGCCCTGTGGTTCGGGACCCGCGCTGGCGAGCCAACGCATAGCCTCGGCTTTCTCGACCGGGGATAGCTCGGCGATCAGGTTCCGAACAGTTTCCAATCTGGACATGTCCGCAGCCTCGGGTGTCCTTCGCAACAATGCGGCGGCGGAGTCGGAGATGTCAAGCGCGCCCCAAGCGCGCCCCCGTTGCCTTGACACCTGCACGTCATTCGACAAACAACTCGTTCGAGACTGCATTCCGCTCGCCGCACTCGAGGTCCTCGTTCACCGAGCACGCCCGGATCGCGGAGGCCCGGCGGCAGGGCGACTCGGGAGCGACGCCGCCGGCTTCCACGACGCTCCCATGTAGTCCAAACTCCGGGGTCCACGCGCACGATGAGACAGCGAGGCTCGAAAACGATGCGGACCACGGCGACGCAGTTGAGCGAAGAGATCAAGGGGCTGGGCCTCGAGCGTTTCGTGCTCGAGCTGGAGAGCGACGGACTGACCATCGTGCCGCCGGAGGTCACCGGGGTGACGCCCGAACTTCTGGACCGCTGCACGGAGGTCCTCTGCAAGCGCTTCGAGGAGATGACCGGTTGCGCGATCACCGTCGAGGACGGCCCGCTCGGCGAACTGGAGTGGTCGAGCGGGCAGGCGGGCAGGACCTCCCTGGAGGACAACGAGAAGGCCCCGCCCGCCACGCAGATGATCATCCAGCAGATCCTGCAGCTCGACCGCTGCTTCCGGGACCTGACGGTCAACCCCGTGGCCGACGCGCTCATCGACCACCTGGTCGGACCGAGCGACTTCCTCCACGCCGCGGCGGGAGGACGGGCGCGGCGGCTGAGCAGCAGCAACTCGTTCGTCAAGTGGCAGGGTGACTTCGGCTACGGGCCGAGCCTCGCCCTGCACTGCGACCAGGGCCTCAACCCGCTCCCGTGGGGCAGGGTCGCGCTCACGGCCAACGCGACCTGGTGTCTGACGGACTACACCCTCGAAGGCGGGGCGCTGGCCTACGTTCCGGGCTCGCACCGGTCGAACGGACATCCCGTGCAGCCACAGGCGGCCGAGAAGGCGGTGCCCGCGGAAGCGCCCCGGGGGTCGGTGATCATCTTTCCGGGCACCACGTGGCACGGGGCCTTCCCGAAGAGGACGCCGGGGCTGCGCCTGTGCGCGGTGCCGTACTACCGCCACGTGTCCGTTCTCCCGCAGGAGAACACCCGCGTCACGCTACGGGACACGCCGTGGGAGGACTGCGCGGACCCCGACCGGATGCGGGAGCTGATCGGCTTCGACGACACGTTCCCGTACCTGGAGCAGAACCAGGAAGTGCCGCGGCTCGCGGCGCGACCTGACGGTCGCGTTCGAAGTTCCGCTGGCGCGGAACTTCCCCCAGGCTAGTCCGCGACTTGCCCCCAAGCCGACCGACCGCTGCAACGCTAGGGAACGCCCACGCACCAAAGAGGAGGAAGAAATGAAGTTCGGCGTACAGGTCAACTGCTACGACACCACCTGGGACGACCTGGAGGCGTCCATTCGGGCGATGGAGGCCGGGCGCTGGCACAGCCTGTGGTTCGCCGACCATTTCCTGCCCCCGGGCCGGGAGGAGCACCGCACGGCGTTCGAAGGGTTCACCCTGATCTCCGTCGTGGCCGGCATGACGCAGCGGCTGCGGCTCGGCCACCTCGTGCTCGGCAACACGTACCGCAACCCGGCCCTCGTGGCGAAGATGGCGGCCACCCTCGACCAGGCCTCCCGGGGCCGGTTCACCCTCGCGCTCGGCGCCGCCTGGTTCAAGCGCGAGCACGAAGCCTACGGCTGGGACTTCCCGTCGATGAAAGAGCGGCAGGACCGCTTCCAGGAAGCCTGCGAACTGATCCGCATGATGTTCACGGCGGACGGCCCGGTGGACTACCGCGGCGAGTACTACCGCCTCGACCAGGCGCCCCTCGAGCCGGGCTGCTACCAGCAACCCCACACGCCCATCATGGTGGGCGGCACCGGCGAGCGCCGCACGCTGCGCACGCTTGCCATGTACGGCGACGTCTTCAACCTGGACGGCTGGGCGCGGCAGGGCATGTCCATGGAGGTCTACCGGCACAAGACCGGAGTGCTGGAGAAGCACTGCGAGGATGTCGGCCGGGATCCCGCCGAGATTCGCCGCACGCTCCTGATGCCGCTGCAGATCACCGAGGACGAGGGCGCCACCGAGCGGTTCCTCAAGGCCCTCGGTCCGGGGTCCATGTCCGGCCCGAAGAGCTACCTCATCGACCGCATCGGCGAGTTCAGGGACGCCGGCGTCGACGAGATCATGTTCGGTTTCATCCGCACCGGCGACATCGAGAAGTACCAGCAGGTCGAAGAGGAAATCGTCGCGGCCTTCGACTGAGCGGCGAACGGTGCGAAAAGCGGCTGCTGAACCGAGGACTCCCGTCGCGGCACGATGGGCGGTCGCGGTGTGCCTGCTCTGGCCCGGTATCGCCTGGTCCGACATCCCCGCCCCCGACATCCCCTGCAAGCACGGCTACGCGTTCCTCGCCGAACCGAAACAGCCGCCCGGCTTCGAGCACTTCGACTGGGTGAACCCGAACGCGCCGAAGGGCGGTCTGATCCGCGTGCCCGACATGGGCAACTGGGACAGCTTCAACGCGATGGCCCTCGGCCGGGTCGTGCGCGGCATGGATACGCGGGGCGCCGAGCGCCACCTGTACGACAGCCTCGCGATCCGCGCCCCCGACGAGGCCGCCACCGTGTACGGGCTCCTCGCCGAGTGCATCGCGGTGCCCCCGGACGGCGCGTGGATCGAGTTCCGCCTGCGCGACGGCGCCTGGTGGCACGACGGCGAGCCCATCGACGCCCGGGACGTGACGTTCAGCTTCCAGGTGTACAAGGACAAGGCGAACCCGTCGGTCGCCGCCGCCGTCGTGCCCTTCTCGGAGGTGGAGGTGTTCGACGGGAACCGCATCCGGTACCACGTCCTGGCCGAGCACCGTCACAACCGGCTGCTTCCGATCCGCATCGGCCAGATGCCGGTGCTGCCCGAACACTACTGGACGGCCGAGGGCAACGACCCGGGCAAGACCACCGTGCGCCCGCCCCTCGGCTCCGGCCCGTACCGCATCGCCGACTACGACATCGGCCGGTGGATCGAGTGGCGGCGCGACCCCGACTACTGGGGCCGCGACCTGCCGGTGAACCGCGGTCGCTACAACTTCGACCGCGTGAAGTACGACTACTTCCGCGACGACCAGATGCAGACCGAGGCGGTGAAGGGCAACGCCATCGACATCCACGTCGAGAACGTGCCGCGCCGGTGGGCGACCGCCTACGACTTCCCGCCCGTGGACGCCGGCCTGTTCAGGCTGGAGTTCCTGCCCCGCTCGAAGCCCGCGGGGCTCTGGTGGCCGATCTTCTGGAACCTCGACCAGCCGCGCTTCCAGGACATCCGGGTACGCGAGGCGCTGTGGCTGCTGAACGACTTCAAGTGGGGCAACCGCCGCGGCGGGTACGGCTTCTTCGACGTCGCGACCAGCTTTTTCCACAGGTCCCGCCTGGCGGCGACGGGGCTGCCGGGCCCTCGCGAACTCGCGCTCCTCGAACCCGTTCGCGACCTCGTTCCGCCACGGGTCTTCACCGAGCCCTATGCGCCGCCGCCGAACCAGGGCGCGGGCTGGCATCGCGACAACATCGTCCGCGCCACCGAGCTGTTCCGCGAAGCGGGTTGGGTGGTGCGGGACAACCGCCTGGTGCACGAACGCACGGGCGAGCCGTTCTTCATCCGCTTCGTCGCGGTCTCCCCGGCGCTCGGAGGGTCGTTCATCCCCTACACGCGCGTGCTGAAGCGCGCCGGCATCGAGTCCTCCATCAAGTCCCCCGAGATCTCCAACTGGCTCTACCGCATGCGCTCCGGAGACTTCGACGCCGGCGCCGTCTGGTTCCTCCCCGACAACACGCCGAGTCTCGCCATCGCCAACGCCTTCTCCACGGCGGCGGCGAACCAGCCCCTGAGCAACAACTGGGCGAACGTCAAGGACCCCGCCGTGGACCACCTGATCGAGGCGATCCAGTCCGCCACGACGTACGACGACTACGTCGCGGCCGTGCGCGCCCTGGATCGCGTACTGCTGTGGAACTTCTACTTCATTCCGGGCATGTCCAAGGTCAAGATCGGCATCGCCTACTGGGACCGCTACGGCAAGCCGCCGGCGACGCCCCTCGACCGCAACGCCTTCGTCGACAGTTGGTGGTGGGACCCCGCCAAGGCGGAGGCGGTGTCCCGGTTCACGGGCCGGGAGTGAAGCCGCGATGAAGCTCGGCATAGCCGTCGCGTTCGCCGCCGTGCTTGCCGGCGCGGTCGCCGCCGCGCACGCCGATGCAGCCGGCGCCAACGGCGAGGAGGCGCCCTGCCGCCACGCCTACGCCTTCCTGGGCGAGCCCAAGCTCCCGCCCGACTTCGAGCACTTCGACTGGGTGAATCCCGACGCCCCCAAGGGCGGCGTCATGCGCATGGCCGACACGGGCAGTTGGGACACCTTCAACCGGATGGCCCTCGGACACTCCGTGCGCGGCATGGACACGCGCGGCAACTCGACGCGCCACATCTACGACAGCCTCGTCATCCGCAACCCCACCGAGCCCGCCACCGTCTACGGCCTGATCGCCGAGTGCATCGCCGTCGCTCCCGACGGCGCCTGGGTCGAGTTCCGCCTGCGCGACGGCGTCCATTGGCACGACGGGGAACCGCTCGACGCCGAGGACGTGGCGTTCAGCTACCACGTCTACAAGGACAAGGCCCATCCGGCGATCGCCGTCGCCGTCGCGGGGTTTTCCGGGGTGAAGATCCTGGACGGCAACCGGGTTCGCTATCGCATCCTGCCAGGGTATCGGCACAATCGCCTGCTTCCCATCCGCATCGGCGAGCTGCCGGTGCTGTCGAAGCGCTACTGGACCGAACCCGGGAACGACCCCGGCAAGCCCGCCGCCACGCCGCCGCTCGGCTCCGGGCCCTATCGCATCGGCGGCTACGAGTTCGGCCGCTGGATCCTTTGGGAGCGCGACCCCGACTACTGGGGGCGGGACCTGCCCCCGAGCCGGGGCCGCTACAACTTCGACCACGTCAAGTACGACTACTTCCGCGACGACCAGATGCGCACGGAGGCCGTGAAGGGCGACCTGGTGGACATCCACGTCGAGAACGTGCCGCGCCGCTGGGCTACCGCCTACGACTTCCCGCCGGCGGAAGCGGGCGTCTTCCGGCTCCAGTTCCTGCCCCAGTCCCAACCCAGGATCCTGTGGTGGCCGATCTTCTGGAACCAGCGACAGCCGCGCTTCCGGGACATCCGCGTGCGGGAGGCGCTGTGGCTCGTGAACGACATCACCTGGAGCAACCGGCGCATCGGGTACGGGTTCTACGACGTGGCGACGAGTTTCTTCTACGAGTCCGCCCTCGCCGCCAGGGGCTTGCCGGGCGAACGGGAGCTCACGCTCCTCGAGCCGATCCGGGACCTGGTCCCGCCACGGGTCTTCACCGAGCCGTACGCGCCGCCGCCGCACCAGGGCAGCGGCTGGCATCGCGACAACCTCCTGCGCGCGGCAGAGCTGCTCCGGGAAGCCGGGTGGGTGGTGGAGGACAAGCGTCTCGTGCACGAGCGCACCGGCGAGCCGTTCTTCATCCGCTTCCTCGCGTTCTCGCCGGCGCTGGCGCGGACCCTCATCCCGTACACGCACGTGCTGAGACGGCTCGGCATCGAGTCCTCCGTCAAGTCTCCGGAGCTGTCGAACTGGCTCTACCGGATGCGCTCGGGGGACTTCGACGCGGGCCTCAACTGGTTCCGGCCGGACAACACGCCGACCCTCATGGTCACCAACACGTTCTCCTCGGCGGCCGCCAACCAGGACCTGAGCGCCAACTGGGGGAACATCAGCGACCCGGCCATCGACCGGTTGATCGAAGCCATGCAGTCGGCCACCACCTACCCCGACTACGTCGCCGCGGCACGCGCCGTCGACCGGGTCCTCCTGTGGAACTTCTACTACGTACCCGGCATGACGAAGGTGAAGCAGGGGGTCGCCTACTGGGACCGCTACGGCCAGCCACCCATGACGCCCCTGGACCGCACCGCCTTCATCGACAGCTGGTGGTGGGATCCCGTCAAGGCGCGGGCCGTCGCCGCGTTCACCGGCCGCGAGTGATCCATGGGCCGCTATATCCTGCGCCGCGCACTGCTCCTCCCGCCGACGCTCTTCGGGGTGATGGTGATCAACTTCATCGTCGTGCAGTTCGCCCCCGGCGGCCCGGTGGAGCAGGCGATCGCCGAGATGGCGGGGCTCGCAACGACCACGACCGCGTCGATCTCGGCGGCCGAGAGCATGGGGCCCGCCGATCCCGGCGTGTACCAGGGCGGTTCCGGCCTCGACCCGGAGCAGCTCGCCAAGCTGGAGAAACACTTCGGCTTCGACAAGCCCCCCCACGAGCGCTTCGCGCTCATGATCTGGAACTACGTGCGCCTCGACTTCGGCAACAGCTACTTCCAGGACCGCACGGTGATCGAACTGATCGCCGAGCGGCTGCCGGTGTCCGTCTCGCTCGGACTCTGGTCGCTGCTCGCGATCTACACCATCTCGATCCCCCTCGGCGTCGCGAAGGCCGTGCGGGACGGGACGCGTTTCGACATCTGGACGAGCGCCATCGTCTTCACGGCGTACGCGATCCCGGGGTATCTCTTCGCGGTGATCCTCATCGTGTTCTTCGCCGGCGGGACGTACCTGGACTGGTTTCCCATGCGCGGCCTGGTGTCCGACTCGTTCGACGAACTGTCGCTGGCGCAACAGATCGGCGACTACCTCTGGCATTTGGTGCTGCCCCTCTCGGCGCTGACCGTGGGAGGCTTCGCCACGCTCACGATGCTGACCAAGAACTCGTTCCTCGAAGAGATCGGCAAGCAGTTCGTGCTGACCGCCCGCGCGAAGGGGCTGACCGAGCGGCGCGTGCTCTTCGGGCACGTGTTCCGCAACGCCATGCTGATCGTCATCGCCGGGTTCCCCGCGGCGTTCGTCGGCATCCTCTTCACCGGGGCGCTGGCCATCGAGGTGATCTTCTCGCTGAACGGGATCGGCCTGCTGGGCTACGACGCGGTCGTGAAGCGCGACTACCCGATCGTCTTCGGCACGCTGTTCTGCTTCACGCTGATCGGCATGACCATGCGCCTCGTCGGGGACCTGACGTACGTGTTCGTCGATCCGCGCATCGACTTCGAGCACCGCGGCACATGACGCCGCTGACCCGCCGCCGGCTCGCGAACTTCCGGGCGAACCGCCGGGGGTACGTCTCGCTGTGGCTGTTCGCGGTGCTGTTCGTCGGCTCGCTCATGGCCGAGTTCATCGCGAACGACAGGCCGATCGTCTTCTCGCAGCACGGCGAGCTGCACTTCCCGGTGTGGTTCACCTACTCGGAGGCGGAACTCGGCGGCGTGCTGGAAGCGGAGGCGTGGTACCGGGACCCGTTCGTCATGGAGCTGATCGAGGCCGACGGCTGGGCCGTCTGGCCACCGGTCCGGTTCGCGCACGACACGATCGACTGGGGCCTCGAGAACGTGCCCTCGCCACCGGACGGCACCCACCTGCTCGGCACGGACAGCGGCGGGACCGACGTCTTCGCGAAGGTCCTCTACGGATTCCGGCTGTCGGTGCTGTTCGGCCTGTCGCTGACGATCGTGAGTTCCGCCATCGGCGTCCTGGTTGGCGCACTGCAGGGATACTTCGGCGGCCTGACCGACCTGCTCGGCCAGCGGCTCGTGGAGATCTGGGAAGGCCTGCCAATCCTCTTCGTGCTGATCATCCTCGCGAGCCTGGTGGAGCCGAACGTCTTCATTCTGCTCGCGATCCTGGCGCTCTTCAGTTGGATGGCCCTCGTCGGCGTGGTGCGCGCCGAGTTCCTGCGGGCGCGCAACTTCGAGTTCGTCCGGGCCGCCCGGGCGCTCGGCGTCTCGAACCTCGTCATCATGCGCAAGCACGTGCTGCCGAACGCGACCGTGGCGGCGCTCACGTACCTGCCCTTCATCCTGACCGGGGCGATCACGATCCTGACCTTCCTCGACTTCCTGGGCTTCGGGCTGCCCTACGACGCGCCCTCGTTCGGGCGGCTGCTCTCGTCGGCGAAGGCGAACCTGCAGGCCCCCTGGCTCGGCATCACGGTGTTCATAGCCCTCGCCGTACTCCTGACGCTCCTGATCTTCATTGGCGAGGCCGTTCGGGACGCGCTCGACCCGCGGCGGGCGATCGGGCCGGGGGCCGATGTCTCGGGAGGTCAGGTGCAGATGCAGGCGGGGCAGTAGGCGTTTGCACGACCTTTCCCGAAGCGCTTGCCGATTGCGGCGATCGGCGGAACTCCAGTATGATTTTTCGATGTCGGCCGCAAAGGCTGACAGAAGAAGAACTTCCAGCACCTCACGTCCACAATGGAGCAACTTGACGATGAAGACTCTGCGCTACGCCATCGCGGCGTTCCTGCTCGGCATACCACTCGCCCAGGTCATGGCCCACGAAGCGGATCAAGACATAACGTCGTTGTTCGATGAGTGGAATAGCGCGCTACAGACCGGAAACCCCAAGAATGTCGCCGCCCTTTACGAAGGGACAGCCATTCTACTTCCCACCATGTCCAATAGAGTGAGGCATAATCACGACGAGATCGAAGATTACTTCGTACAGTTCCTCGCCAAAGGCCCCAAGGGAAAGATCGACGAAGGGAACATCCGGGTTTTCGGCGATGTCGCCATAAACTCCGGCCTCTATACCTTTACCTTCGAAGACGACTCCGCAGTGCAAGCCCGGTTCACCTTCGTCTATCGTTGGAACGGTCAACGCTGGATGATTGTCGAGCATCACTCCTCGGCGATGCCTGAGTAGTCGCTGCAAAGGGGGAGTCCAACTGGCCGCCCTGGCCTGGTCGCCCCAAGTAGAAAGGGCGGGCCCAGCGCCCGATGGCCCTTTCCGTCTCCTCGGCCCGCGGCTTCGCGTTCCGGTGCGGCAGGTGCTTCTTTGCTCCCGTCCTTGCACGGGTCCGACCCTGCAGCCTGAGGTAGTACTCTTACTCTTTCCATAGTACGGTACGCGTACTAGACTCCAAACGAAGCGAGCCGTCACCGACCAGGGAGGTTTTCCATGGCAGGCATCGGAACGCATCCCGGACGGGTCCTGCGCGCGGAACTCGCGACCCGCGGAATGAGCGCCAACCAGCTCGCGCTGGCGTTGCGCGTGCCCGCGAACCGGATCACGGCCATCCTGCGGGGCGAGCGCGCCATCAGCGCCGAAACCGCGGTACGCCTCGGCCGCTACCTCGGCACCGGGCCCGCCGTGTGGATGAACCTGCAGACGCAGTTCGACATTTCCGTGGTGGAAATGACCAAGGGCGAGGCCATCGACCGCGAACTGGCAGGCGCGCCGTGTCCCTGACGCGCACCAGCAGTCTCTCGGTCGACCAATTCCGGGCCAATATACCGTAGCGCATGCTTCACTCAGGACCCTGACACGTTCCTATGCGAAACTAACTCTGCGCTAACAGGTTGTTTAGCCATACACTATCGTGTCCGGAGACTAGGACTCCATGTCACCTGCCGTTTTTTTCGCCAAGGTTTACCAGCAGCCGTTGTTTCGTGCCGCTTGCGGCGCTGCGGAGCGGGCGGCCATGGCGCCCCTGTAGTGCGCGCACTACTCTCTTGCGAGGGGCAAGCCCCTGCGCGGGCCGCCCTCGCGCTCCCCGGCTGAAGGCTCTCTCTTGCGTGGGGCAAGCCCCTGCGCGCCCCCCGGCTGAAGGCTCTTTCTTGCGAGGGGCAAGCCCCTCGCGCTCCCCGGCTGAAGGCTCTTTCTTGCGAG
>JAJDVW010000080.1 GCA_022825925.1 Pseudomonadales bacterium | reverse complement strand
ATGCCCATGGACGTGGTCGCGAAACTCCGGCGGCATATGTCGTGACGCCCATGCTCGTGGCCATCGCCGGACTACCTGCCAAGATCGCCAATCCGTTCGCCCAACGGTTGACCGGTGACCATCAGCATCTCCGGGTGCTCGGGGCACCGCCGTCGCGTCCACCAGCCACCTATTCTCCAGACTACCTCGACGACCTCCATGGTCGCGTCGTTCGGGGCTTGCGAAGGGCGCCCGAAGCCGTGTCCCGCAGGCGGTGGGATCTGAACCTTGTCATCCTGTTTCTGGATGCGGGGAGCACTCCCTTCGAGCGCTTCGGCTTGGAGACCCTCCTTGCCCCCGGGTAGCCCCCGGCCCTCCCCGCATCGGCGCGGCTCATGCGCGCGCTCGGTCTGCGCGGCGTGTCACGGCGCAAGTGGACGCGCACGACGCTCCGCGATGGCGCCGAGGCGACGATCCCGGACCTGGTGGAGCGCGACTTCACCGTAACCCTTCCCTCTCGGGTGCAATGGCGTTGCGCGGTATACTTGCCATTACGCCAAGGCGGCGCGGAACGGATGCCGGCGATGGCCGAAATGCCACCATGGGGGGATGTCGCGAACGGTCCCGACATCGAGGGCATGCGGGCGTTCGTGCGCGACCGCGACCGCGTGCCGCCCAAGTGCTTCGTCGGGCGCCGGGACGTCATCGACGACTTGACAGACCGCCTCGACGGACTGGCGGGGGGCGGCGCGACGCAGGGGGCGACCCATGTCGTGCAGGGCGCGCCGGGCGCGGGCAAGACCGCCGTCATGCACGAACTCGTCAAGCGCTGGCGCAACCATCCCGCCAAGCCGGTGGTGGCGTGGGTCAAGGCGAGGGACTTCGCGTCCAGCAACGCTTTGCTCGCCCGCCTGCTCGCCGACATCGACCCCGACGCCACCCTGCCGACCGGCGACGTGGCGGACGAGGTCGGCAGGAAGGTCAGGGCGGGCGCGGGCAATGTTGTGGGCGGGGAACTGACGAAGACGCGGTCAGTCGCGGGGGTCGCAGGCGCGCCGGATTTCCGCGTGTTGGATGAGGCCCTCGCGGGCCGACCGCTGGTCCTCATGGTCGACGAGGCGCAGGACCTGCCGCACGACCACGTCACGGAGGGTGGCAAACAACGCCGCAACTGGTCAGTCGCCGAGTTGCACCTAGGCGAGCACGGGCTGCCGATCCTCCCCGTGTACTTCGGGCTGGGCACCACGCGGGAGTGCGTGGGTACGATGGGTGTGTCCGGGCGCGCGGCGCAGGGCGCGACGGTCACGTTGCGCCGCCTGTCGGCCGACGATTGCCGGCGTTGCGCGCGTGAAACGCTGCGCAGCTTCCGGGCGGCCGGCGGCGACGCCGAGCTGGAGCGCTGGGCGCGCGCCTGCGCCGACCACTGCGCGGGCTGGCCGCAGCACCTGCACAACAACCTGCGCGGCGCCTGCATGGCGCTCGTCGCCGCCGGGGGCGACATGGCGAAGGCCGACCTCGGCGCGGCGCTGGCCGCTGGCGCGAAAATGCGCGCCGAGTACTACGACGAGCGCTTGGGTCTGTGGGGGGCAGACGTCAAGCGGGCGGGGGGCGCCGTGTTGCTCCACCTGGCGGACGCAACGGGGCGCGGTGGCGACGATCTCTGGGACATCGTCCATGAGTCGCTGCGCGGGCGCGCTCGTACGGACGACCATCACGCGCGCACGGACAAGGTGTTTCGCGCGTTGCTCCGCGCCGGCGTCATCGAGGCGGCGCCGGGACCGGACGTGGCGTACGAGTGTCCGATCCCCACCTTCCTCGACTACGTCCGCACCGGCGCGGTGCCCGTGCCGCCCACGCCGCCGCTCGCCAAGGCGACCGCGGCGCCCAAGCCGTAGGGCGGCGCGACGCGAGGCCCGGCGATGGCCGAGCGGCAGGATGGAGGATGCCGGCAGATGCCCGGTGTCGCGTGGGTGTCTCGTTGTTGCAGCACTCCGAGGACATCGCCGATGGGACGTTCGTGCTGCTGGAGAACGGGCTGCCCGGGGCGGCACTGGCGCTCGCTAGACCCCTCTTTGAGTCCTACGTGCGCGGGGTCTGGGCCTTGCACTGCGCCGACGACGATCAGATCGCGAAGTTCATCGAAAGCGGTCGCCCGGCGCCTTGGCAGTCGCGCCCGGGTGGCCTCGCGGCGGCGATGCCCCGTGTACGGATGCCGAAGTTGATGCACGCCGGGTTGCGGCACATGCCCCAACTGATCGTGGCCGCGAACTCGGGCAGGTGGACCGGATCGAGCGGGTTGTTGGGGCCGTCGTTCGCAACCGCGGGCATGACTCCGGTGTCCCGTTTGCGAGGACTCCATACCAGGCCGCACTACGCATTGACCTTTTTTCAATACGTTAGCGGCCCCTTCTTAGAGCAAGTGTGCACTTTGGAGCAGCCAAAATGCACATTCATTTGGAACGGCTTTGCCATCCCCGCGTCGACGGCAGCACACGCATTGCCTAACCCGGCGGCACCCCCTCGCCCGCCGTCACCGCGCCGGCATCAATAGTAGAACTCGTTCGCGAACTGCACGGCGCCCGCGCCCGGTCCGCCGGCGGCGGCCAGCGCGTCCTCGGCGCCGACCGCCGGCACGGCCGCCACGATGCGC
>JAJDVW010000051.1 GCA_022825925.1 Pseudomonadales bacterium | reverse complement strand
TCCGTTCGTTACTAACGAGAAATTGACGGAGTGTGCCCCGGTGACCCGTGAAGCGCCAAAAACTATTTGCTTATCAGAAGGTTAATTGAACTCCGGGGAACCCCCCGAAACGCCAGAAAACCCCAGATGCGCTGACCACTGGTCGGTGTGGAGCTGCGGCACGGGACCTCCTTTCGTGCGCACGTGCGAGTAGATCGTCGAGAGCACCATGCTGCGGCCGAGCAGGTACCGCATCAGCGCGACGGTGTATGCGTTCTGCGCGAGCTTCTCGAAGATCGGGTCCTCGTAGAGCAGGTAGCACCCTTCTCGCACATTCCCGCCGTCCCAGGCGTGGAGGTCGAGCTGCTTCCCCATCTTCTCGCTGACCTGCGCGACGATCACCTCGCGCATGTGCTCGACCATGTCCATCGGGATGGCGTCGGGGACGACGGTGTATCCCTGCTCCTCGAGCTCGAAGACGTTCTGCTCGAGCCCGAGCCGGCGGATCTCGCCGAAGACGTACTCGCGCGACGTCGGTTCGCGCGCTTCCGCCAGAACTGCTGCTTCACTCACGGGATGCCCTCCGCGGTTCAGTCGAAACGGCCCAGGCCGAAGGATTTGATCTTCGAGAAATCTGGACCCTCGCGGCCGAAACCGAGGAAGTTGTTGACGCCGAGCAGGTCGGCGAACTCGGGCGGGTTGCGGTCCAGCATGTCCTGCGTCACGCCCTCGCGGATGAACTCCTGCGTGCGGATGTAGGAGCGGCAGTAGACCACGGCCGCGTTGACCCGCAGTCCCGGCACTTTGCGCTCGTAGGCGCCGTGCCAGGTGCAGCCCGCGGTGACGACCACGGAACCGGCCTTCATCTCGAGGGGGACGCAGTCCGGGTTCGTGTAGACGTTGCTTTCGTCCTCGGATACCGGCCGGCGCAGCAACTGGTTGCTGCCGGGGACCACGGCGAACGCGCCGAGGTCGCGCTCGTAGTCGACGAGCGCGTAGTTCGCGACGGCGACCGACACGGGGTTGGAGAGCTGCAGCGTCCACTGGTCCGTGTGCAGCGGCAGCGGCGCATCGCCCTTGGCGCGCACGTGGGAGTAGACGGTCGACAGGACCATGCTGCGGCCGAGCAGGTAGCGCATCAGCGCGGTCACGTACTCGTTCTGCACGAGCTTCTCGAAGACCGGGTCCTCGTACAGCAGGTAGCAGCCTTCCCGGAGCGTGCCGCCGTCCCAGTTGTCGAGATCGGGCTCCTTGCCGGTCTTGTCGGCGACCTGCGCCAGGATCACTTCCCGCATGCGCTCGACCATGTCCATCGGCACGGCGTTCTCGACGATCGAGAACCCCTGTTCCTCGATCTCGACGACGTTCTTCTCGAGTCCGAGCCGGCGTATCTCGCCGAAGACGATCTCGCGCGACGTCGGTTCGCGCTCCTGCGTCAGGTCCACTGCGGCTTCGCTCATCGGGCAGACACCTCCAACGGTTTATGGGTGGGGAAACGGTTGATGCTAGCGAACTCGCAGGAGGCGGACAACAGGACGGGCAGGGGCTTCAGTCCGGCAGATGCCGCCGTGAGGCCTCGAGATCGCAGGGAAAGAGCACGAGTTCCACGCCGGGTTCGGCGCGCCGCAACCGGAGCGAGAGCCGCAGGGGCCGGGTGAGGAACTTCTTGTCCTCGATCGTGATGCGGCCCTCGATGGTGTCGCCGCCCGCAAGCACTCGGTAGCGTTCCGTCACGACCCGTGCGTCGCTCGACGGCGCGTTGCGGCTCAGGCCGCCAATGGTCGGTGCGGCGCCGACGGTCCGGATGACGAGGGTGTCGTCGTCGAAGCGTCCTGTCGCGAAGCCCACCGGGGTTGGCTCGGAACTCGGCGGAGCCTCGTCGGCGAAATGGACCGTCCGCCGCGTGCTGAAGTACTCGTGCGTGATGTCGAGCGTGTCGCCCCCGGCCCGCCACTCCTGCAGGTACGGCGTCATCGCGATCGACGGCAGCCCCGGCGAGCGGCAGTTGTTGGCGGGATGCTCTGCCGGATCGAAGGCGTCGAACGCCTCGCGGCCGGCATCCGTCATGATGCGCCGGACCATGTAGTCGGCGGGCGTGAGGCCCTGCTCGTCTGACGAGAAACCGACCGGGCGCCCGGCGCCGTCGCGCAGGGCGTCGAGCCGGGGGAGACGCGGCACGACCTGCCACACCCCGTCGAACGCCCGGGCGGGCGGTGGGGGCTCCGCGGCGGTAGCGGGCATGCCGACGATCAGCGCGAGCAGGGATACCAGGGGCTTGATGCTCATAACCGGCTCGGACCCCCGGGCGTGGTAGCTTTGCAGACAGGGTGAGAGGGGAGGGCCTGCGATGCAAGCACGATGGATTCTGGTGCTCGGCGTGCTACTGGGCATGACGGGATGCACCGACGATGCCCTACGCATCGAAGACCACGGTATGGCGTCGTCGGCCGAGGCGGGCCGCACCGCCGGCTACAACGCCCAGCGCAACGTCTACTTCGGCGACCTGCACGTCCACAGCCGTCACTCCTTTGACGCGTACAGCTTCGGTACGACGGTGTCGCCGGACGAGAGCTATCGCCACGCCAAGGGCGAGGCCATCGCCAATCCCTTCGGCCACGAGATGCGGCTGCGCGAGCCCCTCGACTTTCTCGGCGTCACCGACCACGGCATCTTCCTGGGCGTCGTCGCCGCGTGGGCGGACCCGGAGAGCAGGGCCGGCCAGTTGCCGGGCGCCGAGCCCTTCCACGACATCAACCGCCCGGAGAACCTCGACTACTGGTCGCAGCAGACCCGCAACTGGGCGTTCCGCGGGACGTCGGGACGTGTCAGGGCGATACCCGCGGGTCCCTCGGAGCGGCTCCGGGCGTGGATGACGAACCACCCGGCCCGCGCGCTCGCCGCGTTCGACGACGGCGCGCACCGCTCGGCCTGGGAGGACATCGTCATGGCCGCCCAACGCCACGACGATCCGGGCAACTTCACGGCGTTCATCGCCTACGAGTGGACGGCGTCCACACCCCAGCCGGAATCCGCGGCGTACCACCGCAACGTGGTCTTCGAGTCGTCCCGCGTGCCGGCGCGGCCGTTCTCGTCGATCGACTCCCATGAGCCGGAGGACCTCTGGAACTGGATGGACCGACTGCGGGACCAGGGCGTCGACAGCCTTGCCATCCTGCACAACCCCAACGGGTCGAACGGACAGGCCTTCCGTCTGCGCTACTCGGACGGCCGGGCGATCGACACCGATTTCGCGGCACTGCGCATGCGCAACGAACCGCTCGTCGAGATCACCCAGGTCAAGGGCACGTCGGAGACCCATCCGCGCCTCTCGCCGGACGACGAGTGGGCGGACTTCGAGATCCTGAACTCGCGCAAGGGCAAGACGACGCAGTGGAGCGAGCCGCGCGGGAGCTACGTGCGCGACGCTCTCAAGAACGGCATCGCGCTCAAGCAGGAGGGCCGGGGCAACCCCTTCAAGATCGGCGTCATCGGCTCGAGCGACACCCACAACGGCGCGCCGTCGTTCGACGAGTCGGCGTACTTCGCCTCGTCGCCCTTCTTCGGCACGGCGGAGAACCGGGCGTCCATTCCGGTTTCGCGGGAGCGACTCGACTACCTGGAGACCCTGCCGCCGGAGGTCCAGCCGTGGGTGAACCTCTCCGACGAGGAGCAGGGCACGTACTTCGGCTTCCGGGACGCCCAGCGGGCGGCGTCGGGGCTCGCGGCGGTCTGGGCGGAGGAGAACACCCGGGAGTCGATCTTCGCCGCGTTCCGGCGCAAGGAGACCTACGGCACGTCCGGCAACCGCATCCGGCTGCGGTTCTTCGGCGGGTTCGACTACGGCGGGCTCGACCTCGAGGGGGAGGACCTCCTCGAGGCGGCGTACGCGGGCGGCGTGCCGATGGGCGGCGACCTCGTCGCGACCGACGGCGCCGCCCCGCGGTTCCTGGTCTGGGCGCAGCGGGACGTGCACGGCGCTCCCCTGCAGCGCATCCAGGTCGTGAAGGGCTGGTACGACGCCGGGTTCCGCAAGCAGACCAACGAGCGGGTGTACGACGTCGCGTGCTCGGACGGGCTCGCGGTCGATCCCGAGACGCACCGCTGCCCCGACAACGGCGCGCGGGTGGACCTCGGGGACTGCTCGATCCCCGTGGACCTCGGCGCCACGGAACTCAAGGTGCTGTGGACCGACCCCGACTTCGACCCGGCCGACTGTGACGCGTTCTACTACGCCCGCGTGCTGGAGAACCCGACCTGCCGCTGGAGCACGTGGGATGCGGTGCGCAACGGCGTGCGGCCGAGGACCGGACTCGCGGTGACGATCCAGGAACGCGCCTGGTCGTCCCCCATCTGGTACGCCGCGCCCTGAACCCCGCGCTGCGTCGACTCACTCCGTGAGCAGGTCGGCCCCGTAGCGCTCGTAGGCCTCGTTCGATGCGACCAGGTGCTGCGCCGACCCGTGCACGTCCCGGAAGCAGCGCTGGAGGATGCTTCCGTCGAGGATCGCCGACGCGCCCAGGAAGTGGAAGACGCTGGAGACGACTTCGGCGCAGAGCTCGGTGCCGTACGCGGTGGTGGCCTTCACCCGGTTTTCCTCGGCAGGAGTCAGCCGGCCGTTGGCCTGGCACAGCGACCACGCTTCCTCCAGCGTCGCGAGCCCTAGTGCGTGCACGCCGGCGACCTGCGTCCGGGCCTTGCCGAGTTGGTGGCGAAACGGCCCGCGCTCGGCGAGGGAGCCGCTGAATCCGCGCGACTTGGTGCGCGCATAGGCCGTGGCCTCGTCCAGGAAGCGTTCGGTGACGCCGACGGTGAAGCCGAGGTTCTCCCCGGCCACGTAGACCATGTAAGGCAGACTGAACTCGGGACCGCCGCGCAACGTGGCCGCCGTGGGATCGATCATCCGCCGTTCGGGGACCGTCACGTCCTCGCAGACGAGGTCGATGCTCCCCGTGCCCTTCAGCGCCATCACGTTCCATTCCCCCTCGCGCCGCACGTCCCGCATCGGCATCACGACGGTGCGGAGCCCGGGGGAATCCTCGTCGCCGACAGCCACGACCACCGCCCAGTCGGCGTGCAGGCACCCGCTCGCGAACTTCCAGGTGCCGTTGACCACCACGCCGTCGTCGGTCCGCCGGAAACGGCCGGTAGGCGTGCCGACGGCCGCGAAGAAGGGACAGGGGTCCGTGCCGAACACCTCCTCGAAGCCGGCGTCCGGCAACCGCGCCGCCGCTGCGGACGCCGCCCCTGCGTGGTTGAAGCCGACCCAGGCGGCCGTGGCGTTGTGATAGGACAGCGCGGCGAAGTAGCGCATCTGCTCGGCGAGCGTGAGGCCGTCGCCGCCCATCTCGACCGGCGCCTTGACCAGCGGCACGCGCAGTTCCCGGAGGACGGCGACCAGGGCCTCGGGCGCCTCCCCGAGGCGCTCGGCCTCGGCGGCGGTGGCGTCCAGGCTGTCGCGGTGCTCCTGGATCTGGGCGATCAGCGCGTCGATGCTGCGCGGCATGGGGTCAACCGCGGGCCGGGTTCCAGCCCTCGGGGACCTCGTCCGACACTTCCTCCGGTCCGTGCAGTGTCATGTGGTCACTCCCCTGGGGGCGGTGCGGCGGAGGCGCATGATACCTTTCGGGTAGTGCGTTCATGGGGGAGGGACGGTCATGCGATGGCATGCGACAGGGGCCCTTGGGCTCACGCTGGTGCTGGCAGGTTGCACGGACGATTCGCTGGAGGTCCGCGACTTCGCAACGGAGACCGCCGACGCCCCCCGGGCCGCCGACTACAGCGCGGAACGCAACGTCTACTTCGGTGACCTCCATGTGCACACCCGGTACTCAATGGACGCGTACCTGCTCGGCACCGAGGTCTCGCCGGACGAGAGCTACCGGTACGCCAGGGGCGAGACGCTGACGAACACCTTCGGGGTGGAGATGGGGCTGCGCGAGCCCCTCGACTTCATGGCCGTCACCGACCACGGCGTGTTCCTCGGCGTCATCGCCCAGTGGGCGGACCCGGCGAGCAGGACGGGCCGGTTGCCGGGGGCGGCGCCGTTTCACAACGTCAACCAGCGCGAGTTCAACCGGCACTGGGCCTCCCAGGAGCGCACCGTGCTCTTCCGCGAGAACATGGGGCGTTTCCGGTCCCAGCCCGCCGACGCGCTCACGCGGTTCGAGGCGTGGCGGACCAACAACCCGGCGGCGGCCTTCGAGGCGTTCGACTACGAAGCCCATCGCGACGCCTGGCACGACACGATCATGGCGGCGGAACGCCACAACGATCCTGGGAACTTCACGACGTTCATCGCCTACGAGTGGACCGCCTCGACGGACCGGCCGGAGTCCTCCGCGTATCACCGCAACGTCATCTTCGAGTCGTCGCAGGCGCCGACGCGGCCTTTCTCGCTGATCGACTCGAACGATCCGGAGAAGCTCTGGGCATGGATGGACCGCCTCCGCGCACAAGGCGTGGACAGCCTCGCCATTCCCCATAACACCAACCAGTCGAACGGCCAGGTGTTCCGCCTCAAGTACACCGACGGGCGCGCCGTGGACGCCGAGTTCGCCGCGATGCGGATGCGCAACGAGCCGCTGGTCGAGATCACGCAGGTGAAGGGCACGTCGGAAACCCATCCGCGCCTGTCGCCGGACGACGAGTGGGCCGACTTCGAGATCCTGAACACCCGCAAGGGCAAGATCTCGCAGTGGAGCAACCCGCACGGCAGTTACGTGCGGGAGGCCCTCGCGAACGGTGTCGCCCTCGAGCAGGAAGGGCGCGGCAACCCGTTCAAGATAGGCTTCGTCGCGGCCACCGACACGCACAACGGGGCGCCGTCGTTCGACGAGTCGAACTACTTCGGGTCGGCGCCTACTTCCGGGTCTCCCGAGAACCGGTCGGCCGTTCCGGCATCGCGGGAACGCCTCGACTACATCGCCGGGCTCGGGCCGAGGGAGCGGGAGTGGGCGGGCATGGTCGACGAGGAACAGGGCACCTACCTCGGGATCCGGGGAGCGCAGTTCACCGCCTCGGGACTGGCGGCGGCCTGGGCGGAGGAGAACACGCGCGAGGCCATCTTCGCCGCGTTCCGGCGCAAGGAAACCTACGGCACGTCGGGCAACCGGATACGCGTGCGTTTCTTCGGCGGGTTCGACCTCGCGAGCCTCGACCTCGACGCGCGGGACCTGGTCACGCAGGCGTACGCCGGCGGTGTGCCCATGGGCGGCGACCTGGTAGCGAAGGATGCGTCCGCACCGCAGTTCCTCGTCTGGGCACAGCGCGACGTGCACGGCGCCCCGCTGCAACGCCTGCAGATCGTCAAGGCCTGGTACGACGCCGGTTACCGCAAGCAGACCAACGAGCGGGTCTACGACGTCGCCTGTTCCGACGGCCTGGCCGTGGACCCGGCAACGCACCGGTGTCCCGACAACGGCGCGCGGGTGGACCTGGCGGACTGCTCGATCTCCGAGGATGTCGGAGGGACGGAACTCAAGACGGTCTGGACGGACCCGGACTTCAACGTTGCGGACGGCAGCACCGTCTACTACGTGCGAGTGCTGGAGAATCCGACCTGCCGCTGGACCACCTGGCAGGCGGTCCAGGCGGGGTTCGGGCCGCGGGACGGCATTCCCGCGACGGTCCAGGAGCGGGCCTGGTCGTCGCCCATCAGGTACGCGGCGCCGGTCTTCGATTGAACTTGGGAGGCCGTAAGGTGGCTAAAGGAACTCCACTTCGGTCTTAAGTGGCTCGACTTGTGTACGGGAAAATCGGTATGTGACTGTCGTGCGCTCATCTGGGTTGGCATTCGCGGCTGGATTCCGCACGTACCACACGCGAGGGCAATCACTGCCAAAGAAGTCAACGACAGCCAGCACGAAAAGGTCGCGATGTCGTTGTGCAGCCATCCACTCGGACTCCTGTAGCTCTAGATTTGCGAACGCAATGGACGATTTCACTTCCACGAAAATCTGCTGCTCGTCGCGACTTGCTTCCAGATCATAGCCCAAGAGCGGTTGGTTTCCTCGATACCGCACACGCCATCCGGACTGTTGAAGGTCCTCAGCGATCAAAAGTTCGGCCCCGACCCCCGTGTTCAGTGTGGAGTCTAAAGGCTCTTGTGGCAACCCTCCAGAACCCGCATCGAGCTGTTGGTGTTGGTTCCGGTCGCCCACGCTAACGTCCATCACATCGGACAGGATCTCGGAGTTTAGGGGCGACTCCGGCTCGCAGTCGAACAAGTCCCGGAGTTGGTCGATGCGGAAACCAAAATCCTCGGCAAACTCGGGAATCCCAACTCGCTGGCGGCTTGGAAACACATCGGGTTCGGACATGCAATAGAGCATGGCGATCAAGGGAAACACCGGGAGCGTTCGGTTGTTTGGCTTAAGATAGTCTTGGAAGACTATCTCGTGATCAAGGTCGACGACTTGATATCCTCGCCCGGATCGACGGAGCCATATGGCGTGTTCCTCTCCTCGGTACGCCGTGTTACGTATACCGCACCGATACTGCCCTGCAGATGCTAGGGAAACCATGTGAGGGCACGCCAATCGATGCTGAGGGTCGTTTAGAAGATTATTGATCGTACGGGCCGAGGCGGGGCATCCAACGCCTTTCTGGATCCCGAAGTTGTTTCGCCATGTATTCACTGGGGAACGCCTCCCCGCTACGGTACTACCGGAGCGCGCGCTATACGGAGCCCCCGGTGCTTGGCTCCCGCCAAAAGGCGACGTGAGCACTACGAACGGCTCCGGCCGATGGCTTTTTGCATATAGACGGTCAAGGTACTTCTGAATGTCGCGGGCAGATGTTACCTTATCGCTGCCAAGGGTGGCGATCACCCCTGGGCGCTCAGCTCTCATCCTGCGCAACCCAAAGTAAAGGCTGATAAAACGGCCCCGTACTCCCCTTGGGGCCGAAGCTCTGGGTAGGATCGCCAATGCGGCGTCGAGCAGCTTCGGATCATCGACGGCTATCATGGCTTACCAAACAGAGGCCGCGTCATCGGTTCTTCGATGATTGAAGTTGGCGGGCAAAGAGTGTCGATACCTACGATCCCACGGCTCCACCGTTGGTAGTCACTTTGGGCTGTGTGAGCGTAGGAGACTGCTTCGTCTGGTGACGGAGCCGCTTCGCTTGGGAGGTCGGAAATGGCGTCGTGTACGCTAAAAGGCGGGCAACCGGAGCCCGCTGTGGCCTGAGGTTGATACTTCGCCATTGTTGGTACTAGCAACCGGCGTTGCGGTGCAGGCCAGACTGGGAGTCCGCCTTTGACTGCTTGGAGGAAAAGGCGGCGACGCAACTGGGGAACACCATAGCCCTCTGCGTGTGCAATGACTATGGAGGTCGTGTAGCCTATTCGATGAAATGCTCGTTGTAGCTCATCCAGAATGCTCCGGCGTCCACGAAACGTAAGGGATGCAACGTTCTCCATCAGGACCTGCATCGGCTCGAGTTCGGAAACAGCTCGGACGAAGGAAAACACGAGCTGATTGCGCGGATCGTCCAGGCGGCAGTCTCCTGCAGTAGAGAAACCCTGGCACGGTGGACCGCCCGCGACCAACGCTATGCCACCTCCATGTTTGGCTGCTCGGAGCTTGATCTCCGACACGCAGGCCTGGAGCTCGGTTGGGTCAGAGAGGTCGGCGACAAGAGCGGGCGTCTGCGGGCCTCTGTTTTCGATAAACGTACGGACGGCGGTGGCATCGTTATCAACAGCCGCGATGGAGTGAAAACCTGCCCATTCGAGACCTAGAGACAGGCCTCCGGCGCCGCAGAAGAGATCTACCATAGTCCCCTGTTTAAGGACTCGACCAAGCTGGTACCCTAGGAGAGGTGGAACGGCGTTGCCAACCTGAACGAACCGCGATCTCCCTCTTCCAAAAAATCGATAGGCGTCCGGAAAACTCTGTAGTCTCGCGGCCTCTCGCACAGTGATTAGGCGGCCTGCGGACGGGTGAATGAAACAGCCGTTTCCGGGTCTGCTGAAATATGTGGAGATTGTGTAGGCGGGCCTATCCCACGTCATGCGGCCGTAGTACGTGCTACGGCTTCCTTTCCCTTGCGAGGCGCTCTGTCGTATCTGTCGTACTCTTGCGGAATCTATGGTTTCGGGGAGATGCCGCCAGTTCCCCCCCGGAGGAATCGACGCTACTATCTGTGCATCCAGCTCGCTAAGGCCGCCAGCGACGTGGTCAAAGATCATGCGGCTTCGCGTAGTAGCTCTGGCAGCTTCGAGTTCATGCCCTTTCTTTGGGCATTGCGATCGACCAGATCCGAGATCTCGATCATATGCACAGGAGTGTTGGTGTGGCGTTTCAGCCAGCTTTCGGCAACTCGTGCTGAACGGTTGTGGCGTAGAATCAAGGCGAGTTTGGACAGACGACGACGTGGGCTGGCCGGTACCGACATGTCTAGGGACTCCGCAAGCGGGACCCAACTCAGAATCTCGACGCTTCTCGAGCGGGAAGAAAGTGATCCAGTGCCCACAACCACCGTGGCGTTGGTTCCCGCACGATCCGGCACGGTGCCAAGCATCGAGGCGCCCCAGATGCCAAAGCCCTCCGGGGAGGTACGTAAGAGTTGTCGGGCACTATCGGCGTCTCGGGGAAATCCTCGGACCGCCACGTTGGCGAGGTTCATCTCCTGCCGAACGCGGGCTAGGGTAATGGCACATGCTGTGATGGAGCTGTCGATCGAAATCCACTGTCGCTTGAGCCGCTCCGCGGCGACTGCTGTCGTCCCGCTACCTGCGAAGGGATCAAGGACTAGGTCACCGGGATTCGAACTCGCCGCAACTATTCTCTCGAGTAGAGCAGTCGGCTTTTGGGTCTCGAACCCTGTCCGCTCCTTAGAGTGGGAGTCTAGGCGATTGATGTCGAGCCACACATCCTGGACGGCGACGCCACGGCCCTCGTCGCTGTAACGCTTGAGGCGGGGAACGCCGTTCGTAGAGTGGACGAGCCGCCCCTCCCTCTCAAACTCTACCATCTTTTCCTTTCGCCAAGCCCAGTGGCGGCCGGGAGGGGGAAGCTGACCATTCCACTCGTAATGGGCCCGAGTCCCTTCTCGATCGCCTGGAGCAGTACAGGTGATTAGCTGATAGCTGCCTCGATCGTCGTTCTTTCTGAAGTGCTTCTCCAAGTATGTATCTTGGTACGGCTCAAAGACTGGATTCCAGACGTACTCCGAACTCTTCGTGTAGAACAGGATCGTGTCGTGGACGGGACCGTATCTCCTAGACCCGTTGTGAGCGTGCGTTCTCTTCCAAACAACCTCGTTTCGGAACCCATCAGGACCGAAAATGTGGTCAAGAAGAAGCCTCAGGTAGTGGCTTGAGGCTGGGTCGCAGTGGACGTACAGCGACCCATCCCGTCTGAGAACACGATGCACCTCGGATAGTCGGGGCGCCATTTCCACGAGGTATGCCGTTGTGGGGTTCGGCCCCAATGTCTTGACGAGGGAGTGAACCAGGTCTGAGACAGACTTCGAGACGAACTCGCCTAGTTCGTCAAGCAGGCGCCCCGTACTGTCGCTCCAGCGCCACGTGTCAACGAAGACATGAGATGTCTCCGACTTGACCGGTCGACTAGTGCTCAGCACGGTTCCGTAGTTTCGGCCGGAGTTGAACGGAGGATCCAGATACGCGAGTGAAACGCATTCCGCGTCAAGGCTGCGCATTCCGTCCATGTTGTCGAGGGCCCAGAGGGCGCGCTGTCGTCTATGCATCTGCAGATCGCACCATCAGCGGTGATTGTTGTCCCGGGGGCGATACGTGGGCTGTATCTCAGAACTCCGTTCTTGGACACATGACCTGCCAAATGGCAGCTCCGATGTCCGCTTGGCGTGCGGGCTTCTCAGAGTGGCCCGCAACTCCGTGGCGCTTCCGAGCCACTCAGCACACTAGATCATGCATGGGGTCGTAGGTCAAAGGAGTCGCTATACTGGTTGAACGAACAGTATTTGTCAATCCCTCACGGGTGCGGTGGCGCTTGGCACCGACTGGCGGTTTGTTGAAACGCCCGAGACGTCTGGCGCGGCATGGGTGGACCTGAGGGCTTGCGTTCACTGCCGGTCGAACACCCGGACCGAGCGCACGTCGCGGCCGCCGGTCTCGACGGAGACGTCCACGCGCAGCCGGCGCCCGCCGCGCTCCAGGCGCATGGTCTCCCGGCCGCGGGTCAGGTTGCGTCGAGAGTCGATGACCAGGGCCCCTTCGCGCCAGCCCGCGCGGATGGTCCAGAACCCCCGCTCGCGTTCGCCCCACGAGACATCCCGATAGGTGCCGTCGGCGTACTGGATGCCCATGGAGCGGGCGTCCTGCTCGATCGTCATGCGGGGCGTGTCGAGCACGGGGAAGTCCTCGGTCACGAAGATGCTCGAAGCCTCCGCGTCGCGCTGGCGGCCGCGCAGGACGTCGCGGTCCTCGAGGCGCCGGATTTCCTGCAGGTCCGGAGCGGCGTCGCTGGCGCCGGCGTCGAGTTCCCAGGTGCCGGAGAGGTCGAATACGGCCGGCGGCGGTTCTTCCAGGGTGGACTCGCAACCCGCGATCAGGAGCATGAGCAGGATTGCTGGCGTACCGGACATCGCATCGAACCACCGACGAGGGCGGATGTAACTGATTGATTTGCTGCCTGTCCTAGCCCGCATGCGACACCTGAAGCCCCGGGACCTCGCCCGTGTCCCCAACGGCCCGAGGGCCATCGTGTGCCTCTGTCCGAGTGGGGTCAAGGGGCGGGCCGGTGTCCGTTGGGTTCGTGGACCGGACCCTGGACAGGCGTCCCCGGCGCCGGCGACACTGGGACGATGATGGCGGAACCCCCATGAGCGCCGTCGTGCGGCGGCGCGTGCCCGCGTTCCTGCTCAAGGACCGCATCGTCGCCTCAACCCGGTTCAGCCGCTGGTGGATCCCACCGATCTCCGTGGCGCTGCATCTCTGCATCGGGTCCGTCTACTCGTGGAGCATCTTCAACCCGGCGCTGACCAAGGAGTTGGGTGTCGCGGCGAGCAGTGCCGACGACTGGAGCATCACGGCGATCGTCGGGGTGTTCGCCACGGCCATCGTGTTTCTGGGTCTGAGTACCGCGGTGGCCGGCAAGTGGCTGGAGGACGTGGGACCGCGCTGTACCGGCGTGTACGCCGCCTGTCTGTGGGGCATGGGATTCGTGCTCGGAGGCATCGGCATCGAGTTGCACCAGCTCTGGCTGCTGTACTTGGGGTACGGCGTGTTGGGCGGCGCCGGCCTGGGACTGGGCTACATTTCGCCCGTCTCGACGCTGATTCGCTGGTTTCCTGACCGGCGCGGATTGTCCACCGGGCTGGCGATCATGGGTTTCGGCGGCGGGGCGATCGTCGCCGCGCCACTCAAGACGCTCCTCCTGGAGACCTTCCATGAAGCCCCGCGGTACCTCGGAGCAACGGACGGTGTCGACCTGATCACCGAACGGGGCAGGCAGTTTGCCGACGTGGGCGGCGAGTGGCTGGAAGTCGTGGTGGCGGGGGCTGCCGACGTGTCGAGGATGATCGTCCCCGGTCCGGAAGGCGTCTACGTCGTCGGTACGGGAAGTACGGGAGCGGCGGCCACCTTCTTCACGCTGGGGGTGGTCTACTTCTGCATCATGCTCGCTGCCGCGCTCGCGTTCCGCCTTCCCCGGGAAGGATGGAAGCCGCCCGGATGGGACGAAGCCGCGGCACGGGCCGCGGGCAAGCCGGGCAGTGGGTGGCGCGGCATGCCGAGTACCACGTACGTGCATGTCCAGCGTTCCCACCGAACGCCGCAGTTCAGTCTGCTGTGGATCATGCTCTGCTTCAACGTCACGGCGGGGATCGGCGTCATCGGCGTGGCGGAGACGATGATGGTCGACATCTTCAGCCCGACGTTGCCCCACATCGTGACCCTGACGTTCGCCGCGACCTATGTGCTGATGATCAGCGTGTTCAACATGGGCGGCCGGCTGGCGTGGGCGACTGCTTCGGACTACATCGGGCGACGGAACACCTACTATTGCTTCTTTGCGCTCGGTGCGGCGCTGTACGGTTCGGTCCCGCTCCTTGCGGGTGCCGGAAGCGCAAGCGCGAGCCTCGGCTGGCTCGTGGCGTTCTACGCCGTGACGATGGTGGCTTTCACGATGTACGGTGGCGGCTTCGCCGCGCTGCCCGCCTACATCGCCGACGTGTTCGGGACACGGCACGTGGGTGCGATACACGGCCGCCTGCTCACGGCCTGGAGCGCCGCGGGCGTCCTCGGGCCGCTGCTCATCACCCAACTTCGGGAGTTCTCGCTGGAACGGGCGATCCGCGCACTGGCGGCCAGGATGGAGCCGGCCGCGTTCGAGGCGCACTTCGGCGCCCCCATGCACCGACTCGAAGAACTGGTGGCGGCGAACACCGTAACGATCGGCAAGCTCATGGAGGTCGCCCCGGCGGGCACTCCCGATCCCACGCCGGGCATCTACAGCCTGACGATGTACGTCATGGCGGGGCTGCTGGCCGTCGCCTTCTTCGCCAACATGCGGATGCGCCCGGTGGCGGAGCGGTTCGTTTCCCGAGTCCCGGATGATCGATCCCGTTCGTTGTAACCCCCGGGACACGATGGGGCCGTCGGGCGATCACAGGAACGTGCGCACCGCGTCGAGGAACCTGTCCGGCTGGTCCAGGGGAACCGGGTGCCCGGAACCCGCGACTTCGACGAAACGGCAGTCCGGAATGTCCCGCACCATGCGGTCGGCCACCGCCGGCTGCAGGAGATTGCTGTCCTCGCCGCGGATCAGCAGCGACGGGACGTCGATCGCCGCGACGGAGCGCCAGCCTTCCTCGACGGAGGGTCGGGGCCGCGCGTTGTCCGGATCGCGGAGCGCCCGGTCGTAGCGGTAGGTCCAGCGGCCGTCTTCGGTGCGCATCAGCGAGTGGCGGACGCGGTGGAAGTGGTGGGCCTCGGGCGGCACCGGATTGTCTTCCTGCGCCCGTGCGAAGGCCGCCTCGACGGAGTCGAAGACGTCGCTGCGGGCGACGCGCCGGGTGATGTCGCTCAAGCCTTCCGTGGGGATCTCCGGAGCGATGTCGACGATCACCAGGCGTTCGAGCCCGGGCGGACGGCGCCCGGCGTATTCGATCGCGACGATGCCGCCCATGGAGAGTCCCAGCAGCACGAAGCGGTCGAGTCCGAGCGCGGCTACGAAGGCCTCGAGGTCCGCGACCATCTCGAAGGTGCCGTACTGGTCGCGCGGCGCCCAGCCGGTCTCGCCATGGCCGCGCTGGTCGAGGGCCAGGACGCGGTAGTCGGACCTCATCGCTTCGGCGAAGGCGTCCCAGGAGCGGGCGTGTCCCGTGTACCCGTGCAGCAGCACGAGATCCTGGGCGTCCGGCCCGGGCCCGGCCCAGTCCCGGTAATGGAAGCGCAGGCCGCGCAGTTCGATCAGTTCGTCGACGACGGCGGACATGGCCTACTCCGTGCGCAGCGCTTCGATGGGATCCTTCGCGGCTGCCTTGCGCGCGGGATAGAAGCCAAAGAAGATTCCGATGGCGGCGGAGAACCCGAGCGCCAGGACAACGACGGGCCACTGCAGGAGCACCGGCCACTCCGCGATCCTCGCGATGCCGAACGTTATCACGAGGGCGCAGAGGATACCGAGCACGCCACCGATCAGGCACAGGGTGACGGCTTCCACCAGGAACTGGAGCAGGATGTCGCGTCCCTTGGCGCCGACGGCCATGCGCAGCCCGATCTCCCGGGTCCGCTCGGTGACCGAGACCAGCATGATGTTCATGATCCCGATGCCGCCGACGACGAGCGACACCGAGGCGACCGCGGCGAGCAGCATGTTGAAGACCTGGCGGGCCTCGGCGCGGGTCTCGACGATCTCGGACATGTTGCGGATGGCGAACGGATCGTCGGCGCCGGCCCGCACGCGGTGGCGCTGCCGGAGCACCTCCCCCATCTGGCGCTCGATATCGTCCATCATCCAGCCCTCGGCGACGGACACGAAGATGACGTTGACCGCGTCGGAACGCGGCCCGGCCTGGCCGAGCACGCGGCCCCGCGCGGCGTCGAGGGGGATCATGACGATGTCGTCCTGGTCGGAGCCCATCGAACTCTGGCCCTTCTCGAGCAGCGTCCCGACCACGACGAACGGGACGTTCTTGATCCTCACGGTCTGCCCGAGGGCGTTCGCGGCGCCGAAGAGTTCCGTCGCGACGCGCGATCCGAGCAGGGCGACCTTGCTGCCGCTGCGGATCTCCTGGGGCTCGAGGTCGCGGCCCTCGTCGATCTGCCAGCCGCGCGCGACGAGGTACTCGTTGTCGATGCCCTGGATGGTCGTGGACCAGTTGGTGTTGCCGACGACCACCTGGGCCACGCCCCGCATGGTGGGCGCGGCGGCCACGATCTCCGGGATCTCGGCCTTGAGGGCCCGGGCGTCCGCGACCGTCAGCCGCATCTCGCTGCCGCTCGCCATGCGGACGCCGCCGCGGCTGCGCGCCCCGGACATCACCATGAACAGGTTGCTGCCGAGGGAGCTGATCTGGCGGTCGATCTCGGCCTGCGCGCCGGCCCCGACCGTCACCATGGCGATCACCGCCGCCACGCCGATGATGATGCCGAGCATCGTCAGCACGCTCCGCATCAGGTTGACGCGCAGGGCCTCGAGGGCGACGCGGAGGAGTTCGGCGAGGGGCATCGTCAGGCCGTCATGCGCGCCGGCTGGCGCTCGTCGGCGATGACCTTGCCGTCCCGGAAACGCAGCACCCGGCGCGCATAGCCCGCGACTTCCGGTTCGTGCGTCACGACGAGGACGGTGATGCCGGCCTCGTTCAGTTCCTGGAACAGCTCCATGATTTCCACGCCCGTGGCGCTGTCGAGGGCGCCCGTGGGCTCGTCGGCGAGCAGCACGACGGGCGCGTTGACGAGCGCCCGGGCGATGGCGACCCGCTGCTGCTGGCCGCCGGAGAGCTGCGCGGGGACGTGTCCCATGCGGTCAACGAGCCCCACCCGTTCGAGCGCCTCCCCGGCCCGCGCGACCCGCTCCCCGCGCGGCACGCCCGCGTACAGGAGCGGCAGCTCGACGTTGTCGAGGGCGCTCGTGCGGCCGAGCAGGTGGAACTGCTGGAACACGAAGCCGATCTTCCGGTTGCGGACCTCCGCGAGGGCGTCGCGGGAAAGCTCCGAAACCGTCTCCCCGTCCACGACGATGCGCCCGTGCGTGGGCGTGTCGAGGCATCCGACCATGTTCATGAAGGTCGACTTGCCGGAACCGGACGGCCCCATCACCGACAGGAACTCGCCGCGTTCGACGCGCACCGAGACGTCGTCCAGCGCGCAGACGGTCTCGTTGCCGACGATGTAGTTCTTGTGGAGGTCCTCGCAGACGAGCATGAGCGGCGGATCGATGGACCGGCGGCCTATCCGGCGCGTCGCGTGGCGCGCACGATGATGCGGTCGCCTTCGGCAAGGCCCTGGAGCACCTCGGTCGATGCCTCGTCGGCAAGCCCTGTGACCACGCGTATGGGGGTGGGCTCGCCGTCCTCGAGCGTCCAGACCGTGGCGCGACGCCGCTCGGCGCGTCCCGCCTGCAGGGCGTCGAAGGCGCGCAACTGGTCCGCGTCCAGGACCGACGCCAGCTCGCGGCGGAGGTTGGCGCGCAGGGACAGCATGCGCTCGCGCATCAGTGCGCGGTCGCCGCCGGCGCCCTGGAAGACCTCGCGCCGCGCCGCGCCCTGGCGCTCTTCGATGGCGTCCAGGGCGGCGGATTGCGCCGGCGTCAGGTCGACCTGTTCGCGTATCACCGCGATGGGGCTGCCGCCCGGTGGACCGCCGCCGGATGCACCGGGCCGGAAGCCGCCCGGACGACCGGGGCCGCCCCCCGGTCCGGCGGGCCCAAGGGGGCCGGGGGCGGACGCGGACGCCGGTTCCTCCGTGCGCACGCCGCGGGGCGCGAAGCGGAGGGCGGCGTTCGGAATCTTGAGCACCCCCGACTTGCTGCCGAGGATCATCTCGACGTTGGCGGTCATGCCCGGCAACAACGCCAGATCGTCGTTGGCGGCGTCGACGATCACCTTGTAGGTGACCACGTTCTGCAGCTCTTCAGGGGCCTTGCGGACCTGTTCGATGCGGCCGCGGAACTGGCGGTCGGGGTAGGAGTCCACGGTGAAGCGGCACCGCATGCCCTCGCGCACCCGGCCGATGTCCGCCTCGTCGACGCTCGCCTCCACCTGCATGCGCCGCAGGTTCTCGCCGATCTCGAACAGGACCGGCGTCGCGAAGCTCGCGGCGACGGTCTGGCCGACTTCCACCTGGCGGTTGATCACGGTGCCGGACACGGGCGACCGGATGTTCGTGCGTTCGAGGTCGAGTTCCGCCTGGGCCAGGGTGGCCTTGCGCTGCTCGAGGTTCGCTTCCGCGTTGGTGATGGCCGCGCGGGCGATGGCGACCTGCGCCTCCGACGTCTCGACGAGGGTGACGTCCTGGTCGAGTTCCGAGGCCGAGATGTAGCCCCGCTCGACGAGAGCCCGGCGCCGCTCGAGTTCGCGCCGGGCCTGTCCGAGCGTCGCGGAAGCGCGGACCTGTTCGGCCTTGCGGCTCTCGATGTTCGCGAGCGCCACCGTCACGTCGGCGCGGTTCTGCTGGACGCGGGCCTCGAACGTCCGCGGGTCGATGCGCGCCACGAGGTCGCCCGCCTCGACCGTGTCGTTGAAGTCCGCGTGCAGCTCCGCGATCTGGCCCGAGAGCTGGGAGCCGACGATGACGGTGTTCAGCGCGCGCAGCGTTCCGGACGAGACCACCACGCTCTCGATGTCCCCGGGCTCCACCGTGGCGAAGGTGTATTCGAGCTCCTCGGAGGCCGGGGCGAGGGCATAGAGGGACCAGCCGCCCGCTACCGCGAGGACGATGACGCCGATGAGGGTCGCCCGGGCTTTCATTGCCTTCGAGTATACGGCGCGTGCGTGGGGTTCCGTCGCGCCGGCCGGGGGTTTCCGGGTCGGGCATGTAGACTTGCCCGTTTCCTGACCCGTCCCGTCCCGACAAGGGGGAAGCATGAACGGCATCGACTACATCGCGAGCATACTCAAGGAAGAGGGGGTGGAGTCGATCACCTGCTTCCCCACGAATCCGGTGATCGAGGCCGCCGCCAAGGTCGGCATCCGTCCCGTCATGTTCCGCCACGAGCGCGGCGCCGTGATGGCGGCGGACGGGTTCAGCCGCACCAGCGACCGGCAGCGCTTCGGCGTCGTGGCGGTCCAGTCCCAGGCGGGCGCCGAGAACGCGATGGGCGGCATCGCGCAGGCGTACGCCGACAACATCCCGATCCTGGTGCTGCCGGGCGGCGTGCTGCGCAGCCAGATCTCCGTGCGCCCGAACTTCTCCGCGGCGGCGAACTACGGCGGCATCGCGAAGCATGTCGAGGCGATCTACGACCCGGGGCAGGTGGGGGACGTCATGCGGCGCGCCTTTCACGCACTCCGGAACGGGGCGCCGGGCCCGGTCGTCGTCGAGTTGACGGCGGACGCGTGTCACCAGGAAGTGCCGGAACGGGGGTTGAGCTACCGGTCACCGAACCCGACGTTGCAGTCTCCGACTGCCGGCGACCTGCGCGATGCGGCGCGGCTGCTGCTCGACGCGAAGAAGCCGTTGATCTGGGCGGGCGCCGGGGTCCTGTCGGCCGGAGCGACGGACGAGCTGCGCGCGCTGGCCGAACTCGCGGGCATCCCGGTGTTCTGCACCATGCCCGGCAAGTCGGCCATGAACGAGACGCACCCCCTGGCGCTCGGCGCCGGCAGCGGCATGACGACGCTTGCCGCGCACCGTTGGCTCAAGGAGAGCGATGCCCTGCTGTGCCTGGGTTCGAGCCTGACGCGCACGCCGTACGGCCAGCGCATCCACCCCGGCAAGACGCTGATCCAGAACACCAACAACCCCGACGAGATCAACAAGGACGAGTCCGTCGATCTCGCGCTGGTGGGGGACGCGAAGCTCGTCATCGAAGGGCTGATCGATGAGGTCAAGGCGCGCGTCGGCGAGGAGGGTGTCGGCGATGCGGCCGAGGTGAAGGCGGAGATCGCGGCGCTGCGGGCGGAGTGGCTCGAGACCTGGAACCCGCTGCTGCACTCGAACGAGACGCCACTCAACACGTACCGCGTGATCCACGAGATCGACACCGTGCTGGACCGTGACAACAGCATGGTCACGCACGACGCGGGCGCGCCGCGGGACTCGATGGTGCCGTTCTACACGGCGACGACGCCCCACAGCTACATCGGCTGGGGCAAGACGACGCACCTCGGCTTCGGCATCCCGCTCATGATCGGCGCCAAGCTCGCCCACCCGGACCGCTTCTGCCTCAACATGATGGGCGACGGCGCCTTCGGCATGTCGGGCCTCGACATCGAGACCTCGGTCCGCGCGGGACTCCCGATCACGACGGTGCTGCTCCACAACGAGGGCATGGCGACGTATCCGGAGGGCTTCTTCCCGGTCGCCCGCGAGGAGTTCGGCGTCTCGAAGATGCAGGGCGACTACGCGAAGCTCGCCGAAGGCATGGGCGCGGTCGGCATCACCGTCCGCGAAGTGGACGAGATGGCGCCGGCGCTCCGGTCCGCGCAGGAACTGAACGCGGACGGGCGGACCGTGCTGATCGACGTGCACTCGAACATGGAAGGGCGGCGGTCGGCGTTTCGGTAGGGTGATTCGAGCGCGCCTCGAAGGCGCGCGCAGAGGATCTGCGGAGGATTGGGAATGGCGGGCACTTGGCGGGTTCAGGAAGCGAAGGCGCGTTTCAGTGAGTTCTTGTCGGCGAGTTTGACGCAAGGGCCTCAAGTCGTGACGCGTCGCGGCGTCGAGACGGCAGTGCTCGTTCCCATAGGGGAGTGGCGAAGACTCATAGAGTCTGCGAAGCCTCGGCTGAAGGACGTGCTGCTGATGCCCGGGTCGAGAACGGAAGAACTTGTGCTGCTCCGGGGACGGGAACGCACGCGACCGCCGCCGACGTTGGATTGACCGTGTACCTCCTTGACACGAACGTGGTGTCGGAACTCCGCCACTCGTCCCGGTGATCTCGGCGGTCACCCCGCCCCGGGCTCCGGCAGCCGCGCCGCCTTCTCCGCGTCGTACCACCACGCGTCGGGGAAACTCGTGCGGAACTCCGCGTCGAACGGCGGGCGGCCGAACTTGTCCCAGTAGACGACGCGGGGCCCTTCCACGCCGATGAGCGGGATCATGTAGAAGTTCCACAGGAGCACGCGGTCCAGGGCCCGCTGTGCGGCGGTCAGTTCCGGGAGGCTCCGGGCGTTCAGGACACGCATCACGAGGTCGTCGACGACCGGCAGGTCGATGCCCGGGCGGTTCGCCGTGAGGGGGCGGTCGATGGAGCCGGAGTGGAAGTACGAGATGACTTCCGCGGTGGGCGGCTGTGCGGTTCCGTAAGCGTGCAGGCTGAGGTCGAAATCGAACGCGTTCAGCAGGTTGACGTACTGTGTCGTCTCGACCAGGCGGATCTTCGGCTGGAAGCCCAGGAAGCGGAGCTGGTCCACGTAGTGGGTGACCAGCCGCACTTCGCCCGCGGAACGGGCGAGGATGGAGAGGGGGAAGGGCTCGCCCCGGGCGTTCCGCAGCAGGCCGTCGCGCACTTCCCAGCCCACCTCCGCCAGGAGTTCCCGCGCCCGCAGGAGCGCGTCGCGGTTGCGGCCGAAGCCGTCGCCCCGGATCAGCCTGAACGGCTGCGTGAACACGCGCGGCGGCAAGGTGTCGCGCCAAGGGCGCAGGAGCGCGAGTTCGGCGTCGCTCGGCAGGCCCGTGGCGGCGAAGCTGGTGTGCGGGAAGTAGCTCTCGGTGCGGGCGTGGAAATGGTCGTTCAGGACGCGGTTGAACCAGTCGAAGTCGTACGCCAGCGTCAGGGCTTCGCGAACGCGCAGGTCGGCCAGTCTCTCCCGGCGGCTGTTGATGGCGAGTCCGGCCAGGATGCCGATGTACATGCCGTAGTTGTGGCGACGCTTGACGATCCAGCCCTCGCGCAGCGCGGGAATGTCGTAGCCGTGCTTCCAGTAGCGCGGGTCCCGCTCCGGGCGGTAGTCGACGAGGCCCTTGCGGAAGGCTTCGCGGGCGACGGTGCCGTCGCGGTAGTAGTCGTAGCGGATGCGATCGAAGTTGTGCCGGCCGCGGTGAATGCCGAGGTGCCTGCCCCAGTAGTCGGGCACCCGCTCGTAGAGCAGGAAGCGCGCCTGTTCCGCCCGGGCGACGCGGTAGGGGCCGTTGCCGACGGGCGGGGTCAGGGTGGTGCCGGAGACGTCCCGGTCGCGCCAGTAGTGTTCCGGGATGATGGGAACCTTGCCCAGGCTGATGACGACACCGGCGTTCAGGCCTCCGGTGTCGTGGAAGCGGAACGTCACCTCGCGGTCGTTGTGGATCTCCGTTCCGGCCACCATGCTGAAGGCGGCGCGCACCCCGGCCCAGGAGTTGTCCCGGATGTGGTCGAACGTGAACGCCACGTCCCGCGCGGTCACCGGCATGCCGTCGTGAAACCGCGCCTCGGGACGTAGCCGGAAGCGCACCCAGGTGAAGTCGTCGGCGACCATCAAGGCCTCGGCGAGGTTCCCGTAATACGTGCCGAGTTCGTCGTCGCTGCCCATGAGCAGGCCGTCGTAGAGCAGGGACTGGTAGATCACGGTCATGCCGGGCGTCGGGATGCCCTTGCCGAGCAGGGGCGTGAAGCTGTTCCAGTTCACCTCCGTGGCGCGAACCAGCGTGCCGCCCTTCGGCGCGTCGGGATTGACGTAGTCGAAGTGCGCGAGGTCCGGCGGGTACCGGAACTCGCCGAAGAAGGAGATGCCGTGCTCCCAGCGCGGTTCGGCGCAAGCGAGCGTCGCGCCCAGGGCGAGCAGTGTCAGGAGCGGTCTGATCGCACGGTCCTCGAAGCGGGCAGCGGGATCATACAACCGCCCGGCGAAGCATCCCGGGCGTCGTTTCCGCCATAATGCCCGGCTTTGCCACATCGTCTGGACCGCATCATGAAAATAGGAATGATCCCCGTGAACCTCGGCGTCGGCACCGCCGAGGAGGTCGTCGGGCTCGCCCAGCTCGCGGAGAGTTCGGGTTTCGAATCCGTATGGACCTTCGAGCATGTCGTGGTCCCGCTCGAGTACGAGTCGAAGTACCCATACGACGCTTCCGGCAAGATGGGCGCCGCGCCGGAGACTCCGTTCGTCGATCCGCTGATCGCGTTGACGGCGGTAGCCGCCGGTACGAAGACCATTCGGCTCGGCACGGGGGTGAACATCCTGTCGCAGGCCAATCCCCTGTTCCTGGCGAAGCAGGCTGCGAGCCTCGACGCCCTCTCCGGAGGGCGGCTGCTGCTCGGGCTCGGCATCGGCTGGCTGCGCGAGGAGTTCGACGCCATGGGCGTCCCGTTCGAGCGCCGCGGGGCGCGTTTCGACGACTACGTTGCCGCGATGCGCAAGGTGTGGTCGGGCGAGGTGGTGGAGCATCAGAGCGACTTCATCTCGTGGTCCGGCTTCAAGAGCTATCCCGTGCCCGTGCAGAACCCCCTGCCGGTGATCATCGGCGGCTCCAAGGGCAAGATCTACGAACGCATCGCCCGGCACGGCAACGGCTGGTACGTGCCTGGGACGAACGTGAACGAGATCGCCGGGCTGCTGGCGCCGCTGAAGGACGCCTGCGCCGATGTCGGCCGGGATCCCGCGGAGATCGAGATCACCTGCATGTGGACCGGCCAGGGCGGCACGGACGCGGTGCGTGCCTTCGAGGACATCGGAGCGCACCGGCTCGTGGTGCCGCTGTTCGCGTTGGCCGGCGATCCGGCGAGCGCGCTGCCGCGTTTCGGCGAGGAAGTGATCGCAAAGGTCGCCTGATGGCCTATCGCGCCCTCGCGCTCGACCTCGACGGGACGCTGCTGGTCGGCGAGGAACTCCCGGCGGAGAACGTGCGCGCGCTCCGGGCGGCCCGCGACGCCGGCTACCGGATCCTGATCGCCACTGCGCGCTGGCGGCAGATGGCGCTCGGGATCGCGGCGGAGATCGGCGTCGCGGACCCCGTGATCGCATGTTCCGGCGCCCAGGTCTACGACCCGGCCGTCGGCAGGGACGTGTTCGACGAGCGCCTGCCGGCGGACTTCACGGAGGAGCTTTTTGCTTTGTGCGACGCCAATCGCTGCATCGCGACCGTGACGTTCTCCGACCGTTCGCTGGTCAAGCTCGACGGTGGGCCGGGAGCCCTGAACCTGCCCGACCTCGAGTGGACGCCGGCGCTGACCGGAGCGGAGCCGTCGTTGCCGCGGGTGGCGGCCATCCAGGGCAGCGCGGTCGTCGCCAGGATCCGCTCCGAACTGGAGCCGAAGTACGCCGACGCCGTGCACATCGCGGACTCGATCGGCCCGAACGGCAAGATCATCCTGACCGCGACCGGGGCCAACGCGAGCAAGGGTCACGCGCTCCTGGCCGCGTGCCGCCACATGGGCATCGGCGCGGAACAGGTCGTGGCCTTCGGCGACGCCGAGAACGACATCGAGATGTTCAACGCCGCCGGCGCGTCGGTGGCGATGGGGCAGGCGGACGCAGCGACCAGACGGGCTGCGACCTTCGTCAGCAGCCCGAACACCGAGGGTGGAGTGGCGCGGGCAGTGGAGCGGCTGCTGAGTGAGGGGCGACTCTGACGGGTCTGCGACTGCGTGGTGACTGCGTGGCTGACGTGGTTGCTGGCGGCTTGGTAAGACGTTAACCTACCCGCATGAAGACGAGGCTTTCCTCCAAGGGACAGATGGTGCTGCCGGCCGGATTGCGCGACCAGGATGGGGTCGGCCCCGGCCAGGAGTTCGAGATCGAACGACTTGAGCGGGGCGTCTACCGGTTCACTGCGACGGAGCCGCCCAAGAACCGGGGCCTTGTGAACCTGTTGCTCGCCTGTCCCGAGAAGGACTGGTTCGTCGGGCTCGACTCGGAGCCCATCGACCAGATCGACACGCCGAACCTGTAGCGCCCCTGGTGCCTTGGCATGGCCCGCTTCCTCGTGGACGCGAATGTCCTGTGCGAACCCACGAAGGCGGCGCCGGAGTCGCATGTCGTGGATTGGCTGCGGCGGAACGAGCGGCTCGTCGCCATCGACTCCGTGATTCTCGGGGAGATTCGTTACGGCATTCTTCTGCTCGCGGAGGGTCGGCGGCGTACTCGGCTGGAAGGGTGGTTCAGCAGGGTCGTGCAAAGGGTGGAGTGTCTGTCCTGGGATGCCGCGACCGGGCTGCATTGGGCGGAGTTGCTGGCTCGCGTTCGCGGCGTTGGACGGACGATGACCGTCAAGGACAGCCTCATTGCCGCGACAGCCTTGAGGCACGGGCTGACATTGGCGACCCGCAACGAGCGGGACTTCGCTCCAAGCGGCGTAGACACCGTCAATCCATTCCCGTGAGGCGACCAATGGAACGCGGCACATCGCGGAAAGGGCGCTCCATGCGCATCGTGGCGACCGCGCCTCCTCGCGGGACCGCCGCGGCCCTGGGGTTCGCCACTGTCTTGACCCTGTGGTCGTGCTTGCCGGTGGAGGCTGCCGAGACGCTCAACCGAGCGGCGGCGGCGATGAAGCACGTATTCGACCCGCACCTCCAACGACTCGATCCAAGGCTCGAAGAGGATGTTTCAGAGCCATCGGTCGAGTAGCGGCATCGGGCCGGAACGACGGCAGGTAGTAAACAAGCGGCGGTTCAGAGCGGCTCCCAAACGGGAGATCGAAGGCGGCGGGAAGTTGCGGGTCAGGTGAAGACGCCGTCCTTCACGGACCTTGTCCCGTCGGCGGCCACGGCCGCGGCCGATAGGGCCAGACAGGCAGCCAGCGCGCAGCCGCGGCGGTCCGGGTTGTGGCGGCGAGGCATCGACACCCTGCCGCGATCGGAGTTCGGCCGGGATGGTGGACGTGGCGCCGCAGGCCGTCAACGCGGCTTATGATGGCGCCGCACACATCGAAGGGGCCCGGAATGCGCGACAGAGGACCGAACACGCTCGCAGTCCATGCGGGGGAGGGCGCCGATCCAGTCACCGGCGCCTCGGCCCCGAACGTCGTCATGTCGACCACCTTCGCCATGGAGGAGCCCGCCGGCTTCTCCATCAACGCCTTCGAGGGCGAGCTTCCCTACGTCTACACCCGTTGGGGCAACCCGACCGTCAAGATGCTCGAGGACAAGCTCGCGGCGCTCGAGGGCGCGCAGGATTGCGTCGCGCTCGCTTCGGGCATGGCGGCAACCTCTGCGGTACTGCTCGCGGGTCTCAAGGCCGGCGACCACCTGGTGATGAGCGACGTCAACTACGCGGGGACCGCGGAGCTTGCCCGCAAGACGCTACCGGAATACGGCGTCGAGACGACCGCCGTCGACACGAGCGATCTCGACGCGGTGGAGGCGGCGATGCGGCCCGAAACCCGGATGCTCTGGATCGAGACGCCCGCGAACCCGATCCTGCGCCTGACGGACATCGCCGCCGTCGCCTTAATCGCCAGCGCCAGGAACGTCCCCCTCGTCGTCGACTCGACGTTCGCGACGCCCGTCGCGACGCGGCCGCTGGAACTCGGCGCCGACCTCGTCGTGCACTCGCTGACCAAGTACATCGGCGGCCACGGCGACGCGCTTGGCGGGGCCGTGCTCGGCAGCCGCGAGCGTATCGAGCCTCTGCGGACGCACGCCCTCGTCCACTTCGGCGGCGTGCTGAGCCCCTTCAACGCGTGGCTGATTGGGCGGGGAGCCGCCACGCTGCCCATCCGGATGCGGGCGCACGAGGAAAGCGCCCGGCGCGTGGCGGCGTTCCTCGAAGATCATCCGGCCGTCGGCCGCGTCAACTATCCCGGGCTCGCGTCGCACCCCCAGCGGTCGCTTGCGGCGAAGCAGATGGCGAACTGCTCCGGGACGCTGTCCTTCCAGGTGCGGGCCGACGGCGCGGCCCTCGCGGGGCGCATGGCCAGGGAACTGGAAGTCATCCACTACGCCGTCTCCCTCGGTCATCACCGCAGCCTCATCTACTGGATCGACACGGCTGCCCTGATGGAGTCGTCGTTCCAGCTCGAGGGCGAGCAGTTGGCCCGCTACCGGGAGTTCGCCGGGGACGGAGTCTTCCGGCTGTCGGTGGGACTCGAGGATGCGGAGGACCTGTGCCGGGACTTGGACCGGGTGCTGCCCTAGCTATAGCCATAGCTAAGCTAGTATCCGCACGCGTGGTGCCGACCCGTGACATGCGGCAAGAAATCCTTGAAAATCCCGTGTTGATAAGTGCATTTTCAAGGATTGTCGGATGCTGCTGGGTCGCCCTGCGCCGCACCGTCGGATTGCGGACGCGTTCGCGGTTCATCCGGTCGTCGCATTGACCGGGCCGCGCCAGTGCGGCAAGACCACGCTCGCCCGAAGCATCGCATCGGAGGCACCGGCCAGCGCCTACTTCGACCTGGAGTCCGCGGTGGACCGGCGACGCCTCGACACGCCGGAGCAGACGCTCGGTCGCCTGGAGGGTCTCGTCGTCATCGATGAAGTGCAGCGTCTGCCGGGGCTGTTCGAGACGCTTCGCGTCCTTGTGGATCACGTGGACAACCGTGCCCGGTTCCTGTTGCTGGGCAGCGCTTCGCCGGCCCTGGTCCGCGGCGTCTCCGAGTCGCTGGCCGGCCGGGTGGGGCTGGTCGGCCTTGCGGGTTTCGACCTCGGTGAGGTCGGCGGGGAGAGCTGGCGCGAACTCTGGCTGCGCGGCGGCTTCCCGCGGTCCTACCTGGCGGAGGAACCGACCGGCTCGACGCTCTGGCGAACGAACTTCGTGCGGACGTTCCTCGAGCGCGACATCCCGCAGCTCGGCATCCGGATTCCGTCCGAGACGCTCCGGCGCTTCTGGACGATGGTGGCGCACTATCATGGGCAGGTCTGGAACGCGGCGGAGTTCGCCCGTGCGCTCGGCGTGGGTCAGGGCGCCGCACGCGGTTATCTCGACATCCTCACGGGCGCGTTCATGTTGCGCCCGTTGGCACCGTGGTTCGAGAATCTGAAGAAGCGCCAGGTGAAGGCGCCGAAGATCTATGTGCGAGACACGGGACTCCTGCACACCTTGCTGGACGTTGACACGGAGATGGAACTCGCCGGGCATCCGAAGATCGGGGCGTCGTTTGAAGGCTTCGCGATCGAGCAACTGTTGACGCTGCTGGAGGACGACAACGCCTACTTCTGGGCGACGCACGGTGGCGCGGAGCTCGACCTGCTCATTTCCCATGGCGGCCGGCGCCACGGCTTTGAGTGCAAGATGGCCGATGCACCCGGCACGACGCGCTCGATGCGGGTGGCACTGGAGGATCTTGGACTCGACTACTTGTGGATCCTGTACCCGGGGGACGACGCGTACGTACTTGACGATCGCATCGCCGTACACCCGGTCTCGCACATCTCGGAACTGGTCGCGACGATCAGGGGCGGTGGTTTCGACGCGTAGCGGCCGATGCGACCACAACGGCTCGCAGTGCTTCCACGCCACGACACCTCTCGATTGGTCGTTCGGCCCTGTTATCCCGTGGTGGGATGTTCTATCCTCCGGTCATGCGCATCATCGCCAAGCGGACGTTGCGCGAGTTCTGGGACAAGGAGACTCTTGCCGAACAGCCGCTCAAGGCATGGTACGCGGTAGCCGAGAAGGCCGACTGGTCTTCGCCTGCGGAGGTCAAGGCCATGTACGGGAACGCGAGTATCGTCGGTGGTGACCGGGTGGTCTTCAACATGGGAGGCAACCGATACCGGTTGGTCGTGCGATTCGACTACTCGCGCCGCCTTGGGTTCATCCGGTTCGTCGGATCGCACGCCGAGTACGACAGGATCGACGCATCCAATGTCTAGCCACCCAACTTTTGGGTCCATGAAACCCATTCGAAACGAGACCGAGTACGATCTTGCGCTCGCCGAGGTCGATGGTTTGATGGGCGCGGCGGCCGAAACTCCCGAAGGCGACCGGCTTGAAGTCCTTTCTGTGCTGATCGAGGCGTATGAGGCAGAGCGCTGGCCGGTGGCGGCGCCCGACCCCGTCGCAGTGATCGAGCATGTCATGGAGGCTCGCGGCTACCGGCAAAAGGACCTCGCGCGACTGCTTGGCTCGCAGCCCCGCGCGTCTGAAGTGCTGCGTCGCCGGCGCGCTCTGACGTTGCCAATGATCCGCGCGCTGTCGGCCGAATGGAACGTGCCGGCGGACCTGCTGGTGCAGGAGTACGAGCTTGCCGAAAGGGCGACCGGATAGGGTCCGCCAATGGGGCCGTCCTTCACCGGGCCGGCTCTGGCGTCCCCGGGCGCGGTCCAATACGCTTGCGCGTTCACCGCTGTGTGCCCGCGCCGAGGCGTTGCCAAAGGGAGTGCAACGATGAGACTCAGCCCCATGGACGCATCGTTCCTGTACGCGGAATCCGCAAGCGGGCCGATGCATATCTCTTCGATCTACGTCCTGGAAGGAGAGTTGAGTCATGCGCGCGTGCACGAGCACTTCGCGGAGCGGATCCATCTCGTTCCGAGCTATCGGCGCAAGATCGCCCACGTCCCGCTCAACCTGAGTCATGCCAAGTGGGTGGACGATCCCGACTTCGATCTCGGCTACCACATTCGGCATCACGAGGTGCCGCCGGACGCGACCCTGCAGGACGGCATCGACGCCGCGACGAAGCTCAACGAACCGATGCTCGATCGTCGTCGTCCCTTGTGGCTGGTGTACGTCATCACCGGGATTCCCGACCGCACGCTGATCCTGCAGATGACCCATCACGCCATGATCGACGGCGCTTCCGGAGTGGAGCTGACGACCGTGATCTACGACTTCCAGCCGACCCCCCGGGAGATCGAACCTCCGGACACCCCGTGGCGCCCTGCCGCGGCGCAGACGGGCATGGACCTGTTCGGCGAGGCCCTGCGGGAGAATCTCGCGAAGCTCGGCGACGCGAGTTCGCGCAGCCTGTTGCCGAA
>JAJDVW010000006.1 GCA_022825925.1 Pseudomonadales bacterium | reverse complement strand
CGTGAAGCTGTGGACCGGCAGCCCGTCGGGGGTGCGCTTCGTGTCGGCCTTGGCCCTGGCGCTCTCCGAGACCTCGGCCTTCTCCACCGGCGAGCTGCGTTGCGCACGGGCGCCTTCCCGGTCGTCGTCCTCGAACAGGAGCGGCGCCAGACGGCGGCGCATGTGCCATTCCACGTGGTACGCAAGCATGCACAGGAACACGTGGGCGCGGACATGCTCCTCCGAGTAGACGTGCACGGGCCGGATCCGCAGCCGCGAGGCCTTCATCGTGAGGAACGCGCGCTCGAAAGCGTAGAGTAAGTGCAACAAAAGATTTGACAGGAAGTGAGAGTCCTGTAGCATTGCCGGTGCAGGCGCTGCTGAATCTGGTCAGATGGCATGAGAACCGCAATCCAGGGTCTGGACGATCGAGCGGTGAGCTGGGAGGCGCTTCCGGCGGAGAACCGGCATCGGATTGCCCGGATCCTGGCGCAGGCGCTCACGGAGCGGCTGTCGGCTGCTGCGGAGCGGAACGATGACAGGCCCGGCTGTCCTGGCGAGTCCGGCTGAGGCGCCGAAAGTCGCCCAGCGCCACCTGAGCCGCAGGGCGCTCGTGTATGTCCGTCAGTCGACGCTGAAGCAGGTCGAGGAGAACAGCGAATCGACACGGCTTCAATATGCGCTGACGGAACGTGCGGCCAGCCTGGGCTGGGCGCCCTCGATGGTTGGCGTCATCGACAGCGATCTCGGCCGGTCGGGGCGCAGCATGGTCGGACGGGAGGGCTTCGTGCAGCTTGTCGGCGAAGTCGGCCTCGGGCGGGTCGGCCTGGTCCTGAGCCGCGACGTGTCGCGTCTTTCGCGGAGCCTGGCCGACTGGGGCCAGCTCCTCGAGCTCTGCGGCCGGACCGACACGCTTATCGCCGACGCGGAATCCGTGTATGATCTCGGCCGTTATGCGGATCGTTTCCTGCTCGGGGTTCTCGGAACGGTGTCGGAATCGGAATTGCACACGCTGCGCATGAGGATGCATGCCGGCCGCGAGGCGAAGGCGGCGCGCGGGGAGCTGTCCGTGCCGCTGCCGCGCGGATACGTCCGCGCCGACGACGGGCGCGTGGAGATGGACCCCGACGAGGAGGTCCGCGCCAGCGTGCGCCTGGTCTTCGACCTCTTCGGCGCCTGCGGCTCGCTCACGGGCACGCTGAAACTCATGGCGCGGCGCGGGATCAGGCTTCCGCACCGCTCCGCCCGCCGGGAGACGCGGGGCGCCCTGGTCTGGGGCCGCCCGAGCCTCGGGACTCTTCAGGACATGCTGCGCAGCCCGGTCTATGCCGGCGCCTTCGCCTGGGGCAGGAGCAAGCCTGACGACGATGGCGCGCGCAGTTGGCGGTACCTGATCCGCGACCATCATCCGGCCTACATCGGATGGGACGCCTTCGAGCTGAACCAGGACCGGCTTGCGGCGAACGCCTTTGCGCCCCGGGCCGGCAGCCGGGGCAACCTGCTGAGCGGCCTCGTGCGCTGCGGGCGGTGCGGCCAGCGGATGGGCGTCCATTATTCCAGCACGGGCACCGTGCGCCTCGTCTGCCGCGGCGAGGCGACGGACTACGGCGGCGACAGGTGCCAGTCGTTTGCCGGGCGCTTGCTCGAGCCGCTGGTGTCGCGGCTCGTGCTGGAGGTTCTGTCGCCGTCGGCGCTGGAGCTTTCGCGGGCGGTCGCCGCCAATGCGGAACGGGACCGCGAGGAACAGCACCGGATGTGGCGCCGACGCCTTGAACGCGCCGCGCAGGACGTTGACAGGATCTTCCGCCAGTACGACGCGGTCGAGCCCGAGAACCGGATGGTGGCGCGCAGCATCGAGGCGCGCTACGAGGCCGCGCTTGCCGAGAAGCGCAGGCTCGACGACGAACACGAGCGGTTCTGCGCATCCGTGCCCGAGCGTCTGTCAGAGACGGACTGGGAACGCATCCGGGGTGCGACGGAGGACATCGCGCGGCTTTGGAGCAACGGCGACATCGATGACAGCGTTCGCGCGGCGGTGCTGTCGCTGATGATCGAGCGGATCGTCGCCACCCAGGACGGCGTCAGCGAGCGGGTCGCCGTCGAGATCCACTGGCATGGCGGGCAGGTCACGGCGCATCGCCTGCACGCGCCGGTGCGGCGGCTTGAACAGTTGACGTCCTTCGAGGACTTGGGCAGGCGTGCCTTGGAGCTCGAAAGCGAGGGCAGGACGCAGCAGGAGATCGCCGACCGCCTCAACGCGGAAGGCTATCGCCCGCCAAGGCGGGCGAAGTTCAGCGTCGGCTCCGTCTCGAACCTGCTCAACAAGTGCCGACCGCCGGCCAGGGGCGTGCCGCATCCTTGGCGGCCGCCAGCCGACCGGATGCCGCACGAGTGGACGATCGACGAGTTCGCCGACCTGCTCGGGATGCCGGTGCCGACCGTGTACAACTGGGTGAAGGCAGGGGTCGTCTCGGCCCGCCGCTCGGACGGAAGCGCACGCTGGCTGATCCTTGCAGACGAGACCGAGGTGGCGCGGCTGAAGGAACGGCGCGAGGCCGCGGCGAAACGTGCGGAAGACCGCGAGAAGGCATGGGACAAGGTCGCCGGGAAACACCCTTAAATCTATGGAGGCAGATCCTAAATGAGTTGTCCACGCTCGCGAGCGACTTGTACGCCTCCACCGCGGCCTCCGCGCCCAGTGACGCGGATTCCAGGCTGGTGCGGATCACGTAGATCCCGTCGAGCCGGGCCTCTTCGGCGATCCTCTCCTCCCGCCGGCTCCAGGAGACG
>JAJDVW010000065.1 GCA_022825925.1 Pseudomonadales bacterium | reverse complement strand
TTCGATGTCGGCAGACGGCTGAAGAACCTCGAGGCCCTCAAGGCCATTGGCTTTGCCGCCAACCGACGCCTGCTCGGCGTCCAACGCATCAGCCACGACTGCAGCATCGGAACCGAACGGTTCGACGACCTCCACGCCTCGCGCATCGTGGCCGGCCAGCGCGCCTCGTCGCTGCGCTTCGGCGACCCGCGGGTGCAGGCCCTGTTCGCCGCCCTCGTGGCCTTCCGGCTGCTGCCCGAGGGCTTCGCCAACCGCGACTTGCGCGAGACCGTGGCGCCGTTGCTGGGACTGTCCGTCGACGACTACCACCGCAATCGCACCACCTACGACCTGCGGCGCCTGCGGCTGCGCGGACTCATCGAGCGCATCCCGCGTACCCGGCGCCACCGCGTCACCGAGGACGGCGTGCGCATCGCCCTGTGCTACCACCGCACCCACGCCCGCGTCATGAAACCCGCCATGGCCATCAGCTTCGACCCGGCAACGCCGTCCACCTCGCGGCTGCGCCGTGCGCTCGACGCCTTCGACCACGAAGTCGATCGCCTCTGGGAGGGCCGTCAACTCGCCGCCTGACTCGCAACCTGACTGTAAACTACAACTCTGCTCAAGGAATCTAGGGGTTGTTTTCGTTAATCGTTCTCATTTAGACTCGCGTTCGTCATGTACGTGTGCATGTGTCAAGCCGTCCGGGACTCGGAGATCGAGGCCGCTTTCGCGCAGGGGCATCACAATCTCGATGCGCTCGCGGAGGAACTCGGCGTGGGCACGGGCTGCGGCTGCTGCAGGGAACACGCGCAGACGCTCATCGAGGACTTCCTCACCGTCGGCGCCGGCGACAACTTCGTCAACGCCGCCTGAGCCGCAGCCCCCGACCGCAAGGCCCGGTCGGCTCCTCTTCCCTCTCCTCTCTCCCCACCGCCACACACCGGTCGGACCCCAAACTATTCCGCATCCCGCGGCGACATTCCCTGACGAACGAACCGGGCGGCAAGGATGTTGACACCCGCTTCGGACGAAAAGCTGGTCAAGCGTGCCCTGGCGGGCTCGGACGGCGCATGGACGGCATTGGTGAAACGCTACGAGCGGCGCGTCTACAACTATGCCCTGCGCATGGTGGGGCACCCGGACGATGCGCTGGACCTGGTGCAGGAGGTCTTTCTGGGCGTCTACCGCAACCTGGCGAGCTACCGCGGCGACGGGGCCTTCCCGGCCTGGCTGTTCCGCATCGCGGCGTACCGCTGCACCGACTACCTTCGGCGTCGCCGGCCCGTCGCCTCCCTCGACGACGACGAGCCCGCGGCGGAGCCGTGCACCGGTTCCGATCCCGTACTGGCGGCGATCGCGACGGACGCCAACCGGCTGGTGGTCCGCGCGCTCGCGATGCTGCCGCCCGCGCAGCGTCACGTGGTGGAGCTGAAGTTCTTCCAGCACTGCACGTTCGACGAGATCGGCGCGCGGCTGGGCATCTCTCCCAATACCGCCAAGACACGTCTCTACAGCGCGCTGCGCAAGCTCAAGGCGTGCAAGGAGCTGAACGATGAACTGTGAGGAAGCCCGTTCGAGCCTGTTCGAACTGGTCGAGGACGCGGGCGGCCTGGCTCCGGGAGAGCGCGAGGCGTTGCAGGCCCATGTCGCCGGGTGTCCCTCCTGCTCGGCGGACGTCGAGGCGATCCGGACCTGGCGCCAGCATGCGCGGGCGTGGCGGGACGAACCGACGCCGAGATGGAACCGGCCCCGGATCGAGCGCCCCGCCTGGCGCGACTGGCGCGGCTGGTTCCCGGTGGCGGCAAGCACCGCCGCCCTCGCCCTGGCCGTGATCGCGGTGGTCGGGCCCCGTGCCGCCACGGAAGACGAGGCGCCGCCGCCGGCCGCGGCCGCGCACGACCACGAGCTGCAGCGTCAGCTCGTCGGTGCGGCCCTCGCGCAGTTCCGCGAAGAACTCGACGGCCGCCGCGAAGCGGACCGCTCGTTCGTGCTGCAGGCCGTCATGGAGGCCGCCCGCGACCAGCGCGAAGAGGAACTCACCGCGCTTGCCGTCTTCCTGAAGGCGGAGATGGACCGTCGGTCCCTAGAGACCGACGAGAGCCTGCGTTACGTCATCACCGACCAGGTCCGCGACCGGCGACGGCTCGAGGACCTGTTCCAGCGGGTGGGCACCCGCCGCGACACACCGGAGAACCGAAGATGACCGCATCCCGCCACCATCGCATCGCCGTCGCAGCGCCTCTGGTCCTGGCGGCATGCATGATCCTCGGTCCGGCCCACGCCGAACCGCCCGCGCATCTCGACCCGCTGCAACGCGAGATGCGCATCGTCGAAGACGTCTTCGACGCCGCGCTCCGCGACGTCCCCGGCGTACGCGTCGGGGCCGTGGAAGCCGATTACCTGGCCGGCCAGGGCGTCCTGATCTCCCTCTCCCTGAGGACGCCCTGGTTCGGCCCGAGACACGGGCAGCGGGTCGTGAGGATCATCCGCGACCAAGACATGGCCGTGCCCGTACCGGACATGGTCCACGAGATCCTCGCCGACCTGGAACTGGACCTGGACATCCCCATGCTCGCACATCGCTCGGTGGACCTCTCCGCGCTGCGCGAACTCCGGGAGGAGCAGCGCGCGTTGCGCAACCAGCAGCGCAAGGTACGCCAGCGCATCTGGGGAACCCGGCTGGAGATGGCCGGCGGAGAGGGCGGGGAGGACGCCGCGGATACGGTCGCGGGTCTCGAGGAGGAAATGGAGCGGCTCGAGGCGGAGGACGACGCGCTCGAGGCCCGCATCGACACCGAGTACGAGAAGCTCGCCTCCGCGCGGGACGTGGCGGAGGTCGAGGTGTCCACCACGGCGGAAGCGCCTCCGGCCGCCGACTTCGATACGGCGCTCGTCCAGGCCGTGTGCGACTACGGCGCCACGCTCAAGTCGCTGCCGCGCGACGAGCACCTGTCGGTGCGCGTCCGGGAGCGCGACGGCGACACCTTCCACGTGTTCCGGTTCGACGACGTGGTCGGGTGCCAGCGCGGCGCGATGACGCCCGACGAACTCCTCGGCAAGGGCGTCAGTTACCCACGCTGACGCGTCAGCCACCCGCGCCCCCGGCTGTCCCCGGGGCGCCCGGCACCTCCGCCGGATCGATCGGACCGATGCGCCGCCAACCCTTGGACAGCCAACTCCGCGGCGTCGCCACTTCGCGGGCGCGACGAGCGTCCGCATACCGCCCAGGCGGCGGCGCGCGCCCCTTCCACCCGGCGAAAACGTAGCACGCTGATCCGCATAGCGCCATCGCCCAGGGCCGTTACCGACCGGCCGGTTCGGCGCGCAAGAGTCGGGAGTCTCGGTTTCCACAGACTCCGGGGCAGGTAGCCTCTTTGGGTGGCGGACGCGCCAAGCAGCGGGTGGCGGGTTGGTCACGTCAAACGTAGTTCGCGTCAACGTTCGCCATGTCCTGCTCATCGAAGACAAGGCCGGAACGAACGTCCACAGTGACCAACTCCGACGCTACCGGGCACTTGTCGTCGAGGGGAGAAGCACTCTCGGAAGAGAGGTCCGAAAGGACGATGTCTATCCCGTCTTTCTCAAGACGGGCGACGTACGCGAGGTCGTCTTCGTGGAGGTGAAAACGGGCAAGAGCCGCCTCAGCCCTCGACAGCGGGCTATCCGCAACGCGGTCGAGGATCGTCGCGTGCGTTGGCATGAGCATCGGGTTGACTCGTAGCGGGTCGCGTTAGGAAACACGCGGTCGTTGACGCCGTCCGCGGGCAGTCGCTATAGCTGGCCGACAAGGGAGGACGTTGCCCCGTTTGCCGGAAATGACCCGGTCGGCAAGCCCAAAGGAGGTTGCGGCCATGCGGACGGCCTGCCGTTCCCACACATCGTCTGTCACGCTCCCGGAAACCTGCGGGTGCGCGACCTGAACTTCGACCTGAAGCGCCTGCAGAGGGCGCACGACGACGGCTCCCACGGCACCCGGACGGCGCCCGGACGGCGTCCTTGACGCGCGAGCACGCCTGACAGGCGTGGGACAGGGAGGGGAGAGAGCGGGTCGTGTCCGTGGCGCCGGAGACGTGTGTTCTGAAGGCCATTGACGGTTCCCGGCTCCACGATGGTTGCGCACGGCACGATCCCACGGCGCGTCTCGCAGGGGCAATCCGCGATACTGGCGGAGGTCAAACCGGAACGCCTCGTGCTGCCCGGAACGCCGCTGTGTCGTTGACATGGGGCTGGCACACAATGTATGCGGGCGACCGATTCTTCGAACGGCGATCGCGAAGAAGGACAAGGAGATGACACGCATGGCGGAGATGCCGAAGCGGGACGACTTGATGTGGCCGACGCTCAAGGCGCTGCGGGAGTTGGGAGGCTCGGCGTCGATTCACGAGCTGGACGACCGCGTAGCGACGAATCTGGGCCTGCCCGACCGTGTCCTTGACATCCCCCACGGCGACGGGCCAAGGACGGAATTCGCGTACGAGTGCGGTTGGGCTCGCACGGCTCTGCGCCACCTTGGCGCGGTGGACAACTCGGGACGCGGTGTGTGGTCGATTACCGAACGGGGTCGGCGGATCGGATCGGCGGGTGAAGTGCTCGAGTTGATCCGGCAGGAACGCAAGGAATCCCGAGGAGGACGGCGTAACTCGCGAGGGAGAGGGCAAGAGGTCGGGGAGTCCGCGCCCGAGGCTACGGCATCGACCGAGGAGTCGTGGCAAGCGGCCCTGCTCCGCATCCTGCGCGACATGCGGCCGGACGCGTTCGAGCGCCTTTGCCAGCGGTTGCTCAGGGAGCACGGCTTCACCCGTGTCGAGGTGACGGGCCGCTCCGGGGACGGGGGGATTGACGGCACCGGCGTGCTGCGCGTGAATCTGTTGTCGTTCCGCGTCAGCTACCAGTGCAAACGCTACGCAGGGACGGTGGGACCGGGCAGCATCCGCGATTTCCGCGGGGCCTTGGCGGGTCGCGCGGACAAGGGGTTGTTCATCACGACCGGCAGGTTCACGAGGGAAGCCGAGCGGGAGGCCGTCAGGGACGGTGCGATGGCGATCGACCTGATCGACGGCATCGAACTTTGTGACCTGCTCAGAGGGAAGGGCCTTGGCGTGGAAACGCAGATCGTCGCGGATCCGCGATTCTTCGACGCGCTCTAAGGGGCCATCTCTGGCCGATCTTGGCGGCAAGAGGTCTCGATTTGGCGCGACCCCGTGGCTGAAACGGCGCGGAGAGTGACCTGCAACCAGGTTCGCGGCGCGAACTGGTGGACGAGGGCACTCTCCGCAGCGGACCGGGCCGTGTTGCGGTGGGAGCAATCGGCCGCGAGGCGGGCGGCCCCGTGGACGCTGCCGGTATCCACTCGCATGCACGCCTACGGGAGCCGTGCCTGCGGCTCAGGGTGATGCCGCCGATCCTTGGCGAGCCTGTGGGAAGATTGGGGACTCGCGGGGAACGGAGATCCGGACCGTGGTGAACACGGACATGCCGTCGCGGGGCCAGGTAGCCCTGCTGATCGACTTCGAGAACCTCGTCAGGTCGGTGGACACAGAGACAGAGGATGTCGACTGCGAGGCGGTGTTCCGGCTGGCCGACGAATACGGCCGCGTACTGGTGGCGAATGCGTATGCCGACTGGCGCATGAAGGACGTGAACCAGTACCAGGGCGATCTCTACGGACTGGGGATCGATTTGGTGCACGTCCTGGGGCAACGCCGCGGCGCGGTGATGAAGAACGCGGTGGACGTGAAGATGGCCGTCGACGCAGTGAGCCTGATGTCCACGCTGCCCCACATTGACGTGTACGTGATCGTGTCGGGCGACCGCGACTTCATCCACGTGCTCAAGGAACTGCGACGCCGTGGCAAGACGGTCATCGGAGTGTCGCCGGACAAGGCCGTGAGCAGTGACTTCTCGTCGCTGTGCGACCGCTTCCTGCGTTACGAAGCGCTGACCTCGACGGTCGAGCTGGAAGGGGTGGAGAGCGTTGCGGAGGTTCGCGCCAAGCTCGCCGAGATCGTGCGGGAGAATCCGGATGGGCTGAACGGTTCCACAGTCAAGACGATGCTGCGGCGCGCGTTGTCGTCGAGCTTCGACGAGAGCGCGTACGGGTTCAGTAGCTTTGGCCGCTTCCTCGCCAAGATGGAGGACGTGGTGCGCGTGGTCCCGGCGGCTGCTACTGGCGGCGATCTGCGTGTGTATCCGGCGTCGGCCGCGCCGCCGGAAGAAGCCGATGGCGAGGCGGCGCAGCTGGTTCGCCAGGCGAAGCTGCGGAAGATGGGGTACGAGCAGGACGCGCGGCGACGCAGATCGGTGCTTGAGAGACTGTTCGAGGCCATGACGGAACGGGACGGGCCGTTCGACCTCGGAAAAGTGCATGCGTCAATGCAGGAGCCCGACGATGGCGCGCTGACGATCGGGAGCCTCGTCAAGTATGCACGGACGCTGGCGCTGGGCGGCGCGATAAAGGCCGAAGAAGGTCAAGAGGACATGTTCTTTCGGGACCGGCGCTTGAAGCTGACGCTGGACCCGCAGACGGCCGAGTCGCTGATCCTGGCCTACGAGACCACCGTCGCGACGCGGCTCGTGGCCACCGCCGGCGAGACTCCGATCGACGTTGACCAGGTATGCGCCGTGCTGGGCCTCGAACCGGGAGAGCCGGGCGACCTCGCCTATTGTGGACACGTGTTGTCCGCCGCGAAGCGCCGAACCGCCAAGTGGCTCGCAGGGCGTAACGCCTGACGAGGTATAACCGGCGGGCGGCGGTGGTGGCCGGCCCTGTCGGCCAGGATCGGCTTCGGGTTCGCGCGGATCGTCGGGTCGCCTTGTCGCATCCTGCGCTTTGCAGGGTGCTCCGACGGGAAGGTGATCGTTGGTGGGATCGCCTAACAGTTGTTTCGTTTCAACTGGCTGAAACAACACGGCTTTTCTGTATCGGTAGCGCTGCCCCATTTCATCGGGGAGCCGGCCGCGGACCGTGCCCACCAGCCAGGAATGGCCGCGGGATCTTGAAATGGGCGATGTTCTCTTCGGGACGGCGATGCCCTCCGCGGCCGATCTCCCGAGTGAATTGGGCGATGTTCCGTTGCGGAGGGATGCCGGTCACGACAACCTGATCGGACGTCCAGTCCGGCTCCTGCCCCCCACCAGGAGCAGGGAGCGTTTTCCGCGGGCCGTCCACGGGTGCGGTCCCCCCAAAACACCAGAGCGCCGGTGGGCGGACGGTGGAAACGCGGCGGCGGGCCAAGCGGATCGCGACGACCCGTGGATGCTTCGAAACGGGTGATGTTCGCAACGACCTCGGCAGCGCCCCGCCCATATCGACCGCCCGCGGACGCGGCCATCCCCGCGGGCATTGCCTGCGCCAGGCGAGCGCTTGGGAACTCAGCCCTCGGACCGGTCGAGCAGTTGCCGGTACTTGCGCAGGTGGCGCAGCGACGAGACCTCGTCGCCGTTCAGCTCGAAGATCCGGGCCAGGTTGTAGTGGGCGTCCGGCACGTCGGGCGCGCGCCGATAGTGCTCCGAAGCCGTCTCGACCTCGTCGAGTTCGTCGAAGACGGTGCCCATGTTGTAGCTCGCGAGCTGGTGGTCCGGCGCCGCTTCGAGCGCGAGTTGATAGTGCCGCTTGGCGCTCTTCAGGTCTCCCTTCAACTGGCACAGGCGGCCGAGGTTGACGTGGGCGTCGGCGTTCTTGGGATCGAGCCCGATGGCCCTCTCGTACGCGTCGGGCGCCCGCTTGGGATCCATCTCCTCGAGGTCCAGCCCGATGTTGTACCACTCGTCGCTGCCGAGGTCCTCGAAGTCCTCGCCCTCGAAGAAGCTGCGTTTCTCCGCGAGGGTCGCCACCTCGCTCGCCACCGCTCCCACGTCGAAGTCGAGATGACCCTGGCCCGAGTCGATGTCCCACAGCGCCGAGGCCTCGCGCACGACCACTTCGTCCCCGTCGACGGAGATGCGCATCGATGCGAGGGAACCCCCGGCATCGAGCCCGTGCTTGAGCTTGAGGAGGGCCGCGATCGTGCGGCGCACGGACAGGTTGGCGTCAAGCAGTCCCCGGGCCGTGCGCAGCAGGACCACGTCCTTGAAGGAGAACCGGTAGCGACCGCCGTCGCGCCGGGCCGAGTCGAGCACGCCGCGGCGGACGTACTGCCGCACCTGGCCCTCCGACAGCCCGCACAGCCCGGCCACCTCCCGCGTGGTGTACCAGTCCGCCTCGTCCGCGCCTGTGCTCGCCAGGGGCTTCACGCCGACGCCTCAAGCCTTCCGCGCCTTCGATCGTTTCCGGGTCTTCGCGGCGCGTTCGCCCCCGCCGCCCTCGCTCTTCGCCGGCGCCCGTTTCGCCGGCCGCGGTGGTCCGTCTTCTTCCTGGGCGCCGTTGTCCGCAGTTCCCGCGACGGACGCCTTGAGCGCCTCCATGAGGTCGATGATCTTCGCCTCCGCGCGTTCCTCCGGGGCCACGGAAATCTCCTGCCCGTCGACCTTGCGCTGGATGACGTCGAGCATGTGCGCGCGGACCTCGTTGCGGTACTTGTCCGGCTCGAACGCCGCGCTGGTCCGCTGGTCGATGATCTGCACCGCGAGTTCGAGTTCGCCCTCCGCGACCTCGACGGGTTCGAGCGGCACGTCGTCGAAGCGACGCAGTTCCTCCTGGTACTTGAGCTGCTCCATGACGAGGCCCTCGCCCATCGGGCGGACCAGGACGAGATGGCTCCGCCCCCGGGCGGCATAGCTCGCGAGCGCCGCACGCCCCGTGTGCACGAGGGCATCCTTCAGCAGGTGGTAGGAGCGGGCCGCGCCCTTGTCCGGGCCCAGGTAGTACACCCGTTCGATGTAGAGCCGCTCCACTTGGTCGAGGGGGATGAACTCCGCGATGTCGATCGCGTTGGTCGACTCGACGTAAAGGGCCTTGAGCTCGTCGGGCGTGAACGTCACGTACTGACCCTTCGCGAACTCGTAGCCCTGGACGCGTTCCTCCCGCTCGACTATCTGGCCGTCGGACGCCCGGATATACTGCTGCTTCAGCCGGGATCCGTCCTTGCTCAGGTAGTTGAAACGGACGGTGGCGGTACTGTCGACGGTCGAGTAGAGCTTGATGGGGATCGACACCAGCCCGAAGGAGATGGTGCCCGTCCCGATGGCGCGTGCGGGCATGGCTGTCTCCGGCCTTCCTTTGCGTCGCGCGTACCTTTACACCACTTCGTCACTCCCGTCCAGACCGGGCCTCACCACCGAAACGCCGATTTGTGGCGGTTTCGCCCCGTTCGGCTACACCACTTCGTCACCCGCGTCCAGAGCCGACCAGGCCGGTGAAACATCGTTTCCCGCCGCGCCGGCCGGCGCCGGGCCGCGCGTCTCGCCGTCCCCGGCACAACCCCGGCGGGACTGAGCCGGCCGGCCCGACCAATGGCGGCACGACAACCCGACGAACTCTCCGCCTACCGCGCCAAGCGCAAGGCCGGCGCGACGCCGGAACCGTTTTCGTCCGGCGTCACGACCGCCGGCCCTGGCACCGGGGCCGCAGGCGCCGGCCCGCGCGCCTTCGTGGTCCAGCAGCACCAGGCGAGCCACCTGCACTGGGACGTGCGGCTCGAGATCGACGGGGTGCTCCGTTCCTGGGCCGTGCCGAAGGGCCCCTCCCCCGATCCCGCCGACAAGCGCTTCGCCGCCCTCGTCGAGGACCATCCGCTCGACTACGCGGACTTCGAGGGGCGCATTCCCGACGGCAACTACGGGGCCGGCTACGTCATCGTCTGGGACCGGGGCACGTACGTGGAACTCGAGCCCTTCGACGAGGGCTTCGAACGCGGCAAGCTCCTGTTCGAGCTGCGCGGCCACAAGCTGCGCGGCCGCTGGACGCTGGTTCGGATGCAGGGGCCGCGCCAGCGCGAGGCCGGGGACGGCAAGGAGTGGCTCCTCATCAAGGAGCGCGACGAGTGGGCGCGGGACGTCCCGCCGGCGGACGACTCCGTGCTCTCCGGTCTCACCCTGGGCGACATGCCCGACCCGGGCGTCGTGGAACGCCGGTTGGCGGAGCGGATCCAGGCCATCGACCCGGTCCCGCCCGCAACCGGCCCCCTGCCCGTCAAGCCCATGCTCGCCCGTTCCGGCGATGCCTTCGACCGCGACGGCTGGGTGTTCGAGATCAAGTACGACGGCTATCGCCTGATGATCGAGAAGGACGGCGACCGGGTCACCCTGCGGTCACGCAGGGGCCTCGTGCTGACGGCCAACTTCCCGGAGGTCGAGAAGGCCGCGCGCCGGCTGCCCTTCTCCCAGTTCGTGATCGACGGCGAGGCCGTGGTGCACGACGCGCGCGGCATACCGAGCTTCTCGCTGTTGCAGCAGCGCGCGCGGCTGCGCGGTTCGGTGGAGGTGCCCCGCGCCCTCAACGCGCTGCCGGTCGCCTACTACGCGTTCGACCTGCCCCAGTCCCTAGGACACGACCTGCGCGAACTCCCGCTCCTCGCCCGCAAGGACCTCCTGCGGGCGATGCTGCCGTCCACGGGGCCCGTCCGTTACTCCGAACACATCGAGGGGTCCGGCATCCGGGTGTTCGAACACGTGCGCAGCCTCGGGCTCGAAGGCGTGGTGGGGAAGCGCGCCGACAGCGCGTACCGCGCCGGCCGTTCGGACGCCTGGGTGAAGGTCCGCACCGAGCGCACGGGCGATTTCGTCATCGTCGGCTGGGCCCCCAACAAATCGAACGCGGACGACCTCGGCGCCTTGGCGCTCGCCGAGTACCGCGGCGCGGAACTCACGTTCTGCGGACGCGCGGGCGCCGGGCTGAACGCCCAGGCCCGCGCGGACATCGGCGCGCTGCTCGAGGGCCTCGCGCCGTCGGAGGCCCTTGCCGACGACCGGGAAGTCCATTGGGTCGCGCCGACACTCGTGTGCGAGGTCGCCTACAAGGAGTACACCCTGGACGGCCGGTTGCGACAGCCGGTCTTCCGGCGCCTCCGCGACGACAAGCCCCCGGCGGACTGCATCGGCCACTTCGACGACCCCGCCCCCGTCGAGGTCGAAGCGGCGGTGCGGCACACCGTCGCCGTCACCAACCGCGACAAGGTCTTCTTCCCCGAGAAGGACCTCACCAAGGGCCATCTCGTCGACTACTACGAGCGCATCGCCCCGTGGATGCTGCCCTATCTCCGCGACCGGCCCCTCGTGCTCACCCGTTTCCCGGACGGCATTCACGGCAAGTCCTTCTACCAGCGCGACGCCCCCGGCTTCGTGCCCGAGTGGGTCAAGCGCACCGCGCTCTGGACCGAGACCGAGGAGCGGGACATCAACTATTTCATGGTGGAGGACGCGGCGTCGTTGAAGTACCTCGCCAACATGGGGGCCATTCCCATCCACGCGTGGCACAGCCGCATCGACCGGCTGGAGCACCCGGACTGGTGCGTGCTCGACCTCGACCCGAAGGACGCGCCGTTCGCCGACGTGATCGACGTCGCCAAGGAGATCCGCGTGCTCCTCGACGAGATCGAACTGCCCGGATACCTGAAGACCAGCGGCGCCAGCGGGCTGCACGTCCTCATTCCCCTCGCCCGCCGCCTGACCCACGACCAGTCGCGCACGCTGGGGGAACTGCTCGCGCGCGTCGTGGTGACCCGCCGGCCCGAGATCTGCACCATCGTGCGCGCCGTCCGCAAGCGCGAGAGCAAGGTCTACATCGACTACATGCAGAACCGCCACGGACAACTGATCGTCGCGCCGTTCTCGGCGCGCGCGGAGCCCGCCGCGTCGGTCTCGATGCCGCTCAGGTGGTCCGAACTGAACGGCCGCCTGAGCAACGCGAAACACCACCTGGAGAACGCCGTCGCCCGCATGCAACGCATCGACGACCCGATGCTCCCGGTGCTCGCCGACGAACCCGACCTCGGGGCCGCGCTGGCCCGGCTCGCGGGGTTGGTGGCGTGAAACACGGCGTCACGCCGACGACGGGAAGAGCCTGTAGCATGCGCGGCCTAACCCACTGACCGTGGTCACACCCATGTCGCGCGCCAGACGTCTCTCCCTCGGGCTTCCCCTTGTCTGCCTGCTCGCCGCCCCATCCCTTGCGGACACGCTTGTAGGTACCGTGTTCGACGATCTGGACCGCGACGGGCGGGCCGGTCCGGGCGAGCCCGGCATCGCCGGCGTGCGCGTCTCCAACGGCCGCGACGTGACGCGCACCGACGACAACGGGACCTACGAACTGGAGGTCGACGGCGACAGCATCGTCTTCGTCACCAAACCCGCCGGCTACATGACGCCCCTGAACGCGTATCGTCTACCGCGCTTCTACTATCTGCACCGCCCGAACGGATCGCCCGCGGGGCTCCGCTATCGCGGTATCGAACCCACCGGCCCGCTGCCCGAGCGCGTCGACTTCGCCCTCTATCGACAGGAGGAGCCGGCGAGTTTCGAGGCCATTCTCTTTGCCGATACGCAGCCGCAGACCGAGGAGGAACTCGACTACATCCGCGATGGCGTGGTGAGCGAACTCGTCGGCACCGACGCCGCCTTCGGCATGACCATGGGCGACATCCTCTTCGACGACCTGTCCATGTTCCCGCGCTACAACAGCATCGTCGCGACGCTCGGCATTCCCTGGTACAACGTCGCCGGCAACCACGAACTCAACCAGTTCGCGCCTTCGGACGACTACTCGCTGGAGACGTTCTCGAACTGGTACGGACCGCCCTACTACGCCTTCGAATACGCAAACGCGGTGTTCGTCGTGCTCGACGACGTGCGCTACCGGGGTGCGGCGCCGACGCCGGAGAACCCGCGCGCCGGGGGCGGCTACGACGCGGCGCTGGGCGAGGCGCAGCTCGCCTGGCTCGAGGCCGAACTCGCGCACGTGCCCCACGACCGGCTCCTCGTGCTCGCCATGCACATCCCGCTCATGACGCGGAGCGACCCGCGGGGCGTGGAAGACCGTCAGGCGCTGTTCGACCTGCTCACCGACTACCCCAACCTGTACGCGATGGCGGGGCATACGCACACCACCCAACACATCTGGATCGGCGAAGAGGACGGCTACCGGGGCGAGGAGGCGTTCCATCACCACGTGCTCACCACCGTGTCGGGGAGCTGGTGGAGCGGGCCCTTCGACGCCGAGGCGCTGCCCATCTCCATGCAGCGCGACGGAACCCCCAGGGGCTACCACCGCATGCACGTCGACGGCACGGACCTGCGGGTGTCCTTCAAGGCCGCCGGGCGACCCGACGACTACCAGATGCGCATCATGCTCGACGCGGCCCACCACGGACCGGGGGGCGGCTACCGCGACTTCCGGCCCGGCGAGCTCTACGACGGCCGCATCGGCGAAGACCAGGTCGCCGCGGCCGCGATCGTGGTCAACCTCTTCGACGGCGGGCCGAGGTCGACCGTCCGGTTCCAGGTCAACGACGGAGCGTGGACGGACATGCGCCGGGTGCTCATGACCGACCCGAGCTATCTGGAGTGGGCGGAACGGCACTCCGCCGTCATCAAGCCCTGGGTGGAGCCGAGGCCCTCGACCCACGTGTGGGTCGCCGACCTGCCGGACGACCTGGGGCCGGGCACGCACCTCGTGTCCGTGGCCGCGACGGACGAGTTCGGGGCCGCCCACCACGGTCACAAGGTGCTCGAGGTCACCGGATCCAGCGCGCGCCGGTGAAGGTGGCCGGTCAGAGGGTTCAGCCGATCCGGGCGAGAAGCGACGCCCCTGGCCGCCGCGAAACGTCCCAGACCCGATCAGGCGCCGATCCGTGTTTCGGGGGCATCCTGCTACACTTCGCACCAATGGACAGTGCCCCCAACGCTGAGCAGCTAACTCAACGCGTACGCATCCTTTTCGGCGTCGTGTCAGCGGGCCATTCGCCCGAAGGGCATGACTCACCGTACGCCAGATCCGAACACATCGAGAACTTTGATGTCGCGGTTGCCGGCGTCGATGCCGGACCCGTCGACCCCGCCAAGATTGCCGCCGCCTGGCTCGCCACGCCCAATCCTTCATTCGGCGGTCTCTGCCCACAGAACTTCATAGACGGCACGGACGACCAACGAGCCTTTCTCGCCGCGTTCCTCTCCTCGATCGAGGACGGCGCATTCTCTTGACGCCGGAGGCGCTCACTCGGACGGGCCCCTGGTTCGGCGCCGCACCATCCTCGGTTGCGGTGCACCATGTTCCGTCGACTACCGCTCGGAATCGATTCAACGACGGAACCGGGACTTTCGCACTACGCTACCTGGCCGCCGATCCGGTGACCGCTCTCCTCGAAGCCGTCGCCCTTCATGGATCTTACGCCAGCGGCTTCGTCCCGGGACCTACCCGGCACGCGGCTGGACTGTCTTCCGCTACCGCACCACCAAACCACTGTCAGTCGTCGATTTCACCCATCCATCCGGGCGGACCGCGGCCAACACCACCATCCAGGAACTGACCGGCGACTGGCTCGGCTACCACCACCGCAACCTGTTCGGCCACGCACTTCCTGCCCACCTCCCACGCGTCGCTTCCGGCCACTCTGTTGCGCCTACCCAGCGACTCGCCAACGAGGCATACCAGTCGACGCCGGCCCATGGCCTTTTGGCCCCGTCCGCCAAGTCTCCGACCATCGCCAACCTGGTACTGTTTTACGCCCGCCTACCCGCAGGCTCGCTACTTCACACGGGAACAGCGACAGTCACCCTTTAGCCAGTTCGGCACCGGGCTGTTCGCGCGCCGAGTGTTCCGGTCCTCCGCCAGACCGGCTCCATCGGTCCTAACTTGTCGTCCAAACGGTACCCAATCCTGCAGCTAGCTATAGCCGGGCGCACGCCGACTAGATCCGCGACTCCGGCTAAAGCGCCTGTCTCGCCGTCAGCGTCAGCTCCGCGCCGCCGATCCCCGGGCCGTCCGCGAGGGGCCAGGCGAAGTCGAGGTGCAGGACGCGGCCGCGCTGGGTGCGCGTCGACTCGAACCGGAGTCCGACACCGACATCGGCGATGATCCCGAAGGGCTCCTCGTCGGAGCCGCCGGAGAACCAGGCCCGGCCGACGTCGGCGAACAGCGCCGCGCCGACCCGCAGGACCCGGAACAGGTACAGGTCCGAGAAGTAGCGTTCCTCGAAGGTGAACACGAAGCGGCGGTCGCCGGCCTGGTACCGGTTCGGGAAGCCCCGCAGGCCGCTGTCTCCGCCGAGGAGCAACTGCCGGTCGGCGCGCAGGTCCCGGGCATAACTCGCCGTCGCGCTCGCGTGGAAGGCGAGCCTCGGCGTCTGCCGGTACCGGTAGCGCAGCCACACGCTGCCGAGGAAGTCCTCCAGGGCGCCCCGGTCCGTGTCGAGGAGTCCTTCGAACTGCGCCCCGAAAAGCGTCAGGTGACGGCCTCCCTGCGTTCGATGGCCGTCCTGGAACCACCCGTTCAGGACGAACCGGGAGTCTCCGTCGCCCCCGAACGCCGCGTCCGAGTACCCGAGCAGGAGCGAGTATCGCCGCCCCAAGTAGATGTCCTCCGTGCTCTGCAGGCGCTCGACGTTGCGGGACTTGGCGAAGTCGTCCTCCACGCGCTCGTAGGAGACCCACGGATACCCGAGCGTCCGGTCCCGGAAGTCGACCGGCGCCCCCCGCAGTTGCGCCAGGTCGCGGTCCTCGTAGCGGTAGCCGTAGGACCAGCGCGTGGCGAAACGGTCCGCGAGACCCTCCGAGAACCCCCGGGAGACCTCGAACGAACGCGTCTTCGCCTCGAGCACCGCGTACTTGCGGTCGAGCAGGTAGAGCCCCTGCTCGCTCTCGCGTTGGTCCATCCGCACCGCCCAGGCGCGGCGCGTGTCGAGCGAGAAGAAGGGCCGGGCAAGTTCCACGGCCCAGCGTCCGCCGTCGTCGTTGTCGAGAACGGTGAGGCCGAGCCGCGTGCGGCTGTGCCCGAGGTTCGGGTCGAGGTAGTTGAAGGCGATGCCGCTGCGGTCCAGGTCGTCGAACCACGAGGCGGCGAGCTCGGAGCCCGTCCCCGCCACGTTGCCGTCCGACAGGCCGAACTCCAGCCGCTCCTCGCCGCCCGTGCGCGTGAACCCGGCCTGGGGCGCCAGCGTCCACACGTCCCGCGTCACCACGGCCACCTCGATGTCGTCGCCGCACACGCGGTTGACGAGCACCCGGGCGTCGTACAGGTAGGACTTGGCCCGGAGCGCCCGCTCGCTTTCCTCGAGGACCCGCGCCGTGGCGCGGTCTCCGGCCCGGAACAGGATGACGTCCGCGATCACGCCTTCGCGCGTGTCCACGTGATAGCGGTTGGCCGCCCGAAACAGGCGGTTGTTCTCGTCCTCCCGGTCCGTGTGGAAGATGGGCTGCCGCACGATCGCGAGACCGCGGACGCGGTAGTCGCGGCCCCGGTCGATCGCGTGTCCGGACAACTGCTCGATGTCGGTGTCCCGCAGGGCGCCAACGTCGTGCCGCGAGGGCGCGCACGGCTCCGCGGCGGCCGATACGCAGGCCATGGCCACCGCCGCCGCACGGCCGGCGAGCCGTCCCGAGGGCCGGTTCCGCAACATGCGCGCCGCTCCGGTGGCCGCTACCGCGGCCGCCGCAGCTCTTCCTTGATGATCGCCACCTGCTCCTGCGTGACCGGCTCGAAGCCCGGAATCATGCAACTCGGCCCCCAGGTCCCGCGCCCTATCCCGATCTCGTAGAGGCCTTGGATGGTGTCCATCGCGCAGAGCCGGAACGACCGGGTCTCCAGGCGCATCGTCCCGTTG
>JAJDVW010000128.1 GCA_022825925.1 Pseudomonadales bacterium | reverse complement strand
GCCGACCCGAACGACATCCTGTTCCGCTTCGGCGCCAACCTCACGTACTTCCACGTCAAGGGCCTCACCCGCCTGCGCGACGGCGAGATCGAGCCGCCCCCCGGCTTCGACGCGCTGCGTTGGGACGTCATGTTCGGCATCCTGCTGGAGCAGGGCTACGACGGGTTCGTGAGTGCGGAGCCGCACGGACCGTACTGGGCGCGCGAGCCGGAGCGGCGGAAGGCGTACATCCGGCATACGTTGCGGGTGTTGGGGCCTTACATGGCGGAAGGGTGACGGGGACCTCGGGAGCTTGCCATGATCACGAACGAGCGGCAGTACAGGATCACAAGGAAGCGGGCGAACGGCTTCCAGCGGGCCTTGGAAGAGTTCGAAGCCGACGCCTCGCAACGCGCCGACGTGCATCCCAGGCTGGTGCAAGCGGAGCGCGAGGCCATGGAGTCACAGCTCGAGAGCCTGCGCGGAGAGCCTGAGGAGTACGAGCATCTGAAATCGGCCGGCGTGTCGGCCATCGTGGTGACGTCGATAGATGAACTCCCGGAGGGCCTGATCAAGGCCCGCATAGCGAGGGGCCTCAGCCAGCGCCAGCTGGCGCAACGCCTCGATTTGAAGGCCCAGCAGATCCAGCGCTACGAGGCGGAGCGATACGCGTCGGCGAGCTACCAGCGGTTGTGCGAGGTGGCGCATGCGCTGGGAGTAGCGTCGAACACGAGATTCTCCGTCCAGTAGGGGCGATTGCTTGTCCGGTCCGCTCGGCGTCGGTGAAGCCTCAATGGCTCCTCAATACAGATGACAAGCCACGATCCGCTCGGCGTTCCCCTCGTCCTCCACCACCCTCAACTCCGGCGTCTCCCCCCGACACACGTCCATCACCTTCGGACACCGGTTTGCGAACCGGCACCCGGCCCCCACGTTCACCGGTGACGGGATCTCCCCCCGGATCGCCGTAGGCGGCCGATTGCGCTCGGTCGCGGGGTCCGGCTCCGGGTTCGACCCGACGAGCATCTCCGTGTACGGGTGCTTCGGGTGGAAGAACACGCGGTTCGCGGGCCCGAGCTCGATCAGCGAGCCGAGGTACATCACGGCCATCCGGTCGGAGATGTAGCGCACCATCGACAGGTCGTGCGCGATGAAGAGCATCGTCAGGCCGAGGGACTCCTTCAGTTCGCCGAGCAGGTTCACCACCTGGGCCTGGACGGAGACGTCGAGCGCGGAGATCGGCTCGTCGCACACCACGAACTCGGGTTCCATGATGAGCGCGCGGGCGATGCCGATGCGCTGGCGCTGGCCGCCGGAGAACTCGTGGGGGTAGCGCGATGTGTGTCCCGCGTTGAGGCCGACGCGCTCGAGCCACTCGGACACACGATCGCGGATGTCGTGGCTGGCGAGGTCGGTGTGCAACCGCAGGCCCTCCGCGACGATCTCGCCGACGGTCATGCGCGGGTTCAGCGACGAGTAGGGGTCCTGGAAGATCATCTGCATGGCGCGGGCGTAGCGCTGGAAGTCCGCGGCGGCGTAGCGCTGCGGCAGGGTCTCGCCCTTGTAGACCACCTCGCCGGCGGTCTTGTCGTGCAGGCCGAGCATGGTCTTGCCGAGGGTGGACTTGCCGGAGCCGCTCTCGCCGACGAGGCCGACGATTTCGCGCGGGGCGATGTCGAGGCTCACGTCGTCCACGGCGTGCACGATCTGGTTGCGGCCGAGGTCGAAGTGGCGGGTGAGGCCGCGGATCTCGACGAGGGCGCTCACGCGGCGCTCCCGGCGTCGGTGTGTGTCTCGCCGTAGTGGATGTCGTCGACGCGCTCGGCGCAGTCCTCGTGGTGCAGCCAGCACTGCGATGCGTGCGCGGACGAGATCGAAAACGCCTCTGGATGGTTCTCTTCGCACACCCGCATCGCGTGCGGGCAGCGCGCGAAGTACGCGCAGCCGGCGGGCGGGGCGAAGAGGTCCGGGGGCGATCCGAGGATCGGCGTCAGGTTCTGCTCGGCCTCGTCGCGGTTGGTCGGCATCGCGTCCTTGAGGCCGAGGGTGTACGGGTGCGCGGAGCGGTAGAAGACGTCCTCCGCGGTGCCGGTCTCGAGGATCTCCCCGGCGTACATCACAGCGACCTGGTCCGCCATGCGCGCGACGACGCCGAGGTCGTGGGTGATGAGGATGATGGCCATGTCGTTGCTGCGCTGCAGCTCGCGCATGAGGTCGAGGATCTGCGCCTGGATGGTGACGTCGAGGGCGGTGGTCGGCTCGTCGGCGATCAGGATGGCCGGTTCGCAGGCGAGCGCCATCGCGATCATGGAGCGCTGGAGCATGCCGCCCGAGAACTCGAACGGGTACTGGCGCGCGCGCTTGTCGGGCTCGTTGATGCGCGTCATCTCGAGGAGCTCGACGGCGCGCGCGAGGGCCTGGCGGTGGCTCTGGCCGCGGTGCACCTGCAGGGTCTCGGCGATCTGGTCGCCGATGGTCATGGTCGGGTTCAGCGAAGTCATCGGGTCCTGGAAGATCATCCCGATCTGCGAGCCGCGGATGTCTTCGCCGTCGAGGGTCTTCTGGCCGAGGATGTCCTGGCCGCGGAAGAGCGCCGTGCCGCCGACGATGCGCCCGGGCGGCATCGGGATGAGGCCCATCACGCTCTGGACGGTCACGGACTTGCCGCAGCCGGACTCGCCGACGATGGCGAGGGTCCTGCCGGCGCGCACGTCGAACGAGACCCCGCGCACGGCGTGGACGGTGCCGCCGTAGGTGTCGAACTCTACGGAGAGATCGCGAACCTCCAGCAGGGCCGGGGCGCTGTCGGCGGGGGCCGAGCCGTGTGTGTCCGTGTCCGGAGCGGGGGTGCCGGCGGCGGCCGGACGGTGTGTGTCCGTGTCCGGGGCGGCGGCGCCGGCGGGGGTTGCGCCGTGTGTGTCCTTGTCCGGGGCGGTCATTCGCGCGACCTCATGCGGGCGTCGAGGGCGTCGCGGAGGCCGTCGCCGAGGAGGTTGAAGGCGAGCACGGTGATGCTGATGAAGACGGCGGGGAAGACCAGTTCGTGCGGATGCGTCAGCATCGTCTTGATGCCTTCGTTGCACATGCTGCCCCAGGACGGCGTCGGCGGCGCCACGCCCATGCCGATGAACGACAGGAACGCCTCCGTGAAGATCGCGCTGGGCACGGCGAAGGTCAGCGTCACGAGGATCACGCCCATGGTGTTCGGGATCATGTGGCGCAGCACCAGGTAGTTCGTCTTCGCGCCGAGGAGCCGCGAGGCGGAGACGTAGCCCTCTTCGCGGATCTGCAGGATCTGGCCGCGCACCAGGCGCGCGGCGGCGGGCCAGGCGAGGATCGCCATCGCGATCATCATCGGCAGGATGCCGCTGTCGCCGCCTTCGATCCCGAACAGGATGCGGAACAGGATCATGAAGAGCAGGAACGGCAGCGCGACGACGAAGTCCGCGAAGCGCATGAGGATCTGGTCCGTGCGCCCGCCGGCGAAGCCCGCTGCGCTGCCGTAGAGGATGCCGATCAGGACATACACGAACGGCGCGACGATGCCGATGAACAGGGACACACGCGCGCCGTGCATCAGGCGGGCGAGCATGTCGCGGCCCAGGTAGTCCGTGCCGAAGGGGTGCAGCGGGAGCGAGACGACCTCGCCTTCGCGCAGGGCGGCGGGGCCGTCGGCGAGGCCGCGCTTCACCGCTTCCTCCGCGGTGATCACGCGCTTCGGCACGGTGGCGACCGTGGCGTAGGCCGGGGCTTCCATCCCGTTCCGGTCGAGGGCCGTGACGGAGTAGAAGTAGGTGCGCGGCTTGAGGTCGAGGCGGTCCTCGAAGCTCACCCGCTCCGCCGTGAGGATATCCGCCAGCGGCAGTCCGAGGGCGTCGTCCGGCGCGGGGTCGGCGATGTTGCGATAGACGCGGTAGCCGCTGGCGCCGGGGATCGGGTCCCACTGCACGCGCACGGCCTGGGTGTTCGCCTCGCCGACGATGAGGACAGACAAGGTGGGGTCGGTCATGTCCGGCGCGGACAGGGCGGGCCCCTCGACGCGCGCGGTGGCGCCGCTCCAGGGCGTGTAGGGCGGGACGATCACCGCCTGGCGGTCCGCGCCGGGCGCGCTCGAGATTTGGTCGAGGTCCTGCGCGGAGGGGTCGACCTGCCAGACGAGGGGGCCGGCCAGGGTAAAGACGCCGAGGGCGATCACGATGTAGAGCGAGATGAGCGCGCGGGTGTTCGCCTTCAGTCGTATCCAGGCGTCCTGCCAGTAGGACAGCGACGGCCGCGAGATCGTCTCGACGTCCCGCGAGACGGACACACGTTCGAAGGAGAGCGCCGCTTCCGCCATCACTCGAGCCTCACGCGCGGGTCGACCAGGCCGTAGAGGAGGTCGACCACGATCACCATGAAGACGAGGAACGCGCCGTAGAACACGGTGGTGCCCATGATCACGGTGTAGTCGCTCTGCTGGACGGCCTCGACGAAGTAGCGGCCGAGGCCCGGGATCGCGAACACGAGTTCCACCACGAACCCGCCGGTCGTGATGGCGGCGATCGACGGGCCGAGCACGGTGATGACGGGCAGGATGGCGTTCCGGAGCTGGTGCTTCAGGAAGATGCGCGTCGGCGGCAGGCCCTTCGAGTTTGCCGTGCGCACGTAGTCCGAGTTCACGATCTCGAGCATCGACGAGCGCATGAGGCGCGTCAGGAACGCCATCGTGCCGAGGCCGAGCACCAGCGACGGGGCGACCATGTGCAGGACCGTGCCCCAGCCGGCCACGGGCAGGACCGACGTGCCGAAGAGGTCGTTCAGGTTCACGAGCGCGAGTTGGCCGAGGGCCGCGAAGACGAAGCTCGGCACCGAGATGCCGAGGATCACCAGGAACATGATCACGATGTCCGGCAGGCGGTTGCGGTAGAGCGCCGTCAGCGCCCCGAACAGGATGCCGCCGAGCCCCGCGAACGCGATGGCGAGGATCCCGAGGGTCGCGGACACCGGGAAGTGCTCGCGGATGATGTCGTTGACGCTGCGGTTCTCCTGGGAGAACGAGATGCCGAAGTCGCCCTGCAGCATGTTCGAGAGGTAGATGACGTACTGCTCGGCGAGCGGCTTGTCGAGGCCGTACTTCGCTTCGAGGTTCTTGCGGATCTCTTCCGAGACGGCCTTGTCGGAGGTGAGCGGGTCGCCCGGGATGCTGTGCATCGCGAGGAACGTGGCGGTGGCGATGAACCAGACCGTGATGACGCCCTGGATCAGGCGCTTGATGGTGTAGCGGAGCATGCGGGCTTCAGCTCTCGATCCACGCTCCCGTGAAGTCTGGGTCCGTCCCCACCGCGCGCCGCACGACGCCTTTCAGCCGGGGGTCGCGGACATACACGCTGCCGCGCTCGTAGTTCATGAGGATGACGACGTCGTCGTGGAGGATCTGCTGGATCTCGGCGAACGCCTGCATGCGTTCCTCCGGGTCGAGGGAGCTCTGCGCCACGGCGACCCACTCGTCGAGGACCGGGTTCGCGTAGCGGCCGCGGTTGTTCTGGTTCCAAGAGGCGAAGAGGTCGCCGAAGGTGAGGGGGTCGGCGTAGTCCGGTCCCCAGCCGGCGAGCACCATGTCGTAGTCGCCGGCGGTCATCTTGGCGAGGCGCTGCTTGAAGATCTGGCGGTCGATCTTCACCTCGAGGCCGAGGCGCGACTTGTAGACCTCCTGGAAGTACTCGGACTGCTTGTTGGAGGCGGGGTTGTCGCCGGTCAGGAAGATGAGCGGCGGCAGCTCCTCGTAGCCGAGTTCGTCCTTCGCCCGGGCCAGGTATTCGCGCGCGCGCTCGATGTCGACCACCGGGCGGGGCGCGGGATATTCCTGGCGGAAATAACCGTTCACGCCCTTGAGCCAGACGGGAAAGAGCGACTCGCCTGGCAGGTTCCCGGGCAGCTTGATCACCTTGTAGACGAGTTCGGAGGAATCCGTGACGAGCTGCATCGCCTTGCGCAGGTTGAGGTTGGAAGTGAGGCGCCCCGGGCGGTGGTTCAGGCCGATGTAGAAGACGGAGCCGTCGACGAAGCGGTGCAGGTTCCAGCGGCGGTCGAGGGCGTCCTCCAGCGTCTCGGCGGAGAGCCCCGCCATGGCGATCTTGCCGTCCTTGTAGAGGTTGATGACCGCGTTGATGTCGGAGGTGATGTAGGCGTGGTCGATCACGTTGATGCGGATGCGGTCCTGGTCCCAGTAGTGCGGGTTGCGCTCCATGCGCAGCGACGCGCCGTGCACCCAGCGGGCGATGACGAAGGGGCCGTTGTAGAGGAGGTCCGCGGCGTCCGCGCCGTAGCGTCCCTCGGTCGCGTCGTAGAAGGACTGCTTGATCGGGAAGAACGTCGGGAAGGCCATCAGCTTCTCGAAATACGCCGTGGGGCGCTCGAGTTCGACGACCAGCGTGCGGTCGTCCGAGACGTGGATGCCAACGGCTTCGAGGGGCACTTCGCCGGTGTTGGCGGCCTGCGCGTTCCTGATGGAGTAAAGGATGAACGCGTACTCCGACGCCGTCGCGGGATCCAGGGCCGTGCGCCAGGCGAAGGCGAAGTCGCGGGCCGTCACCGGGGTGCCGTCGCTCCAGCGGGCGTCCTCGCGCAGGTGGAACGTGGCGCGTTTGGGGCCGACCTCCCAGCGCTCGGCGACGCCGGGGACGATGCGGTTGAACTGGTCGTAGCGGAGCAGCCCCTCCATCGTGTGTCCGAGTACCTGTCCGCTCACCATGTCGGTGGCGCGCGTGCTGTCGAGTTGGGGCGGTTCGGTGGAGAGGGCCACCGTGACGGTGCCCGTGGCCGGGTCGAGGGCGTCGTTGGAGGCGCCGCCGGTGGCTTCGGAAGCCCACGCCAGCGCCGCCATGAGCAGGACGAACGCGCCAATGGCGCCGAGGCCCAGGAGCAGGAGGTCCCGGCCGGCGGTCTTGTTGAAGATGTCGGCGCCGGAGGCGGGCGGGGCGGGTCTGGGTTTGTCGTCGAGGGCGTCGGTGCCGGTGGCGGCGAGGGTGCGCGGGGCGGGCGGTGTGTGTCCGCGTGGGGTGCTCATGGCGTGTGTCCCTGTCCGTCGCGCGTCGCGTGTGACCGTGTGTGTCTGCGTCTGGCGGTCGCGCGTCCGGCGGTCGGTGGCCGCGTGACCGTGTGTGTCCGACTCTGCCGCCGCCTCTGCGGCCGCCCCCCGTGACGGTGTGTGTCCCGGGCCGCCGCCGTGTCCCGGGCCGCCGCCTCTGCCGATCCGGATCGCCCGGTCATTGCACGGTGCGCAGCAGGTTGCCGACGACGCGCTCGAGGTGCATGAGCGAGTTGCACTCCTCGGCCTGGTGCACGTACGCGGTGTACTTGCGCATCTCCGCGTCGCCGACGGTCCAGGTGGCGCGGGACTCGGGGTTCAGCCAGAGGACGCGCTTCGCCCGGTCGTACATCTCCTTGAGGATCTCGGTGCGCGGGTCCCCGTAGTTGTTGCGCGCGTCGCCCAGGATGATGATCGTGGTGCGGTTGTCGACGTCCTCCATGCAGGTCTTCCGGAAATCCTCGAAGGCCTGGCCGTAGTCGGTGGAGCCGCCGCTGTAGTCGCGCAGGGTCTTCGCGATGGCGTCCTCGATCTTGTTGCGCTCGAAGAGGTCCGTGACCTCGGCGAGGTCCGAGGAGAAGGCGAACGAGCGGACCTTCGGCATCACTTCCTCCAGGCTGTAGAGGAACATCAGCATGAAGCGCGCGTAGTTCGCGACGGAGCCGGAGACGTCGCAGATCGCGAACACCTTCGGGCGGTCGACCTTCACGGACTTCCAGCGCAGGTCGAAGATCGAGCCGTCGTACGCCATGTTGTGGCGCAGGGTGCGCGGGACGTTGAGCTGGCCGCGCTTGAACACCTTCTTGCGGCGGGAGTGCAGCGCCACGAGCTTCTTCGCCATCTTGTAGACGACTTCCTGGATGAGGCGGAAGTTGCGGTGCTCGACGTTGCTGAGCTTGACCTTGCGCAGGAGTTCCTCGCGCAGGCGCTTGCCGGAGGCGTCGGCGTGCAGCAGGAACTGGCGTTCGACGTAGTCGCGCACCTGTTCGCGCAGCCAGTCGCGGCGTTTCTTGAGCTCCTGCCCCAGGCGGCGTTCGGGGATGATGCGGCTCTGCTTGAGGTCGCCGATCTCGCGCTGCAGCTCGGAGAGGCCCATCTCCTCCATGATGCGGCGCGTGTAGAGGCCCTTCTGCGTGAAGACCTGGATCTCTTCGAGGTTCACGGCGCGGCCGGCGTCGGCCATCTGGACGGTGAGCTCGATGCGGCTGTCCTGCATGAGCAGCCTGCCGAGGGCGGAGTGGGGCGACGCCATCTCGCCGGGGCCGAGATCCTCTTCCTCTTCCTCGTCCATCGCGAGGAAGCGGTTCTTCTTGTTCTTGCCCTTGCCGCCACCCGCGCCGCGGCCTTCGCCCTGGGCGTTGCCGCCACCCTGGCCGTCCCCGGCGCCTTCGCTTCCACCGTCCTCGCCCTCGATGTCCAGGACGGCCGTCTCTCCGGCCACGTCCTCGAAGGCGAAGAAGCGGTCGAACGTGTCGTCGAAGGTCTCCTTCTCGTCGATCGTCTTCGGGAGCATCAGCGAGAGGGTGTCCTTCAGGAGCTGCCGGTCCCGGTAGCCCACCAGTTCCACCGCGTTCAGGGCGTCGAGCGTCTCCGCGGGCGAGACCCGGATCTCGGCGTTTCGCAGCGCGGCGATGAAGTTGGTGAGGGTGCGGTCCATGGGGTGGGGGCGTTGCGGCGCGGCGGCTTCGCTAGCGCCCGGTTTCCATCGGCAGCGATTCGTCGCGCGCCCACTCCGCCAGGGACCCGTCGTAGAGGGCGACGTCTTCGTGGCCGGAGAGCAGGCAGGCGAACGCGTCGATGGTTGCCGTGACGCCGACGGCGCAGTAGTTGATCACCCTCGGGGCGGAGAGCATGCCCTTCGCGTCGAGTGCCTGGCGCAGCGCCGCATCGTCCTTGAAGCGGCCGTTCTCCAGCAGATCGAAAAAGAACAGGTTGACGCTTCCCGGGATGTGGCCCTTGCGCCCCAGGCTGAAGGCGCCGTTGCCCGCGAAGTCCTCCGGGGAAAGCGAGTTCACGGTGCGGATATCGGGATCGCCGATCGCGGCGAGGACCTCGTTTCTGTCGGCGAACAACAAGGGGTTCGGACTGGCCTTGAAGTCGCCCGGCGGGTGGCTCTCGGCTTCCGTCGACAGCGGGTGTCCGGCGACTTGCCAAGCCTCCAGGCCGCCGTCTAGTACACGCGCGTGCCGATGGCCGCAGTAGTGAAGCAACCACCGGGCGCGCGTGGCCAACGCGATCAACTCGCGGCTGTACACCACGACCTCGGTGTCGTTGGAGATGCCGAGGCGGCGGAACAGCGCCTCTAGTTGCGCCACGGGGGGGAGTGTGAAGCCGAGGTCCGACGACGTGTCCGATGCGTCGTTCACCAGGTCGAGGAACTGGGCGCCGGGAATGTGCCCTTCGTGGAACCGCGCCAGCCCCGACTCCACGTGGAAGCCTCCCTCGGGTGTCGGGGCGAAGATGACCGTCGCATCCAGAACGCGCCGGCCATCGAGATCGGCCGCAAGCTCGTCGGGAGAGATCAGGTATTCCGGATGGGCGCGGGCCACTGCTTCCGCCTCCAGCGATGGGTTCAAAGCTTAACCCATCCTCGCCGCCACCCCCGCGCTCCGGTCCTTTCAGGACCGAGACACACGGCGGCGTCAGGACCGGGACGGCGTCAGGGCCGGGACACACGCGGCGAGGCGACGGCTGTGATCGCAGCTGTGACCGAGACATACACCGTCGCGCGGTTGTGACCGTCGCATGGCAAGCAGACACACAATGGCGCCCGTCCAGTGGGCGATGGCTCTGTTACCTCGGCATGTTGGGAGAGTTTGGACGGGTGCGGCGGTCCAGGACCGGAGAAGGTCCCGCTTGCCAACCGTGGACGGACGGCGGGGAGCCGGGGGCCGTCCGCCGGCCCCCGGTTTTGGCATGGGAGAAGCGTGATCTCCCGCGGAGGACTTTAGGCGGGCAGGGGGATCTCGCGAAAGCGCATGCCCCGGGCCGCCGTCCAGTCCTGTAGCTCCTCGCGGGAGCCGTACGCGCGCTGTCGGTTCCGAAACGAGGTCACCCAGGCGGTCCAGCGTGCCACGCGGTCAGGCGGGTTCTGCTTTTCCGTCTCCGCCGAGACCATTTCCTGTAGCAGTTCGACGTATGCCCGAAGGGTGATGGTCAGCGGCGCTGGTGCTGCGGCCTCGGCGTCGGTGTCCTCGAGCCCGGACGCCACTGGAGCCAGGTAATCGTCGACCGCTGCCTCGCTGTGCTCCTGCAGCCGCTCGCCGATCGAGGTGTCGCGGCACTTGATCAGCTCGCGCACCTGGCCCGCGCGGATCGGATTGAGGTCCACGTAGACCATGGCAGCCAGCAGAGCCTCCTCGCTGAGCAATGCCCCGGAGTAGAAGCGCTGCTCGAAGAAGTGTCCGGCGCGGTTGCTCTCCAGGTTCGCGCGCCGTGCGATCGGCTGCTTCAGGTGCTTCATGAAGCCCGAGAGGGAACCTAGGGTACGCCTCGCCCGCGCCAGCGCTTCCGGATCCTCCAGGAGGCGCTCGCATCGCTCGGCCTTGCGCCGCGCGTTCCGACGGTCCTTCGCCGTGGGTTCGGAGGCCTCCACCCAGCGCCGTGCCACCTCTTCGGGGGTCCAGGAGTCGCAGGCCTTCGGGTCGTAGCGCAGCACCATGTGGAAGTGGTTGCTCATGACCGCGTAGCCAAAAATCTCGACGGCGAAGCAACGCGCCAGGCGCTTCATGCGGTCGACCAGCCAGCCCTTGCGGTGCGAGTAGTCGCGCCGTGTGAGAGGGTCGTAGCCGAGCAGCCAAGCCTGCTGCACGCAGCGCGACGTCAGGTGGTAGCAGGCCGCATGCTCGTCGTCGACCAGCTTCTGCCGCAGGGTAGCCATGGAGGCCACTTTCTCATGGCCTCGAGGCGACTTCATTTCGGCATCCTCTGCAAATCGCGTAGGACGGTCGCCCCGTTTCGTGTACGCCTCCTCGGCGCCGGCAGCCGGCAACGGTGCGGAAACGGTGTGTGTCCGTGTCATCCTGTCGCGTGTCATCCTGTCGTCCGTGTCATCCTGTCCGTGTCATCCCGGCCCGTGTCATCCCGGCCGTGTCATCCCGGCAGCCAGAAACGGTGTGTGTCCGTATCAACCCGTCCGTATCAACCCGCGTATCAACCCGGAAGTCTTCCCGGGACGGCCGCCGCCGCGAAGACTGCAGCCGTTACGGCCGGTAGGCGATCGGGGAACTCCAGGCGCGCTCCTGGAGGGTGGCGGATTCCGAAGTGGTCGGTGCGACGCCGGCGCGGATCGCGTCCCAGGTCGACCAGCGGCAGGTCGGGTTCTCCAGCACCCGCGCGTAGTAGGTGGCGCGTTGCGTCGGATCGAACTCCGGATCGCGCCAGACGGTGACCAGCTCCACCGCGCCCCTGTCCCTCGAGTAGCTGCAGTCGGCCAGGTTCACGCGGGCGCCGTTGTCGGGGCAGCGGTGGGTCTCGGGGTCCGGCGACAGGCCGTCGGAGCAGACGACATCGAATACGCGCTCGCGGGACTCGTCCCCCTCGAGCCAGAGCTTGACGACCTGCCCGCGCTGCAGCCAGGCGGAGTGCGAGTCGCGCAGCGCCCACAGGAAGAAGCGGAGCTCGCCGTCCGCCCGGGAGAGGTCGCTGCCCATGGGCACCCCGCCCGCGTAGGCCAGCGCGGGAGCTTCGGGTCGGGAGGCGAGGTCCTCGGGCAAGCCGAATCCGCCGAAGAAGCGCAGCCGGATGCGCGGCCCGGAGGTCGCGAAGGTCTCCTTGCGCCGGAGCGCCTGGAAGATCGATGCGCGGCTGTTCTCCTCGGCCCATACGCCCGCGAGGCCGGACGCGCCCCATTCGAGCGCCATGACGGCCGGCAAGGCGGCCTCTCCGTCGCCGGACTTCGGGGGTACGCTGCCGCGCAGCTCCGGAGTGCCGTCCCCCAGCTTGCCGAAGTAGTTGTCCTCCTCGAAGGACCCGGCCGCGTTGTGGCCGTCGCTCGCGCCGACGAAACCGAACTGGTACGGGTTGATGCCGTCCGCCGCTTCCATCTCGAGCCCGGCGCGCAACGCGTCCCGGGCGTAGGCGCCGGTGGTGGCGCCTTCGGAGAGCTGGATGCCGCCCTCGGCGTCGAGCGCGGTCGTGCTCATCTTCCAGATCTCGAAGCCGGCCCACTCGTCGTTGGGCGAGAGCAGCGGATGGGTCTCCGACGTGCCCTTGACCTGCGTGATCTCCACCAGCGGCTCGTTGCGCATGCGCTGCGCGGCGTACGCGGCATCGAGCGGCGCCCCGGCGAAGTCCGCGCGCGCGAACATGCGTCCCTGGCTCCAGTTCGAGTTGTGCGGGATCGCCAGCGCATCCATGCCCCGGGCGCGCTGGGTATCGAGCCAGGTCCAGAGGTCTTCCGGATTCGGGGAGTGGTAGGCGCCGAACGGCACGGCCGGAACATTGGTCCCCGCGAAGATCACGTTACGGTGCAGGTTCGCCAGGTTGGGCGTGGAGGTGTACTCGTACGCGACGAACGTGGTGAAGCGCCCCGGCGCGTTATGCCGCTCGGCGGCCTCGACCGTGGCCTGCCAGGCGGTACGCACGGTGTCTTCCGCATCGAGTTCGGCAGCCGCCTTGCCCGCCGTGAGGGCCTCCATGAACAGCGTGACCATCGCCGCCGGGTCGTCGATGCCGCTGCGCTTCGCGAGGGGGTGTCCCGGATCGGCCAGCGCGGGGAGCACGCCGAAGTACTCCGCATGATCGGTGACCGCGACGAAGTCCAGCGGCCCGCTCGTAAGCCGGATCGGATAGCCCAGCGGATGGGCGATCGGCTCGCCCTGGCCGTAGCGGTAGGCGTCGTCCGGCGTTGCCCGTGTGCCGCCCATGCCGTAGGCGTCGATCGACTGATTCGTGTGCACGTGCAACTCGCCGAACCAGGCGCTGCGGGCCGGTGCGGGCGCCGTCGCTTCGGCGGCGCCGGCGGCTGCGACCGGCAGCAGTGCCGAGGCAACCCGGATCAACCCGGCCACCCCGGCCAACAGTCGGTCCGGACGCGCGCTGGCCATGGAACCCGCCCGTTGCCTCAGGCGTACGGATCCGTACCTGTCATCATGAACGGCGCGACGGTCTCCGGCCGCTCGATGTTCTCCCGGAACGGGTAGGTGTGCTCGCCCAGCACGCGCCTGAGTTCCGGGTACTTCTCCATGAGCTGCGGCGAGACATCGTCCCACATGTGGATCGGCCGCATGTGCATGCGCATGTAGACCTGCACGAGGGTAACCCGCAGCCCCGGCTTCGTACGCGGCGTCGTGCCGTGCCAGGTCGCCCCGTGCCACAGCGCGAGCGAACCGGCTTCGCCGATCAGCGGGAACACCTTGAAGGGCGAGTCGTCGCTGAGCCCCATCGACGACTCGTGGGGTAGCGTCGCGCGCCCGAAGTGATGGCTGCCCGGCACGAACACGGTGGGACCGTCCTCGGCGCCCTCGTAGTCCGTACAGAGCCACGAGGCGTTGCACATGTGGGCGATGTGGCCGCCGCCGGGCGGGATGCCGTGGGCGTCGCTGTGCAGGCCGACGCTGGCGCCCGGGTCCACCTTCTCCTGGGTGGGCGGCTTGATGATCCCGGTCTGCGCCGTCAGGCAGCCGCTCTGGCCGCACAGCCACCGGATCTGCGCGAGCGAGCGCGGGTTCGTCGCCGCCTCGACGAAGGCCTCGTCCTCCTGCAGCAGGTACCAGGAGTTCTTGCTGATGTCCTTGAGGTCGGGCTCGTCCGCGGTGTGGTCGTCGATCGCGACGCCGTTGCGCTTCTCGCAGGCGCGCAGGATGGCGCCGCGCAGGCGCTCGACGAAGCTGTCGTCCACGCCCATATTCTCCTTCGGCACGATGGTCATGCCGTAGGCCTGCAACTCGACCGCGTGCTTCAGGAGGTCGTACTTCGCGAGGTCGCGGACGATCGGGTCCGCGTTGGGGGAAACACCGTATTCGCTGATGTCCATGGCGCGCTCCTGCTACGTTCTTGTACCAAACATAGCATGGCACCGCGGGGCGGGGATTAGCGCGGCTGTCTCTCCCGAACGCCTCAGGCGTAGGGGTCCGTGCCCGTCTGCATGAACTGCATGATGCCCTTCATGTTGTCGATGCTCTCCTTGAACGGGTAGCCGGGGTCTCCCAGGACGCGCTCGAGTTCGGGGTATTTCTCCATGTACTCCGGCGGCACGTCCTCCCACAGGTGGTGCGGCCGCATGTGCATGCGCGTGAACACCTGCACGAGGGTGAGGCGCAGCCCCTGCCTGCTGCGCGGCGTCGAGCCGTGCCAGAGCCCGCCGTGCCAGAGCGCCAGCGAGCCGGCCTTGCCGATGACGGGGACCAGCGGGAAGGGGGCGTCCTCCCCCATGCTCATGGTGGCCTCGTGGGGCAGGGTGGCGCGGCCGTAGCGGTGGCTGCCGGGCACGAAGACGGTGGGTCCGTCCTCCGCGCCCGCGTAGTCGGTGCAGAGCCACGAGGCGTTGCAGAGGTGGGCGATGTGACCGCCCCCCGGCGGGATGCCGTGGGCGTCGCTGTGCAGGCCGACGCTGGTGCGCGGGTTCTTCGTGGGCGGCTTGATGATCCAGGTCTGTGCCGCCAGGCAGGCGCTCTGGCCGCACAGCCAGCGCACCAGCGCGAGCATGCGGGGATTGGTCGCCGCCTCGGCGAAGGCCTCGTCCTCGTGCAGCAGGTACCAGGTCCGCGCGCCCATCTCCTGTTGGTCCGGCTCGTCGGTCGTGTGGTCGGTAATCTTCACCCCGCTGCGCTTTTCGCACGTGCGCAGGAGGGCGCTCCGCAACCGTTCGACGAAGCCGTCGTCGACGCCCATCTTCTCCGGCGGCACGATGGTCATGCCGTAGGCCACGAGTTCCACGGCGTGCTGGAGGAGGTCGTGTTCCACGAGATCGCGAACGATGGGATCCGCGTGGGGGGAGACGCCGTATTCGCTGATGTCCAAGGGTCCTCTCCGGGATGGGCTGGCGGTGGGGTGGCTCGGTATACCACAGATGGTGTGGAGTGTGCGGCGGTACAATCGGGGCATTTCCGGGGCCGCCTGTCTCATGAACTTCCGAACGATCGCGATCTCGGTCCTGTTACTCGTAACGGTTTCGGTCCCGGTGGACGCGGAGACGCAAACTCCGGCCCGGGACTGGCTCGAAGCGGCCGTCGCCGGCGAACACTGGGACCCGGCGAAGCGCGCCCGCGACCGGTACCGGCATCCGGTCGAGGTCCTTGCCTTCTTCGGGCTGCAGCCCGACTCCAGCGTCGTCGAGATCTGGCCGAGCGACGGCTGGTGGACGGAGATCCTGGCGCCGGCGCTGCGCGACGAGGGCGTCTACTACGCGGCGGACTTCTCCATGACCGCCGACCGCACGCCGCAGTGGCGCAAGAACGCGCAGAAGCGGTTCGCCGAGAAGCTCGAGGCGCAGCCGGAGCTGTACGACGCGGTGGTCACCACGGAGCTGAGCCTGCCGGAGCGCATGACCATCGCGCCGCCGGGGTCGGTCGATTTCGTATTGACGTTCCGCAACGTCCACAACTGGATCCGCGGCGACTATGCGCCCGACATGTTCCGCGTGATGGCCCGCGCGCTGCGTCCCGGCGGGGTGCTGGGGCTCGTGACCCACCGGGCGCCGCCCGGCTGGACCGCGGAAGACGCGAAGACGAAGGGATACGTCGCCGAGGCGCTCGTGATCGAGATGGCGGAAGCGGCGGGGCTGACGCTCGAGGCGTCCTCCGAGGTCAACGCGAACCCGCGGGACACACACGACCACGAGGCAGGCGTATGGACGCTGCCGCCGGGGCTTGCCGCATGCCGGGAGATGGCCGCGGGTCCTGAGCGGGAGGCCTGCGAGCGGCGTTACCGCGCGATCGGGGAGTCCGACCGCATGACGCTCAGGTTCCGCAAGCCGACCGCCGCGGCGGACTGAAGAGGGCGGCGCGACCGCGAACGGGCGTGCGGGATCAGGGCGAGACGGTCATCCTCGTCTCCTGCGTGAAGGAGAAGCGGGCGACTCGGGCCCTCGGGAAGGACCTGTACGTCTCCCCGTGGTTCCGCAAGGCCCGCGCCTATGTCGAAGGCACGGGCCGCCCCTGGCGGATCCTGTCGGCAAGGTACGGACTGCTCGATCCCGCGAAGACGGTCAGGCCCTACGACCGGTTGCTGGAAGCCTTGTCGCGCGCGGAGCGGCGGGCCTGGGCGGACGGCGTCCTGACGGCCCTGCAGACCGAGTTCCCGGACGTCCGCACGGTGGAACTGCTCGCCGGAGAGCGCTACCGGGAGTTCCTGCAGCCCGACCTCGAAGCGCGGGGCGTGGTCGTCCGCGTGCCGATGGCGGGTCTGCGCATCGGCGAGCAGATGGCGTGGCTGGACGAACGCGTTCGAGGGGCGGAGGACGGCGGCCAGCCCGCGCCGGGTGACCTCCTGGACTGATCGGGGGCGCGCTGTGCATAGCTGTCGTCGGCGTCAGCGGGCGGGGTGCATGCCGCCCCGAGCGTCCCGAGCGTAGGCGAGCTTGCGCGACGCACGCTCGGCCAGCACGCTCGCCAGGATCTCGCCGGCATCGATCCGCGGCGCCGGGTCCCCGAGCACGCCCGCCACGCGGCCGTAGTTCAGCAGGTAGCGCGAACCGTCCCGCGTGCGCTTGAGGAAGCCGCAGTCCACCATCCGTCGCCGCAGGGTGACGTGATCGATGCGCGCGCGGACGGAAGCCAGCCAGTCGATGAGCAGTGCGTTGACCTCCTCCTCGGCGTAGGGATGCCGCCGGACCAACCCGCCGGCGGCGACGGCGAGCACCGTGTCCAGGCGGTGCGGATGGCTGGGGAAGCCCTGCAGGCGCCCGGGGCGAAGCAGCCTGCGCAGCAGGTCTTCCGCATCTTCTGCGGCGGTCATCGGAAAAAGAAGCAGTAGGAGGCGGTGGGGTCGCCTACCCCTTGAGCGCCTTGTTCGTCAGCGTCGTGACCTCGACGTCCACGTTGTCGATGTCCTCCTGGAACTTGAGGATCACGTTCAGCGTGTCGCGCACGAGCTGCGGGTCGAGGGACTCGGTGTGCAGCAGCAGCAGGGTGCGCGCCCAGTCGATGGTCTCGCTGATCGCGGGCACCTTCTTGAGGTCGAGGTCGCGCAGGTCCTGGATGAAGCTCACGAGCTGCCGGCGGAGCTCCGGCGGAATCTCGGGAACGCGCGCGTGGATGATGCGCTGTTCGAGGTCCGCGTCCGGGAACGGGATGTAGAGGTGCAGGCAGCGGCGCTTGAGGGCGTCGGAGATCTCGCGGGTGTTGTTGCTGGTGAGGAACACCATCGGCGGCTCGCGGCTCGCCTTCACCGTGCCGATCTCCGGGATGGAGACCTGGAAGTCCGACAGGATCTCTAGGAGCAGGGACTCGAACTCGTGGTCCGACTTGTCCACCTCGTCGATCAGCAGCACGCAGCCGTCCTCTTCGCGCAGCGCCTTCAGGAGGGGCCGCGGCTCGAGGAACTCCTCCGAGAAGAAGATGTCGCCGAACTCGTGCAGGCGGGCGACGGACTCGGCGAACCCCTGCGCGCCCTGCAGCACCTCGTCCAGGGTCTCCTTGAGCACCTGGGTGTAGAGGAGCTGCTTGCCGTACTTCCACTCGTAGATGGCCTTCGCCTCGTCGAGACCCTCGTAGCACTGCAGGCGGATGAGCGGCAGGCTGAACATCTCGGCGGTGGTCTTGGCCAGTTCGGTCTTGCCGACTCCCGGGGGCCCCTCGATCAGGACGGGCTTGCGCAGGTGGTAGGCCAGGTAGACGGCGGTGGAGATCTGGTCGCTGCAGATGTAGCGGTGGGTCTCGAAGCTGTCCTTCAAGGACTCCACCGACTCGGTCAACTGCGCGATGTTGGTCGCTGGCTCCGCCACGTCTTCCCCCGCGCCTTTGCGCGACACAAAGCGTGCTATTATCGCCATGCGCTTGTCGGATGTATACCGACAATCTCGTTTTTCCTGTGCTTTCAATAGGTTGCAATAGGAGGAGGGCGGTCTTCGGCCCTTCGGACCCGGTGCTGCGCCAAGCCACCGGGGAGGCCGCATGAAGGGCCACGTCGTCGCCCTCTCGCGCCGCGTCGTCGACGCCCTGCGCGACCTCGCGCCCATCATCGGGGTCATCGCGTTCTTCCAGATCGTGGTGCTCCAGCAGCCCTTCCCGAACTTCGGCAGCGTGTTCGTCGGCCTCGTCTGCGTGGTGGTGGGCCTCACGCTCTTCATCCAGGGCCTCGAGAGCGGGCTCTTCCCCCTGGGCGAGACCATCGCCCATGCGTTCGCGCGCAAGGGCAGCGTGACGGCGCTCCTCGCGTTCGCCTTCTGCCTGGGGTTCGGCACGACGGTCGCGGAGCCCGCGCTGATCGCCATTGCCGCCGAAGCCGCCGACGTGGCCTCCGAGGCCGGCGCCATCGCCGCCGACGAAGCCGCGCGGGGCGACTACGCGTTCAACCTGCGCATGGTGGTGGCCCTGTCCGTCGGCGTCGCCATCGTCCTCGGCGTCCTGCGCATCGTGAAGGGCTGGGCCATCCACCGGTTCATCATCGGCGGCTACGTGCTCGTCACGGCGCTCACCGCCTTCGCGCCCGACGAGATCGTCGGGGTCGCCTACGACGCGGGCGGGGTGGCCACCAGCACGATCACCGTGCCGCTCGTGACGGCGCTCGGCGTCGGCCTCGCCAGCGCCATCAAGGGCCGCAACCCGATGACGGACGGCTTCGGCCTGATCGCCTTCGCGTGCCTGAACCCGATGATCTTCGTGCTCACCTTCGGCCTGGTCGCGTGAACGCCGTCGTCGATTTCGTCTTGGGCTTCCTCGGGGGCTTCCTCGGCACGGTGGCCGGCACCGTGTTCGACGTGGCGCCGATCGTCGCCATTCTCGTCATCTTCCAGTTGGTCGTGCTGCGGCAGCGCCCGCCGAACCTGCGCGGCATCGTCACCGGTTTTGTCCTCGTGCTGCTCGGCCTCGCCCTGTTCCTGATCGGCCTCGAGCAGGCGCTCTTTCCCATCGGCGAGACGATGGCGCGCCAGTTGACCGAGGCGAGCGTGGGCGACGCGCCCGCGGAAGCGGGGGTGGCTGCGGGGGTGGCTCTGGAGGTGACTCTGGAGGTCGATTGGCGCGACTACATCCTCGTGTACGTCTTCGCCGCCGCCATCGGCTTCGCGGCGACCGTGGCCGAGCCGCCCCTGATCGCCGTGGCGCTGAAGGCGGAGCAGGTCTCCGGCGGCGCGATCGGCGCCTGGGGGCTGCGCATCGCGGTGGCCATCGGCGTCGCCGTCGGCGTGTCCCTCGGCTGCTTCCGCATCGTCACCGGCACGCCGCTGCCGTGGTACATCATCGCCGCCTACGTGGTGGTGCTCGCGCAGACCTTCCGCGCCAGCAAGACCATCATCCCGCTCGCGTACGACAGCGGCGGCGTGACGACCTCCACGGTCACGGTGCCGGTCGTCGCGGCGCTCGGCCTCGGCCTCGCGGCCAACGTGCCGGGCCGCAGCCCGCTGATCGACGGGTTCGGGCTCATTGCTTTCGCGAGCGTCTTCCCCATCATGTCGGTACTGGGCTATTCCATGGCAGCGTCCTGGATCGCCCGCCGGCGCCAAGCCAAACGTTCCATCGAGGATGCAGCATGAAGCTGAAACTGATCTTCGCGCTGGTCGACGACGAGCGCACCGACGCGGTGATCGACGCCGCCCGCGCGGCCGGCGCGACGGGGGCCACCGTGGTCACCGGGGTGCGCGGCGAGGGACTCAAGCCGCAAAAGACCTTCCTGGGGCTCGATCTCAGCACGAGCCGCAACGTGCTGCTGTTCCTGGTGTCGGCGGCGCGGGCGCACGAGATCCTGATCGCCATCGGCCGGGCGGGCGAGTTCGACGCGGAGCCGGGCACCGGGATCGCCTTCCAGGTCGACATCGAGGACGCGATCGGCCTGCGCACGCAGTTGCCGTCCATCATGGGCATGAAGGAACCCGCATGAGGGAGCGCCCCGTGCTTTGGCGGGGCGCCGTTGGCGCGGCCATCGCCTGGGCTGCGGCAGCGGGCGCATCGGCGGACGTGCTCGTCCATGCGGGACGGCTTCTCGACACGGCCGCCGGCGAAGTCCGGGAAACGGTCACCGTCCGCGTCACGGGAAACCGGATTGCGGAGCTGGCGCCCGGTTACGTGGCCCCCGGCGAGGACGACGAGGTCGTGGACCTGACGGGCGCGACCGTCATGCCGGGCTGGCTCGACATGCACGTACACCTGTCCTCGCAGCAGTCGCCGACCTCCGCGGTCGACCGTTTCCGGCTGGACCCGGCGGACGCCGCGCTGCGGGCGACACGCTACGCGGAGCGGACGCTGATGGCGGGTTTCACCACCGTACGCGACCTCGGCACCTACCGGCGCGTCGTCCAGGCGCTGCGCAGCGCCATCGAGGGCGGCTGGATCGTCGGCCCGCGGGTCTACACGGCGGGGAAGAGCCTCGCGACCACCGGCGGCCACGCCGACCCGAACGTCGGCGTCAATCAGGAACTGACGCGCGACCTGGGGCCGGCCGACGGGGTCGTCAACGGCGCGGACGACGCCTACAAGGGAGTACGCGCCCGTTACAAGGAAGGCGCCGACCTCATCAAGATCACGGCGACCGGGGGTGTGCTGAGCGAGGCCAGGAGCGGCGAGAACGCGCAGTTCACGGTGGCGGAGGTCGAGGCTATCGTGGCGGCCGCGGCGGACTACGGCTTCAAGGTCGCGGCCCACGCCCACGGCCCCGAAGGCATGAAGCGCGCGGTCCTCGGCGGCGTGCACTCCATCGAGCACGGCACGTACATGACGGACGAGGTCATGGAACTGATGACGGAGCGGGGCACGTACCACGTTCCCACGATCATGGCCGGCAAGTTCGTCGCCGAAAAGGCGGAGATCGACGGCTACTTCTCGGAGCTCATCCGCCCGAAGGCGGCCGCCATCGGGCCGTTGATCGCGGGCACCTTCGCCCGCTCCTGGAGCGCCGGGGTCCCCATCGCGTTCGGCACGGACAGCGGCGTGTCGCCCCACGGCGAGAACTGGCGCGAGTTCGTCTACATGGTCGAGGCCGGCATGCCGCCGATGGATGCGTTCCGGTCGGCGACGGTGGCGGCGGCGGACCTGCTCGGCAGCGACGAACTCGGCCGCATCGAACCGGGGATGCTTGCGGACATCGTCGCGGTGCCCGGGGATCCCCTCGAGGACATCGCGCTGGTCGGCAAGGTGCACTTCGTCATGAAGGACGGAGTGATCCACAAGCGGCCATGAAGCTCGACTGGCGCGTCTGGCTGGGCGTCGGTGCGACGGCCGTCTACCTGCTGCTCGCTCTCGCGTACGTGGTGGCGCAGGGTTTCGAGGAGTTCATCTCGCTCCCCGCGGACAACCTCGGCAGCTTTCTCGAAGGCGCCTTCGCGCCGCTCGCGTTCCTGTGGCTCGTCATCGGCTATTTCCTGCAGCAGCGCGAACTGCACGAGGCCAGCCGCGCGCTGCGGGCCCAGCACGAGGAGATCCGGATCGCCAACCGGCAGACGGCCCTGCAGACGGAGAGCCTGAAGGCGAGCGAGGTGCACGCCCGCCAGCAGGCCTACGTCGAGCTGGCGGGCCAGATACGCGCGCAGCTCGGGGCCATCGCGGGACTGCTGTACATCTCGAGCCAGGCCGCGGACGCGGACGCGGACGGGACCGTGAGCGTCGAGGAACAGGGCCGCCTGTTCAAGGAGCTGAGCGCCAACGACACCGAGGTCTTCTCGCGGGAGATCATCTACTTCTACCAGCTCACGCCCGACGAGTCGCTGCGCTACGACTTCTTCTACGGCACCCCGATCCGCGCCCGGCACTCGAACCACTTCGCGCAGACGTTCGAGAACCTCCTGAAGCGCGCCGAGGAGGCGGACGAGGAGTACGTGTTCCGCAACGCGCTGCTCTACAACGCCCACGGCATCGTGTACCGGATACTCATCGACTACCGGGAACAGGCGCCGCCGGAGCTGTCGTCGCCGGAGACGACGGGGACGTACTTCGACCTGCGGCTGCCGGGCGAGGACTGAGCGCCGTGACGGGTCCCCTCGACGGCGTCCTGGTCGTCACGCTCGAACAGGCCGCGGCGGCGCCCATGGCGTCGTGCCGGCTGGCGGACGCCGGCGCGCGCGTCATCAAGCTCGAGCGTGCCGAGGGGGACTTCGCCCGCGGCTATGACACGGCCGCGAACGGCCAGTCGAGCTACTTCGCGTGGCTGAACCGGGGCAAGGAGTCGCTCGCGGTCGACATCAAGGACGCGGAGGACCGGGCGCTCGTCCTCCGCATCCTCGCGCAGGCGGATGTCTTCATCCAGAACCTCGCGGTGGGGGCCGCGGCGCGCTCGGGCCTCGGCTCGGAAGACCTGCGCGCGCGGTTCCCCCGGCTCGTGACGTGCGACATCTCGGGCTACGGGGAAGAAGGCCCGTACGCGAACATGAAGGCTTACGACCTCCTCGTCCAGTCGGAGTCGGGGCTGGTGTCGGTGTCGGGGCCGCCCGGGGAGTACGGGAGGGTCGGCGTCTCCCTCTGCGACATCGCGACCGGCGTCTCTGCGGCGCTCGCGATCACGGAGGCGCTCTTCGAACGCGCCCGCACGGGCCGCGGCAAGGCCGTCAAGCTCTCGCTCTTCGACACGATCGCCGACTGGATGGCCGTCCCGCTCCTGCACCACGACTACACCGAGCGCGGCCCGGACCGCGTCGGCCTCGCGCACCCGTCCATCGCCCCGTACGGCGGTTTCGAGACCGCCGACGGCGCGACGCTCGTCATCTCGATCCAGAGCGACCGCGAATGGCGGGACCTCGCGGCCAAGGCCATGGAGCGGCCGGCCCTGGCGGCGGATCCGAAGTACGCGACCAACGAGGATCGCGTCGGACATCGCCCGGAGGTGGACGGCGCGGTGGCGGCGTTTTTCGCGGGACACACGCGGGAAGAGATGGAGACCCGCCTGCGCGAAGCCCGCATCGCCTACGGCGCGGTCAACGATCTCGCGGGCCTGTCGTCACACCCCGCGCTACGCCGCTGGACGGTCGGCAGCGAAACGGGAGACGTCGCCCTGCCGGCGCACCCGGATGCCGTGCGGGACCTGCCCGAGGACGTGGCGATCCCCGCCCTCGACGAACACGGGGCGGCGATCCGGGCCGAGTTCGGATGAATCGCCGGGCGTCCTGCGTGCATTTCGGGTAACGTCCCACCCGTCGCACATCACGGAAAAGAGGCCATGCCGTCGCGCCGCGAACTGATCCAGCTCACCGATGACGAGATCCGGGACTACCTGGCCACGGAGAAGACGCTCGTCATCGTTTCGAACGGGCGCGACGGCTATCCGCACGCGATGCCGATGTGGTTCTGGGTCGATGGCGACGGCTGTCTCTACTGCTCGACCTTCGGCAAGAGCCAGAAGGTGATGAACTGGCGCCGGGACCCGAAGGCGACGCTGCTCGTCGAGAGCGGCGAGGAGTACGCGAAGCTGAAGGGCGTCCTCATCTACGCGACGACGGAGATCATCGACGACCCGGAGCAGGTGGTCGACACCATGGTGGACGTGAACGTCGGCGACCGCGAACTCTCGGCGGAGGAGTACGCGAAGCTGCGCGAGGAGGTGGCGCCGCGGGCGAACAAGCGCGTGCTCCTCAAGTTCACCCCGGAGCGGTACGTGACCTGGGATCACGCGAAGCTCGGGGGGCGCTACTGACGGAGAGGGGAGCCCGGCATGGCGCGGCAGTACTTCGACGTCGAGACCGGCGTCCTCGACCGCAGCATCTTCGCGGACGAGGAAATTTACCGCGAGGAGCTCGAGCGGATCTTCGCCCGGGCGTGGAACTTCGTCTGTCACGAGTCCCAGGTCCCCGAACCGGGCGACTTCTTCACGAACTGGATCGGCGAGGACGAGGTCATCGCCGTGCGGGGGCGGGACGGCGCGGTCCGCGTGCTGCTGAACACCTGTCCGCACCGGGGCAACAAGGTGTGCCGGGCCGAGATCGGCAACGCCAGGCGCTTCATGTGCTCGTATCACGGCTGGCGCTTCGACCTCGACGGCGCGCTCGTCGGCATGCCGAAGGAGGACGTCTTCTACCGGGGCAACCTCGACAAGCAGGCCTGGGGGATGACGGCGGCGGCCCAGGTCGCGAGCTACCATGGCTTCGTCTTCGCGACGCTCGACGCGACCGCGCCGCCCCTCGAGGACTACCTCGGCTGGGTCGGGCGGCTCGGCATCGACTTCATGGCGGCGCAGGGCGAGGTGGAGTTCCTGGACGGCGTGCAGAAGAACCGCGTGCGCTGCAACTGGAAACTGGCCGTCGACAACGTCCACGACTGGTACCACGTGGGCGTGTCCCACGGGGCGTCGCTGCGCGCGGGGCTGTTCGACGAGGAGTTCCTCGGGCCCATGGACCAGATGGTGCTGCTCGGAGAGTACGGCCACGGCATCTCGGGCCCGGGAGTCACCGAGCGGCAGTATGCGGAGTCCGTGGCGCGCCTGGACGCGGGGGAGCGCAGCGTCTGGTACGACGCCATGGTGGCCCGGCGCCGCAGGACGGCGGCGGAGGACGCGCTCGGCCCGGTCGGCCGCCGGTCCTTCGGGCATCCGAACATCTTCCCGAACCTCTGGGTCTCGACGAGTCCGCAGGTCTGCCTGCGCATCCCGCGGGGACCGCTGGAGACCGAACTCTGGTGGTTCACCTACCAGACGAAGGAGATGAGCGCGGGCCAGCGGCGCCGCAACCTCTACATGGCGAACCACTACTTCGGGCCGGCTGGGCTGCTCGAACAGGACGACGCGGAGAACTGGAGTCACGCCACGCGCGGAGCGAAGGGCGCGTTCGCGCGGACGCTGCCGGCCAATCTCGCGATGGGCAAGGGAGCGGACCGGGTCCTGGTGGATCCGTCCGGCCAGGCGCGCGTGGAAACCGTGGTCAACGAGCACGGCCAGCGGTGGACCTACCAGTCGTGGCAGGAGTGGATGCGCGCCGGGAGCTGGCGGGAACTCATCGCCGGTCACTCGATGCCGCCGACCGGCGACGTCTGATGGAGGACGCCCGGGGCCGGGACCGCGGCCGCGAGCGGCGGCTGCTGCTCAAGCACGAGGTCGAGGAGTTCCTGTTCCTCGAAGCCGATGTCCTCGACTCCCGGCGCTACGCGGACTGGCTCGAACTCCTGACCGAGGACATCCACTACTGGATGCCGGTGCGCCGGACCACGACGGCGCGGGAAGTGGACCGGGAGTTCACGAAGCCCGGCGGCGTCGCGTTCTTCGACGACGACCTGGCGACGCTCAGGATGCGCGTGGACCGCATGCTGCTCGGCCGCGCGTGGGCCGAAGATCCGCCGTCGCGCACGCGGCGGCTCATCACGAACGTCCGCATCGTGGCGGGCGACGGACGGGGGGAGGGCGCCGAGGTGACCGTCGCTTCGAACTTCCAGCTCTACCGCACGCGTCTCGACAGCGAGGAGGACAACTGGATCGGGCGTCGCGAGGACGTGCTGCGGCGCGTGGATGGCGGGTTCCGGCTCGCGCGGCGGCACGTGTTCCTGGAGCAGACCGTCATCCTCGCCCAGAACCTGAGCAGCCTGTTCTGAGCGGACGTCACGCTGCCCGGCGCTGGGCTTTCATCCGCACTGCGGGCCTCCGCTTCAGGCGCTGGGAAACCGGATCGATCTCGATCCCCACGGACTCGAGCGCCGTCAGGCCAAGGATCGGCTCGACATCGTCGGGTCCGAAGCCGACCGTCGCGCCGACTATCTCGCCCATGAACTCCACTTCGGCGGGCGTGATGTCGACCGTTTCGCGGCGCCCATCGGCCAGTTCGTAGGTGCGGCGGCCCCTCGGGGCGAGACCGATGCCGCGCAGGGCGCTGGCCGGCGCCACGCAGTCGGTTGATCCGGCGTCCACCAGGAAGAGCCCGTCCCAGGACCGCTCCGGGTCGGCGGGGTTGCGGATCGTGACGGTGACTTGAATGGCGCCCATGGGATCCCTCGAAGAACGTGGTTGTGACGAGTTGTACTCGACGCCATCGCCCTGCCGCAAGGGGCCGGGGTGATCTCCCACGAAATCTCCCGAGATGTCTTATCGGTCGCGACGATTCTGGTCCGGATCGAGCGAACACCCCCGCATGAACCGCATCATCTCGGTCCCGTCCCTGCTGTCGTAGAAGCGGATCATGGCCTCGTTGAACTCGAGCGCGCGTCGCGCCGGGACGGAGATGCCGTCCTCCCCGGCCGACAGCAGGATCCCGTTCATCATGAGCCGCGACGTGCGTTTGTTGCCGTCGTAGAAGAACTGGTGCAGGGCGCCGAAAAGGAACGTCGCGATGGCGCGCTCGCACACGTTCGGGACGCGCCGGAGCGCGGCGATGCCGGCGTCGTAGAGCCCGGACAGCGCCTCCGGCGGCGGAGGCCGGTGGTCGGTCCCCGCGATGGTCACGGACCCGGTGCGGAAGACGCCCCACTCGACGGCCTCCTCGCGAGCCACGAGTGCGTGGAGGGTGCAGTGTGTGGGGCGGTCCAGTGCGAAGCTCCCGGCCTCGACGCGGCGCAGCAGTTCCTTCCAGCTGGCTGCCTGGTTGACCACCTGCCGCGCGTCCTCCACGCGGTGGCCGCCGACGGTCACGCCATCGAGGAGCGTCTTCACCTCGGGGAGGGTGAAGGGATTGCCCTCGAGGGCGACGGTGTCGTGGACCACGCCTTCGAGCACCTTCCGGACGCGGAAGCAGGCGCGCCGCGCGTCGGGCGTTCGCGCGGCAGGGAATGCGATCGCGTCGTAGCGAAAGCCCAGGTGCTGGAAATGGTCGGCGTCCATGAGCGTCTGTCCCGCGGGAGCGCCCCCGATTCTCGCGGAACCCGCGCGGCAGGGAAACCCGCTCGCTTCGTTCCCGCCTTCAATGCTATGGTCGCGGCCGGTCCCTTCGAACGCGAGCCCGCCCATGGAAGTCTCCATCACCTACTGCAACGCCTGAAACTACAAGCCGAAAGCGGTCAGTCTGGCTGCCGGTCTGAGAGAAGCGTTCGGCGTCGACGCCGAGCTGGTCGCGGGCGGGGGCGGCATCTTCGACGTCAAGGTCGACGGCGCCCTCGTCTACTCGAAGCACGAAACCGGGGAGTTCCCGGACGAGCGCCGGCTCATCGGGGAGTTGTCCGAGGCGCGTCAGGCGGACGTGTCGGGATAACCGCGCCGCACGGCGTTTCGGGGGCGGTCGCCGCCGCCCGATTCCGCGAGTTCCACGGGCCTTCGCCCGAAACCCAGGCCGTCCACGATCGCGATGGGGTGCCCGTTGGGGCGCCGCGCGCTTGCGGGGGCGGGCCGTCTTGAAGAGGAGAGAACCATATGCAGAGATGCCAGTCCGTCCTGGGCCACGCGGGAGCGGCTCTTGCCGGCCTGCTGCTGGCGGGCGCCGCGACGGCGCAGGAGACTCCGTCGGAGTCCGGCGATGGCGTCACCGTCGTGGAGGAGATCGTCGTCACCGCCAACAAGCGGTCGCAGTCGATCCAGGACGTCGCCGGCTCCCTCAGCGCGCTCGGCGCGGAGGACCTCGATGCGAAGGGCATCAAGGACATGTACGACATCCAGTTCGCGGTCCCGAGCCTGCACTTCGGGCAGTTGCTCGGCACGCAGAGCATCGCGATCCGCGGCATCGGCGAGTTCGCCAGGCAGCCGGGCGTCGCGGTGAGCCTCGACGGCATCTACCAGTCGAGGAGTTCCACCGCACAGCTCTACCAACTGGATCTCGAGCGGGTGGAAGTGCTGCGCGGGCCCCAGGGCACGCTCTACGGGCGCAACTCGAACGGCGGGGTCGTCAACTTCATCTCGGCCGCGCCCACCCGGGAGGTGGAAGGCATGCTGCGCGTCGGGTACGCGGAGTACGACGAAACCAAGATCCAGGCCATCTACAGCGGGCCGATCGGTGACCGGGTGGCGTTCCGGATCTCGGCGGACCGCATAGACCGCGGCGAAGGCTGGATCGAGAACCGGGTGCCGGGCGTGGAGGACCTGATGCAGGGCGAGTACGGGAACGTTCGGCTCAAGCTGGCGGCCGATCTCTCGGATGCGGTCTCGCTGGACCTCATGTACACCAAGGGCACGATGCAGGGGCCGCTGGACCACATGAGCTGGATCACGTCCGAACCGGAACTCGCGGTGGCCATTCCCCAGATCGCCACGGCCGCGCACACGATCGAGCCGCTCGAGGTCTACGTCGACACGAAGAGCGACTCCGACCGCGACTTCGAGTTGTATGGGGTGACCGCCGAGTGGGACATGGGATGGGCGACCCTCAGGTCCATTACCGCGCAGCAGGAGTTCTCCGACTTCTTCCGGAGCGACCGCGACGTCACGGAGTTGCCCCTCTTCGACGTCCCGGACATCTCGAACACCGACACGTTCACCCAGGAGATCAACGTCCTCGGCAGCAACGACCGGCTGGACTGGGTCCTGGGCGCCTTCTACCTGCGGGAAGACTGGGACCGCCACACCCTGTTCAACAACGCGCTTCCCGTATTGGGATTCCCCGTGCCGAGCCAGCTCGACTTCATGCAGCCGAAGTTCGAGACGGACTCCCTGTCCTGGTTCCTCGACGCGACCCTGGAGGTCACCGACCGTGCGCGGGTCAGCGCCGGCGTGCGCCGCACGGAAGACGAGATCGACGAATACCACCGCAACGAGTTCCGGGTGCTGGTTCCCGATCCCGTGCTTGCGTTCCTGGCGTGCGACCAGGCCGTTCGGGAGGAGTGGGGTGCGACGACGGTCCGGGCGGTGGGTCAGTACGACGTCCACGACACCGGCAACGCCTACGTCTCCTATTCGGAGGGCTACAAGGCGGGCGGGGTCGCCCAATACGAATGCACCGCGCCCTACGACCCGGAAACCGTGGACGCCTACGAGCTGGGCTACAAGGCGACCTTCGGCGGGGGCCGCACCACGCTGAGCGCGGCCGCCTTCCGCTACGACTACACGGATTTCCAGGTGACGCAGGTGATTGGCATCCGCACCGTCACGCGCAATGCGGGCGATGCGGAGATACGCGGCCTGGAAGTGGAGCTGTCCTCCATTCTCAGCGAGCACTGGATGGTCGCCGGGGCCGTTACGCTCCTCGACACCGAGTACGGCGACTTCATCAACCTCGACGGCATGCGTCCCGAGCGGGGCTTTCAGAACGCGAAGGGGAACCCCCTCAACAAGGCACCCGAGACCGCGCTCAACCTGGGTGTCGCGTACGCCACCCCGGTGCAGGGGGGCGGGCGTCTGACGCTGCGCGCCGATGCGGCGTACCGGTCGCGCACGTACTTCCGGGAGTTCAAGGACGAGGCGGACTCGCAAGGCGCCTACACGGTGGTGAACCTGAACGCCAACTGGGAGAGCGAGGACCGCGCGTGGGAGGCGCGGCTATACGCCCGGAACGCGACCGACGAGGAGTACATCACCTTCATCCTGGGGTCGGCCACGAGCGGCGCGAGGCTCGGAACCTGGGGCATGCCGCGCCAGGTGGGACTGGAAGTGACGCGGCGCTTCGGGGCGCGCTAGCGCGACCTGCGGTCGCGGCCCGTCCGGGGGACGGGAGGGAGTTTCGCCGGCGCGAAACTCCTGCGCTGCAGGCCTTTGGCCGGAGCTCGTCAGTACTTGTACGTCTCCGGCTTGAAGGGCCCTTCCGCCGGGACGTTGATGTAACTCGCCTGCTCCTCGGTGAGGGTCGTCACGGTCCCGCCAAACCCCTCGACCATCAACTGGGCGACTTCCTCGTCCAGCCTCTTCGGCAACACTTCGATGCCGATGGGCGCCCGCTGATCCGGCGGCTGTTCCGCCCAGCGCTCGGCATAGATGTGCATCTGCGCGAGCACCTGGTTGGCGAAGGAGCCGTCCATCACGCGTGACGGGTGGCCCATCGCGTTGCCGAGGTTCACGAGGCGCCCTTCCGAGAGCAGGATCAGGTAGTCCGCCGGATCGTCGCCGCGGAAGATCTGGTGGACCTGGTCCTTGACCTTCTCCCAGCGCCAGTGCGCGCGCATGTAGGCGGTGTCGATCTCGTTGTCGAAGTGGCCGATGTTGCAGACGATGGCGCCGGGCTTGATCGACCGCAGCATGGCGGAGTCGCACACGCCCGTGTTGCCGGTGCAGGTCACGAGCAGATCGGTGTCGCCGAGGAGCCGGCAGTCGATGTCCTCGAGGCGGCCGGTGTTGCGGCCCTCGACGTAGGGGGAGACCACCTCGTAGCCATCGAGGCACGCCTGCATCGCGCAGATGGGGTCGATCTCGACGACGCGCACGATCATGCCTTCCTGGCGCAGGCTCTGGGCGGAGCCCTTGCCGACGTCGCCGTAGCCGATCACGAGCGCCCGCTTGCCCGCCATCAGCATGTCCGTGCCGCGCTTGATCGCGTCGTTCAGGCCGTGGCGGCAGCCGTAGCGGTTGTCGTTCTTCGACTTCGTGACGGAGTCGTTGACGTTGACGGCGGGGACCTTCAGCGCGCCCTCGGCGAGCATGTCGTGGAGGCGGTGCACGCCGGTGGTCGTCTCCTCGCTGACGCCGTGGATCGCGTCCAGCATCGCGGGGTATTTCTCGTGGATCATGAGGGTCAGGTCGCCGCCGTCGTCGAGCAGGAGGTTGGCGTTCCACGGCGCGCCGTCCTTGAGGATCGTCTGCTCGATGCACCACTCGTACTCGTCCTCGGTCTCGCCCTTCCAGGCGAACACGGGGATGCCGGCGGCGGCCATGGCGGCCGCTGCGTGGTCCTGCGTGGAGAAGATGTTGCAGGACGACCAGCGCACCTCGGCGCCGAGCTCCACGAGGGTCTCGATCAGGACCGCGGTCTGGATCGTCATGTGGATGCACCCGATGATCCGCGCCCCGGCCAGCGGCTGCTCGTCCCGGTACTTGCGCCGCAGCGCCATCAGCGCCGGCATCTCCCCCTCGGCCAGCGCGATCTCGCGGCGGCCGAAGTCGGCCAGGCCGATGTCGGCGACGTGATGGTCGGTCATGGGTGCTCCTGCTGAGGCAAACGACGAATTATACGGAGGCCAGCCTGGTTCTTTGGGGGACCGGGGGGCGGGGGGGCGAGGGGAGGGGCGAGGGCGGGGAGGGAACTTTGGAGGGGGCGCGTGGCTCAGGTCACCGTCGCAGCCAGGCGCCGCCGGGACGCCGCGGTCCCGCGACTGCTCCTCCGGCCCGTCCGTCCGGCCCGAGGGGCGGCTGCAACGCTTTGCGTGGCGCCTCGGAGGGCACCGGACAGGCGCCCTCCGCGCGGTAGTCCAGGGCCGCCGCGAGCAGGCCTTCCTCGATGTCTCCCAAGCCGTGATCGAAATCGTCGGCCGCCGAGCAACCCGGCACCGGAACGCCCTCCGTCCGCCCGAGGTTCTCGGGAGAGAACCCGTCCGGATAGTCTCCGAAGCCCTTTTCGTTGACGCTCTGAAACTGGACGCTGAAGTACGTGACGCCGCAGTTGTCGGTGGGATAGAACCCGAACGGCTTGCCGCACGTGGTCGAGCCGATCTGTATCACTTCGACATCGATGCCCCGCAGGCCGTTGATGAAGGCCTCGCTGGCCGAGCATGTTGCCCCGGTCGTCAACACGTAGACGCGCCGCAGGTCGAGGGTCGGCAGGGGTTCGCCCGCGGGGAGACCGGTCGAGAACCCGAGCGTGCGCCGATGGAAGGGGTCCGGCTCCAGCCGTCTGCCCGTGACCGGGTTGTAGACGGTGTGCTTGTCGTTGAAGCGCAGCCGGCCGAAGACGCGCCCGCCGGTGGGCGCGTCGCCCGCCACCATGAACGCCAACTGGTTGGCGATGTCGAGGAAGCCGCCGCCGTTGTAGCGCAGGTCGACGACGAGGTCGACGACCCCCTGGTCGCGGAAGCCCCGCACGGCTTCGAGCAACTGCCGCTCGGCCGGGGCCAGATGCGCGTTGAACAGCATGTAGCCCACCGGACCGGACGGGGTGTCCAGGACGCGCACCTGCTGAACCGGATGCGCGGCGACCTCCACCGCCGTCAGGACGACCGTGCGGTCCGCGGACGCCCCGAGATCCCGCACGACGAACTCGTGCGACTCGCCGACGGCGCTCGGGGAGAGGCCCGCGTTGAGCGTGTGGACATCGCTGCCGTTCTCGACGTCCACCCCGTCGACGGCGACGATCCGGGCGCCCCGGGCGAGACGCGCCGCGCGCGCGGGGGACTCGGGTTCCGTGAAGGCGATGGCGACCTCCCGCGGGGGCGAGGCGGAGATGACGGCCCATTCGATGCCGTAGCCCGGTTGGATGCCGGACTGGGCGAGCTGTTCCCAATAGTCGGTTTCGTAGCTGTAGTGAAATCTGTCCTTGGGGTTGCCCGAGGGGGTGCGCGCCTCGGTCTTCTGCAGATCGAAGTACTCCGGGGTGGGGCAGCAGGCGGGGTCGGCATCCCGTATCTCGTCGTACCAGAGATAGAGTTCATGGCTCCAGGAACGCAGCCAGTTGTTCTGGTCCAGGACGGTGCCCTGCAAGTCGTTCCGGCCCGGGCGCGGCGCCGCGCAGCGGGCGGCGAACGTCGACGAGTCCTCGAACACGCCCGGCCGCCAGCCCGTTCGTGCGCGCGGAGGCACGATCCACCCGGCCCACCCGGAAACGGGCGCCGGCGCGGCGTGCGCCGCGTCCGCCGGGGGACTGGCGGACGCCTGATGCGCGAGTGCGCAAAGCACCGCGACCGCGACGCCACCAACCGCGGGCAGGCTGCTACTCATCCCGAGCATCCGGAGCGCTCCGCCGGGCGCCGAGCATGTCACGTCCGACCGCCCGCAGGTCACGCAGCGTGCGCGTCGCGGGCGACCACGCCGCGGCGGCCGGGGCCTCGTCGCCAACGAAACGCCGGCACGCCGCGTCGAAGTCGGCGGAGCCGACCGCGGGAGAAGTGCGATAGTCCGTCCACAGTCCGAACTCCTCCAGAATGTCCTTGTCGCGCCCGAAGTCTGCCAGGAAGCGATGCCGCGCGTTCGATGTCCGCACGCCGTACGCCCGTTCGAGATCCTGGCAGCCGGCCTGACATGCGTCCCCGAGCCGAACGTAGTTCTGGGCGGTCAGGCACACCCCGTCCTGCAGGTGCTCGAGCAGGCTCTCGAGGTCACGGGCTTCCGCGCTCCACAGCGTGGCGTCGGCAAGCTGCAGCGCGAGCCCGAACAGACGCTCCTGCTGCGTGACGAATTCCTGTCCGAAGCGGTACAGGGTTTCCATGCACCCGGCGTAGCAGCGTCCCAGTGCGGCGCGGCCCGCGTCCTCGATGCCGAGATCCTGCGCGGTCGCCGAGAGCGCGATCGTCAAGCTCAGAAGCCATGTGGCGCCGCGCATGCGGAGCTCCCTGTCTCGATGGCCGGGGCGGGAGTTTGGGGATGCGTGGCGGGCAACGCAAGCGCCGGGGCGGGTGCGGCGGCGGGTGCGGCGGCGCGAAAAGGTGGGGAGGCAACCCTCACGGCCGCCGTGCCTCAACGCTGGAGTTCCTTCCGTATCCTCGCCGCGTGTTGTCGGAGCTCGGCGGGATCCGCCATGGACCGCGCGTGAAACGCAAGGCCCTCGCCCGGGTACCGCGGGACCACGTGGAAGTGGAGGTGGAACACCGTCTGTCCCGCGTCGGGGCCGTTGAGCTGCATCAGCATCATCCCGGCGGGCTCGAACGCCGCCCGCACGGCGTGCGCCACCCGCCGGGTCGTGGCCATGAGTTCGGTCCAGGCGTCGGCGTCGAGGTCGAACAGGTTCTCGGCCGGCTGGCGGGGGACGACGAGCGTGTGTCCCGGGCTCTGGGGCATCACGTCCATGAACGCGACGCAGTGTTGCTCGTCCAGGACGATGGCCGCGTCGGCTTCGCCGCGCAGGATCTTCGCGAAGATGTTGTCGGGGTCGTAGGCCATGAGCTCCTCACTTGTGGTCGCTGGCCATTCTAGGCCCGCAGGCAGGTCGGGTGCGTCCACCGCATGCGTACCTGCCATCGACGGCGGAGTTTCCCCCAGCCGGTCGGTTCGCGGCCGTCGGGCGACGGGCGTTGACGGATGCTTCGAGCCGGGGCCACAACCGGCCGGAATGCTATGATCCGCAGAAGGCGTTCGGTGCGAAAGGCCATGCTTGGGGACAGCGCTGCCCGCATAGAGGTTTTTCAGGAGTTGGAGTTGGCATGCCCGGATGGGGACAAGCTCCGGGAAGCCTTGCGTGAGAGCGCCCGGTCGCCTTGGCGACACTCGCTCGCGGGTGAGAAGGCGGTCGGCAAAAACGCGCTGGACGATGTGGACATCATCGTGTTCGACCGCGAAGAGGCCGATGGCATCGCCGCCGCCCGACTGGTCCTGTGGCCGCAACCGGACGGCTACCGCGTCGCGAACGTCGTACCCACGCGGTGCCGCGAGTTGGGCGAGGGCGGGTACAACGACGTGCTGGACGACTTCGTCGACAACGTGGCCCGACCGGCGGCCGAGCGCGAGGGTTTTGGCCTGCAACGCACACGCCGGCGACAGTCCATCGCGGATTGGACATCCAGGGAAGCCGCGGAGGCGCTGCGTCTTTTCTCGGACGCGGCAAACAAGTCCACTGGGTCCTCCCATCCCTTGGACGCGACGCGATGGTTCCGGTTTCTGATCGCTGAACACTTGGCGGGTGGCCCCATCGACTCTTCGTGCTTGCGGCGGTGGCTCGTGGAAGTGGAAGGCTGGTCCATCCCGCTCGCCGATGAGTTGGCGGCCGAGCACAACTTCGCGGCGGAACTGCTGCGCGAGTACGACGATCGGGTTCGAGGCACTTCGTAGATTCGAGTTCCGTGACGGCCCCGCCCCACGAGAGTGCTCCGGTTCTCTGCCTGGACACCTGCGCGATTCTGGACGTTGTCCGAGATCCACTCCGGGAGGATGTCCGTTCGAGCGATCACGCGGCCGCCATGTCGCTGCTCCGCTCGGCGGAGGCGGAAGCCGTTCCCCAGATTCGGATCGCGGAACTGGTCCGTTCGGAGTTTGCCGAGAATGTTGAGGTCGTCCAGGAGGAAGCAGAGGCGAGCTTGTCCAGGCTACGGGATCAGATCCGCAGAATGGACGAGTTGGCGGGACTCTACGACTCCCCCGGCCGCTTGAAGCCCGGGCATTGGGATGGACACGTGCAGCGGTGCCGTGCCGTTGCCGACCGATGGATGGAAATCGGTCGAACGGTGAGCCAGTCGCCGGAGATTCTCGAGAGGGCGGTGGGCCGCGTGCTCCAGACTCGGGCGCCCTCGCGACGCGGGCGGGACTCCACCAAGGACTGTGTGATCCTCGAGACCTATCTGGAGCATGTTCGCGCCGTTCGTGTGTCCAATGAAACCGTGGCGGTCGTTTTCCTGTCCTCGAATACCCAGGATTTCGCCGACCCGCGTGGGGGTGTCGCAAGGGGGATCGCCGAGGAGTTCGACGAAGTGGGGCTCCAGTACGCGCGGAACATGGCTGTCGCCAAACGACTTTTAGGTCTGTGAGGGCGGACCGGGGCGCGACGGCGGTGTCTGCCTCCTCCGTGGGATCTTCGCGAACACGGTGTTCGGATCGCAGGCCATCGGGCGGAAGACCCTACATCTCCATCCCGCGCGGCACGCCCGGCGTGTCGACGGCCTGCACGCGCGCCAGGATGTCCTGGAACCGCTCTTCCTGCTCCGGCGTCTCGCGGGGGACGCCGGCGAGGCTCGTGCGCGACGCATACTCCCGGTGCTCGCCCAGGAAGTCCGGCAGACCGTCGTAGGTCGAGGTCTGCGCGAGGGTCAGGATGTCGTCGACCGTCACCGTGTCGCGCATCTCGTCCCACTTGCCCTGCAGCGAGAGCGCGTGGAGCTTCATGCCGAGCTCGTCGAGGCCGTGCAGGGCAAGCACCTTGTGGTAGGTGCGCGTGGAGCCATAGAAGGACAGCGTGCGCCGCATCCCGAGCGCCTTCTGCTCGATCTCGCTGTCGGTTTCGCCGAGGATGAGGTAGCCGCTCTCGGCGACCTCGATGTCGGCCCAGGTGCGTCCGGACCGTTCGAGGCCTTCGCGGATGGCCGGCAGGAGCACCTCGCGCATGTACCTGTCCGACATGATGCCGCCGTGGGGCATGGCGATGTCGGCGACCTCGCCCGTGACGCGCGCCATGCCGGGCCCGACGATGGCGAGGCCGACCTTCGGCCGGTCGAAGGGGATGGGACCCGGATTGAAGTTCGGGGTCATCAGCGTGTAGGTGTACTGCTTGCCGAGGAACTCCGCGGGCTTGCCGTCCTGCCAGGAGTCCCACACGGCGTGCATCATCTGGATGTACTCGCGCATGCGCGGCGCCGGCGCGGACCAGATGCCGCCGAAGCGGCGTTCGTTGTGGCCCTTCACCTGGCTGCCGAGGCCGATGATGAAGCGGCCGCGGGAGAGGTGCTGCAGGTCCCACGCCTCCATCGCGAGCACGAACGGACTGCGCGGAAACGCGATGGTCACCGAGGTCTGCAGGCTGATCCGCTCGGTGGCCGTCGCGGCCAGGGTCATGATGAGGATCGAGTCGTGGTCGAGTTCGCCGCAGGTGAGGCAGTCGAAGCCCTCGGCTTCCGCGGCGCGGGCCCGTTCCGGAATCTCCGCGGGCCAGCCGCCCACGCCGGTGATCACTTGCATGGCTTTCTCCTTGTCGTCCGCGCGGCTCACACCGCCTTCTCGTCCCGCCTGGCTCACGCCAGGGCCAGTCGCTCGAACTGTTCCGCCGGCGCTTCCACCGCCTTCAGGCCCTCGCGCAGCAGTTCCGTCATGTCGGACTCGTCCGTGCCCCCGAGGCGGTTCTCTTCCTCTCCCGGGTCCAGGTCGATGTCGTACAGGTGATGTTCGCCGATGCGCGGCCGGGCGCACCAGTAGGGTAGCGGATCGCCCTCCGCGAACGGTTGCCGCAGGACGGGGACCTCGCTGCCCGGCATGAAGTCGATCATGGCGCGCCGGTCCGGCTTCGGAAAGGTGGGGTCGAACCGGTGAATCGGCATCGTGGACCACCGATTCGACCACATCGAGAGCGGGAACGGCGAGGTCGCGGGGGCCCGCGCGTACTTGCGATGCCCGTCGTACACCTGCACCCAGTTGCCGAAGATGCCGCCGAGGGCCCACTCGCGCACCGCGTCGGCGCTGCCGTCGATCAGCGGCACGAGGGACCTGCCGTGGGTCCGGTGGCCGGGTTCGATGCCGAAGACGTCGCAGAGCGTCGCGTTGATGTCGACGTTGGTGGTCAGCGCATCCACCCGGTGCGGCTCGACGCCGGGGTAGTGGATGTAGAGCGGCGTGTGTCCGAGGGGCTCGTACTGGGGAACCATCGGTTTGCCGAAGAGGTCCTTGTCCCCCAGGTAGTGGCCGTGGTCCGTGCAAAGGACGACCATCGTGTCGTCCCACAGGCCCTGGCGGTCGATGGCGTCGAGCACCTTGCCGAACCAGTGGTCGATCATCGAGAGCTTCGAGCCATAGTTGCAGCGCACGTGCCGCGCCTCCCGCTCGGTGATGACCCCGCGCTCGACGCCGCGCACCGTGTAGGGCGGCCAGATCATCACGTCGCCCTTCCAGGTGTCGTCGTAGCGGTTGACCCACGGCGCCGGCGTGTCGAACGGCTCGTGCGGGTCGAACTCGTCCACGAACAGCAGGAAGCGGTCGAAGTGCGCGCCGTTCCGGTCGATCCAGTCGGCGGTCGCCTGCATGGTCTTCGGGCCGGGGAAATCGAGTTCCTCGCGGAACCAGGTCCGCGACTCGTCGTAGTGGAAGCCCGCCCGGTTGGCGGGCAGCGCGGGGGCGCCCATCCACGACGGGTCGGGGCGGGACCGCCAGGGGTCGCTCTCGTGGCCCCGGAGGTAGTTCCAGGCGTAGAAGTCGGTGTGGAAGTTCTCTCCGCCCCGCTCGAAGAGATGGGGGTGGTCGGTGACGAGCATGGTGGTCACGCCGTCGCGCCGCAGTTGGGCGGTGATCGGTTCCTCCCACAGCTCGATGGAGCCCCACGGCTTCCACAGGAAGTCGAGCGCGCCGCAGAGGATGTCGTGACGGGCGGGCATGCAGGGCAGGGAGCCCGTGAAGTGCCGGTCGAAGCGCACGGCGCGCCGCGCGAACCGGTCGATGTTCGGCGTCTCGAACTCGGTGCCGCCGTAGTCCTCGATCATGTGGCGGTTGAGGCTGTCCAGCAGGATGACGATGGCGCGCTGCGGGCCGGCGGCCGGATCGCTCATGGGTTGCCCTCCTCCAGGTCGGCGTCCATGCTACGTGACATGAACGTCGATCCGCGACCCGTCGCCGAGCGTCTCGCGGGCATCTACGGGCAGGCTGTCGAGTCGCCGCTGATGTATCCCACCGGCGTCGCCTTCCTCGGTCGGCTCCGGCTGGCCGGCCGCGACCCGGAGGTCGTGGAGCGGGTCGCCCGCCTTGCGGAACCCCTCGTGGCCGCGCCGGACACGGTGCCCGACTGGGCTCCCTGCCTCGCGATGGCGTGTTTCGCGAGCGAGCTCTTCGCGGCGACCGGGGACCCGCGGCACCGCGATTTCCTCATCCACCAGGCGAACCGGTTCGTCCACGACCCGGACATCCGGGTGGAGGACTTCTTCTTTGCCGGAACCCTGCTCGGACGTGCCTACGCGGTCACCGGCGAGACGTCGTACCGGCGTCGCCTCGTCGACTACCTGGGCTCGGTGGACACCCGCCAGCCGAACGGCCTGTACTGGCACTGCCACGCGTCGCCGTACTTCTGGGGCCGCGGCAACGCCTTCGCCGCGCTCGGTTTCGCGGAGGCCCTGTCGCACCTGGGCGCCGACGGAACGGAAGACCTCGCGGCGGCGCACCTCGAGCACCTGTCCGCGCTGGCGCGGCAACAGGACGACTCGGGCCTCTGGCGACAGCTCGTCGATGCGCCGGAGACCTATCTCGAGCACAGCGCCACGACCATGATCGGCGTCGCCCTCGCCCGGGGCCTGCGCGACGGCCTGCTGCCGGACGATCCATGGCGGTCGGTGGCGCAACGGGCGTGGGACGGCGCGGCGGCGCGCATCGGTCCCGAAGGCGAGCTGGACCAGGTATGCGTCGGCACGGGACCGCTCGAGTCCCGCCAGGAGTATGTCGACCGGGCGTTCAGCACGGGCACCGACGCGCGCGGCGGGGCGATGGCGCTGTGGTTCGCCGCCGAGATGGCGGCCCTGGTCGAAGACGAGTCCGGAACGTGACATGACACGCTGCGCGAGGCAGTCCCGGACGCGAAAGCACCTGTACTTCCGACTGCCGGTCGATCCGCCTGTCCTGAGCGCGTCCGGCGCCTCCGCGCGTTCGTCTGCTGGTAGAGTGTCGCTCCCTATGCGCCGCCTGCCCCGGGAGAGACCGTGACCACCCCGTACTCCGACCACCCGCAGCTCACCGGCAACTTCGCGCCCCTCCGCATGGAGTGCGACATCGACGACATGATCGTGCGCGGCGACCTGCCCGCGGACCTCGACATCACCTACTACCGGAACGGCCCCGATCCGCAGTTCCCGCCGCGGAGCGACCACCACTGGTTCGCCGGCGACGGCATGCTGCACATGTTCCGCATCCGGGACGGCCGCGTGCGCTACCGCAACCGGTGGGCGCGAACGGTGAAGTGGACCCTCGAGCGCCGCGAGGGGCGCAGCCTGTTCAATCCGTTCAACCCGATGGACACCGATCCGGTGGCGCAGGGCGTGGAAACGGATGGGCTCGCGAACACCAACGTCGTCTGGCACGGCGGCCGGCTGCTGGCGCTCGAGGAAGGCCACGCCCCGTTCGAGCTCGACCCGGAGACGCTGGAATCGAAAGGCGTCTGGAAGTTCGACGAACGGCTCGAAGGGCCCATGACGGCCCATCCGAAGATGGACCCCAAGACCGGCGAGATGCTCTTCTTCGGCTACATGGCCGACGGCATCTTCAGCCCCGGCATGAGCTACCAGGTCGTCGACGGCGACGGCGTGCTGACGCGCTCGGACCGCTTCCAGGCGCCCTACGCGAGCATGGTCCACGACTTCATGGTCACGGACGAGCACGTGCTCTTCCCCATCTTCCCGCTCACCGGGAGCATGGAGCGGGCGATGCGGGGCAAGCCCGCGTTCGCCTGGGAGCCGGACAAGGGCACGCACGTGGGGGTGATGCGCCGCGACGGCTCGGTGGAGGAGATCCGCTGGTTCGAGACGGACCCCTGCTACGTGTTCCACCCGATGAACGCGTACACCGACGGCAGCCGCATCGTCGCCCACGTCATGCAGTTCGAGGAGGCGCCGCTGTTTCCGAAGGCGGACGGCAGCCCGGCGGACCCGGCGAAGGCGAACGCGCGCCTCTGCGAGTGGGTGATCGACCTCGCGGACAACTCGAACGGCATCCGGCGCCGCTACCTCGACGACGTCACGGGCGAGTTCCCCCGGCTCGACGAACGCTTTGCGTGCAACGGCTACCGGCACGGCTACTACGGGGCGGCCATCGGGGCGGCGCCGGGCCTCGGGTTCAACGCGGTGGCGCATCACGACTTCGCCGCCGGGAAGCGGAACCAGTACGTGCTGCCGGACGGCGACGTGACCGGGGAACCGGTGTTCGTGCCGCGGTCGCAGGACGCGGGGGAGGGCGAGGGCTACCTGCTCTCGGTCGTCTACCGGGCGGCGGAGAACCGCAGCGACCTGATGTTCCTCGATGCCGGCAACGTGGCCGACGGTCCGGTCGCCTGCGCCGAGCTGCCGCATCGCGTGCCCTACGGCTTCCACGGCAACTGGAAGTCGAACGCCTAGCCGGTAACGCCCCGACGTCTCGAGGAACGCGCGCCTTGGCGATCGCGAGCAAGCTGCCCGACGAGGGCACGACGATCTTCACGATCATGTCGAAGCTCGCCGCCGACGAGGGGGCGATGAACCTCTCGCAGGGGTTCCCGGACTTCGACGCGCCGCCGGGACTCCTCGAGCGGGTCGGCTACTACCTCACCCACGGCTACAACCAGTACCCGCCGATGTCCGGGATCGAGCCGCTGCGCGAGGGCGTCGCGGCGAAGGTGCTCGACCTGTACGGGGTCCGGGTCGATCCGGAGACCGAGGTGACGGTCACCTCCGGGGGCACGGAGGCGCTCTACTGCGCCATGACCGCCGTGATCCACCCCGGGGACGAGGTGATCCTGTTCGACCCCGCCTACGACGCCTACCGGCCGGTGGTGGACCTCAACCAGGGCGTCCCGGTGCGCCTGCCGCTGACGGCCCCCGCCTTCCGCCCGGACTGGGACCGGGTGCGCGACGCGGTGACCGACCGCACGCGGCTGATCGCCGTCAACACGCCCCACAACCCGACCGGCGGCGCCTGGACGGCCGACGACACGGCCGCGCTCGCGGACATCGTCGCGGACCGCGAGATCTACATCGTCTCCGACGAGGTCTACGAGCACATCGTCTTCGACGGGCACCGGCACGAGAGCATGACGCGGACCCCGGAGCTCTTCGAGCGGAGTTTCGTGGTGTCTTCCTTCGGCAAGACGTACCACGCGACGGGCTGGAAGGTGGGCTACTGCGTGGCGCCCGCGCCCCTCACGAAGGAGTTCCGCGGCATCCACCAGTGGGTGAACTTCACGACGCCGACGCCGCTGCAGCACGGCATCGCGGACTTCCTGGCACAGTGCCCGGAACACCACCACGGGCTCGCGGCCTTCTACCAGCACAAGCGCGACCTCTTCAACGGCATGCTCGCGGACTCGCGCTTCGAACTGACGCCGTCCGCCGGGACGTTCTTCCAGTTGCTCGACTACTCGGCCGTCAGCAACGAGCGCGACGTCGACCTCGCCCGCCGGCTCACGGTGGAACACAAGCTCGCCTCGATCCCGGTGTCCGTGTTCTACGCCGAGCCGCCCAACCAGCGGTTCCTGCGCTTCTGCTTCGCGAAGGACGACGAGACCCTCGTGCGGGCCGCCGAGATCCTCTGCCGGTTGTGAAGAGCCGGTTGTGAAGGGCGGACCGTGAAGGTTGCCGTCGTCCAGACCGCCCTCGACTGGCACGACCCGGCGGCGAACCGCCGGCGTTTCGATGCGTGGTTCGAGCAGGTCGAGCCGGGCACGGAACTCGTGGTCCTGCCTGAGATGTTCAGCACCGGCTTCACGATGGACTCGCGCGAAGTGGCGGAGACGATGGACGGCCCGACGGTGGCGTGGCTGCGGGAGCGCGCGGCGTCGCTCGACGCGGTGCTCGCCGGCAGCGTCGTGATCCGGGAGGGGGAGCGCTGGTTCAACCGGCTCGTCTGGATGCCGCCGGACGGGACGGCGACGACCTACGACAAGCGGCACCGGTTTCGCATGGCCGGCGAGCACGAGCACTACGACGCCGGGCACGAACGCGTCGTGGTCGCCCACGGCGCCTGGCGCGTCTGTCCGCTCGTCTGCTACGACCTGCGCTTCCCGGTGTGGTCGCGCAACCGGGGCGATTACGACGTGCTGATCTACCCGGCCAACTGGCCTGCGGCGCGCCAGGCGCACTGGAACGGCCTGCTCCGCGCGCGCGCCATCGAGAACCAGTGCTACGTCGTCGGCGTGAACCGCGTCGGCGAGGACGGCAACGGCGTCGTCTACCGGGGCGGCACGGCGGTGTACGACTTCGAAGGCACTGCCGTTGTCGAAGTCTTCGACGCGGAACGCATCGCGCACGTCGAGTTGGACAGGGTGGCCCTCGACGGCTATCGTGCCGCGTTTCCCGCGTGGCGCGACGCCGACGACTTCGAACTCGGGGTCTGACGCCCGCGACGTGTGACCCATCGATGCGGAACCTGACGCGTATCCTCGTCCTCGGCGCCGTGCTCGCCTGGCTGCCCTCCTGCGACCGCGGCGAGACTACCGAGCACCCCGGCAAGCGCACGTACGAGCGCTACTGCTTCTCGTGCCACGCCGCCGGCGTCGCGGACGCGCCGAAGTTCGGCGACCGGGCGTCCTGGGGGACGCGGCTCGAGAAGGGCGAGGACGCGCTGCTCCAGTCGGTGATCGACGGGATGCCGCCCGGCATGCCGGTGATGGGGCTCTGCTACGCCTGCAGCGAGGAACAGCTCCGGGACTCGGTCGACTACATGCTCGAGGCGTTTCCGGACGAGTAGCCCGGCTTCGCGGCGACCAGCCGGGACAAAAGCGGCCCGGCTTCTAAAATGCACCGAACAGTAAATTCTGGTTGACACGGCCGGTGTCCCGATGGGATATTCCCGAGCGGTAAATCCACCATGTCGAAACGCGTCCTGACGCCGGCCGAGATCGGCGACGTGATACGGACCGCTCGCAAGGCTGCGGGGCTGCGGCAGTACGAGCTCGCGGGCGCGGCCGGCGTGGGTCTGCGGTTCCTCGTGGAGTTGGAACGGGGCAAGCCCACCGCGCAGCTCGGCAAGACGCTCCAGGTGTTGCAGGCGTTGGGCTGCACGCTGGACATCGTCCCACCGCCCGAGGCCTGATCGGGGCGGCGCGACGGTGGCCGGAGTGCTGCAGGTCTGGTGGGATCGGGAGCCGGTCGGCCGCCTGGCGCAGGATCGCGGCGGCGACCTGAGTTTCGTCTACGACGCCGACTGGGTGCGCCGGCCGGAGGCGCGCGCGCTGTCGGCGTCCCTGCCGAAACGGGAGCGGCGGTACCGGCGCGCCGCCTGTCGTCCCTTCTTCGCCGGTCTGCTACCGGATGAGGGACAGCGGGAGGCGGTAGCGCGAGCCTTGGGCGTGTCGCCAGGCAACGATTTCGCACTGCTCGAGGGACTGGGCGGCGAGGTGGCCGGTGCGGTGCAGCTCCTGTCGCCGGAGGAATCACCGGAGTCGCCGACCGGGCGTCCACGACCCGAACCGCTCGACGACGACGAGCTGGTCCGGGTCCTTGACATGCTTCCCGACAGACCGCTGCTGGCCGGCGAGACGAACCTGAGGCTGTCGCTCGCGGGAGCACAGTCGAAGCTGCCGGTCGTGCTGACGGACGGCGCCGTGGCGCTCCCGGTGCGGGGACAACCGACCACGCACATCCTCAAGCCGCCCGTCGAGCGGTTTCCCGGCGCGACGGCAAACGAGGCCTTCTCCATGCGGCTCGCCGCGTCGGCAGGGCTCGATGTCGCCGGCGTCGAGCCGCGGCGCGTCTCCGGGCGGACGTTCCTCCTGGTCGAACGGTATGACCGGTCGTCCGCCGCGACGGGCGAGGTCCGGCGCGTGCACCAGGAGGACTTCTGCCAGGCGCTCGGTGTGTATCCCGAGCGGAAGTACGCGAGCGAAGGGGCCCCGGGTTCCGCGACGCCTTCGCGCTGCTGCGGCGTATCTCCGCGCGGCCCGCGGTGGAGGTGCTCAAGTTGCTCGACGCCGCGCTCTTCCATTTGGCCCTGGGCAACGCGGATGCGCACGGGAAGAACTACTCCATCCTTTACGACGCGGGCGGCCCGCGCCTCGCCCCCCTCTATGATCTCCTCTCGACCGTGGCCTGGCCGGAACTGTCGCCGAGGCTTGCGATGCGCATGGGCCGACGCGCGACGCTCGAGGAGATGAACCCGCGGGCGTGGGCCGCTTTCGCGGCCGGCGGCGGTCTCGGGATGCCCCTGGTCCGCCGTCGCGTTGCGGAGCTGACGGAACGCGTGCGGGCCGAAGCGCCCGGGACGGCCGAGGCGTTGATGTCGCCGGGCCTGGACGGCGCCGTGCTGGAGGGGCTGGCGCGCGCCGTGGTCGGGCGGGCCGAAGCGTGTGCATCGACGATCTGAGTCACCTGCCAGCGGCGGTCCGTCAGGTGGCGGTCGCCGCCACGTATTGGCGTGATCCGCGCCGCGCGATCGGGCGCTGGTGGTCCAAGCTCCTGATTTGAGGGTATCTTCCAGGTTGGAACGATTCCTGCTACGAAGGCTGCAGGACAGGTTGGAAAGACGAACCATGACCCATTGGCTCCCAGGCGACATCGTCGCCCGACGCAAGGGATTCGTGATGCACCAGGGCGTCGTGCTGCGCGACGGCAAGGTGCTGCACAACACCCCGCTGCGCGGCGAGCACGTCTCCACCGAGGCGGAGTTCCGCCGCGGCAAGCCGATGCGCGTACGGCGCCTCGACCAGGCGCAGCGCAGCAGTGCGCTGCGGTACGCGGAGCAGGGCGAACGGCGCGGCTACAACGTCTTCACCAACAACTGCGAGCACACCGTCACGCGGGCCGCCGGCGGGCCCGCGGAGAGCCCGCAACTGGCAACGCTGGTCGCGGGGGTGGGCGCCGCGGCGGTGGCCTTCGCCTTGACGCGGCACCCCCTGGTGGCCGTGGCCGGCTACGCGCTCGGACGGCGGGTGGCGCGGCGGCTGACCGGCAGGGTGCAGGATGGCCCGGACGGGTCGAGAACCATGGAGCGCATATGAACAGACGCTATTCGGTGGAATGGGAACGCCGCGACATGCGGGTCAACGGCCAACGGGTACGGAGTCCGCTGGCGCGCCTCTTCGTCGCCGCGTGCACGGTTGCCCTCGGAGTGGCCGTCGTGTGGCTGGCGCTCTTCGTCGCCCTGCCGATCCTCGGCGTCACGGTGAGCATCGTCTTCGGCGTGATACTCGCGGTGATCGGCGGCGCCGTCGCGCTGCTCTTCGCCGCGCCGTGGGTGATTGCCCTGCTCGCGGCGGCCGGGCTCCTCAAGTGGCTGTTCGGCCGCTGAGTCCGCGCGTCGCCTACACCCGGTACACGCGCTCCGCCGTCCCGTAGAACATGGCGTGCTTCTCGTCCTCCGAGAAGTCCGCGACGATCTTCTTCATGCCGTTCCACATGACGTGGTAGGAGATCGACAGGCGGTCCACCGGGAAATTGCTCTCGAACATGCAACGGTCGGGGCCGAAGCACTCGATGGTGTGCAGGTGGTAGCGGCTCTGCGCGGCGACGAATTCGTCTGAAGTAGGCGGCAGGTCGCGGTCGTGCCAGCCGAAGCCGTTGTCCGGCATCGCGAGTCCGCCGAGCTTCGCGACGACGTTCGGGCACTCGGCGATGGCGGCGATGTCCTCCCGCCACTGGGCGAAGATCTCTTCCTGC